>NZ_JBIVHU010000005.1:0-434153 GCF_044749345.1 Streptomyces sp. NPDC089424
TGTACTCACCCGAGAATCTCTCTCGCGGCTTTCCTCCGGGCGCTTCCCTTCGGTCTTGCGTTTCCGACTCTATCAGATCTTTTCTCGATCCGATTCCCGGTCGGCGGGGTTTGTCTTTCGGCCTCGCGGCCTTTCGACATTCACTACGTTAACCGATTCCCCCGCCCGATTCATAATCGGGGGCTGCGGATTCGAATTCAGGCATGCGAACACACCGGAAACGACCCCGCTGAAGGGGTGCTCGTGAAGTAGTGGTTTGGCCGCTCCGGCTGCTGACGATCGCAGTACCCGGTTCAGCGGCTCGGGCTACATTACGCACCTTCCCAGGGCGCGTCAACTTCGGCGGCGCCTCGGCACATGGGCCCGATACGGGCTCACCGTCGGGTCGTTGGCGATCCAGAAGCGCCAGGGGTGTGCCTCGCCGTCGCCTCCGTCACCGGCCACTCCGGTGCGGGGGCCGTTGCGTACCTGGTCAGAGGGGGCCGGGGTGCCGCTCAGCATGCGCAAGGGGGTGTCACCGGAGGCACAGGCGTCGGTGCCGTCCAGGGCACGGTCCACCTCCAGGGCCGTGGCCAGACGGGCCGGGCCTTTGGCCAGTTCCTTGTCATTGCGGGCCGAGAGTCGACGTACGCGGGCCAGCTCGGCGCCCTCGACGATCTCGCCGGCGCGGAGCAGGACGGCGCTCGCCGTGTCCTCGGGACCGCACACCAGATTCATGCAGTGCCACATGCCGTAGGTGAAGTAGACGTACACATGACCGGGCGGACCGAACATCACGTCGTTGCGGGGAGTGCGTCCGCGGTAGGCGTGGGAGCCGGGATCGTTAGGGCCGTCGTAGGCCTCGACCTCTGTCAGGCGCAGCGCGATCGGACCGTCCGGCGTCGTGCGTACGAGGATGCGGCCGAGGAGGTCGGGGGCCACTTCCAGTACGGGCCGGTCGAAGAACTTCCGGGGCAGGGGCGTACGGTCGGGGGTCGCGATCATGCCGTCCGAGGGTAGTGGACACGGTGGGCGCGGACGGGGTGGTCACGGGACGTTCGTCTTGCCAGGGTGGGTTCCCGGAACCGGCCACGGCCGGATCGCGTTTGTAGTGATCAGAGACGTAGTGAACGAGGGAGAGACATGCCGTTCAAGAAGCTGCTCGCGAGTCTGGGGGCCGGTGGGGCCTCGGTCGAGACCGTGCTGACCGAGGTCAACGTCGTTCCGGGTGGCGTCGTCCAGGGCGAGGTGCGCATCCAGGGCGGGTCGGTGAACCAGCGGATCGAGGCGCTGTCCGTCGGGCTGCAGGCCAAGGTCGAGGTCGAGGGGCAGGACACCGAGTACAAGCAGGACATCGAGTTCACGAAGGTGCGCCTCGGCGGTGCCTTCGAGCTCCAGGCGAACGCCGTGCACGCGGTGCCGTTCGGGCTGGAGATCCCGTGGGAGACGCCGATCACGACGATCGACGGTCAGCCGCTGCGCGGAATGCACATCGGTGTGACCACCGAGCTGGAGATCGCGCGCGCGGTGGACTCCGGTGACCTGGACCCGATCAACGTCCACCCGTTGCCGGCGCAGAAGGCGATCCTGGACGCCTTCATCCAGCTGGGCTTCCGCTTCAAGAACGCGGACATGGAGCGCGGTCACATCCGTGGCACGCGTCAGAAGCTGCCGTTCTACCAGGAGATCGAGTTCCTGCCGCCGCAGCAGTACCGGGGACTCAACCAGGTCGAGTTGAGCTTCGTGGCCGACGCGCAGACGATGGACGTCGTGCTGGAGATGGACAAGAAGCCGGGCCTGTTCAGCGAGGGCAGCGACACCTTCCGCTCGTTCCAGGTGGGGCTGCACGACTACCAGGGCACCGACTGGGTGGCCTACCTGAACCAGTGGCTGTCCGAGGTCGGCAGCAAGCGCAACTGGTTCTAGGCTCGAAGCCCACTGAACCATCCGATCAGGAGGTACCGAGGTGACCGAGCTCAAGAGGCGGCCGCTCCCCCACGACTTCCATCCGCCCGTGCCGTCGTTCACGGTCACGAGCGAGGACGTGCAGGAGGGTGCGACCCTCAAGGACGCTCAGGTCCAGGCGGCCGGCAACGTCTCCCCGCACTTGCGGTGGGCGGGGTTCCCGGCCGAGACCAAAAGTTTCGCCGTGACCTGCTACGACCCGGACGCCCCCACGGGGAGCGGGTTCTGGCACTGGGTCCTGTTCGACATCCCGGTCTCGGTGACGGAGCTGCCGGAGGGTGCGGGCAGCGGCAAGTTCGAGGGCCTGCCGGAGGGCGCGGTGCACGCGCGCAACGACTACGGCACGAAGGACTTCGGCGGTGCCGCGCCGCCGCCCGGGGACGGGCCGCACCGCTATGTGTTCACGGTGTACGCCGTGGACCAGGAGAAGCTCGGTCCGGACGCGGACGCCAGTCCGGCAGTCGTGGGTTTCAATCTGCGGTTCCACACGCTGGGTCGCGCCCAGCTCATCGGTGAGTACGAGGTGCCCGCGGAATCCTGACGTTCACCGAACGTTTGCCCGTCTCTGGTCTGGGAGTGATCGGAGGCGGGCATTTTTGTCGCCAGGGGGACACGGGGTTCGACCCCATGGAGCAGCGGATATTGCGTTGTCCATCTCGGCGTGCACGGCCAGAGTTGATCCCAGCCCGCCATGGGGTGGGCCGGTGCACACGGGAGGTGGGCTGGTATGCGGGACACGCTGGTACTGAACGCGAGCTTCGAGCCGCTGTCGACGGTGACGTTGAACCGAGCCGTCGTTCTGGTGCTTCAGGACAAGGCCGTCGTCGAGCAGGCCCACCCCGAACTGCGTATGCGCGGAGCCGCGGTCGACATACCGGCGCCCCGGGTCATCAGGTTGTGCCGATACGTACGGGTGCCGTTCCGAAGACAAGCGCCGTGGTCGCGGCGGGGTGTGCTGGTGCGGGACCGGCACCGGTGCGCGTACTGCGGGCGTCGGGCGACGACCGTGGACCACGTGCTGCCGCGGTCCCAGGGGGGTCAGGACACCTGGCTGAACACGGTGGCCTCGTGCGCGGAGGACAACCACCGCAAGGCGAATCGGACGCCGGACGAGGCGGGGATGCCGCTGCTGCGGGAGCCGTTCGAGCCGACGCCGGCGGACGCGATGCTGCTGGCTCTGGCCCTGGACGACCACGAGGCGCTGCCCGAGTGGCTGGTGTCCGCCGCGGCCTAGGCCGTCGGGCGCGGGCCTGTTCCGTCGTCCGCAGGTTGTATGGCTTGTCGCGCGGTTCCCCGCGCCCCTCGATGACGGGGGCGCGGGGGGTGCCCGGTTGCTCCTGACTCCGTCAGTCGATCGACGGCTTCTCCCTGCGTTCCGTGCCGGAACCCGTGCCGTTGCCCGATCCACCCAGGCCCGAGCCGAAGTTGCCCATGGCGCCGGACAGGCCCTTGAGGGCGTCGCCGATCTCGCTGGGGACGATCCAGAGCTTGTTGGCGTCGCCCTCGGCGATCTTCGGCAGCATCTGGAGGTACTGGTAGCTGAGGAGCTTCTGGTCCGGGTCGCCGGCGTGGATGGCCTCGAAGACCGTACGCACGGCCTGGGCCTCGCCCTCGGCGCGCAGCGCGGCGGCCTTGGCCTCACCTTCGGCGCGCAGGATCTGGGACTGCTTCTCGCCCTCGGCGCGCAGGATCTCGGACTGCCGGACACCTTCGGCCTGGAGGATCGCGGCGCGCTTGTCACGGTCGGCGCGCATCTGCTTCTCCATCGAGTCCTGGATGGAGGTGGGCGGTTCGATCGCCTTGAGCTCGACGCGGTTGACGCGGATGCCCCACTTGCCGGTGGCCTCGTCGAGGACACCGCGCAGGGCCGCGTTGATCTCCTCGCGCGAGGTGAGGGTGCGCTCCAGGTCCATGCCACCGATGATGTTGCGCAGGGTGGTGACGGTCAGCTGCTCGATGGCCTGGATGTAGCTGGCGACCTCGTAGGTCGCGGCCCGCGCGTCGGTGACCTGGTAGTAGATGACCGTGTCGATGTTGACGACCAGGTTGTCCTGGGTGATCACCGGTTGCGGCGGGAACGGCACGACCTGTTCGCGCAGGTCGATGCGGTTGCGGATGGTGTCTATGAACGGCACGACGATGTTGAGGCCCGCGTTCAGCGTGCGCGTGTAGCGGCCGAAGCGCTCCACGATGGCGGCGCTGGCCTGTGGGATGACCTGGATCGTCTTGATCAGGGCGATGAAGACCAACACCACCAGAATGATCAGGACGATGATGACCGGTTCCATCGTCGCTCCCCGTACCCTTCTCCGCCTCGGCGCTTTCGGTGGATCCGCGCTGCGCGGATCCTATTGGTGCAGATCTTATGGTTGTTGAAGATCTTGCTGGTCGAGTCTGACAGACCGTCGCACAACAGGTGCGGTGTTCGGCCACGTTGGGGTCGGGCGAGGTCACATGACGATCGCCGTGGCTCCTTCGATGTCCACGACGTCGACCTGCTGGCCCACTTCGAAGACGTGGCCGCTGTCGAGGGCGCGGGCCGACCAGACCTCGCCGGCCAGTTTGATGCGTCCGCCCGATCCGTCGACGCGTTCCAGGACGACGGCTTGTCTGCCCTTCAAGGCGTCCACCCCGGTGACGAGTTGGGGCCGTTGGGCACGGTGCCGGTTGGCGATGGGGCGTACCACCGCGATGAGGGCGGTGGAGACGACGGTGAAGACCACGACCTGAGCGACGGCGCCCCCGCCGAAGATGCCGTCGGTCGCCGCGGCCGCGACGGCGCCCACCCCGAGCATGCCGAGTTCGGGCATCGCGGTGATCACCAACCCGATGCCGAGTCCTGCCGCCGCGATCAACCACCATACCCACGCGTCGATTTCCACACGGTCATCGTAGGACCGCGGCACGTGCGCGGACAGGGCGCGATCGGGTTTGCGCGGGCTGCTCGCCCGCGCCCGCGCGGGACTTCAGCGGCTCACGCCATCGGAAGGCCCTGCGCGGTCCAGCGGTCACCGACCTGCTCGACGACGAGCGGGAGGCCGAAGCAGAGGGAGAGGTTGCGGGAGGTGAGTTCGAGCTCCAGCGGTCCGGCGGCGAGCACCTTGCCCTGGCGGATCATGAGGACGTGGGTGAAACCGGGGGCGATCTCCTCGACGTGGTGCGTGACCATGATCATCGAGGGGGCGATCGGGTCGCGTGCGAGGCGGCCGAGGCGGCGTACGAGGTCCTCGCGGCCGCCGAGGTCCAGGCCGGCGGCCGGCTCGTCGAGCAGGAGCAGCTCGGGGTCGGTCATCAGGGCGCGGGCGATCAGGGTGCGCTTGCGCTCGCCCTCGGAGAGGGTGCCGAACCTGCGCTCCAGGTAGTCGGACATGCCGAGGCGGTCGAGGAAGGCGCGGGCGCGCTGCTCGTCGATCTCCTCGTACTCCTCCTGCCAGCCCGCGGTCATGCCGTAGGCGGCGGTAAGTACGGTCTCCAGGACCGTCTGGCGCTTGGGGAGCTTGTCGGCCATGGCGATGCCGGCGATGCCGATGCGGGGGCGCAGCTCGAATACGTCGGTGCCGGGGGTGCCGAGGGTCTCGCCGAGGATGGTGGCGGTGCCCTTGCTGGGGTAGAGGTAGCTGGACGCGACATTGAGGAGGGTGGTCTTGCCGGCGCCGTTGGGGCCGAGGATGACCCAGCGCTCGCCCTCCTTCACCGACCAGGAGACCTGGTCCACCAGAGCCCGGCCCTCACGGACCACGGATACGTCCTGAAGCTCCAGAACATCGCTCATGAGCGCGTTGTCTCCCCTTGCAGTGTGGCCGGTCTCGGCTGTCGCGTACGCCTGTGGCTCGGTCCGCCGCGCCGGTGGGCGAGCCCTCAAGGAAATCTACGCCACCGGTCGGCCGGTCCATTCCCTCGGTCCGGTACTTAGGCTGGGGGCATGCTCTCGGAACCGCGCTCTGGACGCCTCGCCGCTTGGGGAAATGCCCTTTTTGCCGGACTCGTTTCGCCGGACGACGCCGTGCTCGCCATCGTCGGTGAGGACGCCGTGCACCGGGTGGAGGGGCTCCCGGGTGAGTCGGCACCCGTCGGGCTCACGCTGGCGCTCGGGCGGCTGCGGGCGCTCGGCGTGACCGGTCTGCGCGTCGCGCTGCCGGCGCCCGGGCATCCGCTGGGGCTGAGCGGGCCACCGGAGTTCAACGCGCGCGCCCTGGAGGCCGAGGAGGCGGTGGTCTGCCACGGCGGAGCGCTGGGGCTGGTCCCGGAGGTGCGTGAGGCCGGGCCCGCCGGTGACGTACATGTCGAGGTGGTGTGGCACTGCCTTCCGGTGCGGGAGGCCCCGCCGGCGGACGTGCCCTCGCTCGGGGAGGCGGAGCGTGAGCTGGCCGAGGCGCTGAGGGAGGCGACCGAGGTGCTGACGCGGCTCGACGTCGCCGCGTCGGGGCCGGTGGCCGAGGCGGCGATCGACGCGTACCGGGCCCGGTCCGAACGAGGGCGGGAGGTGCTCGCTCCGGGGTATCCGGGACGTGCCGTGCGCGTGCTGGAGCTGGCACAGCGGATCGGGATGCTGGTCTCGGTCGCGTACGAGAACGGGCACGGGGGTGCGGTGAGCGCCTCGGAGATGGCCACGCGCGCGGAGGTGCTGCGGCCGGTGGAGCGGACGGCCCGGCGCGCGCAGGTCGCGGCGTACAACTCCGTGGTGGAGGAGCGGGAGCGACGCTGAATCACTCCGGGCCCGGCGTCCCCTGCCGGGGCCGGCGCACGGGGGCCGGGCGGGGCTCGTACGGCGAAGGGCCCCGCGAGTCGTCCCGTGACTCGCGGAGCCCTTCGATGCGGCCGGCGTCAGGCCGTGGGGACGTGGGGTGGGAGCTTGCCCGCGTCCTTCGGGCCGACGGCCGGCACGACGGAAGCTCAGCGGTTGATGCCGAGGTTGCCGAAGGCGGGGTTCAGCACGCCGACGACGTTCACGCTGTTGCCGACGGCGTTGACCGGGATGTGCACCGGGGCCTGGACGAGGTTGCCCGAGACGACGCCCGGCGAGCCCTCGGCCTTGCCGGTGGCCAGCGATCCGTCGGTGGCGGAGGCCATACCGGCGCCGGCGGCCATCAGACCCCCGGCCACCATCGTCACGGCCGCTGCCTTCTTCAGGTTCTTCACTTCGTAAGCCCTTCTGATGCGATCGCCACGGCCAGTCGCCGTAGCACGCACTGAAGAACGCCGCCGCCGCCCGGAGGATGCGCCATCCGGGGGACATTCCCACGACGGTATGAATCTCAGCTCGGAGCTAGACCCTCCGTATTGCCGTACGGAGTGCTTTTCTGCCTGTTTCAGCCAGTCACGCCATGGCGAACGGCCCACAGGGCCGCCTGGGTGCGGTCCGCCAGGTCGAGCTTCATCAGGATGTTCGACACATGGGTCTTGACGGTCTTCTCGGAGAGCACCAGCGCGCGGGCGATCTCGCGGTTGGAGCGGCCGTCCGCTATCAGACCGAGCACCTCGCGCTCCCGGTCGGTGAGCGAGCCGGCCCGGCCCTGGCCGGGGCTCGTCTCCTCCTGGGACAGCAGGGCGCCCGCCACCTCGGGCTGGAGCAGGATGTGCCCGGCGTGCACCGAGCGGATGGCGCCGGCGAGCGCGTCGGGGTCGACGTCCTTGTACACGTACCCGGCGGCGCCGGCGCGCAGGGCCGGGACGACCGTGCGCTGCTCGGTGAAGCTGGTGACGATGAGCACGCGCGCGGTGTTGCCCAGCTCGCGCAGTCTGCGCAGCGCCTCGACGCCGTCCATGCCGGGCATCTTGACGTCCATCAGGACGACGTCCGGCTTCAGTTCCTCGGCCTGGGCGACGCCCTCGGCGCCGTCCGCGGCCTCGCCCACGACCTCGATGTCGTCCTGCACCTCGAGGAACGTGCGCAGCCCGCGGCGGACCACCTGGTGGTCGTCGACGAGCAGCACCCTGATTGCGTCAGCCACCGGGGACCTCCATCTCGATCGTGGTGCCCTTGCCGGGCGCCGACTCCACGGTGAGCGTGCCGCCCACGCCGCCCGCCCGGTCCCGCATGGAGACCAGGCCGAGGTGGCGTCCGGCACGGCGGGTCGCGCGCGGGTCGAAACCGCCGCCGTCGTCGGTGACGCGCAGCACCACCGCGCCGTCGCGCCTGCACAGCGTCACGCCGACGCGCTGCGCACCGGAGTGCCGCAGCGCGTTGTGCAGGGCCTCCTGGGCGACGCGCAGCAGGGCCTCCTCCTGCGCGGCGGGCAGGGCGCGCACGCCCTCGGCGGTGAACGTGACGCGTGCGCTGTGGGCGCGGTCGAGGACGTGCACCTGGGTGCGCAGGGTGGCCACGAGGCCGTCCTCGTCGAGGGCCGCGGGCCGCAGCTCGACCACCGCCGCGCGCAGTTCGTCGGCGGCCTCGGCGGCGAGCACGGCCACCTGCTGCAGTTCGCCCTTGGCGCGGGCCGGGTCCCGGTCGACGAGGGCGGCCGCGGCCTGGGCGGTCAGGCGCAGGGAGAACAGCTTCTGGCTGACCGCGTCGTGCAGCTCGTGGGCCAGGCGTGAGCGTTCCTCGGCGATGGTGAGCTCGCGGCTGCGTTCGTAGAGCCGGGCGTTGGTGAGGGCGATCGCGGCGTGCTGGGCGAGGATGGCCAGCAGTTCCTCGTCGTCGGCGTCGAAGCCGCAGGTGCCCTCCGGTTTGGGGCAGTTCTTGTTGGCGAGGAAGAGGGCGCCGATCACCTCGTCGCCGTCGCGGATGGGCAGGCCCAGGAAGTCGGCCAGGTCGGGATGGGCGGCGGGCCAGCCCTCGAAGCGGGCGTCCGTGCGGACGTCGGCCAGGCGCTGCGGCTTCGCCTCGCGGAGCATCGCGGCGAGGACGCCGTGCTGGCGCGGCAGCGGACCGATCCGCTTCCACTGGTCCTCGCTCACCCCGTCGACCACGAACTGCGCGAATCCGCCGTGGTCGTCCGGGACGCCCAGCGCGGCGTACTGGGCGTCGAGCAGCTCGCGGGCCGAGGCGACGATCGTCTTGAGGACGTCGCGCACCTCCAGATGCCTGCTCATGGCCAGCAGCGCGGTGCTCACCGCGGAGAGGCCGGACCGGGGACCTTGACTCATGCCTTCCACGCTACCGGCGGGGTGTGACAGCGCGGATCGGACCGGTGACGGCCGCCGCCTAGGCCGCTGGGCCTAGGCCCGAGGTCCCGGCCCGCCGGCGTAGGTCGAAGGGCCCCGCCGCTCTGCGGCCCGCGTCCGAGGCGGAGCGGGGCCCGCGGTTCCTACGTTGAGGGCACGCCGATCGACGGCGTCGAGGACGAGGGGAACCTGTCATGCCGGTAGCGATCATCACGGGGGCGTCGAAGGGGCTGGGACGGGCGCTCGCCGAGGCCCTGGCCACGCGCGGCTGGGACCTGGTGCTGGACGCCAGGGGCGAGCGGGCGCTGAAGGAGGCGGCGGCGGCGCTCGCGACGTACGGGACGCGGGTGGAGGCGCTCGCCGGGGACGTCACGGACGCCGGGCACCGGGCCGGGCTGGTGGCCGCGGCCTGGAAGCTGGGCGGCGTCGATCTCGTGGTGAGCAACGCGAGCGCGCTGGGCGCCGAGCCCCTGGTGCGGCTCGACCACCTGCCCCTGGACGGGCTGCGGCGGGCGCTGGAGGTGAACGTGGTGGCCGCGCTGGGCCTGGTCCAGGAGGCGCTCCCCCTGCTGCGGGTCTCCCGGCAGGCCGCGGTGATCACGGTCAGCTCGGACGCCGCCGCCGAGGCCTACGCGACATGGGGCGGCTACGGGGCGTCGAAGGCGGCCCTCGACCATCTGGCGGCGGTGCTCGCCACCGAGGAGCCCCGGCTGCGGGTGTGGGCGGTCGACCCCGGGGACATGGCGACGGGGCTGTACGCGGCGGCCGTCCCGGAGGACGACGATCCGCGGCCGGAGCCGGCGAGTGTGGTGCCGGCGTTCCTGCGGCTGCTGGATGAACGGCCCGCGAGCGGCCGCTACGGGGCGCCCGCCCTGCTGGAGGAGGCGCGATGACGCCGGCGCCGGGGGTGACGCCGGTCGGGCCGGTCCGCCGCTGGGGGCGGGTGCCGCGGGAGCTGTCCGCGCGCGTGCCGGCGGAGCAGCGCGGGCCGGGTCTGGAGCGGGATGCCGTACGGCTGCTGGTGTCGCGCGGCACGGAGGTGTCGCACCACGCGTTCGCGGAGCTGCCGCGGCTGCTGCGGGCGGGCGACCTGCTGGTCGTGAACACCTCGGCGACGCTGGCCGCGGCGGTGGACGGATGGAGCGGGCGGACGCGGGTGGTGGTGCACTTCTCGACGCTCGGCGACGACGGGCGGTGGGCCGTCGAGCTGCGGGAACCGGACGGGACGGGCACCACGCGCGCGCGTGCGGGCGGTCCGGCGGGGACGCGGGTGCGGCTGCCCGGGGGCGGGCGGCTGGTGCTGGAGGCGCCGCTGAGCGACCGGGGCGAGCGGCTGTGGTGGGCACGGGCCGAGGGGACGGGGGTGTGCGAGCTGCTGCGTGAGTACGGGCGGCCCATCCGCTACTCCTACACGGAGCGCGATCAGCCGCTGTCCGTGTACCAGACGGTGTTCGCGCTGCCCGATCCCTCGGCCTGCGGGCCGGGCAGCGCGGAGATGCCGAGTGCGGCGCGGCCCTTCACGCACCGGATGGTGGCCGAGCTGGTGAGCCGGGGTGTGCAGTTCGCGCCGGTCGCGCTGCACACGGGGGTGGCCTCGGCGGAGGCGCACGAGCCGCCGTATCCGGAGCGGTTCGCGGTGCCGGAGGCGTCGGCGCGGCTGATCAACGCGGTGCGGGCCGGGGACGGCAGGGTGATCGCGGTCGGCACGACCGCCGTGCGTGCCGTGGAGTCGGCCGCGGGTCCGGACGGGGTCGTCCGGGCCGCCGAGGGGTGGACGGATCTGGTGGTCACGCCGCGGCGCGGTGTGCGGGTCGTGGACGGTCTGGTGACCGGGCTGCACGAGCCGGAGGCCTCGCATCTGCTGATGCTGGAGGCGGTGGCCGGGGGCGCGGCGATCGACCGCGGGTACGAGGAGGCGCTGCGCCGGCGCTACCTGTGGCACGAGTTCGGGGACGTGCATCTCCTCCTCCCGCAGGAGGCCGTGACGGTAGGCATTGCTCCCGCAACTCCCGGTGAGAATGGCGCGCCTCCGATGTGAGGCCGCACATAGGGCGCAAGTCACGTACGAAGGCAAATAGGAGATAAATACACCCAGAGCGAGCGGGAAGGACGCTCTGGTCTGTCCCGATTTGCCCCTACCTGATCCACTACCCGGCATCGTAGGTCACACCTTTGCCAGTGGATTTTGCGGCCGCTAAGAATGGCTGCCGTCGCTCAGCGCCGTGGGTTCTGCCCGCGGCGTTCACGCGGGAAGCACCTGGCCCCGCACCGAAGTGAGCGACCTCCGCGCTATTCGAAGAGGTCCACCTGCCATGCCCAAGAACACCCTTCGCGACCGCAGTCGCGCCCTGACGAAGACGAACAAGATCGCCCTCGCCGGTGTAGCCACGCTCGGCGCCGCCGCCGTCGCGTTCTCCGCGGTGCCCTCGGGTGGGCAGACCACCACCACCGACGCCGCCGCCCCGGCGAACGTCGCCTACAGCTCCGAGCCGGTCAAGGGCGTCAAGGCCAGCGTCACCGACCAGCTCGCCGGCGCCAGCCTGAAGGTCCAGGCGATCGAGGCGAAGAAGGCCGCCGCCCAGACCGCCGCCAAGAAGAAGGCCGCCGCGCAGGCCGCCGCCGCCAAGAAGGCGGAGCGTCAGCGCGAGGCGAAGGCCGCGGCGAGCCGCTCGGTCGAGCGCATCTCGTTCCAGCCCGTCGCCGCGAAGAAGGCGTTTGGCAACAACCTCGACGGCTGGATCCGCGAGGCGCTGTCGATCATGAAGGCCAAGGGCATCCCGGGCTCGTACCACGGCCTGCACAAGAACATCATGCGGGAGTCCTCGGGCAACCCGAACGCGATCAACAACTGGGACATCAACGCCCAGAACGGCATCCCGTCCAAGGGCCTGCTCCAGGTGATCCCGCCGACGTTCCAGGCGTACCACGTGTCGGGCACCTCCTGGAACATCTACGACCCGGTCGCCAACATCACCGCCGCCGCCAACTACGCGGCCGACCGCTACGGCTCGATCGACAACGTCAACAGCGCGTACTGACCGACGCACGCGGCGCGTGCAAAGGCAAGCGCGGGCCTCTGCCCGCCGTACGACGCCGGCCATACGACGCGAAGGGCGGCACCCTCCTGACGGGGTGCCGCCCTTCGGCGTGTTCACGGGACCGGTTACTTGCGCATGACCTCGGGCTCGTGGCGGCGCAGGAAGCGGGCCACGAAGATGCCGCAGATCACGCCGAGCACGAGCAGGGCGGCCATGTCCAGGCCCCACGCGCCGACCGTGTGCTCCCAGAGCGGGTCGTCGCTCTCGCCCTTGGCGGGCGGGCTGATGTTGTTGAAGTCGAGCGTGGCGCCCGCCGCGGCGACCGCCCAGCGCGACGGCATCAGGTACGAGAGCTCGTTCACGCCGACCGAGTTGGCCAGCGGGAACAGGCAGCCGGTGAAGACGACCTGGACGATCGCGAACATGACCAGCAGCGGCATGGTCTTCTCGGCGGTCTTCACCAGGGCCGAGATGATCAGGCCGAACATCATCGCGGTGAAGCCCAGCGCCATGATCGGGATGCACAGCTCCAGCAGGATCTGACCGCCGAGGACCAGGCCCTCGTCCGGGATCGTGCGGCTGGAGAAGCCGATGACGCCGACCATCAGGCCCTGGAGCACGGTGATCAGGCCGAGCACGAACACCTTGGACATCAGGTACGCGGACCGGGACAGGCCGGTCGCGCGCTCCCGCTCGTAGATGACCCGTTCCTTGATCAGCTCACGGACGGAGTTCGCGGCGCCGGCGAAGCAGGCGCCCACCGCGAGGATGAGCAGGACGGTGAGGGCCGTGCCGTTGGCGACGGGTTTGCCGGTGTTCGGGTTGATCTCCGTGTTGACCAGCAGGTCCTTGCCGGAGTCGATGAGCAGGCTCACCGAGCCGAGGACGAGCGGCAGGATGATCGACAGGGCCAGGAAGCCCTTGTCCGAGGCGATGACCGAGACATAGCGGCGCACCAGCGTGACGAACTGCGACATCCAGCCCTGCGGCTTGGGCGGCTTCATCGCCTGCATGGCCGGCATCGCTACGGCCTGCGGGGCGACGGCGTCGATGTCCGCGGCGTACATCTGGTAGTGCTGCGAGCCCTTCCAGCGGCCCGCCCAGTCGTAGTCGCGGTAGTTCTCGAAGGCGGAGAAGACGTCGGCCCAGGTGTCGTAGCCGAAAAAGTTCAGCGCCTCCTCGGGAGGGCCGAAGTAGGCGACCGAGCCGCCCGGGGCCATCACCAGGAGCTTGTCGCACAGTGCCAGCTCGGCCACGGAGTGGGTGACCACGAGGACGGTGCGGCCGTCGTCGGCGAGGCCGCGCAGCAGCTGCATGACGTCGCGGTCCATGCCCGGGTCGAGGCCGGAGGTCGGCTCGTCGAGGAAGATCAGCGACGGCTTGGTCAGCAGCTCCAGGGCGACGGACACGCGCTTGCGCTGGCCGCCGGAGAGGGAGGTGACCTTCTTGTCCTTGTGGATGTCGAGCTTGAGCTCGCGCAGCACCTCGTCGATGCGGGCCTCGCGCTCGGCGGCCGTGGTGTCGGCCGGGAAGCGCAGCTTGGCCGCGTACTTGAGGGCCTTCTTGACGGTCAGCTCCTTGTGCAGGATGTCGTCCTGCGGGACCAGACCGATGCGCTGGCGCAGCTCGGCGAACTGCTTGTAGAGGTTCCGGTTGTCGTAGAGCACGTCGCCCTGGTTGGCGGGCCGGTAGCCGGTCAGCGCCTTCAGCAGCGTCGACTTGCCGGAGCCGGAGGGGCCGATGACCGCGATCAGCGACTTCTCCGGGACGCCGAAGGAGACGTCCTTGAGGATCTGCTTGCCGCCGTCGACCGTGACGGTGAGGTGGCGGGCGGAGAAGGACACCTCACCGGTGTCGACGAACTCCTCCAGCCGGTCGCCGACGATCCGGAACGTCGAGTGGCCGACGCCCACGATGTCGGTCGGGCCCAGCAGTTGGGAGCCGCCCTTGGTGATCGGCTGGCCGTTGACGTACGTGCCGTTGTGCGAGCCGAGGTCGCGGATCTCCATGCGCCCGTCGGGCGTGGAGTGGAACTCGGCGTGGTGGCGCGAGACCTGCAGGTCGGAGACGACCAGGTCGTTCTCCAGGGCACGGCCGATGCGCATCACGCGGCCGAGCGAGAACTGGTGGAACGTGGTCGGGCTGCGATCGCCGTAGACCGGTGGTGCCCCCGCCGCACCGCCGGCGCCCTGCTGCTGCGGAATGTGCGGCGCCTGCTGCTGCGGCTGCTGCCACCCCGCCTGCGGCGCCTGCTGCTGCGGCGCCTGCTGCGACCAGCCCTGATTCGCGCCCTGCGCCGCGAGCGGCTGCTGCTGCCCCTGGGGCGCGGACGTGGCCGCGGCTCCGGAGAGGTTCAGCTGCGGCCCGTCGGTCGCGTTGCCGAGGTTGACGGCCGAGCCGGGGCCGATCTCCACCTGGTGGATCCGCTGGCCCTGCACGAACGTGCCGTTGGTGCTGCCGTGGTCCTCCATGACCCAACTACGGCCGTTGAAGCTGACCGTGGCGTGCCGCCAGGAGACTCTGGCGTCGTCGAACACGATGTCACCCTGTGGATCGCGTCCGAGTGTGTATGCCCTGGACGGGTCGAGCGTCCAGGTCCGTCCATTGGTTTGCAGTACGAGTTCCGGCACTCCATGCCCCACTGAGTTGTCCCCCGAGTTACCCCCGTCGCAGGGAGTCTAGGGATGTCGAACATCGGGGGGAACTATTTCAGTAGCGGCCCCCTGACCGAAAGTCGGGCCTTGTGAAGACCGCCTACGTCCGTGTCCCCGTGCGCCGTTGACGGGGTGGAAACCGGCCCGGAGAGTGGTAATCCCCCGCGAGGGGGACAGCGACGGCGGCGACGCCGTGCCGCGGATCGGGGGGTCTGCCGTGAGGGGCGACAAGGACGGGAACGGCGCGAGGCTGCCGTGGGCCGACATCCTGCTGTCCGCGATCGCGTCGGTGAGCTGGGCACTGATCGGCATGGCCGGCACGGCCGCGCTCGGACTGCGGCTGCTGGAGGCCGACTCGGCCGGTTCGCCGGGACCGATGACCGCGGCGGTGGTGGCCCTCGGGGCGGGTGGTTCGGTCACGCCCTCCGGTGACGTGTCCGCCTTCGGCCTGAGCGGCGCCGAGGCCACCACTGCCATCGAGATCACGCCACTGGGCGTGAGCCTGGTCGGCGCGCTGCTCCTGTCGTGGTTCTTCCTACGGACCCTGCGCACGGCCGGAGTTGTGATCGCCCCGTCCGAACTCCTCGCGCGCGCGGGTGCGGTGATCGCGCTGTTCATGGCGACCCTGGGCGGTCTGGCCTGGGCCGGGCACGACGTCGTCACGATCGACGGGGGCGCCCTCGGCCTGGACGAGCTGCCCGGCGGCTCGGGCTCCGGGGGCGTCGAGATTCCCGGGCTCGGTGACGTCGGGGACATCGGCGGGCTGCTGCCGGACCGGGTCGGGGACCTGATCGACGCGGAGGCCGCGGTGGGATTCCGCGTCGACACCGCGCCGACGCTGCTGGGCGGGGCGTGCTGGGCCGCCGGTGTGCTGCTGATCGCGCTGCTGGCCTCCCGCAGCACCCCCCTGCCGCGTGGCTGGGGCGTGCTGCACCGGGTCGTGCGGCCGGCCGTGTCCGCGCTGGTCACGGTGGTACTGGTGGCGGTGGCTGCGGGACTCGCGGCGGCGGCCTGGGCGGCGGTCGGCGACGACCACCCCCGGCGGATCGCCGGGGCGGCGCTGCTGGGCGCGCCGAACGGGGTGTGGCTGGGCCTCCCCGTGGGGCTGTTCGTGCCCTCGCACGGGGAGGCGTCGGGGGTGCTCACCCGCTTCCTGCCGGATCCGCTGGGCGAGCTGCTCGTCGACTCCGACCAGCCGGTGACACTGGCGCGGCTCGCGGAGCTGGACGGACGGGTGTGGCTGCTGGGCGTGGCGACGGCGGTCATGATGCTGCTCGCCGGGGTCCTGGCGGCGGTGCGGACACCGCCGGAGGCGGACGGCGGGGGCGTACGGGGTTCGGGTGCCCTGGGATTCGCCGGCCGGTGCGCGCTGCGGCTGGGGTGCGTGACCGCGGTGACGTTGCCCTTGCTGGGGTGGCTGACCGAGGTGTCCGTGGACGCCTCGCTGTCCGTGCTGGGCTTCGACGCGTTCGGGGCGGGGGTGGAGCTGCGCGGGGATCCGGGCATGGCGCTGCTGCTCGGGGCGCTGTGGGGGGCCGGTGCGGGGGGTGCCGGAGGGCTGCTGGCGTGCGCGACCGGGGCCGCCGGGCGGCGGGCGGCGCCCCTGGCACTCGGTGACGCGGCGGCGCGGGCGCGGGAGGTCGGGGCGGCCTCGGGGCCGTACGTGGTCCGTGCGCCGTACCGGCCGCCGAACCCCGACACGAATCCGTATCTGCGGCTGCCGGAGGGGCTGCGGGAGCCGGAGGACGCGCGGCCGGCGGAGGCACGGCACGCAGAGGCGCGGCCGGCGGAAGCACGGCCGGCCGAGGCGCGGCCGGCGGAGGCGCGGCGGTCGGACGCTGTGGCGGGCGCCGCCGAGTCCGAGGACGACGTGTACGGGGCTCCCACCGTGGCCCGGTACCGGCCGTTCCAGCCGCCGTCTCGGGAAACGCCGAGGGCGCCCGGGCCGGAGGAGGGCTCCTCGCCGCCCGGCCCCCCAGCACCTGGTCCCCCGCCACCCGGCGATCCGCCACCTGACCGCCCACCACCAGGTCCACCACCGCCGGGACGGCCGAGGCGTGGCCGGTGAGGCGGGTCGCGGGGCGGGAGCAGTGGTCGGCCCGTCAGGCGCCCGCCACCGGAGCGCCATCCAGGGTTATCGAGTGTTCGGTGTCCGTCAGGCGGACCTCGCGGGCGACGGGCACTGCGTGCCGGTTACCTTGGGAACACCATGAGCGCTTCGCAGACCTCTGACGTCCCGACTCTCCTCGTCAAGATCTTCGGCAAGGACAGGCCGGGCATCACGGCCGGACTCTTCGACACCCTCGCCGCCTTCTCCGTCGACGTGGTCGACATCGAGCAGGTCGTGACGCGAGGCCGGATGGTGCTCTGCGCGCTCGTGACCGAGCCGCCCCAGGGCCTGGAAGGCGAGCTGCGGGCGACGGTCCACAGCTGGGCCGACTCGATGAGAATGCAGGCCGAGATCATCTCGGGCCTCGGCGACAACCGCCCTCGCGGTCACGGCCGGTCCCTGGTGACGGTGCTCGGGCATCCCCTCACCGCCGAGGCCACGGCCGCGATCGCCGCCCGGATCACCAAGGTGGGCGGCAACATCGACCGTATCTTCCGGCTCGCCAAGTACCCGGTGACGGCGGTCGAGTTCGCGGTGTCCGGCGTGGAGACCGAGCCGCTGCGCACCGCCCTCGCGGTCGAGGCCGCGGCACTCGGCGTGGACGTGGCCGTCGTGGCCGCGGGCCTGCACCGGCGGGCTCAGCGGCTGGTCGTGATGGACGTGGACTCGACCCTCATCCAGGACGAGGTGATCGAGCTCTTCGCCGCCCACGCCGGCTGCGAGGCCGAGGTCGCCGAGGTGACGGCGGCCGCGATGCGCGGGGAGCTGGACTTCGAGCAGTCGCTGCACGCGCGCGTGGCGCTGCTGAAGGGGCTGGACGCCTCGGTGGTGGACAAGGTGCGCAGCGAGGTACGGCTGACGCCGGGCGCGCGCACGCTGATCCGCACCCTGAAGCGGCTCGGCTACCAAGTGGGGGTCGTCTCGGGCGGGTTCACGCAGGTCACGGATGACCTCAAGGAGCGCCTGGGTCTCGACTTCGCGCAGGCCAACACGCTGGAGATCGTCGACGGCCGGCTGACCGGCCGGGTCACCGGCGAGATCGTGGACCGGGCGGGCAAGGCACGGCTGCTGCGCCGGTTCGCCGCCGAGGCGGGCGTGCCGCTGTCACAGACGGTGGCGATCGGTGACGGCGCCAACGACCTCGACATGCTGAACTCGGCCGGCCTCGGGGTCGCCTTCAACGCCAAGCCGGTGGTCCGCGAGGCGGCGCACACCGCGGTGAACGTGCCCTTCCTGGACACGGTCCTCTATCTGCTGGGAGTCACCCGCGAAGAGGTCGAGGCGGCGGACGCGCACGAGGAGGACTGAGGGCCGCGGGGGCGGGACTGGCCCTCCGTAGCCGCGGGGGCGGGACTGGCCCTCCGTACACCTCCGAGGGGCCCGGCGCCGCGTGGTACCGGGCCTCCGGTGTGCGCGGGGGATCACTCGGACGGGGCCCAGTAGTCCACCAGGGTGGCCGCGCCCGGCTCCAGGGACTTCCAGGAGCCGGTGAAGGACAGCACGGCGAAGGCGGCGGCCGGGAAGCCGCGGCGGCTCATCCGCTCGCGCGCGCCCGCGTCGGCCGAGCCTGACAGCACCTCGGCGAGGCCCTGGACGCCGGGGTTGTGGCCGATCAGTACGACGTTCTGGGCGTCGTCGGGGGTCTCGTTGAGCACCGCGATCAGCTCGCCGGGCGAGGCCTCGTAGATCCGCTCCTCGTAGACCGTCCTCGGGCGGTGCGGGAACTCGTGGACGGCGAGCTTCCAGGTCTCGCGGGTCCGGGTCGCCGTGGAGCAGAGGGCCAGGTCGAAGGAGATGCCGGAGTCGGCCAGCTTGCGGCCGGCGACAGGGGCGTCCTTGCGGCCCCGCTCGGCGAGCGGCCGCTCGTGATCGTTCACCTGTGGCCAGTCGGCTTTCGCATGCCGGAAGAGGACAATCCTGCGGGGTTCAGCGACGCTCATGAGATCCAGCTTCGCATGAAACAGGCCACGGGGCGCCAGGAGTTGACGGGCCACCCGCGGCGTGCTCAGCGCGATATCAGCTGATGAGCGCGCTCCACGAGGTGGGTGATCGCCGGCTCGCCGCCCGCCGCGTGGGCCTCGGCGGGGTTCAGGATCAGCGTCAGCAGGGCGACGAAGGCCAGCGTCGGCAGGGCGAGCGCCCACCAGGGCAGCCGGATGTCGGCACGGCCCGGGTTCGCCGGGCGGGGCCGGGTGTGCGTGCTGGCCGACATGCTGCCTCCGTGGTCCGTCCTCGACGAGAGGTGGCCCGGGTCCCCCGGCCACACTTCGAAGTTACGGAATGTGGAGTCGCCAACCCATCCGGTGATCCACCCACTTGACCCTGACCCTCACCCCCTAGGGGATGGGGGGCTAGCCCCACCCTCCCGGTCCAGGAGGGACGGCCGACGTCAGGGAGAGGCGATCGACGCGATGACGGCGATGATCACGAAGATGGCGAGGAACGAGCCGAAGACGAGCAGCATCTTCTTCTGGCCGTTGGGGGGATTCGGGTCGAGCACTGGCATGCCGACAAGTCTCGCACCCCGCTCCCGGGCCGGATCCCGCGGGGGTCAGCCGGCCGCCTCGTCCTCCACCGTGCGGTTGCGGCCCGCCAGGACGCCCACGGCCATCTGCGGGACCATCAGCGCGGCCATCAGCGCGAGCGGCAGGCCCCAGCCCCCGCTGTGCTGGTAGAGGACACCCACCAGCAGCGGGCCGGGGATGGAGATCAGATAGCCGGTGCTCTGCGCGAACGCCGACAGCTGGGCGACGCCCGCGCCCGTGCGGGCACGCATCCCGACCATGGTGAGGGCCAGCGGGAAGGCGCAGTTCGAGACACCGAGCAGCAGCGCCCAGGCCCAGGCGCCCTGGGCGGGCGCGAGGTAGAGCCCGGCGTATCCGGCGAGCCCGCAGACGCCCAGCGCCAGCGCGATCGGGCCCTGCTGGGGCAGCCGGGTGGCGAGCCGCGGGATGACGAAGGCCAGGGGGACGCCCATGACCATCGTGACGGCCAGGAGCAGCCCCGCGGTGCCGGCGTCGACACCGGCGTCGCGGAAGATCTGCGCCATCCAGCCCATCGTGATGTAGGCGGCGGTGGCCTGGAGCCCGAAGAAGACGGCGAGAGCCCAGGCGGTACGGCTCCGGGTGATCCGCGGGGCGGGGGCCTGGCCGGCCTCCGCGCGCGGGTGCGGCAGCCGCGGGGCGGACCCGGACTGCCCGGTGCGTATGCCGTCCCGGTCCCGGACGAACGGAATCCACGGCACCACGGCCACCGCAGCGAGCGCCGCCCACACGGCGAGGCCCGTCTGCCAACCGCCCCCCATGGCCGCCGTCATCGGCACGGTCACCGCGGCCGCGAGGGAGGTGCCGAGGGCCAGCGCCATGGAGTACAGGCCGGTCATGGACCCGACCCGGTCCGGGAACCAGCGCTTGACGATGACCGGCATCAGGACGTTGCTGACCGCGATGCCCATCAGGGCGAGGGCGCTGGCGGCCAGGAACCCGGCCGTGCCGCCCGCGTACGGCCGGATGAGCAGGCCGGCGGCGATGGCCGCCATGCCGGCGCACACGACCGCGCCGAGCCCGAAGCGGCGGGCCAGCCGCGGCGCCATGACACCGAAGACCGCGAAGCAGAGAGGCGGCACGGAGGTGAGGAGGCCGGCCACGCTGCCGCTCATGCCGAGCCCGTCGCGGACCTCCTCCAGGAGCGCGCCGAGGCTGGTGATGGCGGGGCGGAGGTTCAGGGCGGACAGCACGATGCCCACGACGACCAGCCGCACGGCCCACGCGCGCGCGGGCGACGTCCCGGCGGCCGTGGAGCTCGCGTCGCTCGCTCCGCTCGCATCGCTCCAGGTGCGCATGGGTGAGCCTTCCGTCGCGCTGCGGTGCCCGTCCGTGGTCGCCGTGCCCATGCCCGGGTGGTCCTGTGTCCGGGTTTCCTCACTGGCCATGCCGCCCATCATAGAATCATGGGATGATTGGTGTTCCATCCCGGTGCGGTCCGAGGCCGCCGTTCCCGTGCGAAGGTGTGCCATGCCCCTGAGCCATCCCCGCCGCTCCGCGCTGTCCGAGCAGGTCATCGCCGCACTGCGCAACCAGATCGCGTCGGGCGAGTGGCCGGTCGGATCCCGCATCCCCACGGAGCCCGAGCTGGTCGAGCAGCTCGGAGTCGCCCGCAACACGGTCCGTGAGGCCGTCCGGGCACTGGCGCACAACGGTCTGCTGGACATCCGCCAGGGCTCGGGCACGTACGTCGTGGCCACCAGCGAGCTGGCCGGGGTGATGCACCGCCGGTTCACCGGGGCCGACCCCCGGGACATCGCGGAGGTGCGCTCCACGCTGGAGTCGGCCGCCGCGAAGCTGGCCGCCGAGCGGCGCACGGAGAAGGACCTCAAGCAGCTCGACGCTCTGCTGCTGCGCCGCGAGGAGGCCTGGGAGTCGGGGGACGCGGAGGCGTTCGTGGCGGCGGACGCCACCTTCCACCTGGCCGTGGTGGCCGCCTCGCACAACGACGTGATGACCGCGATGTACGCCGACCTCGGCGAGGTGATGCGGGACTGGCTGCGCGAGGACGTCGGGCAGGAGCTGACCCCGGAGACGTACATGGACCACGGCCGGCTGCTGGACGCCATCCGCGTGGGCGACGCCGGGACGGCGGCCTCGGAGGCGGCGGGCTATCCCTTCCAGTGCCGTCCGGGCCGGTTCAGCTCCCCCGGTTCTGGTGACTGACCCACACCGAGCGGACTTCCATCCAGCAGCGGCCGGTCAGGCGCACGGTCATCGCGGGCTCGGTGTCCACGGGCGCGCTGTCCGTGTCGAGGTCCCACCATCGTTCGCACTCGATGTGCAGCCGGACCCGGTCGACGTCCACGTAGGGGTTGTGGCAGTGGGCGACCACGTGGGAGCCCTCGACGCCGGTGCGGCACGTGGCACCGAACGGCGGCGCGTCGCGCGGTTCGCCGTCCGCCGCGCGCGCCTGGGGCAGCGCGTCGTAGGGCGTGGACAGTACGAGGGCCGCGGCGACGGTCATCGAGGCCAGGCAGCGGTACAGGCGCACAAGGGAAACCTCCTCGGCCGGGCTGGGGAGGGGTGCGTGGTGAACGCCTCTTCAGAATGCCCGGCCGCCCCCTGCCACCGCCCGGCCGGATAGCCCGTACGGGCGACGACCGAGCGACATGCGGGGCGCCGTGCGGGACGGCATGCCGAGGGCTCGCACCCGGAGCGGGTGCGAGCCCTCGAACAGCGGTGATCGGCCGATCACCGGGCGGCCGGTCAGGCGCCGATGGCGTGCAGCCCGCCGTCGACGTGGATGATCTCGCCGGTGGTCTTCGGGAACCAGTCGCTCAGCAGGGCGACCACACCGCGGCCGGCCGGCTCCGGGTCCTTCAGGTCCCACTCCAGCGGGGAGCGGTTGTCCCACACGGAGGCCAGCTCGGAGAAGCCCGGGATGGACTTGGCGGCCATGGAGCCGAGGGGGCCGGCCGAGATCAGGTTGCAGCGGATGTTCTGCTTGCCGAGGTCACGTGCCATGTAGCGGCTGGTGGCCTCCAGGGCGGCCTTGGCCGGGCCCATCCAGTCGTACTGCGGCCACGCGAACTGGGCGTCGAAGGTCAGACCGACGACCGAGCCGCCGTTCTGCATCAGCGGCAGGCAGGCCATCGTCAGCGACTTCAGCGAGTACGCCGAGACGTGCATGGCGGTGGCGACGGACTCGAACGGCGTGTTCAGGAAGTTGCCGCCGAGCGCGTCCTGCGGCGCGAAGCCGATGGAGTGCACCACGCCGTCCAGGCCGCCCAGCTCCTCGCCGACCACGTCGGCGAGACGGCCGAGGTGCTCGCCGTTGGTCACGTCCAGCTCGATGACCTTGGTGGGCTTCGGCAGCTTCTTGGCGATGCGCTCGGTCAGGGTGGGGCGCGGGAACGCGGTGAGGATGATCTCCGCGCCCTGCTCCTGGGCGAGCTTGGCGGTGTGGAAGGCGATGGAGGACTCCGTCAGCACACCGGTGATCAGGATGCGCTTGCCCTCGAGAATTCCGCTCATGGTGATCAGTGACCCATTCCCAGTCCGCCGTCTACGGGGATGACGGCTCCAGTGATGTACGAGGCGTCGTCCGACGCGAGGAACCGCACCGCCGCGGCGATCTCCTCCGGCTGCGCGTAGCGGCGCAGCGGTACCTGCGCCACGTACTCGGCGCGCTGCTCGTCGGTGAGGACCCGGGTCATGTCGGTGTCGACGAAACCGGGCGCGACGACGTTGAAGGTGATGTTGCGCGAGCCCAGCTCACGCGCGAGGGACCGCGCGAAGCCGACCAGCGCGGCCTTGGAGGCGGCGTAGTTGGCCTGACCCGCCGAGCCGAGCAGCCCGACCACCGAGGAGATCAGGACGACGCGGCCCTTCTTGGCGCGCAGCATGCCGCGGTTGGCGCGCTTGACGACCCGGAAGGTGCCGGTGAGGTTGGTGTCGATGACCGAGGTGAAGTCCTCCTCGGACATCCGCATCAGGAGCTGGTCCTTGGTGACGCCGGCGTTGGCGACCAGGATCTCCACGGGGCCGTGCTCGGCCTCGATCTCCTTGTAGGCCTGCTCCACCTGTTCGGTGTCGGTGATGTCGCACTTGACGGCGAGGAAACCCGTCGGGGGCTCACCCGAGCGGTACGTGATCGCGACCTTGTCGCCGGCGTCGGCGAAAGCGCGGGCGATGGCGAGGCCGATGCCCCGGTTGCCTCCGGTGACGAGAACCGAGCGGCTCAACGGATCACCCTTTCGATAGCTGTCTGGTACGCCCGCCCGAACACCGGTTCACAGGCGGCGATGACAGGCGGCTACACCGAAAACCTATCGGTCGGCACGCTTCCCGGGACATTCGGGCACCGACAGTGGCAAGGGAGCCGCACTGTCGAATCCCTACAGAAAGTTGCGTTCGCGGCCTGGAAACGTGTGGTCCGCGGGACCGCTCCCGCGACATGATCGGACCCGACAGGCGACGACAGCAGGGAGACCCTCGGTGCCTCATACCATCGACGAAGCCTTCACGGCACTTCCGCTCCGCGCCCTCGCCGACGCCGCGCTCGCCCGCGCGCGGGCGCTGGGGGCGGAGCATGCCGACTTCCGGCTGGAGCGGGTGCGCAGCGCGTCCTGGCGGCTCAGGGACGGAAAGCCGTCCGGGTCCTCGGACACCACCGACCTCGGGTACGCGGTACGGGTCGTGCACGGCGGGACGTGGGGGTTCGCGTCCGGTGTGGACCTGACCATGGACGCCGCCGCCAGGGTGGCGGGGCAGGCCGTCGCGATGGCGAAGCTGTCCGCACAGGTGATCAAGGCAGCCGGGTCGGACGAGAGGGTGGAGCTCGCCGGCGAGCCCGTGCACGCGGACCGGACGTGGATCTCGTCGTACGAGATCGACCCCTTCACCGTGCCCGACGCGGAGAAGACGGGGCTGCTGGCCGAGTGGAGCGGGCGGCTGCTCGCGGCCGACGGGGTCGACCACGTCGACGCCTCGCTGCTCACGGTGCACGAGAACAAGTTCTACGCCGACACCGCCGGGACCGTGACCACGCAGCAGCGCGTACGGCTGCACCCGCAGCTGACGGCCGTGTCGGTCGACGAGTCGACCGGCGAGTTCGACTCCATGCGCACCGTGGCACCGCCGGTGGGCCGCGGCTGGGAGTACCTCCGGGGCACCGGCTGGGACTGGGACGACGAACTCGAACGGTTGCCGGGGCTGCTCGCCGAGAAGATGCGCGCGCCGAGCGTGCGGGCGGGTCTGTACGACCTCGTCGTCGACCCGTCGAACCTGTGGCTGACCATCCACGAGTCCATCGGGCACGCCACCGAGCTGGACCGCGCGCTCGGCTACGAGGCCGCCTACGCCGGCACCTCCTTCGCCACCTTCGACCAGCTCGGCAAGCTGAGGTACGGCTCCGAGCTGATGAACGTCACCGGCGACCGCACCGCCGAGCACGGGCTCGCCACCATCGGGTACGACGACGAGGGCGTCGAGGCGCAGTCCTGGGACCTCGTCAAGGACGGCACCCTCGTCGGCTACCAGCTCGACCGCCGCATCGCCCGGCTGACCGGGTTCGAGCGCTCCAACGGCTGCGCCTACGCCGACTCCCCCGCCCATGTGCCGGTGCAGCGGATGGCCAACGTGTCCCTGCAGCCCGATCCGGCCGGCATGTCGACCGAGGATCTCATCGGGGGTGTGGAGCGGGGCATCTACGTCGTCGGGGACCGGTCCTGGTCGATCGACATGCAGCGCTACAACTTCCAGTTCACCGGGCAGCGCTTCTTCCGGATCGAGAACGGACGGCTCGCCGGCCAGCTGCGGGACGTCGCCTACCAGGCGACGACGACCGACTTCTGGGGCTCGATGGCCGCCGTCGGCGGTCCCCAGACCTATGTCCTCGGCGGCGCCTTCAACTGCGGCAAGGCCCAGCCCGGCCAGGTCGCGGCCGTGTCCCACGGCTGCCCCTCCGCCCTCTTCCGGGGTGTCAACATCCTCAACACGACGCAGGAGGCCGGTCGATGAGCGCCGCGACGAACAAGCCGCACGAGATCGTCGAGCGGGCCCTGGAGCTGTCCAGGGCCGACGGATGTGTCGTGATCGCGGACGAGCACTCGACCGCCAACCTTCGCTGGGCGGGCAACGCGCTGACCACCAACGGCGTCACGCGCGGACGGACGCTCACCGTCGTCGCGACCGTCGACGGCGGTCAGGGAACGGCGTCCGGCGTGGTGTCCCGGTCCGCGGTGACGGTCGCCGAGCTGGAACCGCTGGTGCGGGCCGCGGAGGCCGCCGCGCGGGGCGCGGGCCCGGCCGAGGACGCCCAGCCGCTGGTGAGGGACGTGCCCGCGTCGCCCGACTTCACGGACGCGCCGGCCGAGACGTCGTCCGCCGTGTTCGCCGACTTCGCCCCGGCCCTGGGCGAGGCGTTCGCCCGCGCGCGCGGGGGCGGCCGCGAACTGTACGGCTTCGCCAACCACGAGCTGACGTCCAGCTACCTGGGCACGTCGGCGGGGCTGCGGCTGCGGCACGACCAGCCGAACGGCACGCTGGAGCTGAACGCCAAGTCCCCCGACCGGACCCGCTCGGCGTGGGCCGGCCGCTCCACCCGGGACTTCAAGGACGTGGACCCGGCGACGCTCGACGCCGAGCTGGCCGTACGCCTGGGCTGGGCCGGGCGGCGCGTGGAGCTGCCCGCCGGGCGCTACGAGACGCTGCTGCCGCCGACCGCCGTCGCGGACCTGCTGATCTACCAGATGTGGTCGGCGTCGGGCCGGGACGCGGCGGAGGGCCGGACGGTGTTCTCCAAGCCGGGCGGCGGCACGCGCGTGGGCGAGCGCCTCACCGACCTGCCGCTGACCCTGCGCAGCGACCCGAACGAGCCGGGCCTGGAGTCCGCCCCGTTCGTGCTCGCGCACGCCTCCGGGGGCGACTCGTCGGTGTTCGACAACGGTCTGCCGCTGTCGCCCACCGAGTGGGTGGCCGAGGGCGAGCTGAGGCATCTGCTCACCAGCAGGCACAGCGCGGGCATGACCGGGCTGCCGCTCGCCCCGCACATCGACAACGTGATCCTCGACGGCGGCGAGGACCGCTCCCTGGAGGAGATGGTCGCGAGCACCGGCCGCGGGCTGCTGCTGACCTGCCTGTGGTACATCCGCGAGGTCGACCCGGCCACCCTGCTGCTCACCGGCCTGACCCGGGACGGCGTCTACCTCGTCGAGAACGGCGAGGTGACCGGCGAGGTGAACAACTTCCGCTTCAACGAGTCGCCGGTCGGCCTGCTGGGCCGGGCCGTCGAGGCCGGCCGCACCGAGAAGACCCTGCCCCGGGAGTGGAGCGACTGGTTCACCCGGGCCGCGATGCCGCCGCTGCGCATCCCGGATTTCAACATGAGCTCGGTCAGCCGGGGCGTATAACCTCGTAGGCGGCGGTCACCCGACTGCCCGAAGATCATTCGAGGAGACACGAGAACCGTGACGGACATCGTCGACGAGCTCAAGTGGCGGGGGCTGTTCGCCCTCTCCACCGACGAGGAAGCACTGCGCAAGGCGCTCGCGGACGGTCCCGTCACGTTCTATTGCGGCTTCGACCCGACCGCGCCGTCCCTGCACGTGGGCCACCTGGTGCAGGTGCTCACGGTACGCCGGCTCCAGCAGGCCGGTCACCGGCCGCTGGCGCTGGTCGGCGGCGCGACGGGGCTGATCGGCGACCCGCGGCCGACGGCCGAGCGCACGCTGAACGACCCCGAGACGGTCGCCGGCTGGGTGGACCGGCTGCGCCGCCAGATCGAGCCGTTCCTGTCCTTCGAGGGCGAGAACGCGGCCGTGATGGTCAACAACCTCGACTGGACGCAGAACCTCTCCGCGATCGAGTTCCTCCGGGACATCGGCAAGCACTTCCGTGTCAACAAGATGCTGACGAAGGACTCCGTGGCCCGGCGTCTGGAGTCCTCGGAGGGCATCAGCTACACCGAGTTCAGCTACCAGCTCCTGCAGGGCATGGACTTCCTCCAGCTCTACCGGAGGTACGGCTGCACCCTCCAGCAGGGCGGCAGCGACCAGTGGGGCAACCTCACGGCCGGCCTGGACCTGATCCACCGGCTGGAGCCGGACGCCGACGCGCACGCGCTGGCGACCCCGCTGATGACCAAGGCGGACGGCACCAAGTTCGGCAAGACCGAGGGCGGCGCCGTGTGGCTCGACCCGGAGATGACGACGCCGTACGCGTTCTACCAGTTCTGGCTGAACGTGGACGACCGGGACATCTCGACATACATGCGGATCCTGTCCTTCAAGTCGCGTGCCGAGCTGGAGGAGCTGGAGGCGCAGACGCAGGAGCGTCCGCAGGCGCGGGCGGCGCAGCGCGCGCTGGCCGAGGAGCTGACGACGCTGGTGCACGGCGCCGACCAGACGGCGGCCGTGATCGCCGCGTCCAAGGCCCTGTTCGGGCAGGGCGAGCTGGCCGGTCTGGACGAGCGGACGCTGGCCGCGGCGCTGTCCGAGGTGCCGCACATCCGGGTCGCCGAGCCGGGTCCGGTGGTGGACCTGTTCGCCGAGGTCGGCCTGGTGCCCAGCAAGTCGGCCGCGCGCCGCACGGTCAAGGAGGGCGGCGCCTACGTGAACAACACGAAGGTCGACTCCGAGGACGCGGTTCCGGCCGCGGAGGACCTGCTGCACGGGCGCTGGCTGGTGCTGCGGCGTGGGAAGAAGAACCTGGCGGCGGTCGAGGTCACGAGCGCCTGAGAGGTGACACGCACGGGCGGGGCGGCACCGCGGGCAGCGCGGGGCCGCCCCGTCCGCCGTGCGTCAGGCGTGTCGCTTGTGGCCCCTGAGCTGCATGTACGCCATGTCGCCCAGGAAGACGAGGATGATCGCGGCCACCAGCTGGAAGATGTGGCGGCTCCAGTCGATGCCGGGCGTCTCGGCGACCCCGAAGCCCCGGGCGATGGCGTTGCCGGCGATGGCGCCGATCATGCCCAGGATGGTGGTCAGCCAGAGGGGCATGTGCTGCTTGCCGGGGATGATCGCCTTGGCGATCAGGCCCAGCACGAATCCCACGATGATCGCCCACAACCAGCCCATGGCTGCCTCCTCGTACGGCTCGACGTGAGCATTACGCCCAGTGTCGGGGCGTACCCCGTACGGCGCATGTCGGGTGCCGCCGTACGCGCTACGTCCGACGGCGTTCGCCCAGGCAGGACGAGGACCCGGTCTCGTGGGCGGAGCGACGGCGGCGTACCGTGGACGGTGTCCGGCACCGGTGGGGCCGGGTGTGGAGCTGGAAGGGCCGGGAGGGTCCCGAGGCGGGCGGATGGTGGAATGCGATGCGGAACAGGCACGGTGACGGCAACGGCCAGGTTTTCCGGATCACCGGAGCCCGGCAGGGCCTTCAGGACGACGTCCGCGGCCGGCAGCGCCGCTATGTCATCTCGATGTCGGTCCGCACGCTCTCGGTGATCCTCGCGGCGACCTTGTGGAACGTGGAACGGCACGTCGCGATCGTGGCGCTGGTGCTGGGCATCCTGCTTCCCTACATCGCGGTGGTGATCGCCAACGCGGGCCGGGAGAACGTGCCGTCCCTGCCGTCGACCTTCGTGGTCGCACCGCCCCCGGTGCGGGAGATCGCGCCACCGCGTGCGGAGGGTGACCGTTTCACGGAATCCGTACCGGAGGACAGGGCGGGTGATCATGCGAAGGGGCGGTCCGAATAGGACGTCGGTCCTCCGCATCAAGGCCCTGTACGGACTCCGGAAAAGCCCGGATCAATCATGTTGTTCCGGTGCCCGGTGACGGGTTACGCGTGACATACTTCGTAGGCGCTCCGCATCCCCCGTCGGAGCGACAGACCGACGCCGGGCAGCTCCCCCCGTGGCTGCTCGGCGTCGCCTTTTCCGTGCGGCCGCCTTTCCGTGCAGTGGTGAGACGAACCTGTGAGTGACGAGACCCCGATCTGCTCCGCCAAGGGCTGCCGCGTCGCCGCCGTGTGGGTGCTGGCGTGGAACAACCCGAAGATCCACACGCCGGAGCGGCGCAAGACCTGGCTCGCGTGCGAGGAGCACCGGGAGCATCTGTCGCAGTTCCTCGGGGTGCGCGGGTTCCTGAAGGACGTCGTCCTCCTCCAGGAATGGCAGGAGCAGGAGGCCTGATCAGGCCTCCCACCCACCCCCGGCCGTCAGCCGCCGATCGCGGACATCGGGCGGTCCGGCTGGACGAACGTCGGGTCGTCGAGACCGGCGCCCGCCTTCTTGCCCCACATCGCCAGGCGCCAGATACGGGCGATCTCCTCGTCCGGGGCGCCCGAGCGCAGGGCCGCGCGCAGGTCGGTCTCCTCACGGGCGAACAGACAGGTGCGCACCTGTCCGTCGGCCGTCAGACGGGTGCGGTCGCAGGCGGAGCAGAACGGGCGGGTGACGGAGGCGATGACACCCACACGGTGCGGGCCGCCGTCGACCAGCCAGCGCTCGGCGGGGGCCGAGCCGCGCGCCTCGTCGCCCTCGGGAGTGAGGTCGAAGCGGGTGCGCAGGGAGGCCAGGATGTCGCCGGCGGTGATCATGCCGTCGCGCTTCCAGCCGTGCTGGGCGTCCAGGGGCATCTGCTCGATGAAGCGCAGCTCGTAGTCGTGCTCGACGGCCCAGGCCAGCAGGTCGGGCGCCTCGTCGTCGTTCAGGCCCGGCATCAGCACCGAATTGACCTTCACCGGCGTCAGGCCGGCCTCGCGGGCGGCGTCGAGGCCCGCTATGACGTCGTGGTGGCGGTCGCGCCGGGTCAGGGTCTTGAAGACCTCGGGGCGCAGGGTGTCCAGGGAGACGTTGACCCGGTCCAGGCCCGCCGACTTCAGGGCCGCGGCCGTGCGCTTGAGGCCGATGCCGTTGGTGGTGAGGGACATCTGCGGGCGGGGGTCGAGAGCGGCCACGCGCTCCACGATCCCGACCAGGCCGGGGCGCAGCAGGGGCTCGCCGCCGGTGAAGCGGACCTCGTCGACGCCGAGGGTGGTGACCGCGATGTCGATGAGCCGGACGATCTCGTCGTCGGTGAGCAGATCGGGTTTCGCCAGCCACTGCAGGCCCTCCTCGGGCATGCAGTACGTGCAACGCAGGTTGCAGCGGTCGGTCAGCGAGACCCTCAGATCGGTGGCCACCCGGCCGTAGGTGTCGATGAGCACGTGGCCCCCTCCCTCGTGGTGGATCACACGCAGCGGAGCATCAGCACAACTTTCTCCGACACCTGTGAGCCTACGTGACCTCACCGACAACGGCTAAGGCCTGATCCCACGAGGTGGGACGCGGCCGCGTCGTAGGGACCCACAGGGGGCACCGCGACGCGGCCGCTGTGAGGCGCTCGCTCAGTGGGCGCCGGTGCCGGTCAGGGACCTGACCTCCAGCTCCGCGTACTTGCCGGTGTCCGGCCCCTCCTTCGACAGGACGGTGCCGAGCCAGCCCATCAGGAAGCCGAACGGGATCGAGATGATGCCCGGGTTCTTCAGCGGGAACCAGGCGAAGTCGACGTCGGGGAACATCGCCTTGGGGTCGCCGGAGACCACGGGCGAGAACAGCACCAGGCCGACGGCGACGATCAGACCGCCGTAGATCGACCACAGCGCGCCCTGGGTGGTGAAGCGCTTCCAGAACAGGCTGTAGAGGATGGTCGGCAGGTTGGCGGAGGCAGCGACCGCGAAGGCGAGGGCGACCAGTCCCGCGACGTTCAGGTCGCGGGCGAGGGCGCCGAGGCCGATGGAGACGATGCCGATGAAGACGGTCGCCCAGCGGGCCGCGCGGACCTCCTCCGCGCCGGTGGCCTTGCCCTTGCGGATGACGTTGGCGTAGATGTCGTGCGCGAAGGACGACGAGGACGCCAGGGTCAGACCGGCGACCACGGCGAGGATCGTGGCGAAGGCCACGGCCGAGATCGTGGCCAGCAGGATCGCGCCCCATGCCGAGTCGACGCCGCCGAGGTGCAGGGCGAGCAGCGGGGCCGCCGTGTTGCCGGACGGGTTGGACTCGATGATCTCGTCCTGGGAGATCAGCGCGGCGGCGCCGAAGCCGAGCGCGATGGTCATCAGGTAGAAGCCGCCGATGATGCCGATCGCCCAGTTCACGGACTTACGGGCGGCCTTGGCGTTCGGGACGGTGTAGAAGCGGATCAGGATGTGCGGCAGGCCGGCGGTGCCGAGGACGAGCGCGATGCCGAGGGAGATGAAGTCCAGCTTCGAGGTGCCGGTGGCGCCGTACTGGAGGCCCGGCTCCAGGAAGGCGGCGCCCTTGCCGCTGTTCTCGGCGGCCGAGCCCAGCAGGTCGGAGATGTTGAAGTTGAACTTCAGCAGCACCAGGAAGGTGATCAGGAGCGTGCCGCCGATCAGCAGCACGGCCTTGATCATCTGGACCCAGGTGGTGCCCTTCATGCCGCCGATGGAGACGTAGACGATCATCAGGATGCCGACCAGCGCCACGATGGCGACCTTGCCCGCGTCCGAGGTGATGCCGAGGAGCAGCGAGACGAGGACGCCTGCGCCCGCCATCTGGGCCAGCAGGTAGAAGATCGACACGACGATCGTCGAGGTACCGGCCGCAGTGCGGACCGGGCGCTGGCGCATGCGGTACGCGAGCACGTCGCCCATGGTGTAGCGGCCGGAGTTCCGCAGCGGCTCGGCCACCAGGAGCAGGGCGACCAGCCAGGCGACCAGGAAGCCGATGGAGTACAGGAAGCCGTCGTAGCCGAACAGGGCGATCGCGCCGGCGATGCCGAGGAACGACGCGGCGGACATGTAGTCGCCGGAGACGGCGAGGCCGTTCTGGAAGGCGCTGAACTGGCGGCCGCCCGCGTAGAAGTCGGCCGCGTCCTTGGTCTGGCGGCCCGCCCAGATCGTGATGACGAGGGTCGCGACGACGAACAGTCCGAACAGCGTGATGATGAGCGGGCGGTGTTCGCTGGCCTCGTTGGCCGCGAGAACGGTCTGCTGAACGGGGCTCACGCGCCGCCCTCCATCCGGGTCTTGATGGCCTCGGCCTTGGGGTCGAGCTTCGCGGCGGCGTGCCGCGAGTACCACCAGGCGATGAGGAACGTGGTGACGAACTGGGCGATGCCGAAGACGAAGGCGACGTTGATGTTGCCGAACAGCTTGGTGCCCATGAAGCCGCCCGCGTAGTTGGACAGCAGGACGTACAGCAGGTACCAGGCGATGAAGCCGACGGTCAGCGGGAAGGCGAAGGAACGGTAGGAGCGGCGCAGATCACCGAACTCCGCGCTGCTTTGCACCTCGACGAACTCCTCGGTCGAGGGGAGTCGATGTTCTGTTTCCTTCGAGGGTGGCGGTGCTTCGGTAGACACGGAGTCTCCTCGTGTTGCGGCTGCTGTGCTGTTGCCAGTGATGTGGATCACGTGAACCGGGCGGCGATGCCAGTGGCCGGGAGCGTGATCCGACAGGGGGCCGCCTCGATCGTGCTCGGGCTCCCTGTTCAACGTCACGGCGCCACGCGAGAACCGGTTCAACCGCCCTGCGTTCTTTCGGAAGTCATCGGCGGAAAACTCCGAAGTCATCCCCGGAAGTGATTGCTGGCCAGCGAGGTCGGGAGATAGCTTCACCCTGCACCACCCGTCATGTACCTGCCCGAGCGCCACCTGTGTCTCGGGCCGGTTTCGTTTCCGGATGATGTGGAGACCCCATGGCTCATCTGCGTTCCAGACGCCGGCTCGCCCTCGCCGTACCCGTCGTGCTGTCGCTGACCGCCTCGCTCGGCTTCCTGCCCGCGTCCGCCACGGCCGCCCCGCGCGCGGAGCCCGCCGTGCAGGCCGCGGACTCGCCCCAGCTGGCGTACGTCGTCAACACCAAGACGGACCGTCACACGCTCGCGTCGGTACGCAGGGCCATCGCCGCGGCCGCCGGAACCGTCGTCACCACGTACGACAGAATCGGCGTCATCGTCGCGCACTCGGCGAACCCGGACTTCGGCGCGCAGATACGCAAGGCCCGCGGCGTGCAGTCGGCGGGTGCCACCCGTACCGCCCCGCTCGTCGCCGCGGGCACCACCGACGAGGGCGCCGCGGACTATCTGACCGGCGCGGAGGCGGCGAAGGTGAAGGCCGCCGCCACGCCCGGGAGCGAGCCCCTCGAGGCCGACCAGTGGGACCTGCGCGCGATAGGCGCCGACAAGGCCGCGCAGATCAACCCGGGCAGCAGCCGGGTCACCGTCGCCGTGATCGACACCGGCGTCGACGACACCCACCCCGACCTCGCCCCCAACTTCTCGGCGAGCCAGTCCGCCAACTGTGTCGGCGGCGTCGCGGACACCAGCGAGGGCGCCTGGCGGCCGTACACCGCGGACGACTACCACGGCACGCATGTCGCCGGTGAGATCGCGGCGGCCCGCAACGGGATCGGCGTGGCCGGCGTGGCGCCGGGGGTGAAGGTCGCCGGCATCAAGGTGAGCGACCCGCACAACGGGCTCTTCTACCCGGAGAACGTCGTGTGCGCGTTCGTGTTCGCCGCCGACCACGGCGTCGAGATCACGAACAACAGCTACTACGTCGACCCCTGGCTCTACAACTGCATGGACGACCCGGACCAGCGCGCGATCGTCGACGCGGTCAACCGGGCCCAGCTGTACGCCCAGAAGAAGGGCACCCTGCACCTGGCGTCGGCCGGCAACTCGAACCACGACCTGGACTCGGACGCCATCGTCGACAGCAGCAGCCCCGACGACTCCACCCCGGTCGAGCGCACCGTCGACCCGCACGAGTGCTTCGACGTGCCGACGCAGCTCCCGGGGATCGTCACGGTCAGCGCCACGGGCGTGCAGAACCTCAAGTCGTACTACTCCTCGTACGGTGAGGGCGTCGTCGACGTCGCGGCGCCCGGCGGCGACCGGCTCTACCAGATCCCGGACACGCCGTCGAAGAACGGCCGCATCCTGTCGACCATGCCGAACAACCAGTACGGCTTCCTGCAGGGCACCTCGATGGCCTCGCCGCACGCCGCGGGCGTCGCCGCGCTGCTGAAGTCCGAGCACCCCTGGGCGAGCCCGGCGCAGTTGCAGTGGCTGCTCAAGGCCCAGGCGGACAAGACGGCCTGTCCCGAGTCGTACGACCAGAACGGTGACGGCACGCAGGACGCGGTGTGCGAGGGCGGCAACCGCGTCAACGGTTTCTACGGACACGGCATCGTCGACGCGCTGCGCGCGGTCAAGTAGCCGCGCCTGTCGCGGCGGCGGCCGGGTCGCCGGGCGCCGCCGCGGTCACCCCCGCACGCCGGACTCCCCCACGTCGAACCCCCCGCACGTCCGCTCGTACCGCCTCTCTCGCGAACGAACTGGAGACATGCTCACCATGACAGTGCCTCACTCCCGTTACCGCCGTGCCCTGGTGATCCCGGTCGGGATGGCCATGGCGACCTCTCTCGCCTTCCTGCCGGGCGCCACCGCGTCCGCGGCGCCCGCCCCCGCGCCGGTCACGGCCGACGCGACCTCGTTCAGCTATGTCGTCAACGTCCGCCCCGGAAGCGACTCGGGGCAGGTGAAGAAGGCGATCGCCAAGGCCGGCGGCACGGTCGTCATGTCGTACCAGCAGATCGGCGTGATCGTGGTGCACTCGGCGAACGCCGACTTCGCCCCGACGATCCGGAAGGTGCGGGGCGTGCAGTCGGCCGGCGCCACCCGGACGGCGCCGCTGCCCGCGCAGTCGACCACCGACGTCGGCACGCCGAAGGTGCTCACGGCCGACGACCTCGCCGAGGTCGAGGCCGTCCAGGGCCAGGACCCGCTCCAGCCGCTGCAGTGGGACCTGCCGGCGATCAAGGCGGACAAGGCACACGAGAAGTCGCTCGGAAGCGACAAGGTGACCGTCGCCGTGATCGACACCGGTGTGGACGACACCCACCCGGACATCGCGCCGAACTTCGACCGCAAGGCGTCGGTCAACTGCGTCACCGGCAAGCCGGACACCACCGACGGCGCCTGGCGGCCGAGCGCGGCGGAGAGCCCGCACGGGACGCACGTGGCCGGGGAGATCGCGGCCGCCAAGAACGGCGTCGGCATGACGGGCGTGGCGCCGGGCGTGAAGGTGTCCGGCATCAAGGTCTCCACGACCGCCGGCTACTTCTACACCGAGGCCGTCGTCTGCGGCTTCGTCTGGGCGGCCGAGCACGGCGTGGACGTCACGAACAACAGCTATTACACCGACCCCTGGTACTTCAACTGCAAGAACGACCCGGACCAGAAGGCGCTCGTGGAGGCCATCACCCGGGCGTCGAAGTACGCGGAGAGGAAGGGCGCGGTCAACGTCGCCGCGGCCGGCAACGAGAACTACGACCTCGCGGCCGACGAGATCACCGACCCGGTCTCCCCCAACGACTCCACGCCCACCGAGCGGGTCATCGACCCGTCCGAGTGCTACGACATACCGACCCAGCTGCCGGGCATCGTCACGGTCGCCGCCACTGGCGCCAAGGGCCTGAAGTCGTCCTTCTCGAACCACGGTCTGGGCGTCATCGACATCGCCGCGCCCGGCGGCGACTCGACGGCCTATCAGACGCCGGCGCCGCCCGCGACCAGCGGTCTGATCCTGGGCACGCTGCCCGGCGGCAAGTGGGGCTACATGGCCGGTACGTCGATGGCGTCGCCGCACGTCGCGGGTGTCGCCGCCCTGATCAAGTCGACGCACCCGTACGCCCCGCCGGCGCTGGTGAAGGCGCTGCTGTACGCCGAGGCGGACGGCACGGCGTGCACGGACCCGTACGACATCAACGGTGACGGCAAGGTCGACGCGGTGTGCGAGGGGCCGAAGAACTACAACGGCTTCTACGGCTGGGGCACCGCGGACGCGCTGGACGCGGTGAGCCGGTAGGGCTCAGGCCCGGTCGAGCGGAGTTGAGGTGCGGGCGCCCCACCCGGGGCGCCCGCCACTGCCGTCCGACGCCGGTGCGCGCCCGGCGGCGAGCGTGCCCCAGGTCAGCAGGGACTGCGCCGCGAGGTACGTGAGCATGATCCAGAAGTCCGGCGCGGGCGGCTGCGGCCAGTCGGCGAGACCGGTGGCGATGAGCGTGTCGGACAGCATGAACAGCGCGCCGCCGCACCCGGCGACGGGACCGAGCCGGGTGCGGGCGCCGTACGCCATGGCCGTGAGCAGCGCGCTGTAGGCGGCCACGGGCACGCGCAGTCCGGCCGGCAGGCCGGGCAGGAGCAGGGCGACGACACCGGTGAGGACGACGGCGTAGCCGAGGGCGATGAGGCCCGCACGCGCGCGTGGGACGGGGTGCGGCCGGCCGTGCGCGGCGAACAGGGCGAGGTAGCACACGTGTCCCAGGGCGAAGGAGCCCATGCCTGCCAGGAAGGCGGGCTCCGCGTCCGACAGCAGCAGCACGTCCCCGCCCCAGCCGAACAGCAGGGCCGCGACGAGCAGCCGGGGCGCGCCGCACAGGTGGGCCCACAGGGCGAGCAGCGGCATCAGGAGCGGCTTGGCGGCGGTGTGGCCGGGCTCGAAGCCGACGGCGAGCGAGACGAGGTCGACGGCGGCGGCGACGCCTAGAACGGCGAGCACGGCGAGCACGGCGACCGGCGGGACGGGTGCGGCGGGTCGGGCAGGCGAGGTGCTCACGCGGCGGCGCTCTCGCCGGCCGGTTCCGCCGCCGCGGGTGCCGGGGCCGGTGCCGGCTGCCAGCCGGGGCCGCGGAAGAGGCGTCCGGCGCGCTCGCGCCAACCGCGTGCCGCCTTCAGGTCCCTGGCGATGGCGGCGTACTCGTGGGTGGCGACCCGCAGCGGGTTGTACGTGCCGATGTTCTTGGTCAGCCCGTACACCGGCCGTTCCGTCTCGGCGACGAAGGTGCCGAAGAGGCGGTCCCAGACGATGAGGATGCCGCCGAAGTTGCGGTCGAGGTAGCCGCCCTGGGACGCGTGGTGCACCCGGTGGTGGGACGGCGTGTTGAAGGCGTACTCGAACCAGCGGGGCATCTTGTCGATCCGCTCGGTGTGGATCCAGAACTGGTAGACGAGGTTCGCGGACGAGCAGAAGGCCAGCGCGGCCGGGTGCACACCGGCGACGATCAGGGGGACGTAGAACGGCCAGCCGGTCAAGGACGTCCACGGCTGGCGCAGCGCGGTGGTGAGGTTGAACTTCTCGCTCGAGTGGTGCACCACGTGACAGGCCCACAGGATGCGGATGACGTGGTGGCCGCGGTGCGACCAGTAGTAGAAGAAGTCCTGCGCGAGCAGCATCAGCACGACGGTCCACCACAGCACGGGCACCCGGAGCGGCGTCAGCTCGTGCAGGGCCGTGTAGAGGGCGACGACCGGGATCTTCCAGATCAGGTCGAAGAACAGGCTGCCGAGTCCCATGGTGACGCTCGTGGCGGCGTCCTTGGCCTCGTATCCGGCCGCGTCCTCGTCGGGATGGAGGCGGACGCCGATCATCTCGATCACGGCGAGCAGCACGAAGGCCGGTATGGACCAGAGCACGACGTCGGGCAGGTTCGGCATGGGTGCACCGTAGGACCCCGGAAGGGGCACGGCTAGAGGTTGTTACCCACAAGTATTGCCAACAGGCCGCCGGGGCCGGAGTCCTGACGGACAGGGATGTCGGTCCGGGCCCGTATCCTCAATGACCATGCTCGAAGACCGTGCGACCGCAGCGTCCTCCCCGACAGTCTGGCCGACCGCGTATCCCCTGGGATACGCGGTCGTTGACGTGGAGACCACCGGCCTGGCCCGGGACGACCGGATAATCTCCGCGGCCGTCTACCGGCTGGACGGGCGCGGCGAGGTCGAGGACCACTGGTACACGACGGTCAACCCGGAGCGCGACCCCGGCCCCGTGTGGATCCACGGCCTGACGAGCGAGGCGCTCGAAGGGGCGCCGCTCTTCGAGGACATCGCCGAGGAGTTCGCGAGCCGGCTGGAGGGCCGGGTGCTCGTCGCGCACAACGCCGTCTTCGACTGGCAGATGATCGCCCGCGAGTACGCGCGCGTGCGGCGCGAGGCGCCGGTGCGTCAGCGGCTGTGCACCATCGCCCTGTCCAAGGCGCTGGAGCTTCCCCTGCCCAACCACAAGCTGGCGTCGCTGGCCGCGCACTACGGCGTCGTGCAGCAGCGGGCGCACCACGCGCTGGACGACGCCCGCGTGCTCGCGGAGGCGTTCCGGCCGAGCCTGCGGGCCGCGGCCGAGGGCGGCGTACGGCTGCCGCTGCACGAGTGCCGGCCACTGACGGAGTGGGTCGAGCGGCCCTCGGCCCTCATCGGGCAGCAGGCGACCGGAGGGGGCGGCTACGGCGGCTACCGGCCGGGCAGTTGGCGCCCGTCCCGCAAACGGCCCGCCTGCCCCTACCCCAACCCGGGGCGGTACGAGGAGGGCAAGCGCCTCAAGCAGGGCATGCGCATCGCCTTCTCCGGGGACACCTCGGTCGAGCGCGAGCTGCTGGAGGACCGCGCCGTCGAGGCCGGGCTGCACGTCGCCACCAGCCTGTCCCGGCTGACCAGCCTGCTCGTCACCAACGACCCGGACTCGGGCACGTCGAAGGTCGTCAAGGCCCGGCAGTACGGCACACCCGTGGTCGACGAGGCGGCCTTCGGGCAGCTTCTCGGGGACGTGGAAGCGGCCCCGGAGACGTGACCGTACGGACGGGTGATTGGTGGGCGACTCGCCCGGCGCCCGCTCGCCCGTGCCCCGGGGACGGCTCACCCTGTGGCGCATGGCGAATTGCGAAGTTTGCGGCAACAACTACGGAATGACCTTCGAGGTCCACGCGCAGGGCGCGGTGCACGTCTTCGACTGCTTCGCCTGCGCGATCCACCGCATGGCACCCATCTGCGAGCACTGCCGGGTACAGATCATCGGCCAGGGCGTCGAGGTCGAGGGCCACTGGTACTGCGGTGCGCACTGCGCCCGCGCGGAGGGGAGGGTGGGCATCGTCGACCGCGTCTGAGCCCCGGGAGCCCTCCCGCGCCCGCCTCCACCCCGCCTCCCCGCACCCCACGCATCGCACCCCACGGCCCGAGATGTACGGTCGTGGGGTGTACCGCTTCCTGTTGTCCCGGCAGTGGGTGATCCTCACCCTTGTCGCCCTCGCCCTCATCCCGACGATGATCGAGCTGGGCTTCTGGCAGCTGCACCGGCACGAGCGCAGGGTCGCGCTGAACGGTGTGATCGCCGCGTCGCTGGCCGCCGCACCGGTCCCCGTCGAGTCCCTGACCGCGCCCGGAGCCGAGGTCGACGACGCCGACCTGTACCGGCGCGTCACGGCGCGGGGACAGTTCGACACCGCGCACGAGGTCGTCGTACGCCGCCGCACCAACGCGGACGACGAGGTCGGCTACCACGTCCTCACCCCCTTCGTCCTGGACGACGGCAAGGTGCTGCTCGTCAACCGGGGCTGGGTGCCCACGGACGGGCTGAGCCAGACGGCGTTCCCGAAGCTTCCCGCACCCCCGGCGGGTGAGACGACGGTCACCGGGCGCCTGATGCCCGACCAGACCACCGCGGAGAGCGGCATCAAGAACGTGCAGGGCCTGCCGGACCGCCAGATCATGCTGATCGACAGCGCGCGGGAGGCCGAGCGCCTCGGCAAGCAGGTCCTCGGCGGCTACGTCGAACTGACCGCGCCCGAGCCGAAGGGCGACACACCCGAGCTGATCCCCGCCCCGGACCACGACGGCATCGGCAACCACATGGCGTACGCCGTCCAGTGGTGGCTGTTCTCGGCGGGCGTCCCCGTCGGCTGGGTGATCCTCGCCCGCCGCGAGGCCCGGGACCGCGCGCAGGCGGCGGCCGGGGAGCGGCACGAGGAGACCGTGCCCGCGCCGGTGTGACCCGCGAAGAGCCCGGATTGCCCGGCGGTTCCCCCGGGAACCCGCACTCCGTGCACCCGCCCACCAGAGAACCCGCCGAGGACATCACCGACCGCCGCATCGAGGACTACGCCCTCATCGGTGACGAACAGACCGCCGCGCTCGTCGGCATCGACGGCTCCATCGACTGGCTGTGCCTGCCCCGCTTCGACTCCGCCGCCTGCTTCGCCCGGCTGCTCGGCGACGAGGACAACGGCCACTGGCGCATCGCCCCCGTCGCCGCCGCGGAACCCGACGGCACCGACGGCACGCGGCCCACCTGCGCCCGCCGCGCCTACCGCCCCGGCACCCTGGTGCTGGACACCGAGTGGGACACCCCCGAGGGCTCGATCCGCGTCACCGACCTGATGCCGCAGCGCGACCGCGCCCCCGACGTCGTCCGGATCGTGGAGGGGCTCAGCGGCCGCGTGACCGTCCGCAGCACCCTCCGGCTGCGCTTCGACTACGGCTCGATCGTGCCGTGGATGCGCCGCACGGACGGGCACCGGGTCGCCGTCGCGGGCCCGGACTCGGCGTGGCTGCGCAGCGAGCCGCATGTGCACACCTGGGGCGAGGACTTCGGCACGCACTCGGAGTTCACCATCGGCGCGGGCGAGAAGGTCGCGTTCGTGCTCACCTGGCACCCCTCGCACGAGCCGCGCCCGCCCCTCGTCGACCCCCACGAGTCGCTGCGCCACAGCGTCGCGGACTGGCAGGCGTGGTCGGCCCGCTGCCGCTACCGGGGCCCGCACCGGGACACCGTGCTCCGCTCGCTGATCACTTTGAAGGCCCTCACCTACGCGCCGACCGGTGGCATCGTCGCCGCCGCCACCACCTCCCTTCCCGAGGAGCTCGGCGGCGTGCGCAACTGGGACTACCGGTACTGCTGGCTGCGTGACTCCACCCTCACCCTGGGCGCGTTGCTGGCGGCCGGGTACCACGAGGAGGCGGAGGCCTGGCGCGACTGGCTGGTGCGCGCGGTGGCGGGCGCCCCCGCGGACATGCAGATCATGTACGGGCTCGCGGGTGAGCGACGCCTCCCCGAGGCCGAGCTGCCCTGGCTCGCCGGATTCGCCGGTTCCGCCCCGGTGCGCATCGGCAACGACGCCGTGCTGCAGTTGCAGCTGGACGTGTACGGCCAGGTGATGGACTCGCTGTCGCTGGCGCGGATCTCGGGCATGACCGTCAAGCCGCACATGTGGCAACTGGAGTGCGCCCTGATGGAGTTCCTGCGCTCCGAGTGGCGGCAGCCGGACGAGGGCCTGTGGGAGGTGCGCGGCGGCCGCAAGCAGTTCGTGCACTCCAAGGTGATGGTATGGGTGGCCGCCGACCGCGCGGTGCGCGCCATGGAGCGCGATCCTGAGCTGAAGGGTGATCTGGAGGGCTGGCGGGAGTTCCGCGAGGAGGTGCACCGGGAGGTGTGCGAGCAGGGCTACGACCCGGAGCGCAACACCTTCACGCAGTACTACGGCTCGCGCGAACTGGACGCCGCCACGCTGCTCATCCCGCGCGTGGGCTTCCTGCCGCCGGACGATCCGCGGGTGAGGGGCACCATCGACGCGGTCCGCGCCGAGCTCTGCCAGGGCGGCTTCCTGCACCGCTACAGCGCCGAGCGCACGGGCGTCGACGGGCTGCCCGGCGGTGAGGGCACCTTCCTGGTGTGCTCGTTCTGGCTCGCGGACGCGCTGCACATGACGGGCCGCACACGGGAGGCCCGGGAGTTGTTCGAGCAACTGGTGGGGCTCACGAACGACGTGGGGCTGCTGGCGGAGGAGTACGACCCCGTGGCCGGCCGCCAGCTCGGCAACTTCCCGCAGGCGTTCAGCCACATCGGACTGGTGAACACGGCCCTCGCCCTGTTCGGGGACGAGGAGGCAGGATAGGGCGCATGGATCTTGGACTGAAGGACCGGGTGTACGTCGTCACCGGGGCCACCCGCGGGCTGGGCAACGCCTCCGCGCGTGAACTGGTGGCCGAGGGCGCGAAGGTCGTCGTGACGGGGCGGGACGAGAAGCGCGTCGCCGACGCGGCCGCCGAGCTGGGGCCGAACGCCCACGGCGTGGCCGTGGACAACGCCGACCCGCAGGCTGCGGCACGGCTGATCGGCGCGGCGCGGGAGCGGTTCGGCGGGTTCGACGGGATTCTCGTCAGCGTGGGGGGTCCGCCCGCGGGGTTCGCCGCCGACGTCACCGACGAGCAGTGGCAGACCGCTTTCGAGTCGGTGTTCCTCGGGGCGGTGCGGCTGGCCCGGGCGGCGGCGGCGGAGCTGGAGGACGGGGGTGTCGTCGGGTTCGTGCTGTCGGGCTCGGTGTACGAGCCGATTCCGGCGCTGACGATCTCGAACGCCCTGCGTCCGGGGCTGGCCGGGTTCGCCAAGTCGCTGTCGGACGAGCTGGGGCCGCGGGGCGTGCGGGTGGTGGGCGTGCTGCCCGGGCGGATCGACACCGACCGGGTCCGGGAGCTGGACTCGCTGTCGGCCGACCCGGAGGCCACCCGGGCGGCCACCGAGTCGCGGATTCCGCTGCGGCGCTACGGAACCCCGCAGGAGTTCGGGCGGACGGCGGCCTTCCTGCTGTCGCCGGCCGCGTCGTACGTGACCGGGGTCATGGTGTCGGTGGACGGCGGCGCCCGGCACGGCTTCTGAGGCCGTCAACTGACCCTTTCCGCACGGTGCCTGACGCCCTTCAGCCGGACCTTCGCCGGCAGCGACGCCAGCCCCGCCGAGTTCCGGGCGTGGGTGAGCGCACGGGTCGTCAGATGGTGCAGCGCCTCCCCCGGGTCCACGTCGGGTTCCAGCAGGAGCCTGGCGCGGGCCTCGGGGGCGGTGCGACGGCCCCTGAGGCGGACGTGCGCGCGGGCCACACCGTCCAGGGTGGTCGCCTCGGCGCCGAGCACGTCCTCCAGGGCCCGCCCGCGCAGCAGGGCGCCCTCCCCGTCGCCGGTGTCGACGAGCACCTCGGCGAGCCGGTGCCTTCGCACCGCCGCGACCAGCCACCACAGGGCGAGCAGGAACAGCACCGCGAGCCCGCCGAGGACGGCCGGCCACCACCAGCCCGCGTCCCGCCAGCGGGTCCGTTCGGCGCCGGCCAGCAGTACGTCGTCCCGGCCGGTGTGGATCCACCAGGACGGTGCCTCCACCCCGAGCCCGACGGCCAGCACCGCACCGCCCAACACGAGCAGCACGAGTCCCACGACGCCGAGCAGTACCCGGTTGACCGTCCTGAGCATTCCCCTCACCCCTTCCGGCCGGGCCGGCGGACGTGCACCGACAGCGCGGGGCTCCGGGACAGGCCCAGGGCCCGGATCGCGTCGGCGAGCACGTCGTCCAGGTCGGCGCGTACGTCGTCGAGTTCACGGAAGTGCGACACCGCGCGGACGTCGGCGCGCCTGCGGCCCATCCGCACCCGCGCCGACTGCACGCCGGAGACCTCCATGGCCCGGTCGCGCAGGACGGTCGCGGCGGCGGCGCGGTCCAGTCCGGCGCGGACGTCGGGATGGGTGCGCCGCATGGGCAGGACGGCGCGCAGTCCGGGCGTCGCCGCGAGCACGAGCAGCCAGAGGCCGAGGGCGGCGGCGACACCCGCGCCGAGCAGGACCCAGATGTCGTCGAGGGGGCGTGCGGCGAGCTGCCGGGCCAGTTCGCGACGCCACCACATGGCCTGCCGTCCGGCCCGTACGGCCGCGACGTCGTAGAGGAAGGCGCCCGCCAGGACCAGGATCAAGGCGGCGGTGAGGGCCGCGGGGACACGGCGGGCCGACCAGAAGCGGCGCGTCCTGCCGTCCTCGCCGTCGGCACCCGGCCGGGGTTCGTAGGCCGCGGCCGACGCGGACTGGCCCAGCGCCGGCTCGGCCTTCTCGATGACCGGCAGTCTCTGTGTGGTGCCCTCGGAGCCCTCGGGCTCGCTCATCGGGTCCTCCCCTGCGCCGTGTGCGCCGCCGCCAGGTGCAGCCGCTCCACCTGGACCGCGACCTCCGGAACCTCCATTCCCACCAACGCGCCTACCCGCTCGACCACATGACGACGCACCCCGGCGCACCGGGAACCGATGTCGCTCGGGTAGTCCAGTTCGAGATGGACCCGGACCCGGGCGGTGTCGGCGGGCGTTCCCGCCGGTCCGGCGGCGCCGTGGGACTGGGGGCGCACCACGACCGTCGCCTGTGGACGGGCGGCCTCCTGCGGCAGCGGCCCGAGCGCCTCGCGGGCGGCCTGGGCGGCGATCTTCGCGACCACCCGGTCGGCGATCGTGGTCTGCCCGCGTTCACCCGCCGGGGTGACGCCGCTCGTCCCGTGAGGTCCGTCCGTCCCACCGCTCACGGACGTCACCGCCGCCGGTCGCGAGTACGGAAGAAGTCGCCGACTTCCAGATCCCCTTCCAGGAACCGGCCGACGACGAACCCGACGGCGCCCAGCGCCGCCACCAGCACGAACGCGCCGAACCCACCGAAGTATCCGGCGAAGCCCAGCGCCATTCCGGCGATCATGCCGACCACGGCCCTGCTCATCGTGCGCTCCTCAGCTCGTAGCCGTGCGGGTCGTTCGGGCCCGTAAGGATGCTTTCCCTGCCATTGTGGTGCATTCCGGTCGCCGCGTGACGGTACGTCACTGGATCCGTGGCTCCGGTTCCTCGTCCTCCTCGTCCGGCAGCTTGACGTCGCTCACCGCGATGTTGACCTCGACGACCTCCAGGCCCGTCATCCGCTCCACGGCCGCGACCACGTTCTCCCGGACGGCGCGCGCGACGTCCGCGATGGACACCCCGTAGTCGACGACGATCTCCAGGTCGAGCGCGGTCTGCACCTCGCCGACCTCGGCCTTCACACCCCGCGTCACCGACTTCGACCCGCCGGGCACCCGGTCCCGCACGGCCCCCAGCGTGCGGCTCAGTCCGCTGCCCATCGCGTGGACGCCCACGACGTCCCGGGCGGCGAGGCCGGCGATCTTCTCCACGACGCCGTCGGCGATGGTGGTCCTGCCCCGGCTCCCGGGGTCCCCGCCGCCCCGCCTGACGGGCCTGCGGGTCTGCGCCGCCGACTCGACCTCCCCTTCGGAGGTCTGTGTCCGGTCCCGGTCCATGTCGGTCATCGCCGTGCGTCCTTCCGTAGTCCTGCGACCACCGTAAGTGAGGCTTCACCGGCCCGCGCCGGGAATACGGCAGGCTGGAGCAATGACGGCGGACCGATGGACGCAGGCAGTACGACAGCAGCTGAACCTCGGCAGACTGCTCCCGCTGGGCGGGCCGAGCGACGGCGCGTGGATCACGGAGGAGGCGGCCGGGGCGGTCCTGCGCCGCGCGGCGAGTGCGGTCCCGGGGGTACGTCCCGGGGCGCTCCGGCTCACGCTCGGGGATCCGGACGCCGCGCCCGCGCCCTCCGTACCCGCGCCGCCGAGCGCCCTGCCGCCCGGACCGCTCCGGGTGACGGCCGACTTCGCGGCCACGGCCGCCGAGCCGCTGCCGACCACGGCCGACCGGTTGCGCACGGCCCTGTCGGCGGCGGCGGAGCAGCGGCTCGGGCTGACGGTGGCGGAGGTCGACCTGCGGGTCACCGCGCTCGTCGACGCCCTCGTCGACGAGGAGACGGAATCCGAGGCCGTGCCACCACCGCCGCAGCCGCAGCAGGCCCGCCCGCCCGTGGACGGCGAGGCAGGGGCCGCGGCCGCCGCGGCGCTGGCGGTGCCGGGGGTGTCCTGCCTGACCGGCGTGCTGGGCGGGACGGGCCGTGCGGTGCACATCGACGACGGTCCGGGGGATGCCGCGTCAGCGCGCCGGCACGTCCGCGTGGAGCTGGCCGTCGACGCGGACCACCGGGCCCTGGAGGTGGCCCGGAAGGTCCGCACCAGGGTGGGCATCGCCCTGCCGGATCATCCGACGGTGGCCGTGCTGGTCACGGCGGTCGTGCTCGGCTGAGGCGTCACTCGCCGAGCCCCGCGAGGTCGCGCAACCTCCGTGCCTGCGCCGCGCGTTCGGCGACGCGCTGCTCCTCGTAGCTCCGGCCGCCCGCACCCCGCAGCAGCGCCTTGGTCTCGATCACGGCGTCGCGGGGCGCGGCCAGGAGCGCCGCCGCCAGGTCATGGACGGCGCCGTCGAGCTCGGCCCCCGGCACGGCGACGTTCGCCAGGCCCGTCTGCACGGCCTCGTCCGCCTGCACGGAGCGTCCCGTGACGCAGATCTCGAGCGCGCGGGCGTAGCCGACGAGCCCGACCAGCGGATGCGTGCCGGTCAGGTCGGGGACCAGGCCCAGGCTGGTCTCGCGCATGGCGAACTGCACGTCGTCGGCGACGACGCGCAGGTCACAGGCGAGGGCGAGTTGGAAACCCGCGCCGATGGCGTGCCCCTGCACGGCGGCGACGGAGATGATGTCACTGCGCCGCCACCAGGTGAACGCGTCCTGGTACTCGGCGATGGTCGCGTCCAGCTCCGCGTCGTCGCCGCGCGCGAGGTCGATGAAGGACGGCTCGCCGTCGAAGCCCTCGGGGGTGAAGGCCTGCCGGTCGAGGCCCGCCGAGAAGGACTTGCCCTCGGCGCGCAGCACGACCACGCGGACGGTGCCCGGCAGCAGCCGGCCCGCCTCGGCCAACGCCCGCCACAGAGCGGGGCTCTGCGCGTTGCGCTTGGCCGGGTTGGTCAGCGTCACGGTCGCGATCGCGTCGTCGACGGTGAGCCGTACGCCGTCCTTGTCGAGTACCGGGTCGAGCGAAGCCATGGGGCGCCTCCGATGGATGCGGTCATCGCGAGTGCCGTACCGAGCACTCCTAAGTGACTGCACAGTAACCACCCGGCCGATCACCGGACCGACCGGGTGGTCACCATCGAAGTCGAGGGAACACCCGGGCGTCAGGCCGAAGCGGCCTTCTTGCCCCGGGTCGCCCCGCCACGCCCACGAAGCGTGACGCCCGACTCGCTGAGCATGCGGTGCACAAAGCCATACGAGCGGCCGGTCTCCTCGGCCAATGCCCGGATGCTCGCACCGGCGTCGTACTTCTTCTTCAGGTCTGCCGCGAGCTTGTCGCGCGCGGCGCCGGTCACCCGGCTGCCCTTCTTCAGAGTCTCGGCCACCCGTGCCTCCTCATGGGAAGTGCGCTCTGGTCCCCTCATGATCACCCCTCCGGGCCCTCATGGCCACCCATTCGGCAAGGTCCGTGGGTGAGGGTTGTGACGACAGGAGCACATCCCCACAAGAGGAATTCATGGTTCCGCCGCGCGGTGCGCATGCAGCCGAACGGGTTGTTCCGTGAAGTGCCAGGTCAGGCCCGCGGCGCCGCCGAGCCCTTGTCGATAAAGGGATGCGGCCGGGAATCGGTGTAGGACACACCGGGGTACGAGGAGATCTCACACAGATGATGGATCACGGCTAGGCCGAATGATCCATAGGCAGTGGATCAACCATTCGGTCAAGCGGAACTGACCGATCGGTCGGGCGACCGATCGGTCATCGAACGGGCGGGGCGGTCAGGCGAGGGCGACCAGATCCGCGTAGTCCGCGCCCCACAGGTCCTCCACGCCGTCGGGCAGCAGGATGATCCGCTCCGGCTGGAGCGCCTCGACGGCGCCCTCGTCGTGGGTGACGAGCACGACCGCGCCCTTGTAGGTGCGCAGCGCGCCGAGGATCTCCTCGCGGCTGGCCGGGTCGAGGTTGTTGGTGGGCTCGTCCAGGAGCAGCACGTTCGCCGAGGACACCACGAGGGTCGCCAGGGCGAGACGGGTCTTCTCGCCGCCGGAGAGGACCCCGGCCGGCTTGTCGACGTCGTCGCCGGAGAACAAGAAGGAGCCGAGCGTCTTGCGGACCTCGACGAGGTCGAGGTCGGGGTTGGCCGAGCGCATGTTCTCCAGGACCGTGCGCTCGGGGTCGAGGGTCTCGTGCTCCTGCGCGTAGTAGCCGAGCTTCAGGCCGTGTCCCTCGATCACCTGTCCGGTGTCCGGCTTCTCCACACCGCCGAGGAGCCGCAGCAGGGTGGTCTTGCCGGCGCCGTTGAGGCCGAGGATGACGACCCGGGAGCCCTTGTCGATCGCCAGGTCGACGTCGGTGAAGATCTCCAGCGAGCCGTACGACTTCGACAGCCCCTCGGCGGTGAGCGGCGTCTTGCCGCACGGCGAGGGCTCGGGGAAGCGGAGCTTGGCGACCTTGTCGGACTGCCGGACGGCCTCCAGGCCGCTGAGCAGCTTGTCCGCGCGGCGGGCCATGTTCTGCGCGGCGACCGTCTTGGTGGCCTTGGCGCGCATCTTGTCGGCCTGCGAGTGCAGCGCGGCGGCCTTCTTCTCCGCGTTCTGCCGCTCGCGCTTGCGGCGCTTCTCGTCGGCCTCGCGCTGCTGCTGGTAGAGCTTCCAGCCCATGTTGTAGACGTCGATCTGGGAGCGGTTGGCGTCCAGGTAGAACACCTTGTTGACGACCGTCTCGACCAGGTCGACGTCGTGGGAGATGACGATGAAGCCGCCGCGGTAGGTCTTGAGGTAGTCCCGCAGCCAGACGATCGAGTCCGCGTCGAGGTGGTTGGTGGGCTCGTCGAGCAGCAGGGTGTCGGCGTCCGAGAACAGGATCCTGGCGAGCTCGATCCGGCGGCGCTGACCGCCGGAGAGCGTGTGCAGGGGCTGCCCGAGCACCCGGTCGGGCAGGTTCAGCGCGGCGGCGATGGTGGCGGCCTCGGCCTCGGCGGCGTACCCGCCCTTGGTCAGGAACTCCGTCTCCTGGCGCTCGTACTGCTTCATCGCCTTGTCGCGGGTGGCGCCCTTGCCGTTGGCGATGCGCTGCTCGTTGTCGCGCATCTTGCGGATCAGCACGTCGAGGCCGCGCGCGGACAGGACGCGGTCGCGGGCGAGCACGTCGAGGTCGCCGGTGCGCGGGTCCTGGGGGAGGTAGCCCACCTCGCCGGAGCGGGTGACCGTGCCGCCGGCGGGCTGGCCCTCGCCTGCGAGGACCTTGGTGAGGGTGGTCTTGCCGGCGCCGTTGCGGCCGACCAGGCCGATGCGGTCGCCCTTGGCGACACGGAAGGTGGCGGACTCGATGAGGACGCGGGCGCCGGCGCGCAGCTCGATGCCGGAGGCGGAGATCACGGACAGACTCCTGGGGCGGGTGGTTGGCGGGATGGGCGGCTGAGGACGTTTCCCGCCGTCTAATGCGCGAGGAGAATGGCCATGGAGCCAGTCTAACGGGGCGATGCAACCCGTTTCGGCGGCTGCGTCTGTTCCGGCGGCGGGTGCGGGCCCTCCTTCTCACCGTCCCGGGCCCTGGGGGGCGATCCGGCCGAGGTCGTCGACGGCGACGAGCTGGCTGGTCCAGGCGGCGCGGGCGCAGGGCTGGGCGAGCAGCAGGGCGCCGCCCCGGCGCAGCGCGTGTTCCGGCCGGAACACGCACCCTGGGCGGGCGGGCAGTACCCAGCGCAGGTCGCCGTCGGCGGTCCGGTACGCCGCGACGCGGCCCGGGGTGACCACGGCGAGGATGCCGCGTCCCAGGGGACGCAGGACGCCCTCGCCGCCGTGTGCGGCGAGCCAGCCGGCGGTGGCCGGGAGCGCGCGGTGCCAGCGGACGCCGGAGCCGTCGGTGCGGGTGTCGGTGACGAGTCCGTCGTCCCACAGCGTGATCGCCTCCCCGCGCGCGGGCAGCACGGTCAGGGGCAGGGCTCCTTCGCGGCTGTAGCGCCAGCGCACCCGCCCCGTGGTCCGCTCGTACGCCTCGACGGCTCCCCCGCGCAGCCGCAGCTCCGCCGCAGGGTGCTGCACGCGCGCGTGCACGATGAGGCGGTCGCCGTAGGGGGCCGGTCGGGCCTGGTGGGCGGCCGCCAGGAGCGGGGCCGCAAGCAGGAGGGCGGCGACGGCTGCCGGGAGGCGGCGGGGTGCGCGTCGCGGGGGCGGGAGCGGGGCGGGTCCCGTGCCCGGGGTGAGGGGATCGGTCGGCTTCGCCACGGCCGGCAGGACGGCCACCGGGCTCCCTTCGTCGGCCGTGCTCGCGGACAGGCGCAAAAGCGTAACCAGGGGTGCCGGGTGCCCCCGGGAGGTGCCGGGCCCGCGGTGGGCACGTCGCCCGTTCGGACGTCCGTCCGGCGCCGGGAGGCCCGGGGCCCGTGAGGATGGCGTCAGGGGGACTGTGCGGCTGAGGGTGGTGCGTTCATGCAGTTCGACGACGACGCCAGGCTGGACACGTCCGAGGTGCAGGACGTGCGCGGCAGCAGGATCCCCGGTGGCAGGGCGACCGTCGGCGGTGGCCTCGCCGGTCTGCTGGCGCTGCTCCTCGGCCTCTTCTTCGGCGTCGGGCCGGACCAGCTGGGCCTGACCGACGGGAGCGCGCAGCCGGTGCCCACGTCGTCCTCGCTCGCGCAGGTGCAGCAGAACTGCCGTACCGGGCAGGACGCGAACACCAAGGACGACTGCCGGATGGTGGCCGTCGTCAACAGCGTGCAGGACTTCTGGGACGAGGAGTTCCAGCGGCGCAGAGGCACCTACTCGCGCTCCCCCACCGTCTTCTTCAGCCAGCGGGTCGGCACCGCGTGCGGCGCGGCGACCTCGGCGGTCGGGCCGTTCTACTGCCCCGGCGACCGGAAGGTCTACCTGGACCTGGGGTTCTTTGACGAGCTGCGGACGAAGTTCGGCTCCAGCGGCGGGCCGTTCGCACAGGCGTACGTGGTGGCCCACGAGTACGGGCACCACGTGCAGGACCTGATGGGCACCCTCGGCCGCGCGCAGGACGGCGGGACGGGCGCGAACAGCAACGCGGTGAAGGTGGAGCTCCAGGCGGACTGCTACGCCGGGGTGTGGGCGCACCACGCCACGACGACCCCGGACGAGTCGACCGGGCGGCCGCTGATCACCAGCCTCACCGAGGCCGACATCCGGGACGGCCTGGACGCCGCGGCGGCCGTGGGCGACGACCGGATCCAGGAGCGGTACCAGGGACGGGTGACGCCGGAGACGTGGACGCACGGGTCGGCGCAGCAGCGGCAGGCGTGGTTCGAGCAGGGCTACCGGACCGGGGACATGGCCCGGTGCAACACCTTCGGCTGAGGCCCTGCCCGCCGACTCGGCCCGGCACGGGGCGATTTCGGCCGCTCTCGCCGTGACCGGCCATAGGACGGCGGCTTTCGGGCGTATCGGGCGGCGTTGTCGGTGGCGGGTGCCAGGATGAAGGCACCGGGCGGGTCCCCCGACGGCGGCCGCGGCCCCGGCGCACAGCCCCGACGCACGAAGGAGTGATCGGCATGGCAGGCACGAGCGGTGGCGGTCCGAGCATCTACCCGACGTTGCTGTACGCGGACGCCAAAGCGGCGATCCGCCAGCTCACGGAGGGCCTCGGTTTCACGGAGCTGGCCCTGTACGAGGGCGAGGGCGGCACGGTGACGCACGCCGAGCTGGTGCAGGGCAACGGCGGGGTGATGATCGGCTCCAAGGGCCGCGGCGGGCTCTTCGACACGGTGATGAAGGACGCGGGTCCCGCCGGGGTGTACGTCGTCGTGGACGACGTCGACGCGCACCACCAGCAGGCCGTGGACCACGGCGTGGAGATCCTGATGCCCCCGACGGACCAGGACTACGGCTCACGGGACTACATGGCCCGGGACGCCGAGGGCAACGTCTGGAGCTTCGGCACCTACGCGCCGCGCACGACCGACTGACCGCGCGGCCTCAGCTGCCCCCGGTGTGCACCTGGAAGGCCGCGCGGCGCACGGCCTTGGCCAGCGCGGGATCGGGGTGCGCGGCGGCCAGCGCGACCAGGACCTGCACGGTGCGCGGATGGCCCACGGCGCGCACCTCGTCGAGCAGGGCGGGCACGGTCGGCTGCACGGCGGACTCCAGGTGCCGCACCAGGAGAGGGGCCTCGCCGTGGTCGGCGACGGCGGCGGCCGTGTCGACCCACAGCCAGGTGGCCTCCTCCCGGGTGAGCACCTCGTGGGCGTCCTCGGGATCGGCGCCGTCGTGCTCGGCGAGCCAGAGCAGCGCGTACGGCCGCAGCGTCGGCTCGTCGACCACCCCGCGGACGTCGGGCTCGGCGGGGGCTCCGACGACGCGCAGCGCCTCGAAGGCCAGGCCGCGCAGCAGGGCGTCCTCGCCGCGGGCGGCGTCGAGGAGTTCGGTGACGGCGCTGCCGACGGGCCGGGCCGCGAGCCATGCGCGGTACTCGGCGCGGGCGGCGTTGGGGCGCAGCTGGGCGCAGCCGCGCAGCATGTCCTCGGCGACGGCCTCGATGTTCCCGGCGGGGCTCTGCGCGGCGACGCAGATCTGCTCCAGCTTGACCCAGACCGCCCAGCTGCCCAGGGGGGTGAGGGTGGCCTGCCCGTCTCCGTAGGTGAGGGCGCCGACGGAGGCGAGGGCGTGCAGGGCCCAGTCGAGGAGGGGGGCGAGCTCGGTGTCCTCGGGTGCGGCGTCGACGTCCGCCGTGCCGGGGGGCGGGGGGCTCGCCGGTTCGCGCTGGGGGCCGTAGGGGACCTCGCAGCGCTCGGTGCGCAGTTCCGTGACCCGCTGCTGGAGGAGGTCGAGGAGCTGCTCGACGGGGACCGGGCCGGCCGAGAGCTGGAGGAAGGAGAGCACCTGCGGCATCGCCGAGACGACCTCGGCCACCGAGGCAGGCTCGTGGTGGGCGGGTTCCGGGTGGGCGAGCGACCAGGCGTCGAAGAAGGCGACCCAGCCGCGCAGGACCGCGGTGTCGTCGCGGTTCCAGGCGCGCAGCCGCCAGCCGGGGCGGGCGCTGTCGCCGTGCACCTCGACGAGCCCGGCGAGTCGGGCGGTGTCCCACTCGGCGCGGATCTGGGCCGGCGTCAGGCCCAGTTCGTGCGCGGCCCGTTGGGCGGTCGCGTCGGCGAGGGTCGCCTTGCCGTCGGAGGTCGCGTTGCCCTTGCCGGGGCGCAGGGCGGCATCGGCCCAGAGGGCGACGCGGGCCGCGCCCGCCAACCGGGAGCGCGCCATTCCGGCCAGCTCCGCGGGGGCCGGGGTGCCCTCCGGCGGGCGGGGGGCGGGGCGGCGCGAGCGCTGCTGGTTCATCGCTCGGGGGGCGGCGGCCAGGGGTCGCGGGCGGACGAGTCGGAGCCTGGAGTCGCGCGGGATACGGGACGTCACGGGTGCAGTCTTCCGGTTGACGGTCCGAAAACCCAAACGGAATGTCACGTGGGGCGACGGGAGTGGCCAAGGGACGGCACCGGGGAGGGGGTGCCGGCCGGAATCCGGACAGTGGTACGGCGTTAAACGGAACCGTGGGCCCCGGTGCGGCGGCCCGGCCCACCGGCCCGCCGGGAAGGTGCCGCGGCGTCACATCAGAGGGGTCAGGAAGCGGCGCACCGCCTCTTCGTAGCCGCTGGGGTCCACGTTCCACATGGCGTTGTGCGGGGCCTGCGGGACGGTGTGGAGGGTGACCAGGTCGGGACGGTGCTCCGCCAGGCGGCGGGAGTAGGCCCAGGGGGCCACCAGGTCGTCGGGGCCGTGCAGGATCAGGGCCGGGAGCGTCAGGCGCTCGGGGTGGGCGGCCTCGTCGATGCGGTCGCCGTAGAGACCGGTGCGGCCCTGGGCGGCGCGGACCGCGAGCGGCAGGAGCGGGCTCGGGGTGCGCCGGGCGGCGGCGAGGGCGCGCAGGGTCGCCTCCCAGTTGAGCACGGGGGAGTCCAGGACGAGCCCGCTGACGCGGTCCCGGGCCGAGGAGTGCGCGGCGGCGCGCAGGGCCATGGTGGCGCCGGTGGACCAGCCGTACAGGACGACGCGCGCGGCGCCCTGGGCCGTCGCGTGGCGGACCGCGGCGTCCAGGTCGCGCCACTCGGTCTCGCCGAGGTGGTTCAGTCCGTCCGGGGGGCGGGGAGCGCCGGGGTCGCCGCGGTAGGCGAGGTCGAGCACCGGGAAGCGCAGGCCGTGCAGGAACGCCAGGATGTTCAGGGGGAGTTCCCGGCCGGCGCCCAGGCCGTGCACCGTGATGATCCAGGTGTCCCGGGCCCCCGGCACGAACCAGGCGGGCAGCGGCCCGAGTTCGCCGGGGATCTCGACGTCGGTGCAGTCCAGGCCGAGGGCGGTGCGGGGGTCGCCGATGTGCAGGCTCGGGGTGAGCCGGACCTTGTCGCCGGGCTCCAGGGTGCCGTGGGTGACGCGTTCCAGGCGGCGTACGACGGAGTCGGGCGGGTGCGGGACCGTGTCCAGGACGGGGCCGACCACCGCGTGGGAGCCGTTGCCCGCGAGGCCGTAGCTGCCGGGGCGCACCGAGGCGAGGGTGCGGGTGAGGGTGACGCGGCCCGCGGCCGTGCCGTGCACGGTGAGCCGGGGCTCGGTGGGCAGCGGTCGGCCGGGCGGCGCCTTCAGTGCCGCGTCACTGGCGAACCGGCCGGCGGCCACCGCTGCGGCCCCGGCCACCGTCACGGCGGTGACGGCAGCGGCCGTCGCTCTGACAGTGCGCACGCGTCCAGTGTCCTGTCCCGCCCGTCCGGCGGCCAGCGGAACGGCGGGGCGGGGTGAGGCGACGCGGCGCACGGAAGGGGCGCCCCGGGTGGTACGGGCGAGCGCCCCGGGTGGTACGGGCGAGCGCCCCGGGTTCCGTCAGCCGCGCTGCCCGTATCCCCGCAGCCGCTCGGTCGCTTCCGCCAGCTGCTCCCGGGACAGCAGGGACGGTGTGCGGCCCGGCACGGCGGACGCCGTCAGCCACAGGCGGCACATCCATTCCAGCTGGGCCGTGCGGTCGTAGGCCTGGGCGAGGGACGCGCCGTAGGTGACGGTGCCGTGGTTCTGGAGGAGGCAGCCGGAGCGGCCGGCCAGCGCGCGGAGCATGTTCTCGGCCAACTCGTCCGTGCCGTAGGTCGCGTAGGGGGCGACGCGGACGGGGCCGCCGAGCGCCCCGGCCATGTAGTGGATCACCGGGAGTTCGGCGACGAGGGTGGAGACGGCGGTGGCGTGCACGGCGTGGGTGTGGACGACGGCGCGGGCGTCGGTGGTGCGGTGGACGGCGAGGTGCATGGGCAGTTCGCTGGTCGGCACGAGGGTTCCGCGCACCTGGCGCCCGTCGAGGTCGACGCCGGTGATGTCGTCCGGCGTGAGCCGGTCGTAGGGGACGCCCGACGGAGTGACCAGGACCGTGTGCCCCACCCGCACCGAGACGTTGCCGGAGGTGCCGACGACCAGGCCCTCGGAGACGGTCCGGCGCGCGGTGGCCACGAGCTCCTCCCAGGCCCGTGCCTCCTCGTCCGGTACCCCGTCGCCCGGCACCTCGCCTCGCTCCGTCCCGGCCGCGTCCGCCGCCTCGGCCGTGTCCCGCGCGTCGTCGGGAGCGCCCGGTGCCTCCCGCTGTTCCCACCGCTGTTCAGCCATGCCGCGATCCTGCCAGGCGGACCTCCGGCGCGTTCCGGCGCGGGCTTGTCGTGGCGGCGCGCCCGCGGGCGGGGCGGCCGCTTCGCACGGGGTGACCAACATCTCTTCGCGGGGGTCGCCGGCCCGGCCGAGGCGGTGCGCGCAGGGCCTGTGGCCGTACGGGGTACGGGGCCGGCGGCGCGGCGCGCGGGCCGAGCCCTCCAGGCGGTACAGGCACCCCCTTTCACGGACACCCACAAGCCCCTCCCAGTTCACCTTTCGTTCACTTGGGTTACCTACGTTCGTCCAGCCAATGACCTCGAAAGATTGCCTGGGTAAATGGAAGGCATCTCGCTGATCCTCGCGATTGTGGTGGTAACCGCTCTCGCGTTCGATTTCACGAACGGTTTCCACGACACCGCGAACGCGATGGCCACCACCATCTCGACGGGTGCCCTCAGACCCAAGGTCGCGGTGGCCATGTCCGCCGTCCTGAACCTGGTCGGCGCCTTCCTCTCCGTGGAGGTCGCCAACACGATCTCCAAGGGCCTGGTCGACGAGAGCGGCATCCGTCCCGAGGTCATCTTCGCCGCACTGGTCGGCGCGATCCTGTGGAATCTGCTGACCTGGCTGGTCGGCCTGCCGTCCTCCTCGTCGCACGCCCTGATGGGCGGCCTGATCGGCGCCACCGTCGCGTCGGCCGGCGTGGGTGCCGTCCACGGCGACGCGCTGGTCACCAAGGTGCTGATCCCGGCGATCGCCGCCCCGCTGGTCGCGGGCGTCGCGGCGCTGCTGGCGACCCGGCTGACGTACCGCCTGGGCCGCAAGGCCGAGGACAAGGCCTCCGCGAAGGGCTACCGCGCCGGCCAGATCGCCTCCGCGGGCCTGGTCTCGCTGGCGCACGGCACCAACGACGCGCAGAAGACGATGGGCATCATCACCCTCGCCCTGGTCGCGGGCGGCACCCTCGCCCCCGACTCCGACCCGCCCCTGTGGGTCATCCTCTCCGCGGGTCTCGCCATCGCGCTCGGCACCTACCTCGGCGGCTGGCGCATCATCCGCACCATGGGCAAGGGCCTGACCGACCTTCAGCCGCAGCAGGGCTTCGCCGCGCAGACCAGCGCCGCGACCGTCATCCTGGCCTCCTCCCACCTCGGTTTCTCCCTCTCCACCACGCACTCGGTCTCCGGTGCGGTGATGGGCGCGGGCCTCGGCCGCAAGGGCGGGGTGGTCCGCTGGTCCACCGCCACCCGGATGTTCGTCGCCTGGGGCCTGACCCTGCCGGCCGCCGCGCTGGTCGGCGCGATCGCCGAGTGGGTGACGGGCTTCGGCCCCTGGGGAACCGCTCTGGTCGCCGTCTTCCTGGTCGGGTCCAGCGCCGCGATCTGGAAGATCTCCCGCCGCGAGGTCGTGGACCACACGAACGTCAACGACGCGGACGGGGAACCGGCCGGCGTGGTGACGACCGCGATGGCCGCCGTGACGCCGCCCCCGGCGGGCACCCCGGCCGAGGACCTCACGGCCACGATCCCCCGGCAGGCCACGGCCTCGGAACCGACGCCCTCTCAGGCCTCGGTCTGAGCTCCCTGATACCGAAGGAAGCAGCACAAGCATGAAGATCGACTGGGCGGCCCTCGGCTCCGTCTTCGGCGTCAGCCTCGTGGTCACGGTGGCTCTGGTGGGCCTGTTCACCCTCGGTGTCACCGCGCTGTCGCGGCGCGAACGGGCGGCCGCGCAGGGCGAGTCGGCGGCGCTGGCGGTGACGGGCGCGTACGCCGCCTTCGCGGCGTGCGCGGCGGCCGTGGGATACGGGATCTATCTGATCGTGGCCTGAGCGCCCCGGTGTTCGAAGCGCCCTGCGCGGTGCCCTCCACGGGCTCCGGGCAGGGCGCTTCGTCGTGCGCGGGGACGGCGCGAGCGGCAGACGGGAGACCCGTGCCGCCGGTGGCGTGTGGGACTCAGCACACTTGCCCCGTCGCAGGTCAACAGCAAGTTGACGGCCGTTCCGGCCCCGTGGTGGACTTCCGGGGCCATGTACGGCGGCAGAAGAGGAAGCCCGGTGTGAATCCGGCGCGGTCCCGCCACTGTGACCGGGGAGGGAACTCCCCGGGAGCCAGGAACTCTCACCGCCGGTCTCGTCGAACCAGGGCGTGGACACCCTGAGTGAGGACATATCGCCATGCTCGGCCGCCAAGTGAGGTCCCGCACCAGGTCTCTGCCCGCCCGCACGGCCGGCTGAGCGCGTGCGTGCCGATCGCGTCTTCGCGTACGGCGCCGCCGCCGGCCTCCTCGGCGACCATGTGCTCGGCGACCCCCGCCGGGGGCATCCGGTCGCCGCGTTCGGGCGGGCCGCCGCCGCGGTGGAACGGGTGCTGTGGCGGGACCACCGCGGATGGGGCGCGCTGCACACCGTCGTGTGCGTGGGCGGCGCCGTCGCCCTGGGCGCCGCGGCCCACCGGGCGGTACGGTCCTCCCCCGCCGCTTCCGTCGCGCTGACCGGCGTCGCCACCTGGGCCGTCGTCGGCGGGACCTCGCTCGCGCGGGAGGCCCGGGCCGTCGGGCACGCCCTGGAGGCGGGGGACGTCGAGGCCGCGCGGGCCCGGCTGCCCCATCTGTGCGGCCGCGACCCGCAGGCGCTGGACGCGCCGGGGATCGCGCGGGCGGTGGTGGAGTCCGTCGCGGAGAACACGTCCGACGCCGTGGTGGGCGCGCTGGTGTGGGGGGCCGTGGGCGGGGTCCCGGGGCTGCTCGGGTTCCGTGCGGTGAACACGCTGGACGCGATGGTGGGGCACAGGTCGCCGCGCCACCGCCGCTACGGATGGGCCAGCGCACGGCTCGACGATCTCGCCGGGTGGCCGGGCGCCCGGCTGACGGCGTCGCTCGCCGTGCTGGCGGGCGGCGACGCGCGAGGTGCCGTACGGGCCTGGCACAAGGACGCCGCGCGGCATCCGAGTCCCAACGCCGGGCCCGTGGAGGCCTCGTTCGCGGGGGCGTTGGGGGTGCGGCTCGGGGGGACGTTGTCGTATGCGGGCCGGGTCGAGCACCGGCCCGTGCTGAACGGTGGGGGGCGTGCGGTGGAAGTCGGCGACATCGAGCGGGCCGTCCGGTTGTCCCGGCGGGTGGGCCGGCTGGCCCTCGGGGCCTGCGCGGCCGGAGTGTGGCTGCGGGGACGGCTGTCGAGGAGGCCGGCGTGAACGGGCGCGGGCTGCTGATCGCCGGCACCACCTCGGACGCCGGCAAGAGCGTCGTCACCGCCGGCATCTGCCGCTGGCTGGTGCGCCAGGGCGTGAAGGTGGCGCCCTTCAAGGCGCAGAACATGTCGCTCAACTCGTTCGTCACCCGCGAGGGCGCCGAGATCGGTCGGGCGCAGGCCATGCAGGCGCAGGCCTGCCGGGTGGAGCCGACCGCGCTGATGAATCCCGTGCTGCTCAAGCCGGGCGGCGAGAGCAGCAGCCAGGTGGTGCTGCTCGGCAGGCCCGTCGGGGAGATGAGCGCGCGGGGCTACCACGGCGGACGGCAGCAGGCGTTGCTCGGGACCGTGCTCGACTGTCTCGCCGAGTTGCGGGGCACGTACGACGCGGTGATCTGCGAGGGGGCCGGATCTCCGGCCGAGATCAATCTCCGGCGGACCGACATCGTCAACATGGGGATCGCCCGCAATGCCGGTCTCCCGGTGCTCGTCGTCGGCGACATCGACCGCGGCGGCGTCTTCGCCTCCTTCTTCGGGACCGTCGCGCTGCTGTCCCGTCAGGACCAGGAGCTGATCGCCGGGTTCCTCGTCAACAAGTTCCGCGGCGACGTCTCGCTCCTCGAACCCGGCATCGACATGCTGCACGGCCTCACCGGGCGGCACACCTACGGCGTCCTGCCCTTCCGCCACGGCCTCGGCATCGACGAGGAGGACGGGCTGAGGGTGTCCCTGCGGGGGGCGGTGCGCGAGTCCCAGGTGGCCGCCCCGGTCGGCGAGGACGTGCTGCGGGTGGCGGTGTGCGCCGTGCCGCTGATGTCCAACTTCACGGACGTCGACGCCCTCGCCGCCGAACCGGGTGTCGTCGTGCGGTTCGTGGACCGCCCCGAGGAACTGGCGGACGCGGATCTGGTGGTGGTGCCCGGCACCCGGGGGACCGTGCGCGCCCTGGAGTGGCTGCGCGAGCGCGGGCTCGCGCGGGCCCTCGTGCGCAGGGCCGCCGAAGGGCGTCCGATCCTCGGCATCTGCGGCGGCTTCCAGGTCCTCGGCGAGCACATCGAGGACGACGTCGAGAGCCGGCGCGGGCAGGTCGACGCGCTCGGAGTGCTGCCGGTGCGGGTGCGGTTCGCCCGAGAGAAGACGCTCACCCGGCCGGTCGGCGAGGCCCTCGGGGAGCACGTCGAGGGGTACGAGATCCACCACGGGGTCGCCGACGTCGAGGGCGGCGAACCCTTCCTGGACGGCTGCCGGGTCGGCCAGACCTGGGGCACGCACTGGCACGGCTCGCTGGAGTCCGACGGCTTCCGGCGGGCCTTCCTGCGCGAGGTGGCCGCCGCCGCGGGCCGCCGCTTCGTGCCGGCGCCCGGCACCTCCTTCGCCGCGCTGCGCGAGGAGCAGCTCGACCGGCTCGGCGACCTGATCGAACAGCACGCGGACACGGACGCGCTGTGGCGGCTCATCGAGTCCGGCGCGCCGCAAGGACTGCCTTTCCTTCCACCGGGAGCGCCCGCATGAGCACAGTGTTGTTGTTGTCCACCGCCGACACCGATCTGCTGGCGGCCCGTGCCTCCGGCGCCTCCTACCGGATCGGCAACCCGACCCGCGTGGACGCCGAGGGCGAGCTGCCCGCGCTGGTCGAGGGCGCGGACATCGCCGTCGTACGGCTGCTGGGCGGCAAGCGGGCCTGGGAGGACGGACTCGCCCGGCTGCGGGCGTCGGGGATCCCCACCGTGCTGCTCGGCGGGGAGTCCGTGCCGGACGCCGAGCTGATGGCCGAGTCGTCCGTGCCGGCCGGAGTCGTGGCCGAGGCACTGCGCTACCTCGTCGAGGGCGGGCCCGAGAACCTCACCGAGCTGGCGCGGTTCCTGTCGGACACGGTGCTGCTGACGGGTGAGGGCTTCGACGAGCCGCGGAAGATGCCGGAGTACGGCGTCCACGGCTCCCGCGCGTTCACCGAGGGCCGTCCGACCGTCGGCGTGCTCTTCTACCGGGCCCACGAGCTCAGCGGCAACACCGCGTTCGTGGAGACCCTGTGCGACGCGATCGAGGCGCGGGGCGCCAACGCCCTGCCCGTGTACTGCGGTTCGCTGCGCGGCGCGGACCCGGGGCTGTACACGCTCCTCGGGAAGGCCGACGCGCTGGTCGCCACCGTCCTGGCCGCGGGCGGGACGCACGCCTCGCAGGCGTCGGCGGGCGGCGACGAGGAGGCGTGGGACATCGGCAGGCTGGCCGAGCTGAACGTGCCCGTGCTGCAGGGACTGTGCCTGACCTCCTCGCGGGACGCCTGGGACGCGTCCGACGCCGCCCTCTCCCCCATGGACGCGGCGATGCAGGTCGCGATCCCGGAGTTCGACGGCCGTCTGATCACCGTCCCGTTCTCCTTCAAGGAGCAGGGCCCGGACGATGTGCCCGTGTACGTGGCCGACCCCGAGCGGGCCGGACGCGTCGCCGGGATCGCCGTACGGCACGCGCGGTTGAGGCACAAGCCGAACGCCGACAAGAAGCTCGCGCTCGTCTTCACCGCCTACCCGACCAAGCACTCGCGCGTCGGCAACGCGGTCGGCCTGGACACGCCCGCCTCCGCGGTGCGGGTGCTGGACGCGCTCCGGCAGGCCGGGTACGGGGTGAGCGCATACCCGGACAACGGCGACGAGTTGATCCACCTGCTCATCGAGGCGGGCGGGCACGACGTCGAGTGGCTGACCGAGGACCAGCTGGCGTCGGCGCCCGCGCGCGTGCCGCTCGCCGACTACCGGGCGTGGTTCGCCGAGCTCGACCCGGAGCTGCGGGAGGCCATGACCGAGGCGTGGGGCGAGCCGCCGGGTTCGCTGTACGTCGACGGGGACGACATCGTGCTGGCGTCCCTGCGGTTCGGGAACGTCGTCGTGATGATCCAGCCGCCGCGCGGCTTCGGCGAGAACCCGATCGCGATCTACCACGACCCGGACATGCCGCCGTCGCACCACTACATGGCGGCGTACCGCTGGCTGGAGAACTCCTTCGGCGCCGACGCCCTCGTCCACATGGGCAAGCACGGCACGATGGAGTGGCTGCCCGGCAAGGGCCTCGGACTCAGCGGCGGCTGCGCACCGGACGCGGTCCTCGGGGAACTGCCGCTGATCTACCCGTTCATCGTCAACGACCCCGGCGAGGGCACCCAGGCCAAGCGGCGCGGACACGCCACCGTCGTCGATCACCTGGTGCCGCCGATGGCCCGCGCGGACACCTACGGCGACCTTGCGAAGCTGGAGCAGCTGCTCGACGAGTACGCGCTCGTCTCGGACCTGGACCCGACGAAGGCACCGGCGGTCAGGGCCCAGATCTGGACGCTGGTCAAGGCGGCCGAGCTCCACCACGACCTGCATGTCGACGAGCAGCCCGGCGACGCCGACTTCGACGAGTTCGTCATGCACATCGACGGCTATCTGTGCGAGATCAAGGACGTGCAGATCCGCGACGGACTGCACATCCTCGGCGGCGGCCCGGTCGGCGAGCCGCGCGTGAACCTGGTCCTCGCGGTGCTGCGTGCCTCGCAGGTGTGGGGCGGCCGGGCGAACGCGCTGCCGGGGCTGCGGGCGTCCCTGGCCGAGCACTTCGGGCTGGTGGAGAAGGAGCTGCTGGCGGAGCCGGGCGCGCCGCTGAAGGTTCCGGTCGAGCTGAGCGACCTCGTCGAGGGCCCGTCCCGTACCGCCGCCGACGCCGTCGACCTGCTGGAGCAGCTGTGCCGGCGGCTCGCGGAGGGGATGGAGGAGCGGGGCTGGGCGGCGTCCGGGAGCGCGGCGCTGGTACGGGAGGTGGTCGGCACCGAACTGCCCGAGGCCGTGGCCGTGCTGGAGTTCGCCTGCGACGAGGTGGTGCCGCGGCTCGCCCGCACGACGGACGAGATCGGCCACATCCTCAAGGCGCTCGACGGCGGTTACGTCCCGGCGGGTCCGTCGGGCTCGCCGACACGCGGACTGGTCAACGTGCTGCCGACCGGCCGGAACTTCTACTCCGTGGACCCCAAGGCCATCCCGTCCCGGCTGAGCTGGGAGGTCGGGCAGTCGCTCGCCGACTCGCTGGTGCAGCGGTACCTCCAGGACACGGGCGCGTACCCGAAGTCCGTCGGCCTGACGGTCTGGGGAACCTCGGCCATGCGCACCCAGGGCGACGACATCGCCGAGATCCTTGCGCTGCTGGGCTGCCGACCGGTGTGGGACGACGCCTCGCGCCGGGTGACCGGGTTCGAGATCATCGGCCTCGGCGAGCTGGGACGGCCCCGCATCGACGTCACCGTCCGCATCTCCGGCTTCTTCCGGGACGCGTTCCCGCACGTCGTCGGGTTGATCGACGACGCGGTGCGGGCGGTCGCCGAGCTGGACGAGCCCGCGGAGTCCAACTACGTACGGGCGCACGCCGACGAGGACACCGCCGCGCACGGCGACCGGCGGCGCGCCACCGCGCGCGTCTTCGGCTCCAAGCCGGGCGCGTACGGCGCCGGGCTGCTGCCGCTGATCGACGCCCGCAACTGGCGCTCCGACGCCGACCTCGCCGAGGTGTACGCCGTCTGGGGCGGGTACGCCTACGGGCGCGGGCTCGACGGGCGGGCGGCACGCGGGGACATGGAGACGGCGTTCCGGCGGATCGCGGTCGCGGCGAAGAACGTCGACACCCGCGAGCACGACCTCGTCGACGCCGACGACTACTTCCAGTACCACGGCGGCATGGTCGCCATGGTCCGGCACCTCACGGGCGCCTCCCCCGAGGCATACGTCGGCGACTCGGCCACGCCCGACCAGGTCAGGACCCGCACCCTCGGTGAGGAGACGCACCGCGTCTTCCGGGCCCGTGTGGTCAACCCGCGCTGGATGGCGGCGATGCGGCGGCACGGCTACAAGGGCGCCTTCGAGATGGCGGCGACCGTCGACTACCTCTTCGGCTACGACGCCACCGCCGGGGTCGTCGACGACTGGATGTACGAGAAGCTCAGCGCGGAGTACGTCTTCGACCCGGAGAACCGCGACTTCATGAAGCAGTCCAACCCGTGGGCGCTGCGCGGCATCACCGAGCGGCTGCTGGAGGCCGCCGACCGGGGGCTGTGGGCGGAGCCGGACGCGGGGACGCTGGAACGGCTGCGGGCGACCTACCTCGAACTCGAAGGCGACCTGGAGGGCGACGACAAGTGAGCACCCCCTTTCCGTTCACGGCCGTCGTCGGACAGGACGACCTGCGCCTCGCACTGCTGCTGAACGCCGTGTCCCCGGCGGTGGGCGGCGTGCTCGTCCGCGGCGAGAAGGGCACCGCCAAGTCGACGGCGGTGCGGGCGCTCTCGGCGTTGCTGCCGCAGGTCCCCGTGGTCCCCGGCTGCCGCTTCTCCTGCGACCCAGCGGCGCCGGACCCGGCCTGCCCGGACGGACCGCACGAGCCCGGCGCCGGGGCCGCCCGGCCGGCCCGCATGGTCGAGCTGCCCGTCGGTGCCTCCGAGGACCGGCTGGTCGGCGCGCTCGACATCGAGCGGGCGCTCGCCGAGGGCGTGAAGGCCTTCGAACCCGGGCTGCTCGCCGACGCGCATCGCGGGATCCTCTACGTGGACGAGGTCAACCTCCTCCACGACCATCTGGTCGACCTGCTGCTGGACGCCGCCGCGATGGGCGCCTCGTACGTGGAGCGCGAGGGCGTCTCCGTACGGCATGCCGCGCGGTTCCTGCTCGTCGGGACCATGAACCCGGAAGAGGGCGAGCTGCGGCCGCAGTTGCTCGACCGGTTCGGGCTGACCGTCGAGGTCGCCGCCTCGCGGGAGCCCGACCAGCGCGTGGAGGTCGTCAAGCGGCGCCTCGCCCACGACGCCGATCCCGCTGCCTTCGCGGGCCGGTGGGCGGCCGAGGAGAGCGCCGTACGGGCGCGGATCGCGGCGGCGCGGGAGCTGCTGCCGTCCGTGCTGCTGGGCGACGGGGCGCTGCGGCAGATCGCGGCGACCTGCGCGGCCTTCGAGGTGGACGGCATGCGGGCCGACATCGTGATGGCCCGCACCGCGACCGCGCTGGCCGCGTGGGCGGGGCGGACCGAGGTGCTGGCGGAGGACGTGCGCCAGGCCGCGCTGCTCGCGCTGCCGCACCGGCGCCGGCGCAACCCGTTCGACGCGCCGGGCCTGGACGAGGACAAACTGGACGAGACGCTGGAGGAGTTCGCGGAGCCGCCCGCGCACCAGGACGACGACGATCCCGACCCCGACGGACCCGGCGGCGGTCCCGGCGGGGGCGGCGGGCAGCCCGACGGGGAGCCGCAGGGCGACGGTGCCGGGGCGCGGCCCGAGGAGTCGGCCGAGGGTGCGCCCGTCCCGTCCGGGGCCGGCGAGCAGTCCGCCGTACGGGCGGCCGAGCCCTTCCGGACCAAGGTGCTGAGCGTGCCGGGGATCGGGGAGGGCACCGCGGGGCGGCGTTCGCGGGCGCGGACGGAGCACGGGCGGACCACCGGGGCCCGGCGGCCGCGGGGGGCGCTCACGGCGCTGCATCTGGCGGCCACCGTGCAGGCCGCGGCGCCGCATCAGCGGGCGCGGGGACGGTCGGGGCGCGGCCTGGTGGTGCGCCGGGACGATCTGCGGCAGGCGACGCGGGAGGGGCGCGAGGGCAATCTCGTGCTGTTCGTGGTCGACGCCTCCGGGTCGATGGCGGCCCGGCAGCGGATGGGCGCCGTGAAGGGTGCCGTGCTGTCGCTGCTGCTGGACGCCTACCAGCGGCGGGACAAGGTGGGCCTGGTGACCTTCCGCGGTACCGGTGCCGACGTCGCGCTGCCGCCGACCTCGTCCGTGGACGCGGCGGCGGCCCGGCTGGAGTCGCTGCCCACGGGCGGCCGTACGCCGCTCGCGGCCGGTCTGCTCAAGGCGCGCGACGTGCTGCGCGTGGAGCGGCTGCGGGATCCGGCCCGGCGGGCACTGCTCGTGGTGGTGACCGACGGGCGGGCCACCGGAGGGCCGGAGCCGGTCGCGAACGCCGGGCGGGCGGCCCGGCTGTTCGGCGCCGACGGGGTCGCCTCGGTGGTCGTGGACTGCGAGTCGGGGCCGGTGCGGCTGGGACTCGCGGGGCAGCTCGCGGCCGAACTGGGAGGTACGGCGGTGACGCTGGAGGCGTTGCGCGCCGACGCCATCGCCGGGCTGGTGAAGGACGTACGCAGGAGGGCCGCGTAATGCCGCAGGGACAACCGAGTGTCGTGCCGGACGACGGACTGACCACGCGTCAGCGGCGCAACCGGCCGCTGGTCGTGGTGCACACCGGCATCGGCAAGGGCAAGTCGACCGCCGCCTTCGGGCTGGCGCTGCGGGCCTGGAACCAGGGCTGGCCGATCGGGGTGTTCCAGTTCGTCAAGTCGGCGAAATGGAAGGTCGGCGAGGAGAACGCGCTGCGGGTGCTGGGCGCCAGCGGCGAGGGCGGGTCCGTCGACTGGCACAAGATGGGCGAGGGGTGGTCCTGGGTCCAGCGGGACCTCCAGGGTGACAACTCGACCAACGAGGAGAAGGCCCGGGAGGGCTGGGAGCAGGTCAAGCGGGACCTGGCCGCCGAGACGTACAAGCTGTACGTGCTGGACGAGTTCGCCTACCCGATGCACTGGGGGTGGGTCGACGTCGAGGAGGTCGTGTCCGTGCTGCGGGACCGGCCCGGGGCCCAGCACGTGGTGATCACCGGGCGCAACGCCCCGCGGGCGCTCGTCGACTTCGCCGATCTCGTGACCGACATGTCCAAGGTGAAGCACCCGATGGACGCCGGGCAGAAGGGGCAGAGGGGCATCGAGTGGTGACGTCCGTGCCGCGGCTGGTCGTCGCCGCGCCCGCCTCGGGGAGCGGCAAGACCACCGTCGCCACGGGGTTGATGGCCGCGTTCGCCGCGCGGGGGCTCGCCGTGTCCCCGCACAAGGTCGGGCCGGACTACATCGACCCCGGGTACCACGCGCTCGCGACCGGGCGGGTGGGGCGCAACCTCGACGCGTACCTGTGCGGACCCGAGCTGGTGGCTCCGCTGTTCCTGCACGGGGCGCGCGGTGGCGACATCGCCGTGGTCGAGGGGGTGATGGGGCTGTTCGACGGTGCCGCCGGGGAGGGGGAGCTGGCGTCCACCGCCCATGTCGCCAAGCTGCTGCGGGCGCCGGTGGTGCTCGTGGTCGACGCGTCCTCGCAGTCTCGGTCGGTGGCGGCGCTGGTGCACGGGTTCGCGTCCTTCGACCCGGAGCTCCGGATCGGGGGCGTGATCCTCAACAAGGTCGCCTCGGACCGGCACGAGGAGTTGCTGCGCGAGGCGCTGGAGTCCGTGGGGGTGCCGGTGCTCGGGGTGCTGCGGCGGGTGGCCCAGGTGGACACCCCCTCCCGGCATCTGGGGCTGGTGCCGGTCGCCGAGCGGCGGCCCGCGGCCGTCGAGGCGGTGGCCGCCATGGCCGCGCAGGTGGAGGCCGGCTGCGATCTGGAGGCGTTGCTGGCGCTGGCGCGCGCGGCGGCTCCCTTGCCGTGTGCGGCCTGGGACCCGGCCGGGGCCCTGGGGGCTCCGCCCGCGAAGGATCCGGGCCCGCGCGTGCCGGTGGCCGTCGCCGGGGGTCCGGCCTTCACCTTCTCCTACGCAGAGCACGCCGAGTTGCTCGCCGCCGCCGGGGCCGAGGTCGTGGTGTTCGATCCGGTGCGCGACGAGCGACTGCCCGACGGCACCCGCGGACTGGTCGTGGGCGGCGGATTCCCCGAGGTGTACGCCGGGGAGCTGTCGGCCAACGAGCCGCTGCGCAAGGCCGTCGCGGCGCTCGCCGAGCAGGGCGCGCCCGTCGCCGCGGAGTGCGCCGGACTGCTGTACCTGTGCCGGGAGCTGGACGGGCAGCCGATGTGCGGGGTGCTCGACGCGGACGCGCGGATGTCGCAGCGGCTGACCCTCGGCTACCGGGACGCCGTCGCCGTGAGCGACAGTGTGCTCGCGCCGGCGGGGACGCGGATGCGCGGGCACGAGTTCCACCGCACGGTCGTCGAACCGGCGGCCGGGCCGGCGCCCGCCTGGGGGGTGCGCGTCCCCCGGCCGCGCGTGGAGGGTTTTGTGGAGCGCGGTGTGCACGCGAGTTTTCTGCACACGCACTGGGCGTCGGCGCCCGGTGTCGCCCGTCGGTTCGTGGAGAGGTGCCGGACGTCATGAGCAGCAGGCTGGTGGGAGTGGGGGTCGGGCCGGGCGACCCGGAGCTGGTGACCGTGAAGGGCGTGGGCGCCCTGCGCGCCGCCGCGCTCGTCGTCGTACCGGTCATGGACACCGGGGAGCGGGGGCGTGCCGAGGCGACCGTGCTGCACTACGTACCCGAGGAGAAGGTGGTCCGGGTCGTGTTCGCGCTGAACGAGCGGACCGACCGGACCCGCCGTGAGGCGGCGTGGGACGCCGCCGGTGAGCGGGTCGCCGGGCTGCTGCGCGAGCACGCCCACATCGCGTTCGCCACCATCGGCGATCCGAACGTGTACTCCACGTTCACCTATCTCGCGCAGACCGTCGCCGAGTCGGTCCCGGGCACCGTCATCGAGACCGTGCCCGGCATCACCGCCATGCAGGACCTCGCCGCGCGGTCGGGTGCGGTGCTGACGGAGGGGACCGAGCCGCTCACGCTGGTGCCGGTGACCGCCGGTGCCGCGGTGCTGAAGGAGGCGCTGAACGGGCCCGGGACCGTCGTCGCCTACAAGTTCGGCCGGCAGGCGGCCGAGGTCGCCGAGGCGCTCCGTGAGAGCGGCCGGCTGGAGGGTGCCGTGTGGGGGTCCGCGCTGGGGCTGCCGGAGGAGTCCGTCCGGCCCGCCGCCGAGCTCGACGGGGCGCCGCTGCCGTATCTCTCCACGCTCATCGCGCCCGCGCGACGCGAGGGTGGGCGGGGCGGCAAGCTGTGACGCTCCCCCGGTCATTCGGCGATGCCCACCACCAGCCAGATGAAGGCCGCTCCCCCGACCGTGCACAGCAGGGTCGGCCCCGCGGCGTGCTTGTGGTGGGCCTCGGGCAGGATCTCGGCGGCGGCCAGATAGAGCAGCGCCCCGCCGAACAGGCCGAGATAGCCGCCCAGTACGGGCTTCGGGATGGTCACGAGGAGGGTGCTCGCCGCTCCCACGACGGGTGCCACGGCGTCCGCGAACAGCATCGCGAGCGCCCGGCGCCGGGCGTTGCCGTACAGGGTCGTGAGGGTGAAGGTGTTGAAGCCGTCCGCGAAGTCGTGGGCGATCACCGCGAGCGCGACCGCCACGCCCATGCCCTCGCCGATCTGGAAGGCGGCGCCGATCGCCACGCCGTCCATGGCGCTGTGCGCGACCATCGCGGCGGCGGCCGTCAAGCCCACCTCGGGCGTGCGCTCGTGCTCGTCGGCGCCGTGCGCCGCGCGACGCGCCGCCAGCAGGCGTTCCACACCGTGGGCCAGCAGGAAGCCGGCCACGAACAGGAGCAGGGCGGCCGGCACGCCGTGCACCTCGGTGCCGGCCGCCGCGAGTGCCTCCGGCAGCAGGTCCATGCCGACCACACCCAGCATCAGGCCGCCGGCCAGGCCCAGCACGAGGTGACGGCGGTCCGTCACGCGCTGCGCCGTCCAGCCACCCGCCAGCGTCATCAGGAACGCGCCCAGCGCGACGAAGACCGCCATGTGCCCTTGCTATCCGATCAGCCCGCGCTCGCGCACATCCGGCCGCACGCGCGTTGACTTCCGTACGAGAGGACTCGAACCCATGGCCGAAGCCCCCACCGGCAAGGTGACCTTCGTCGGTGCCGGCCCCGGCGCCGCCGATCTGCTGACGTTCCGTGCCGCGCGCGCCATCGCCGAGGCCGACGTCGTGATCTGGGCCGCGAGCCTGGTCCAGGCGGAGGTCCTCGAACACGCCCGCGAGGGCGCCGAGATCCTCGACTCGGCGGCCCTGTCGCTGGAGGACGTCGTGGCCGTCTACGAGCGGGCGCGTGACGAGGGCCTGCGGGTCGCCCGCATCCACTCCGGCGACCCGGCGCTGTGGGGCGGCACCCAGGAGCAGGTCGACCGGTGCGCCGCGCTCGGCATCGCGACCGAGATCGTGCCCGGCGTCTCCTCGTTCTCCGCGGTGGCCGCGATCGCCGGGCGGGAGCTGACCATCCCCGAGGTGGCGCAGTCCGTCGTGCTCACCCGGCTCGGCGGCGGCAAGACGCCGATGCCGCCCGGCGAGGAGGTGCGTGAGTTCGCCCGGCACGGCACCACCATGGCGATCTTCCTGTCCGCGGCCCGCAGCGGGCAGTTGGTCCGGGAGCTGCTGGAGGGCGGGTACCCGACGAGCACCCCGGTCGTCGTCGCGTACCAGGCGACCTGGCCCGAGGAGCTGGTCGTCAGGTGCACTATCGGGACGCTGGAGGAGACGGTGAAGGAGCACAAGCTCTGGAAGCACACCCTCTTCCTGGTCGGCCCGGCCCTCGACGCGCACGGCACCCGCTCGCACCTCTACCACCCGGGCCACTTCCACGGCTTCCGCAAGGCCGACCCGGAGGCCCGCCGGGCGCTGCGCGAACGAGGTGCGAGCACGTGATCACGGTCGTCGGCACGGGCACCGGTGCGCCGCTGCCCGACGACGTGGCCGACGGCGCCGAACTGGTCGTCGGCGCGCGGCGCCATCTGGAGGCCGCCCGCCTGCCCGAGCGGGCCGAGCGCATCGTGCTCGGCCCGCTGGCGCCCGCCCTCGACGCCATCGAGGAGTACGTCGCGAAGGACCGGCGGGTCGTGGTGCTGGCGTCGGGGGACCCCGGGTTCTTCGGGATCGTGCGGGCGCTCGCCGAGCGGTTCGGGGCACGGCGGCTCCGGGTCAGGGCGGGTGTCTCGTCCGTGGCCGCCGCGTTCGCGCGCGCCGGGCTGCCCTGGGACGACGCGGTGGTCGTCTCCGCGCACGGGCGGGAGCTGCGGACGGCGGTGAACGTGTGCCGGGCGCGGCCGAAGGTGGCCGTGCTGACCGGGCCGGGGTCCGGTCCGGCCGAGCTGGGCGCGGCGTTGCGGGACGCCGGCCGGGTGCTCGTCGTCGCCTCCGCGCTGGGTGACCCCGCGCGGGAACGGGTGGAGCGGGTGACGCCCGCCGAGGCCGCGGCCCGGGACTGGGGGCCGGCGGTGAACGTCGTGCTGTGCCTGGACGAGCGGCGGGCGCTCACGAGCGTGCGCACCGTCGCGGGCCCCGCCGCGGGACCCGCCGGATGGGCCCTGGACGAGGACGCGTTCACCCACCGGGACTCGATGATCACCAAGTTCGAGGTGCGGGCGCTTGCCCTGGCCCGGCTCGGACCGCGCCTCGGTGACCTGGTCTGGGACGTCGGGGCCGGGTCCGGCTCGGTGGCCGTCGAGTGCGCGCGGCTGGGCGCCGCGGTCGTCGCCGTGGAGAAGGCGGCTGACGGTGCGCGGCGGATCCGGGCCAACGCCGAGGCGCACGGCGTCGACGTGCGGGTGGTGCACGGCACGGCTCCGGAGGTGCTCGCCGGGCTCGACGATCCCGACGCGGTGTTCGTCGGGGGCGGGGGACGTGAGCTTCCCGACCTCGTCGCGCGGTGCGCGCGGCGGGCGCGGCGGACGGTGGTCGTCGCGCTGGCCGCGCTGGACCGGGTGCCGGGGGCGCGCGAGGCGCTCACGGGGGCCGGGTTCACCTGTGACGGGGTGCTGTTGCAGTCCTCGCGGCTCGCGCCGCTGCCGGGCGAGGTGAGCCGTCTCGCGGCCACCAACCCGGTCTTCCTGCTGTGGGGCGTCCGGCCTCCGGCTCGTACCGAAGGAGTTGCTCAGTGATCGGCCTCATCTCCGCCACGGCGGCGGGAGCGGCGGCGCGGGACCGGCTGGCCGCGGCCTGGCCGGACCGGACGCGGGTGTACGAGGGTCCCGTGGGGGACGCCGTGCGGGCCGCGTTCGCGGAGTGCGGGCAGCTGGTGTGTTTCCTGGCCACGGGCGCCGTGGTGCGGCTGGTCGCCCCGTTGCTGGGTGACAAGGCGTCCGACCCCGGGGTGGTGTGCGTCGACGAGGGCGGCCGGTTCGCGGTGTCCCTGGTGGGCGGGCACGGCGGCGGCGCCAACGAACTCGCCCGCGAGGTGGGCGCGTTGCTGGGCGCCGAGCCGGTGATCACCACGGCGACGGACTCCGTCGGTCTGGCCGGCCTGGACACCCTGGGCCTGCCCGTGGAGGGCGCCGTGGCCGCCGTGTCCCGTGCCCTGCTGAACGGCGAACCCGTCGCCCTGCGCGCCGAGTCGGCGTGGCCGCTGCCCGCGCTGCCGGTCGCCGCGGAGGGGGCCCACGTCATCCGGGTGAGCGACCGTGCCCTGGAGCCGGCGGAGGGCGAGGTCGTGCTGCGGCCGCCGTCCCTCGTCGTCGGCGTCGGCGCCTCGAAGGGAGCCCCCGTCGACGAGGTGCTCGCGCTGGTCGAGGGCGCGCTGCGGGAGGCCGGTCTGTCCCCGCGCAGCATCGCCGAACTCGCCACCGTCGACGCCAAGGCCGAGGAGGCCGGGATCGTCGCCGCCGCCGCGCGGCTGGGCGTGCCCCTGGTGACGTACTCCGCGGAGCGGCTGGCGGCCGTGGCGGTCCCCAACCCCTCCGACGCCCCCCTCGCCGCCGTCGGCACCCCGTCCGTGGCGGAGGCCTCGGCGCTGCTCGGCGGCGGTGAACTCCTCGTCCCCAAGCGGAAGTCGGCGATGGCGACCTGTGCGGTCGTACGGCGGCCCGCGCGCGGCCGGCTCGCGGTGGTCGGGCTCGGGCCCGGGGCCCGCGATCTGCTCACCCCGCGTGCCGAGGCGGAATTGCGCCGCGCGTCCGTGCTCGTCGGCCTCGACCAGTACGTCGACCAGATCCGCGACCTGCTGCGCCCCGGCACCCGGATCCTGGAGTCCGGGCTGGGCGCCGAGGAGGAGAGGGCCCGGACGGCGGTCGAGGAGGCCCGCGCGGGACACGCCGTCGCGCTGATCGGCAGCGGTGACGCGGGCGTGTACGCCATGGCGTCCCCGGCGCTGGCCGAGGCCTGCGACGACATCGACGTGGTCGGCGTCCCCGGAGTGACCGCCGCGCTCGCGGCCGGCGCGATCCTCGGGGCGCCGCTCGGGCACGACCACGTCTCGATCAGCCTGTCCGACCTGCACACGCCGTGGGAGGTCATCGAGCGGCGGGTGCGGGCGGCCGCCGAGGCGGACATCGTCGTGACGTTCTACAACCCGCGCAGCCGGGGCCGGGACTGGCAGTTGCCCAAGGCGCTGGCGATCCTGGCCGGGCACCGGGCGCCGACGACCCCCGTCGGCGTCGTGCGCAACGCCTCCCGGCCGGACGAGTCCAGCCGGCTGACCACCCTCGCCGCGCTCGACCCGGCGACGGTCGACATGATGACGGTCGTGACCGTGGGCAACACGGCCACCCGGGAGATCGCGGGGCGTATGGTGACGCCGCGCGGCTACCGCTGGCAGCAGGAGGAGACCCGGTGAACCGTGTGGTCCACCCCATCGAGCAGGAGTCGTTCCGGCGGCTGCGCGCCCGGCTGGACACCTCGCACTTCCCGCCGCTGACCCGGGCGGTGGTGGAGCGGGTGATCCACTCCGCCGCCGACCTGGACTACGCCACGGACCTCGTGACGGCCGAGCCGGACCTCGAGGGGGCGTACCGCGCGCTGCACTCCGGCGCCCCCGTCGTCGTGGACGTCGAGATGGTCGCCGCCGGGATCACCCGGCGCGACACCGTCTGCCGGCTCAGGGACGCCCGCTCCGGTCCGGGGCAGACGCGCTCGGCGCACGCCGTGCGGCTCGCTTACGAGCAGGTCGGTCCCGGCGCGGTCTGGGTGATCGGCTGCGCCCCGACAGCGCTGGAGGAACTGCTGACCCTTCACGCGGATCCCGCGCTGGTGATCGGGCTGCCCGTCGGCTTCGTCGGCGCCGCCGAGTCCAAGGCGGCGCTGCGGGAGAGCGGACTGCCCGCCGTGAGCAACGTGTCCGAGAAGGGCGGCTCGGCGGTCGCCGCGGCCGCGCTCAACGCCCTGCTGTACCACCCCACTTCGTACGAGGAGAAACCGTGACCACCGCGCCGCCCGCCCTGCTCATCGCCGGCCACGGCACCCGGGACGACGCCGGAGCCGAGGCGTTCCGCGACTTCGTGCGGGAGCTGGGGCGCCGCCACCCCGAACTCCCCGTCGCGGGCGGCTTCATCGAGCTGTCCCCGCCGCCGCTGGGCGAGGCCGTGACCGAACTGGTGGAACGGGGCGTACGCCGTTTCGCCGCCGTGCCGCTGATGCTGGTGTCCGCCGGGCACGCCAAGGGCGACATCCCCGCCGCGCTGGCCCGGGAGAAGGAGCGGCACCCGGGGATCTCGTACACCTACGGCCGCCCGCTGGGCCCGCACCCGGGGCTGCTGGCGGTGCTGGAGCGGCGCCTGGACGAGGCGCTGGGCACCGGGGGGCGCAGGCCCGGCGACCGCGCCGACGTGACCGTGCTGCTGGTCGGGCGCGGGTCGACCGACCCGGACGCCAACGCAGAGGTGCACAAGGCGGCGCGGCTGCTGTGGGAGGGGCGAGGGTACGCCGGGGTGGAGACCGCGTTCGTGTCGCTGGCCGCTCCGGACGTGCCGAGCGGCCTGGACCGGTGCGTGCGGCTCGGCGCGCGGCGGATCGTCGTGCTGCCGTACTTCCTGTTCACCGGCATCCTCCCCGACCGGGTGCGGTCGCAGACGGAGGGCTGGGCGGCCGCGCACCCCGAGGTCGAGGTGCGTTCGGCGGACGTCATCGGCCCGGAGCCGGAGCTGCTCGACCTGGTGATGGAGCGCTACGAGGAGGCCGTGCGGGGCGATCTGCGGATGAACTGCGACACCTGCGTGTACCGGATCGCGCTGCCCGGCTTCGAGGACAAGGTGGGCCTGCCGCAGCAGCCGCACTTCCACCCCGACGACGACGGCCACCACCATCACCACGGCGCCCATTCCCATGCCCACTGACGGGCCCGACCTGCGCCATCACGGCGACGCCGAGGTCCGCGACGACGGCGCGGCCCTCGTCGACCTCGCCGTCAACGTCCGCGCGGACACGCCGCCGGCCTGGCTGCGGGAGGTGATCGCCGGCTCGCTGTCGGGGCTCGCCGCCTATCCGGACGGGCGCCGGGCGCGGGCCGCGGTGGCGGCGCGGCACGGGGTCGGCGCGGAGCGGGTGCTGCTGACGGCGGGGGCCGCCGAGGCGTTCGTGCTGCTGGCGCGGGCGCTGAAGGTGCGCCACCCGGTCGTGGTGCACCCTCAGTTCACGGAGCCGGAGGCGGCGCTGCGGGACGCGGGGCACACCGTCGGCCGGGTGCTGCTGCGCGAGACGGACGGCTTCCGGCTGGATCCGTCGGCCGTCGCGGAGGACGCCGACCTGGTGGTGATCGGCAACCCGACCAACCCGACGTCGGTGCTGCACCCGGCCGGCGTCCTCGCCCGGCTGGCCCGTCCCGGACGGACGCTGGTCGTGGACGAGGCGTTCATGGACGCGGTGCCCGGTGAGCGGGAGGCGCTGGCCGGCCGGACGGACGTGCCCGGACTGGTCGTGCTGCGGAGCCTGACGAAGACATGGGGTCTGGCCGGGCTCCGCGTCGGCTACGTCCTCGCGGCACCGGAGACCGTCGGGGAGCTGGAGCGCGCCCAGCCGCTGTGGCCGGTCTCCACCCCCGCCCTGGCCGCCACCGAGGCGTGTGTGGCGCCACGGGCGCTGGCGGAGGCGGCCCACGCCGCCCACCGCGTCGCGGCCGACCGGGCCCACCTGGTGGCGGGGCTGTCGCGCGTGCCCGGCGTCCGGGTCGTGACACCGGCCGAGGGCCCTTTCGTCCTCGTCCGCCTGCCGCACGCGGCCGCGGTACGCCGGCGGCTGCGCGCCCTGGGCTTCGCGGTCCGGCGTGGGGACACCTTCCCCGGACTGGGCGAGGAGTGGCTGCGGCTCGCGGTACGGGACCGGGTGACGACGGGTTCGTTCCTCCGCGCGCTGGAGCGGGCGATCGGGGCTGCGGAGGGCTGATCCGGTCGGCGCGCGCAGGGCGCGTCGGCCCCTGCCGAGCACGGCACGGACCGACGCGCCGGACGTCCCCCGAAGTTCCTCGGCCCCCCGTGGGCTCAGCCGCGGTTGCGGCGGGCCAGGGCGACCGCTCCCCCGCCGGCGACGAGCAGCGCGACCGCGCCACCCGCGATGTACGGCGTCATCGAGTTGCCGCCGGTCTCCGCGAGGCCGGCCTCCGCGGCTCCGCCCTGGGGCTCGACCTCGGTCACGGGGTCGGCGCTCGGCTCGGGCGCCTCCTCCTGCGGCCCGGCGGGCGCCGGCGGCGTCTCGCAGGTCGCCTCGGCCAGGGTCACGGTGCCCTGCACATCGGCCACGTCGAGCTTCAGCGGGTTGACGGACACGTTCAGTTCGAGAGCGGTGGCGGCCGCCGTACGGGAGGTCGTCTCCCGCTGGGACAGGTCCAGGCGCACCTCGCCCACGCCCGGTACCTCGACCTGTGTCGTGCCTCCGGCGGTGAGCGTCACCTTCTTGCCCAGCACCGTGACACCGGCCACGTCCGACTCGGCGACCGGCGCCTTCCCCGCCGCGCAGGTCGCGGTCGACGTGACGGTCTCGACCTCGATGACCGACAGCAGAGGAAGACCGGGCACGTTCAGCCGGGCATCGACGAGCCGGGTGCTGCCCTCCGCCGTCCCGTCGGCCACGGTGGGCCTTGGCCTGCGCGACGTCGGCGCGCAGCACGCTGAACGGCTTTCCGCCGTCGACGCCGTCCAACTGGGCGGTGAGCGCGGTCTTCTCGGCGCTGTGCGGGGCGTGCACCTCGTTGAGGGTGACCGCGAGCGGGACGTCGACGGTCTTGTCGACCAGCGAGACGTTGAGTCCGGTACGCAGGACCAGGGCGCTCGCGCGGCCCTCCTCGGGAGTCGCCTGCGCGGAGCCCGCGCCGGCCACGACCGCGGGACCGGCGGCGAGGACGGCGGCGGCCGCGAGCGCGACCGGACGGCGGGCGGGCATACGGAAGTTGTTTCTGTTCAAGGCGGTGGGACCCCCCGGAAGAGTGACGCTTGGGACTTCGCAAGGATTACGCACCGAGAGTGAACGGGCGGCGATCCTGCGTCACTTCACTCCATCGTGGGGTTTCTGCGAACGAGTTCGATTTCCCGGCACGGGTGTTCCCCGTCTACTCCCCGTCTACTCCCCGTCGGCTGCCCGTCGGCTGCCCCTCCGCACGCCGTCCGTGCTCCGACGGGCGACGCGGCACGAGCGCTCCTATGCTGAGGTGGAAGTGGCCCGGCTTGCGGGGCCCTCTCCCTCGGGGAGCTGGGAGTCAGCCCATGAGGCGCGCGTGCGGACGACTGCGCGGGGGTGCCGTGATCGCCGTGGCGGTGGGCGCGCTCCTCGCTCCGGTCTGCGGCGGCACCGCCCTCGGAGTGCCCAAGGCCGCGGCCCTCGCCGGACAGCCGTCTCCCGCCCCGTCCCCCTCGGACGGCTTCCGGATGCTCACCCCCGAGGTGAAGCGGCAGGTCGACGCGGCCGTGGAGAAGGTGATGCGCGACGCGGACGTGCCCGGCGTGACCGTCGGCATGTGGACCCCCGACAAGGGCAGTCATGTGCGCTCGTTCGGCGTCGCCGACAAGGAGACCGGCCGGCCGATGACGCCGGACCTCTACACGAGGATCGGCAGCGAGACCAAGACGTTCACCGTGACGGCGCTGCTGAAGCTGGTCGACGAGGGCAGGATCGGCCTGGACGACACCATCGGCACGTACGTCGAGGGCGTGCCGAACGGCGACAGGATCACCCTGCGCGAGCTGGCCGGGATGCGCAGCGGCCTCTACAACTACTCGCAGGACCCGGACTTCTTCAAGGCGCTGACGTCCGACCCCGAGCGGCCCTTCACCCCGCAGGAGCTGCTGGACTACGCCTTCCGGCACCCGGTGCTGTTCCAGCCGGGCGAGAAGTTCTTCTACTCCAACACCAACCTGATCCTGCTCGGCCTGGTCGTCGAGAAGATCAGCGGCCGGCCGCTGGAGGAGTACCTCCGGGAGAACGTCACGGAGCCCGCCGGCATGGACAGCACGCTGCTGGCGACGGACGCGGCGTTCCCGGAGCCGCACGCCCAGGGCTACACGGACCAGACCGCCGACGGGAAGGTGGCCGACAGCACCGACTGGAACCCCTCCTGGGGCTGGGCGGCCGGCGCGATGATCTCCACGCTGGAGGATCTGCGCGTCTGGGCACCCACCGTCGCCACCGGCGTCCTGCCCGACGGAAGGACCCTGATCAGCCCCGCCACCCAGAAGCAACGGCTCGACACGCCTCCCACCACCATCCCGGGCGCGGGGTACGGGCTCGGCATCTTCGACGTCCAGGGCTGGATCGGGCACAACGGCTCGCTGCCGGGCTACGAGTCGCTGACCATCTATCTGCCCTCGGCCCGGGCGACCCTGGTCGTGCTGCTGAACACGGACATCGGTCAGGGCGACACGGAGCCCAGCACGCTGTTCGGCGACGCGATCACGAAGATCGTCAGCCCGCAGCACGTCTTCGACCTGCCCGCGCAGCCCTCGGGACGCTGACCGTGGACGCGGGCGGATCCGGGCGGTGGCGGCCCGGCCCGCCTAGCCGACGATCCGCCCGTTGAGCACCACCCACCGCGGGGCCGCCAGCGCCCGCACGTCCTCCCGGGGGTCCGTCCCGTACACCACGAGGTCGGCCGGTGCCCCCTCGTCGAGGCCGGGGCGGCCGAGCCACTCCCTGGCCGCCCAGGTCGTGGCGGACAGGGCCGTCAGCGGGGGGATCCCGGCGGTGACCAGTTCCTCCACCTCGGCGGCCGCCAGACCGTGGGCCAGCGCGCCGCCCGCGTCGGTGCCGACGTAGACCGGGACACCGGCGTCGTAGGCGTCACGGACCGTGTCGTAGCGGCGTTCGTACAGCCGGCGCATGTGGGCCGACCACGCGGGGAACCTGGACTCGCCGCCGTCGGCGAGGGCCGGGAAGGTGGCGATGTTGACGAGGGTCGGGACGATCGCGACGCGGCGCTCGGCGAAGAGGGGGATCAGGTCCGCGGTGAGGCCGGTGGCGTGCTCGATGCAGTCGATGCCGGCCTCGACCAGGTCCTGGAGGGAGTCCTCGGCGAAGCAGTGGGCGGTGACGCGGGCGCCCAGCCGGTGGGCCTCGGCGATGGCGGCCTCGACGGCCCCCCTGGGCCAGCAGGCCGACAGGTCGCCGAGGTCGCGGTCGATCCAGTCGCCGACGAGCTTGACCCAGCCGTCGCCCCGGCGGGCCTCCTGGGCCACGTAGGCGACCAGGTCGTCCGGCTCGATCTCGTGGGCGTAGTTGCGGATGTAGCGGCGGGTGCGGGCGATGTGGCGTCCGGCACGGATGATCTTCGGCAGGTCCTCGCGGTCGTCGATCCAGCGGGTGTCCGAGGGCGAGCCCGCGTCGCGGACGAGGAGGGTGCCGGCGTCGCGGTCGGTGAGCGCCTGCTTCTCCGCGACGTCCCGTGGCACGGCGCCGTGCGCGTCGAGGCCGACGTGGCAGTGGGCGTCGACAAGGCCGGGCAGGGCCCAGCCCCGCAGCGTCCGCACGTCGTGCGCGCCCACGGGGCGGCCGTACGAGATCCGCCCGTCGATCACCCACAGCTCGTCGCGGACGTCCTCGGGGCCGACGAGGACACGGCCCCGGACGTGCAGCACTTCGCTCATGTACCGCACCCTAACGCCGCTCCGTGGGCCGCCTCCCGGCGTGGGTCTCCGTGATCGGCCGCGGGCGGTCCCGGGTGCCCCTCACGGGGCGTCGGCCTCCTCCACGTCCGCCATCGCCGGGTCGAGCAGCCGGGACAGGAAGTGGCGGGTCCGCTCGTGCCGGGGGCGGGTGACGACCTGCTCGGGGCTGCCGTCCTCGACGACCACGCCGCCGTCCATGAAGATCACCCGGTCCGCGACCTCGCGGGCGAAGGTCATCTCATGGGTGACGACCATCATCGTCATGCCGTCCTCGGCGAGCATCCGCATGACCGCCAGGACGTCTCCCACCAACTCGGGGTCGAGGGCCGAGGTCGGCTCGTCGAAGAGCATGACCTCCGGTCCCATCGCCAGTGCGCGGGCGATGGCCACGCGCTGCTGCTGGCCGCCGGAGAGGGAGGAGGGGTAGGCGTCCGCCTTCTCGGCGAGGCCGACCCGCTCCAGGTTCTCCGCGGCCACCTTCGCGGCCTGGGCCTTGCCGCGGCGCAGCACCCGGCGCTGCGGCAGGGAGAGGTTCTCGGTGACCGTGAGGTGCGGGAAGAGGTTGAACTGCTGGAAGACCATGCCGATCCGGCGGCGTGCGGCGTCGATGTCCACGTCCGGGTCGGTGAGTTCGGTGCCGCCGACGAAGACCTGGCCCTTGGAGGGTTCCTCCAGCAGGTTCACGCAGCGCAGCAGCGTCGACTTGCCGGAGCCGGAGGGGCCGATGACGCAGGTGACCTCGCCGTGGGCGATCTCCAGGTCGATGCCGCGCAGGACGTGGTTGTCGCCGAAGGACTTGTGCAGGTCCCGGATCTCGATCTCGGGTCGGCTCATTTCACGGCCTCCTGGGCCTTCGACTCCATACGGCGTACGACGAAGCCGAGCGGGATCGTGATCAGCAGGTAGCACAGTCCGGCGACCAGGATCGGCGTCGAGTTCGCGGTCTGGCTGGCCAGGTCGCGGCCGAACTTGGACAGCTCCCGCTCCTCCAGCGTGACACCGAGGAACAGCACCAGCGAGGAGTCCTTGAAGAGGAGCACCAGTTCGTTGGTGAGCGGCGGGAGGATGATCCGGAAGGCCTGCGGCAGGATGATCGAGACCATCGCGCGTGCCGGGGAGAAGCCCAGCGAACGGGCCGCCTCCATCTGCCCCTTGGGCACCGCCTGGATGCCCGCGCGGAACGTCTCCGCCATGTACGCCGCCGCCACCAGGCCGAGGGCGAGGGCGACCTTGCCGTAGGTGCCGCCGGGGATCTCGACGCCCGGGAAGGCGAGCGGGACGGCCACGCCGATGAAGATGAAGATCAGCAGGGCGGGCAGGCCGCGGAAGATCTCGATGTAGACGCCGGCGACCCAGCGGTAGGGGCCCACGGAGGACAGCCGCATCAGCGCGAGGACCATGCCGAGCACCAGTCCCACGGCGAAGCCGGAGACGGTGTAGAGCACGGTGTTCTTCAGCGCCAGCGTGATGACGTCCGGGAACATCTGCCGGGCGATGTCGCCCTGGGCGAACTGGTTGGCCAGCCGCCCCCAGTCGGCGCCGACCGCGAGAGCGATCAGGGCGCCGACGAAGAGGACGTACTGCGCGCCGCGGGACAGGCCGCGCTTCTGGCGGCGGGTGAGCCCCTTCCTGCGGGGCGCGGCCTCGACCTTGGTGGCGTCGGTCATGAGGCGGTCGGCGACGGGGAGGCGGCGGACTCCTCGTACGGGCCGATCCACTGCTCGTAGAGCTTCTTGTAGGTGCCGTCGGCCTTGGCGCCGGCCAGCGCCTTGTTGACGGCGGCGAGCAGCTTCGCGTTGCCCTTCTTCACCGTGATGCCGTACTGCTCACCGGTGTTGACCTGCTCGGCGACCTGGAAGGCGGAGGCGTTGGCCTTGTCCTTGAGCCAGCCCTGGACGACCGGGTAGTCGATGACGACGGCCTCGACCTGCCCGGTGCGCAGGCCGTTGACGACGGCGTCGGAGGACTCGAAGGAGACCGGGTCGAGGCCCTGGCTCGTCGCGTACTCCTCGCCGGTGGTCTGCGCCTGGGCGCCGACCTTCTTGCCCTTGAGCCCCGCGAAGGAGGTGATGCCGCTCTTCTTGTCGACCAGCACGGCCTGGGTGGCCTCGAAGTACGGGTCGGAGAAGTCGACGTTCTTCTTGCGCTCCTCGGTGATGGTCATGCCGGCGGCGGCCAGGTCGCACTCCCCTGAGTTGAGGAACGCGCCGGTCTTGAAGTTCTCGAACGGCGTGTCGAGGATCTGCTGCTTCACGCCGAGGTCCTCGGCGACCAGGTCGACGAGGGCGACGTCGAAGCCCTGCACCTTGCCGTCGATCTCCGACTGGAAGGGCGGGTACGGCAGGTGGGTGCAGGTGGTGAGCTGGCCGGCCTTGACGAGCTCGACCCCGCCGGCGGCCGTCTTCGTGCCGCCGGCGCCGTCGCCGTCCGACGAGCAGCCGGCGACCAGCACCAGCCCGGCCGTCGCGGTGGTGGCGGCCAGAATGCGGGCCCGGCGCCCGAGGACCGTGTTCACGGGGAACCTCCTGTGAGGGAACTGAATGTTCCGATTATAAGGAGAGCTTTGGGGTGCCCAAAACAATCCGTTGGCCGCGGGCCGGTGCCGCCTGAGAACCGACCGGTGATCGGGGGCCCGTTGGCCGGGCGGTTAGGCTCGACCACGTCGATCCCGTGACCGAAGAGAGCACCGCCGTGACCCACCCCTTCCTGGACCTGGCGCCGCTGAGCGCCGCGCACTTCGCCTCCGTCGAGGACCGGGTGGCCCGGCTGCTGGACACCCGGCAGGACGTCGTGATCATGCAGGGCGAGGCGCTGCTGCCGCTGGAGGGCGCGATCCGGGCGACCGCGGGTCCCGGGACGGTCGCGCTGAACGTGATCACCGGCCCGTACGGGCAGACCTTCGGCGACTGGCTGCGGGACTGCGGGGCGACGGTGCACGACCTCGCGGTGCCGTTCCACACGGCGGTCACGGCGCAGGACGTCCGGGACGCCTTCGCCGAGCACCCGGAGATCGACTTCGTGTCGCTGGTGCACGCGGAGGCGGCGACCGGGAACACCAACCCGGTCGCGGAGATCGGCGCGGTCGTACGGGAGCAGGGTGCCCTGTTCTACCTGGACGCCGTCGCCTCCGTGGGCGCCGAGCCGGTGCTGCCGGACGCGTGGGGCGTGGACCTGTGCGTGATCGGGGCCCAGAAGGCGATGGGCGGGCCCGCCGGGGTGTCGGCGGTGTCGGTGAGCGAGCGGGCGTGGGCCCGGATGGCGGCGAACCCGCGGGCACCGCGGCGCTCCTACCTGTCGCTGCTGGACTGGAAGGAACGCTGGGTCGACGCCGGCCGCAAGGCCCTGCTGCACGCGCCCGCGCAGCTGGAGATGCTGGCGCTGGAGGCCTGCGTCGAGCGCATCGAGACGGAGGGGCTGGAGACCGTGATGGCCCGGCACGCCTCCGCCGCGGCGGCGACGCGCGCCGGGGCCTCGGCCCTCGGCGGCGGTCTGGAGCCCTACGTCCACAGGGCCGCGGAGGCGGCGCCGGTGGCGACGACCCTGCGCACCCCGCCCGGCGTCGTGGCCTCGGAGCTGGTCGCGCGCGCCCTCGCCTCCGACCCGACCCTTCCGCTGGCGGCGGGCGGCGGCGCCCTGGCCAAGGAGATGATCCGCGTCAACCACTACGGCGCCGACGCCACCCCGCGCGCGGTCCGGGCGAGCCTCGCGGCGCTGGGAGCGGCCCTCACGGACGCGGGCCGGCCCACGGACCTGAACGCCTGCCGTCTCGCGGCCGAGCCGGCCTGGCGGTAGCAGGCTCCCCGAACGCCGGCGGGAGGCTCCTGGCATGCTCGGGACATGACTTCCGACACCCCCGCCGAACGCCTGACCCTTCCCGACGGACGGCCCGTGCCCTCCATGACCGGGGACGAGCGGACCATGCTGGAGGAGTGGCTCGACTATCACCGGGCCACGCTGGAGCTGAAGTGCCGCGGGCTGGACGACGCCGCGCTGCGGCTCGCCTCGGCGCCGCCCTCCTCGCTCACGCTGCTCGGCCTCGTGCAGCACCTCGCGGAGGTGGAGCGCAACTGGTTCCAGCGCGTGCTCGCCGGTCTCGACGTGCCGCCGGTCTACGAGGAGGAGACGGGGTACGGCCTGCACCCGGAGCGCGACCTCGGTGAGGCCCTCACGGTCTGGCGCCGGGAGATCGCGCGCGGCCGGGAGATCGCCGCGGGCCGGCCGCTGGACGACACCGGGCGGCTGACGGACGGCCCGCTGGAGGGCATGGCCGTGTCCCTGCGCTGGGTGCTCATCCATCTCATCGAGGAGTACGCGCGGCACAACGGTCACGCCGACATCCTCCGCGAGCGTATCGACGGAGTGACCGGAACTTGAATTCACAGCAATAAGCGAGCATTCTCCGGCCAACATTCCGTATTTCAATCCAGCGTAGCTTCCCGTATCCTTCTGCCCGCTTTCCCTGACCTTAAACGCAAAGATTTCGCGAACGCCGGGCGGTCCTTTCCGGGGAGATCCCGTGAGGGTCACATGGTTGTGACGCGTTACACATCGCGCCCGTTTCACCCCTCTTTGCCCGCATGAAATCGGGCATTTCACCAACTCCTCGCGTGAACACCCGCGCCCGCGCGATAACACATGCCAGGGCTCCACGTAAGCCCCGACGGCCATGCATTTTCAATTCGCGATGGGTAAATTGAATTTGCATGACTGCCGCACAAGCAGACCTGCACATAGACCGCCCGGTGGTGGCCGACGGTGCCGCTTTCTGGCGGCTCGCCAAGGAATCCGGAACGCTCGACCTGAACTCCGCCTACAGCTATCTGCTGTGGTGCCGCGACTTCGCCGGCACCTCGGCGGTAGCCCGCGCGGCCGACGGCGAGGCCGTCGGCTTCGTCACCGGATTCCTGCGGCCGGACCGCCCGGGCACCCTGCTCGTCTGGCAGGTGGCCGTCGACTCCGCACAGCGCGGTCGCGGACTCGCGGCACGCATGCTGGACACCCTGACCGCCCGGGTCGCCGCCGAACACGGCCTGACCTCCGTCGAGACCACGATCACGCCGGGCAACACCGCCTCCGAGCGGCTGTTCGCCTCGTTCGCCGCGCGCCACGACGCCCACATGGAGCGCGAGGTGCTCTTCGGCACCGACCTGTTCCCGGACGGTCCCCACGACCCCGAGGTCCTGTACCGCATCGGCCCGCTGACGCACCTGCCGCGGACCTCGGACTGACCCGCACCCGCGGGCACCACCCGGGCCGGCCCCCAGGCCCCCCTTGCTCTCGTCACGACCCCCCACACTCACCTGTCGCACAGAGGAGCGAATTACCGTGACCATCACCCAGCCCGACCTCAGCGTCTTCGAAACCCTGGAGTCCGAGGTGCGCAGCTACTGCCGCGGCTGGCCCACCGTCTTCGACCGTGCGCGCGGCAGCCGGATGTACGACGAGGACGGCCACGAGTACCTCGACTTCTTCGCCGGCGCCGGCTCGCTCAACTACGGGCACAACAACCCCGTGCTGAAACGGGCCCTGCTCGACTACCTGGAGCGGGACGGCGTCACCCACGGTCTCGACATGTCGACCACCGCCAAGCGCGGCTTCCTGCAGACCTTCCAGGACCTGGTGCTGCGCCCGCGTGACCTGCCCTACAAGGTCATGTTCCCGGGCCCGACGGGCACCAACGCCGTGGAGTCCGCGCTGAAGCTCGCGCGGAAGGTGAAGGGCCGCGAGGCGATCGTCTCGTTCACCAACGCCTTCCACGGCATGTCGCTGGGCTCCCTCGCCGTGACCGGCAACGCGTTCAAGCGCGCCGGTGCCGGCATCCCGCTGGTGCACGGCACGCCGATGCCGTTCGACAACTACTTCGACGGCCAGGTCCCGGACTTCCTGTGGTTCGAGCGCCTCCTGGAGGACCAGGGCTCCGGCCTCAACAAGCCGGCCGCCGTGATCGTCGAGACCGTGCAGGGCGAGGGCGGCATCAACGTGGCCCGCCCCGAGTGGCTGCGCGCCCTCGCCGACCTGTGCGAACGCCAGGACATGCTGCTGATCGTCGACGACATCCAGATGGGCTGCGGCCGTACCGGCGCCTTCTTCTCCTTCGAGGAAGCCGGCGTCGTCCCCGACATCGTGACGGTTTCGAAGTCCATCAGCGGGTACGGGCTCCCCATGTCGCTGTGCCTGTTCAAGCCCGAGCTGGACGTCTGGGAGCCGGGCGAGCACAACGGCACCTTCCGCGGCAACAACCCGGCGTTCGTCACCGCGACCGCCGCGCTGGAGACGTACTGGACCGACGGCTCGGCGATGGAGAAGCAGACCCGTGCGCGGGGCGAGCAGGTCGAGCAGGCCATGATCGCCATCACCGAGGAGAACCTCGCCGACGTCAAGGAGTACCGGGGCCGCGGCCTGGTCTGGGGCATGGAGTTCCACGACAAGGAGCGGGCCGGGCGGATCGCCAGGCGCGCCTTCGAACTGGGGCTGCTCATCGAGACGTCCGGCCCCGAGAGCGAGGTCGTCAAGCTGCTGCCCGCGCTGACCATCACGCCCGAGGAGCTCGACGAGGGCCTGCGGGTCCTCGCGCGCGCGGTCCGGGAGACCTCCCCGTCCGCCGTCTGAGACCCCTCACCACCATTCCGTTCACCTAGGAGGCATCGCACCACCGTGATCGTCCGTTCGTTCAAGGAACTCGAAGGCACCGACCGGCACGTGAAATCGGCGTCCGGCACCTGGGAGAGCAAGCGCATCGTCCTCGCCAAGGAGAGGGTCGGCTTCTCCCTGCACGAGACGGTCCTGTACGCGGGCACCGAGACGTCGATGTGGTACGCCAACCACGTCGAGGCCGTGGTGTGCGTCGCGGGCGAGGCCGAGCTGACCGACCACGAGACCTCCCGGACGTACACCATCACGCCCGGGACCATGTACCTCCTCGACGGCCACGAGCGGCACACGCTGCGCGTCAAGGAGGACTTCCGCTGCGTCTGCGTGTTCAACCCGCCCGTGACCGGGCGGGAGGACCACGACGAGAACGGCGTCTACCCCCTGCTCACCGAACCCGAGGAGGTGTGACCGGCCATGACGACCACCGTCACCGATCTGTACCCCAGCCGCGGCACCACCGAGGTGTCCACCCCCCGCAAGGACCCCGTCGTCTGGGGCACGCCCGGTACCCCGGGACCGATCGACCCGGCCGATCTCCAGTCGTACGAGCGTGACGGCTTCCTCGCCGTCGAGGAGATCATCACCGAGGACGAGGTCGCGGTCTACCGGCAGGAACTGGAACGGCTGGTCGACGACCCGGCGATCCGGGCCGACGAGCGGTCGATCGTCGAGCCGCAGTCCAAGGAGATCCGGTCCGTCTTCGAAGTGCACCGGATCAGCGAGGTGTTCGCCCGCCTGGTGCGCGACGAGCGGGTCGTCGGACGGGCGCGCCAGATCCTCGGTTCGGACGTGTACGTCCACCAGTCCCGGATCAACGTCAAGCCCGGCTTCGGGGCGAGCGGCTTCTACTGGCACTCGGACTTCGAGACCTGGCACGCCGAGGACGGCCTGGCCAACATGCGCACGGTGTCGGTCTCGATCGCGCTGACCGAGAACCACGACACCAACGGCGGCCTCATGATCATGCCGGGGTCGCACAAGACGTTCCTCGGGTGCGCGGGGGCCACGCCGAAGGACAACTACAAGAAGTCGCTGCAGATGCAGGACGCGGGCACGCCCTCGGACGAGGCGCTGACCTCGATGGCGTCGGAGTACGGCATCAAGCTGTTCACCGGCAAGGCCGGTTCGGCGACCTGGTTCGACTGCAACTGCATGCACGGGTCGGGTGACAACATCACGCCGTTCCCGCGCAGCAACGTCTTCATCGTGTTCAACAGCGTGGAGAACGCGGCGGTCGAGCCGTTCGCGGCGCCGGTGCGCCGCCCGTCGTTCATCGGGGCGACGGACTTCACCCCGGTGAAGTGAGCCTCGGCGCCCGAACCGCATGACCGGAGCCCGGCCCCCCTCGTGAGGGGGGCCGGGCTCCGGCCGTGCGGCGGGTCAGCCGGCCAGCACGTCGAGGATCCGGTCCACGTCGGCGGCCGTGTTGTACAGGTGGAACGAGGCCCGCAGATTGCCCGCCCGGCTGGAGACCTGGACGTCCGCGCGCGCCAGTTCCCGCGCCCGGTCGGCGAGACCCGGCACGGAGACGATCGCGGAACCGGGCGCGGGCGCGGCCTCGTGGCCGAGGGCGGCCATCCCCGCGCGGAAGCGGTCGGCCAGCGCGATGTCGTGGGCGTGCACGGCGTCCACGCCGAGCTCCTCGATCAGTTCGAGGGAGCGGCGCAGTCCGGAGTAGGTGAACAGGGCCGGGGTGAGGTCGAAGCGCCTCGCGGAGTGGGCGAGTTCGGTGACCGGTCCGTAGCAGCTGTCCATCGGGACCTCCCCGGCGACCCAGCCCGCCAGCACCGGCGTCAGTCCGGCGAAGTCCTCCGGGACGACGAGGAAGGCCGCCCCGTGCGGGCCGAGCAGCCATTTGTAGCAGGTGACGGCGGTGAAGTCGTAGGCACCCGCGTCCATGGGCAGCCAGCCGGCCGCCTGGGAGAAGTCGACGTACGTCCGTGCCCCGTGGGCGCGGGCCGCCTCGCGCAGCGCGGGCAGGTCGGCGACGCGCCCGTCGGCGGACTGCGCCGCGCTGACGGCGACCAGCGCGGTGCCCGGGCGGACGGACTCGGCGATCCGCTCCAGCGGCACGGCCCGCACCTTGAGGTCGCCGCGCACATGGAACGGGTTGAGGACGGAGGTGAAGTCTCCCTCGGCGGTGAGGACTTCGGCGCCCGCAGGCAGCGAGGCTGCGATCACCCCGGTGTGCGCCGCGACCGAGGCGCCGGCCGCCACCCGCCCGGCCGGGACACCGGCCAGCCGGGCGAACGCTCCGCGGGCGGCTTCCACGTCGTCGAACAGCGGGTCCACGGAACGGCCCTCGGCCCGCAGCCGCGCCGCCTCGTGCAGCGCGGTCACGGTGCGAGCCGGGAGCAGCCCGTTGCTCGCGGTGTTGAGGTAGGTGTTGCGCGGGGCGAACTCGGCACGGACCAGGCTCTCGAAGGTCTCCATGGCTCCACTGTGCGGCCGGGGAATCTCCCCGTCCATCGCGTATTTCTACGGGGAATCCCTAAGGGCCTCTTATGGACCCGGTCTGACCTCGGCCTTCACGCGCGAGGCGGTACCGCGCACCCGTCAGGGCCGCACGCGTCGGCCGCGCCGTCCTCGATCAGCGTCAGCGGGGAGCGCTCGCCCCATGCCTGGGTCAGCGCCCGCTCGAAGACCTCGGTGGGCTGGGCGCCGGACACCCCGTACTTCCGGTCGAGCACGAAGAACGGCACCCCGCCTGCCCCGAGCTGAGCGGCCTCCCGCTCGTCGGCGCGCACCTCGTCGGCGTAGGCCCCCGGGTCGGCGAGCACCTTGCGCACCTCGGCCTCGTCGAGCCCGGCGTCGGTGGCGATCCCCACGAGCCGCTCGTCGTCGTTGAAGACGGACCGCTCCTCGGCGAAGTTGGCCCGGTACAGCCGCTGGATCAGCTCGTCCTGGCGGCCGTGCTCCTTGGCGAGGTGGAGCAGCCGGTGCATGTCGAAGGTGTTGCCGTGGTCACGGTCCCGCGTCCGGTACTCCAGCCCCTCGGCCGCCGCCTGCGTGCCCAGGTTGTCCTCCCCGGCCTGCGCCTGCGCCGGGCTCATGCCGTACTTCTTCGCGAGCATCGTCAGCACGGGCTGCACGTCGTCCTTGGCCCGGCCGGGGTCCAGCTCGAAGGAACGGTGCACCACCTCGACCCCGTCGCGGTGCGGGAAGGCCGCGAGCGCCTTCTCGAAACGGGCCTTGCCCACGTAGCACCAGGGGCAGGCGATGTCGCTCCAGATCTCGACACGCAGGGTCACGGCACTCTCCAGGTCGTACGGCGGCGGAGTCCCTCTCCGCCGGTACGTGAACGTTCAAGAGCTCCCGTTCATTCCCGAGGGCGCCTCGGCCGGCCCGCGCGCTCAGCTGCCGTCGCGCAGCTCACGCGGCCAGAAGGGCCGGAACTCGATGTGGTCGTAGGTCACCACACACCCCTCTCCCATCGGCGACTGCGCCATGAACCCGACAAGGGCGGCGCCCGTCTCCTTCTCCCCGCCCAGCGTGAACAGCCGGACGAAGGTCCACCGCTCGCCGTCCCGGGAGGCGTGGAAGGCGAACGCGCGGCCGGTGCGGCTGACCCGCAGCCAGACGGAACTGCCCTCCACGGTGAAGGAGTTGGCGTCGTCGGAGTGGCCGCGGGTGACCACCGTGCAGACGGTCGGCACGGCCGGGGAGTACTCCAGGCAGAGCTTGGCCCACTCCCGCGCGCCGACGTGGACGTAGAGCACCCCGGCGTCGAAGGCCGCGTTGAAGCCGACCGTCACCCGGGCGATCAGCTGGAAGTCCCCCTCGGGCGCCCCCAGCAGCCGGGGCGCGTCGGCGACGGGCTCCAGCGCCTCCCCGGTGGGCGGCACGAACCGGTCCTGCCGCGCCCCGGCCCATCCGGTGAGCACACCGTCCTCAAAGGCCCAGTTGCCGTCGGGCCCGTAACTGCGCAGGGGAAAGGGCACTTCGGGAAGTTCCATGTCCATGGCCAGATCTTCTCAGAGCCCGGAAGGGGGACTTGGCCAGACATGACGGCGGCACCACCCCGACGCTCGGCGTCGGGGTGGTGCCGCCGGAGTGGGTTACCGCGCCGCGTAGCCGAAGCGGTCGCCGGCTGCCGGGAGGCCGCCCGCGCCGGGCTGGTAGGTCGTGACGGGGGCGACGGCGCCGCCGGCGGTCACGTTCGACAAGGGCAGGGCGTACAGGGTGCCGTAGGTGCTGGGGCCCAGCGGCAGGCCGACGTACAGCTTGGTGCCGGTGTAGCGGATGCTCGAACCCAGCTGCTGGTCGGCGCCGGGCGCGGTGGGGATGCCGTCGCCGTCACCGGCCTCCAGCCACCGGTCGTTGGCGCCCGGGGCGCCCAGCAGGGAGAAGGTGTGCACCGCGCCGGCCTTGGCCGCCGTGCCGATGGCCTCGCCGGGGGCGCCCACGGCCAGCTTCATCGTGGCGGTGGTGCTCAGGGCTCGCGGGGCGGTGTTGATCGCGGTCACGGTGGTGCCCATGCGGTCGCCGGCCTCCCCGGTGCCGGTCACGTCGTCCTCGCCGGTGCCCTGGGAGATGCCGTAGAGCTGGGTGACGGTGCCCGCGGCGGTGACACGGAAGGTCAGGGCGGTGCCGGCATCGGCCTTGGAGACGCCGTCGACGTCGAGGTCCTCACCGGGGGCGCCGACCGCGAGGATCGAGTCGGTGGCGGCGGCCGCGCCGGAGGGGCGGTACGGGGCCAGGGCCAGGGAGTAGCCGAACTGGTCGCCCGCCTCCGCGCCGCCGGAGACGGTGTCGAGGTCCTGGTCGAGCCCGAACTTCGGGGTGGGCAGGCCCGCGGCGGTCAGGGTGTGGCTGAACACCGCCAGGTTGCCGGCGCCGGCGTCCTCGCCGATGGCCTCACCGGCAGCGCCGACGGCGAAGAAGTTGGGGTCGGCCGCGACCGAGCCGCCGAAGCCGTCGTTCGCCTCCGCGCCGCCGGGCACGTCGGCGCTGTCCTGGTGGAAGACGATGCTGGTGGTGCCGTGGAGGTAGAAGGCGGCGCCGGCCTTCGCCAGGCCGCCGACGGCCTCACCGGGTGCGCCGCTGACCAGGAACGGCTTGCCGGCGGCGGTGACGCCGGCCGCGACGGAGTCGCCGAACCGGTCGCCGGCCTGGGCGAGGGCCGTGGCCAGGGAGCCGGCGCCGGAGCCCTCCTCGAAGTGGGTGTTCTTGACCGCGCCGGTGCCGAGGCCCCCCGGGGCGCCGTGCAGGACGTCGACCATGCCGGAGTCGGCCGCGCTGCCGATGTCCTCGGCCGGGGTGCCCACGACCAGGTCGGTGCAGCCGTCCTCGTTCCAGTCGACGGTGTCCAGGGACTCGCCGAACCAGTCGCTGGCCTCGGCGGCGCCGGGAACCCAGTCGAGGTCCTGGTTGATCTCGGCGGTGCCCTTGCCGCCGCCGTAGACGATCCGCACCAGGCCCGCGGCGCCGACCGCGCCGACGGTCGCCCGCGGGTCGGAGATCGCGATGTCCTCGACGCCGTCGCAGTTGAAGTCGGTGGCGCGGACGGCGCCGGTGGTGGAGTTCACCCAGGCGGCGAGGTCGTCGACGCGCGTGACGACGCCGCCTGTGCGGGTCTCGGTGGTGTCGATGCCGTAGCAGCCGCCCTGGTAGGACCGGCTGGCGAGCGCGGCCAGTTGGGCCGTGCCGCCGCTGCCGCGGACCAGCGGGCCGCCGGTGTCGCCCATGCACGCGGCCGTGCCGTTCGTGCCGGTGACCGAGGCGGTCGTGGCGGCCGCGGCGTCGACGGTGAAGGTGCCGGTGTGCAGGCTGAGGGGTGCCCACTCGGTCGCGGTGCGGCCGTAGCCGGCGAGGCCGAGGGTCTCCCCGGCGGTCGGCGCCGTGGTGGCCAGCGAGATCGGGGACACGTTGGTGACGGGGCGGTTGAGGCGGGCCAGTACCGCGTCGCGGTCGGTGCGCGGGACCAGTTCGACGATGTCGCGGGCGGCGCCTGCGGTGCCGGTGAGGTCGGAGCGGCCGATGACGGCGGTGGTCTTCGTGGCCGGCTTGCCGGCGGGCACGGACAGGCTCGTCGCGGGGTCGGCGGCGAAGCAACTGGCCGCGGTGAGCAGCCACTCGCGGTCGACCAGGACACCCGAGCAACCGCGGTCGTGGTCGCCGACGGTGATCTGCGCGGTGTAGGCGTAGGTGGTGTCGGCGGCGGGGACGGCGGGGCCGGTGACGGCGGCGGCGGAACCGGCCGCGAGCGCGGCGGAGCCGAAGGTCAGGGCGGCGGCCAGTGCGACGAGGCGCACGGATCTTGCGTAGGTCATGTGGTGGTTCCCCTGGTGGGTGGTGACGGATCGGGCAGGAGGGCTCGGCGGGGCGCTACTTGGAGGTCCGAAGCTCCAGGAGCGTCCACTCACGGGCCTGCTCGTCCGCGCTCTCGCCCACGGGGGTCCAGGTGTTCTTCGCGATGTCGTACGACTCCTGCTCGGTACCGACCGTCATGTCCGCCTCGGTCGTGTAGTCGTTGCCCCGGATGAGGTAGACGGAGGGCAGCTCCAGGGTCAGCCAGCCGGAGTTCCCCTTGACGTCGAAGCAGACCTTGCTCCGGTCCCGGGCCTGGACCTCCAACTGCCCGGTGCCGCTCGCGCAGTCGGCGAGCGTGATGTGGCCGTCGCCCCGCTTGAGCAGGATGTTCTTCTCGGTGAGGATCTTGTCCGCCTGCGGGTAGTCGAAGTCCTCGACCGCGTAACCCGGAGCCTCGTCGGCCACCGCGGCAGTGCCTGCCGGGGCGTTGGAACCACCGGGGAGGCCGGCCGCCAGGGCGGCCCATGCCAGGGCGCCGACCGCCGCGGTGCCGAGGGCGCGGGTCAGAAATCTCCCGCGTCGTTGCCGTATCGCAAATCGGCTCAGCTGCGCCGCAAATGTGGTGCGCGACTTCATCACTTTCCTCAAATCGTTGCTTCCAAAAAGATGTCCGTAACGTGGTTCAAGGCATGCGTGAAGGAATCGTCTTTCCCCCGTACAAAAGGCCCCCAAAAATTTGGGCAGCCGCCTTCCCCGCTCTATGCCACCTTGGTTCCCCGTCTTTGTCCACTCCGCCAACAGCCGCAAAACGGGCGGCAGTTGAGGGCGAGTTGTGACCCTCGCCACACAACTCCAATGGTTGTAGGGACTCTTGCAAAGAAACGACAAAGAAGCCGTACCGCGCACTTCTCGGACGCATTTCGTTCGCGGCCCCAAATTGATTGCGCGTCGAACGCGCGTTGGTATGGTCACGTCATTGCGCAGGCAACGCATACGCCTCACGGGGGCCACACATGACTGCCCGGGCATGCGGGGGAAGCCTGCCGTGTCAGTGATCGCCGATCTGCCGCACCGGCAGAGACCACGAGGGCAATTTCCTATGCAGACGATTTTCTGGAGTCGCAGACGGCTCCTCGGCTCGCTCGCCGCCGTCACGGCCGCCGCCGCCACACCCCTGGCGTGGACGCCCGTTGCCCGCGCCGCCGGGACACCGGCCACGACGGCCGACCCGCTCACCCTGCCGGACACCGAGCGGGCGAAGGTGGTCAGGGCATGGATGACCGGAGGCCGGGCCACCAAGGCGGCGGCCGCGGACGCGCTCTTCGGCACCGACGCCGACATCCAGGTCTTCCTCGGCCAGACCCTGCCGAGGGTGACGACGGAGGACGACCGCGTCGCGATCGCCGGCTACCTGGCCCGTTCCGGCAAGGGCCTGCGCCGCGAGGCCACCGCCGCGCTCGACGGCGGTGACAGCACCGTCGCCGCCTTCCTCCAGGGCGGATACGAGTCGGCGCTCCTGGAAGACCTCCAGGTCGCCGCCGCCACCCTGTCGGCCACCGGCGGAAAGGCCGTACGGCGCGAGGCGTCCGCAGCCCTGGACACGGGCACGCGCGCGGCGCTGGAGTCCTTCCTGACCGAGGGTCAGTACTCCGCCCGCCTGGAGGACTCGCAGCTCCTGGTCGCCACCATGCTGGTCAACGCCGGACCCGAGGTGCGGAAGTACGCCGACCGCGCCCTGAACGGCACCGCGACGGACATCCAGTGGTTCCTCGACACCGGCCAGCACATCGCGCGTGCCCGCGACCAGGAGAGGGCGACCATCGAGGAGCTCGTCGCCGTCGTCGACCGGGAGGGCAAGCGCGCCCAGGCCGAGACGGACCTCGCCGTCGAGGCGTCCGAGCGGGCCCTGGCCGCCGCGGCCGAGGCGAAGAAGGCGGCGGAGAGGGCCGCCGCCGAGGCCGAGGCCGCGAAGGAGGACGTGCAGAAATCCGCCGCGGCGGCCCGGAAGGCGGCCGGCGCGGCCAAGGGCGCCGCGAACGCCGCCCGTATCGCCATCAACGCCTCCAACGCGGCCGTGAACGCCTCCCGCCGCGCCTCCTGGGCCGCCACGGCCGCCTCCCAGGCCGCCTCGGCCGCCGGCGGAGCCGCGTCCCGTGCCTACAACGCGGCCATCGCCGCTTCCAAGGACGCGGGCAAGACCCAGGCGGCCAAGGACGCCGCGGTCGCGGCCCGCAACTCCGCCGCCAAGGCCCGTACCGCGGCCAAGGCCGCCGACTACGCGCGGGCCGCCTGCGCCCAGTCCGTCGGCGCCAGTGCCTCGGCCGCCTCCGCGGCTCGTAACTCGGCGGCCGCCGCCACCGCCGCCGCGCAGGCCGCCGCCGCGTCCGGAGCCGCCCAGTCGCAGGCCGCCGAGGCCAAGCGCCAGGCCGCCATCGCCACCGCCGCCGCCAACCGCGCCACCAACGCCGCCTCCAGCGCGCAGGCCCTCGCCAACACGGCGGCCTCCGCCGCGCGCGTCGCCCGGGACGCCGCCAACTCCGCCGCCGCCCACGCCGAGAAGGCCGCCGACGCCGTCGACGAGGCCGTGGCGAACGCGGGCAAGGCCATCGACTTCGCGAACAAGTCCACCGCCCACGCCGGCGAGGCCGTCAAGGCCGCCGACACCGCCACCCAGGCCGTCACGGACGCCGTCGCGGTCGCCCAGGCGGCCCGGAGCGCCGAGCTGGCGCGCCTGGAGCAGGAGCGGCTGCAGGGCCTGGACGAGGCCCGGCTGCTGGCCGAGATCGAGACGGAGGAGCAGGCCGAGTACGCGAACAAGCGGGCGCAGGACGCGCAGACCGATCAGGCGATCAAGGACCTGATCAGCGCGGCCGAGAAGGCCCTGTTCACGGACGGCGACCTGTCGCTCGCCGCCACACTGGGCCGCAAGGCCGCCACCGGGCTGCTCGAAGCCAAGGGCGCGTGGACGCGGGAGGCCGCCCAGTTCGCGCTCTCCGGCAGCGACGACGACATGTTCTCCTGGATCGACCTCGACCGGGCGGTCGCCCAGAACCAGGACGACCGCGAGACCGTCCTGTACATCGCCCAGGTGTCCAACCCCGCCATCGCGGCGGCCGCGCACGCGGCGCTGGCCAGCGGCAGCTCCACGGCCGTGGGCGACTTCCTCACCTCCGGCGTGATCCGGGCCTCGCAGGACGACAACCGGGTGCAGATCGGGCGCATCCTCGACCAGAAGCCCGGCCGGGCCGTCACCGAGGCGGCCAACGACGCACTGGACAAGAACACCCCGGAGGCGTTGCAGGACTTCTTCGACCGCACCTACCCCGCCGCCGTCCGGGAGGACGACGCGGTCGAGACCGCGACCTCGGTGGCGAACGGAGGCGACTACACCAAGGCGTACGGGGACGTGGCCCTGGAGGGGCCGACGTGGATGCGCCGGAACTTCGTCCAGGTGGTGCAGTACTCCTCGGCCCAGCTCGACCACGACTCCGCCACCCACGTCGCCGCGATCCAGGGGGCGATCGCCGCCGCGGCCAAAACGGCCTACGCGGCGCAGCAGACCGCGGCACTGGCGTCGCAGGTGGCGGCGACCGCACGCAACGCGGCCGAGGAGGCGCAGGACTGGGCGGACAAGGCCATCGCCGCGGGGGCGAAGGCCGGCCAGTACTCCGACCAGGCCCGGCAGAACGCCGACGCGGCGGACAGGTCGGCCGCGGACGCGCAGACCTCCGCGAACAAGGCCTCGGCTGCCGCGTCGACGGCGCGCAGCGCCTCCCGCTCGGCGAACTACTCCGCGAACAGGGCCATCGACGCGGCCCGTTCGGCCCTGAACTCCGCCTACAGCGCCCAGGCGTCCGCGGCGAGCGCGCGCCAGTCCGAACTCGAGGCCGGCCGGGACGCGGCCACGGCGGCCGCGGCGGCGAACCAGGCGCGCGCCATCGTCGTCCAGAAGCGTCAGGAGGAGGCCCGCGAGGCCGCCCGCGAGGCCGCCGAGAAGGCGCAGGAGGACCGGGACAACGGCAGAAACCCGGCCGACAGCGGCACCCACGACGAGGTCAACGAGAACGGCAGTGGCGGAGACAACGACGAGTGGTACTCGGACGCCGGCTGGTGGGCCGACGCCTTCAACTACGTGAGCATCGGCGCGGGCTTCATCTCCGCCGGCCTCGGTGTCGCCAGCCTCGTCTTTCCCCCGTTCGCGGTCGTCGGTGTCCCGGCCGCCGCCGTCTTCGGCGGCATAGCCATGGGCGCCGGCGCGCTGAGCACCCTGTTCACCGGCATCGAACACGGCTTCACCAGCAGCGAGTTCATGTGGGCCGCGGGCGGCACCGCGCTGAGCCTGGTCACCTACGGCCAGTCCAGGTGGATCACCCCGGTCGCCAAGAGGGTGGCCCCCGCGGTGAAGCGGGTCGCGGAGGAGGGCAAGGAACTGGTCTCCTCGATCACCAGCGGACTGTCGTCGATGTTCTGACGGCCGTCCCGGCGTCCCGGGCGGCCGCACGGGTCCCCCGCCCGGGACACCACGTCGGGTCGCCGCTCGTCGAGGCCGACGGGGCAATCCGTGCTGCCGGCCACTGCCGCCCCGACGGCCGCCGGGCCGGCAGTGGCCGGATCCCGGGCCGTCCCGCCGCGCTCACGCGCGGCGCCGGGTGGCGTTCCCGCTTCGGCGCTCCTTCTCGCTTCGGCCTCGCTTCAGCGCTCCAGACGGCCGTTGAACCGCCGGGGCAGGCCCAGCGGGTTGTCGTCCCGCAGTTCCGGCGGCAGCAGCGCCTCCGGTGCCCCCTGGTACACGACCGGCCGCAGCCACCGCTCGATCGCCGTGCCGCCGACGGAGGTGGACGTCGAGGTCGTGGCCGGGTAGGGCCCGCCGTGGTGCTGGGCCGGCGCCACGGCGACGCCGGTGGGCCAGCCGTTCACCAGGACGCGCCCCGCGAGCGGCGTCAGCTCCGCGAGCAGCTCCGGTCCCCGCCCCTGTCCCGCGGCCTCCTCCGCCGACAGCTGCACCGTCGCCGTGAGGTTGCCCGGCAGCCGGGAGAGCACGGCCGTCGCCTCGCTCTCGTCCTCGTAGCGGACCACGACCGTCACCGGCCCGAAGCACTCCTCCAGGAGCAGGTCGTGCGCCCCCTCCCGAACCAGCTTCTCGGCCGGCACCGTCAGGAATCCCGCGCTGACCGTGTGCTCCCCGCCGGCGCCCGGCGTCACGGGCGACTCGACGCCGTCGAGCGCGGCCCGCTCGGCGACCCCGGCCACGAAGTTGTCGCGCATCCGGTGGTCCAGCAGAACGCCCGCCTCGGTGTTGCTGACCGCCTCGGTCAGCGACTTCACCAGCCGGTCCCCCGCCGCACCGGAGGGCGCGAGCACCAGTCCCGGCTTCACGCAGAACTGCCCGACGCCCAGCGTCATCGAGCCCGCGAGCCCGCCGCCGATCTGCTCGGCGCGCTCCTCCGCCGCCGCCTCGGTGACCAGCACCGGGTTCAGGGAGCCCAGCTCGCCGTGGAAGGGGATCGGGACGGGGCGGGCGGCCGCCGCGTCGAAGAGGGCGCGCCCGCCGCGTACCGAGCCGGTGAACCCGGCCGCCGCGACCAGCGGATGCCCGATGAGCTCCACGCCCGCCTCGAAGCCGTGGACGAGGCCCAGCACCGCGTCGGGTATGCCGTGCTCCCGGGCGGCCCGGCGCAGCACCTTGGCGACCAGCTCGGACAGGCCCGGGTGGTCGGGGTGGGCCTTGACGACGACGGGGCAGCCGGCCGCGAGCGCGCTGGCGGTGTCACCACCGGCGACGGAGAAGGCGAAGGGGAAGTTGGAGGCCGAGTAGACGGCGACGACGCCCAGCGGCACCTTGTGACGGCGCAGGTCGGGGACGGGCGGGGTGGCGGTGGCGTCGGGGTGGTTGATGACGACGTCCAGGAAGGCGCCCTCGTCGACGATGTCGGCGAAGGCCCGCAACTGGTAGCAGGTGCGGGCGAGTTCGCCCGTCAGCCGGACGGGGCCGAGCGCGGTCTCGGCGTCGGCGGTCTCCACGAGTCCGTCCCGCGCCGCCTCCAACTGGTCGGCGGCGGTGCGCAGGAAGGCGGCCCGGACGGTCCGGTCGGCGAGGGCGCCACGGGTGGCGTGCGCGGCACGGACGGTGGTGTCCACCTCCTGGGCTGTGGCCTCCACCGCAACCTGTTCCCGCTGCTTCCCGGTACGGGGGTCGACACTCCAGACTGGTGCTGCTGCCACCGGGGTCCCTCCAGATGTCTTGCCGCAGTACGTACGTGATGCACCACGTCACGGACCAGCGCTGTTCGATATACTGAACGCTGTCTCTGATCGTGAATACGAGGGAGACTATAACTCTGGTTTCCCGTCGAACGAAGGGGTCAAGGGCGATGTCGGCAGCCGAGACAGGCGGCGGGGCGCAGGTCAAGTCCGCGGTGCGGACGGTGGAACTGCTGGAGTACTTCGCGGGGAGTCCCGGCATGCACTCGCTGGCCGCCGTGCAGGAGGCCGTGGGCTACCCCAAGTCGAGCCTGTACATGCTGCTGCGCACCCTCGTCGAACTCGGCTGGGTGGAGACCGACGCCACGGGCACGCGGTACGGGATCGGCGTCCGGGCGCTGCTCGTCGGGACGTCGTACATCGACGGCGACGAGGTGGTCGCGGTGGCCCGGCCCACCCTGGACCGGCTGTCGGACGACACCACGGAGACCATCCACCTGGCCCGCCTGGACGGCACCAACGTCGTCTATCTCGCCACCCGTCAGTCGCAGCACTACCTGCGCCCCTTCACCCGCGTCGGCCGCCGGCTGCCCGCGCACTCCACCTCGCTGGGCAAGGTGCTGCTCAGCACCTTCTCCGACGAGCAGGTGCGCAAGCTGCTGCCGGAGACGCTGCCGGCGCTGACCGAGAACACCATCACCGACCGCGAGAAGCTCATCGAGGAGCTGCACCTGGTACGGGAGCAGGGGTACGCCGTCGACCGCGAGGAGAACACCCTCGGGCTGCGCTGCTTCGGCGTGGCCATCCCCTACCGCACCCCGGCCCGCGACGCCATCAGCTGCTCGATCCCGGTGGCCCGGCTCACCCCCGCCCACGAGCAGCTGGTGAAGGACGCCCTGTTCGACGCCCGCGACCGCCTGACGCTGGCCACGCGCAGGCTGTGACCGGCCCGGCCCGGCCGCCGTGCATCCCGTTTTCTGAGGAGCGGATGAGAAAACGGGACGGAAGGGAACGTTCCGGCCGGTGCCGCTCGTCTTCCACAGCGGAATGAACAGGACGATCAGGCGGGCTGCGGTCTTCACGCTGCTCCTGGTGCTGGTGCTGCTGGTCAGGGCCACCTGGGTGCAGTTCTACAAGGGCCAGGCACTCGCGGACGACAAGGACAACCGACGGAACGCGATCGAGCTGTACAGCGCGCCGCTCGGCAACATCGTCGTGGCCGGCGACTCGGTGACCGGCTCGGCCCGGACGACCGGCGGCGACCTCAGATACAAGCGGACCTACAAGGACGGCGCGCTGTACGCGGCGGTGACCGGCTACAGCTCACAGGTGTACGGCGCCACCCAGCTGGAGGGTGTCTACCAGGAGCTGCTGGACGGCACCGACACCCGGCTCAAGACCGTGATGGACACGGTCACCGACAAGCGTGCCGATCCCGGTGACGTGATCACGACGATCGACCCGGACGCCCAGCGGGCGGCGTACGAGGCGCTCGGCGACAAGAAGGGCGCCGCGGTCGCCATCGACCCGAAGACCGGAAGGCTCCTGGCGGTCGTCTCCACCCCGTCGTACGACCCGTCGGAGATCACCGCGGGCAACTCGGAGGTCTGGACGCGGCTCACCGAGGACGACGAGGACAAGCCGATGACCAACCGGGCGCTGCGCCAGCCGCTGCCGCCCGGCTCCACCTTCAAGCTGGTGGTGGCGGCCGCCGCGCTGGAGGACGGGCTGTACTCCTCGGTGGACGAGAGGACGAAGAGCCCCGACCCGTACCCGCTGCCGCAGTCCTCCAGCAACCTCACCAACGAGAACCCGAACGCACCCTGTGAGGACGCGTCGATCCGGGTGGCGCTCCAGTACTCCTGCAACAACGTCTTCGGCAAGATGGCCGTCGACCTGGGCCAGGACAAGGTCCGGGAGATGGCCGAGAAGTTCGGGTTCAACGACAGCGAGCAGGACGTGCCGGTGCGCGCGTACGAGAGCGTCTACCCGAAGGACATGGACAAGGCGCAGACCGCGCTGTCCGGTATCGGCCAGTTCGACGTGACCGCGACGCCGCTCCAGATCGCCATGGTGTCCGCGGCGCTGGCCAACGGCGGCGAGCTGGTCGAACCGCACATGGTGTCCAGGATCACCGACCACAGCGGCGACGTGCTGGAGGACTACGACGACAACGCCTCCCGCAAGGAGATCGTCAGCTCGAAGACCGCCGAGCAGTTGCAGTCGGCGATGCAGACGGTCGTCGAGGAGGGCACGGGGACGAACGCGCGGATCTCCGGCGCCACCGTCGGCGGCAAGACGGGTACGGCCCAGCACGGCGAGAACAACAGCAAGACGCCGTACGCCTGGTTCACCTCGTACGCCAAGTCCGACTCCTCGGACAAGGAGGTCGCCGTGGCGGTGGTGGTGGAGCAGTCGGACGCGGAGCGCTCCGAGGTCAGCGGCAACGGGCTGGCCGCGCCGGTGGCCAAGGCCGTCATGGAGGCCGCACTGCGGTAAGGGGGCCGGGGGGGGACCCAGCAGGGTCGCCCCCGCCTCGTCACCCGACGCCGAGGAGCTGCTCGATCGGGTCGATCGCGAAGTACACCAGGAACAGCGCCGAGGTCCCCCACAGCAGCCAGTGGACCTCCTTGGCCTTGCCGAGCACCGTCTTGATGACGACGTAGGCGAGGAAGCCCGCACCGATGCCGTTGGTGATCGAGTAGGTGAACGGCATCACGGCGATGGTGAGGAACGCGGGAACGGCGATCTCGTAGCGGTCCCAGTCGATCTGCTTGACCTGGGTCATCATCAGGAATCCGACGGCGACCAGCGCGGGGGCGGCCGCCTGGAGCGGGACGATGGTGAGCAGCGGGGTGAGGAACAGGGCGAGGGCGAACAGGCCGCCGGTGACGAGGTTGGAGAACCCGGTGCGTGAGCCCTCGCCGACGCCGGCCGCCGACTCGATGTAGGACGTGGCGGACGAGGCGGACGCGGCGCCGCCGGCCACGGCCGCCGCGCCGTCGATGAGCAGGACGCGACCGAGATGCGGGACCTTCCCGTCCTCGTCGAGCAGCCCGGCCTCGGCGCTGACGCCGACGACCGTGCCCATGGTGTCGAAGAAGTCGGACAGGATCAGCGTGAAGATCAGCAGCACCACGGTGACCACGCCGACGCCGGGCTCGCTGAACGCGCCGAACAGGTCGAAGTCGCCGATCAGGCCGAAGTCGGGGCTGTCGACGACCTGGTCGGGCCAGGCGGGTGTGGTCAGGCCCCAGGTCTTGATGTCGGCCAGGGAGTCGACGACCATCGCGACGACCGTCATGGTCACGATGCTGATCAGGATGGCGCCCTTGACCCGGCGGGCGAGCAGTCCGACGGTCAGCAGGACGCCGAGGCAGAAGACCAGCATCGGCCAGCCCGTGAGCGTGCCGGTGCCGCCCAGCTGAACGGGCACGGTGGTGTTCGCGGCGTCCGGGATCCGGCTAACGAAACCGGCGTCGACGAAGCCGATGAAGGCGATGAACAGGCCGATGCCGACGCTGATCGCCTGCTTCAGTGCCTGCGGGATGGCGTGCATGACGGCCTCGCGCAGGCCCGTCACCACCAGGACGCAGATCAGCAGGCCTTCTACGACGATCAGGCCCATGGCGTCGGCCCAGCTCATCAGTGGGGCGATCTGGAAGGCGACGACCGCGTTGAGGCCGAGTCCGGCGGCGAGGGCGAGGGGCAGATTGCCGCCGACGCCCATGACGACGGTCATGACGGCGGCCACCAGGGCGGTGGCGGTGGTGAGTTGGACGGGGTCGAGCTGGTGGCCGTACTTGTCCTCGGCGCTGCCCAGAATGAGGGGGTTCAGGACAAGGATGTAGGCCATCGTGAAGAACGTGGCGAGACCGCCGCGTATCTCCTGGCCGACGGTGGAGCCCCGTTCGGAGATCCTGAAGAACCGGTCGACCCCGTTCCCCGGCGCCGACGGCCCACTTGGCCGGTCGGTCGCCTTCTTCAGTTCGGACATGACTGAACTCCCTGACGCCTGAATGATCGATGTACGAACGCTGGCTGGATTGTTCCTACACCCGACCGCTTTCAGGTTTTCCCCGTGTTACGGAATCGGCTTCGTCCGACCTGCCGGGGACGGCCCGCGCACTAGCCCTTCTGCTGCCGCCACTCCTCCTGGGCCTCGTTCAGCTGTCCGGCGAGCGTGTCCAGGAAGTCCCGCGCGCTCATGTCGCCCAGCAGCACCTTCTGGAAGTTGGGCTCGTTGTCGGCCTTGGAGATGGTGTTCCAGTCCGGCAGGTAGTACGGCAGCTGCACGATCGTCGTGGAGCCGTCACCGAGCGCCTGCGCGGCCAGCTTCGTCGGCTCGGCCCGCGAGATCCACGCGTCCTTCGCCGCGCCGGTGTGCGAAGGCACCTGCCCCGCCGTCTCGTTGAACTTCGAGTTCTGCGCGTGCGAGGTCGCGAACTCGATGAACTTCCACGCCGCCTCCTTGTTCCTGGAGGCCTTGAACAGCCCCATGCCGTCGACCGGGTTGGACACCTGCACCCGCTTGCCCCCGGGTCCCGTCGGATGCGGTATCCCACGGAACTTCCCGACGCCCAGCGCCTTCACGTGGTCCTGGTACGAGCCCAGGTTGTGGTGGAGCATCCCGATCGTGCCGGAGTCCCACTGCGCGACCATCTTGGTGAAGTCGTTGTTGAGGTCGGCGGCCGGGGTGACCTTCTTGTACAGCCCGGCGTACTTCTCCAGCGCCGCTACGTTCCTCGGGTCGTTCACGGTGGTCCTCTCACCGCTCCCGTCCCAGAAGGACGTGATCCCCGACTGCCCGTACATCGCGTCCAGGGCCTGGGCGATCGAGCCCGCGCCGCCCCGGATGGTGTACCCGAACTCGTTCCTGCCCGCGGCGGTGAGCTTCCGCGCGGCCGCGTAGAAGGCGTCCCAGGTGGTCGGCTGCGGCAGGCCGGCCTTCTCGAAGAGGTCGGTGCGGTAGTACAGCACGCCGTTGTTGGCGGACGTCGGGATCGAGTAGAGCGTGTCCTCGGCGCCGCCCGCCGCCCTCAGCGAGGTGACCATGTCCTCGTTGAGCTCGCCGTCCAGCGACGATCCGGCGAGCCGCTCGTCCAGCGGCTCCAGCGCGCCCTGCGCCGCGAACCCGGCGATCATGGCGGCGCCGACACCGCCGACGTCGGGCAGTCCGCCGCCCTGGATGGCGGTGTCGACCTTGGACTGGTACTCGGTGGCGGCGATGCCCACGTACTCGACGTCGATGTCCGGGTGCGCCTTCTCGAAGTCGGCGATGATCTCCTTCCAGATGTCGGTGCGGACACCGCCGTTGTTGTCCCAGAAGACGATCTTTCCGGTGCCGCTGCCCTCGGCTCCGCCGTCGCCGCTCGCCCCGCCACCGTCGTCACCGCAGGCGGTGACGGTCAGCGCGAGCACGGCGCCGAGGACGACGACGGTCGGGGTACGACGTCTGCCGGTGCTGTGACTGCGGATGCTGATCTTCATCTTCATCGGTCGGCTCTCCTTGTGAGGGGGACGTCGGATGTCTCGGTCTTCCGGACCGGCGCGGCGGCCCGTTCGCGGCTGGGGTGCCCGTCGGCGTGGCCGGTCATCGGGTGCTCGCCTCGTGCGGGGCGGCCCAGGGCGCCGCGAGTTCCGAGTACAGGGCGAGGGTGTCGGCGGCGGCCTCGACCACCGTCTCGACGCCGGGCACGACCCGCCGGTGCCCGCCGGGCACGAGCCGCCAGGCGGCGTCGGGCAGCGGGGCCGGGTCGGGCGCCAGCCGGATCGCCTCCACCACCCGCATGAAGGCGCCCGTCGCGTCGGGCGGGGCGAGCAGCGCGCTCCCGGCGGTGAGGTGGCCGACCAGGTTCTCCAGCAGGTCGGTGCGGCCGTACACGTACTCCTGCGGGCCCTGGCCGACCCGCTGGAGCAGCACGCGGTCCTGCTTGTACCAGAAGGTGATCCGGCCCCGGCTGCCGTGCACCACGACGTACGGTTCGCGCGGCCGCTCGGCGCACAGGGTGGCGGCGACGGTGACCGGTCGGCCCTGGGCGGTGGTGATCCGGACGCAGGAGGTGTCGTCGGCCTCGATGGCGTTGGCCCGCCACAGCTCGGTGACGATCGTCTCGACGTCCTCGGCGCGGGCGGCCCCCGCCAGGGCGAGGGCGGTGGAGACGGCGTGCGCCAGCGGGTTGGTGAGGGCGCCGTCGACGACGTCGGCGCCGTGCAGCCGCCTCCGGCCCGCCCACGGCGCCCGCCGGTAGTACGCCTCGTCGCGTGCCCACGCCCCGGCCCCGCCGACCCCCTCGAGGGTGCCGATCGCTCCGTCGGCGATCAGTTCGCGGATCGCGGGCAGGGCGTGCGAGCCCAGCGACTGGAACCCGATCTGGCAGGCGACGCCCGCCCCGGCCACCCCGTCGGCCATCCGGCGGAACTCGGCGTAGGAGGGGGCCGGTGGCTTCTCCAGCAGGACGTGGACGCCCCGGCCGGCCGCCGTCAGCGCCAGGTCGGTGTGGGTGGGGATGGGGGTGCTGATCACGGCGACGCGGGCTTTGGTGCTGTCCAGCAGGGCGCCGAGGTCGGCCGACTGGGCGGGGGGTCCGGCGCCGAACTCCTCCTCGGTGAGGGGAGTCGGCTCACAGATGCCGACGAGTCGGACAAGGCCCTCGTCCTGGAGGCGGCGGATGTTGGCCAGGTGCCACCGGCCGTGGCCGCGGGCGCCGGCGAGTACTACGGGTACGGCGGGTACGGCGGTGGCACACACCTCGCTCATCCCTTCACCGCCCCGGCGCTGAACCCGGTGATCAGCCACTTCTGGATGAAGGCGAACACGAGCACCACCGGCACCGCGGCGACGATGCCGCCCGCGGCCAGGGCCCCCAGGTCGACGCTGTCCGCGCTCATCAGGGTGTTCAGGCCGACCGGGATGGTCTGTTTCTGCTGGTTGTTGAGGAACATCAGGGCGAACAGGAAGTGGTTCCAGGAGTGCACGAAGGCGAAGGAGCCGACGGCGATGAGGCCCGGCCGCAGCAGCGGCAGCACCACGACCCGGAAGGCGGTCAGCCGGTCGCAGCCGTCGACCCAGGCCGCCTCCTCCAGGGAGTACGGCACGTTCTTGATGAAGTTGCTGATCAGGATCATCGACAGCGGCAGCTGGAAGACGCTCTCCGCGAGGATGACGCTGCCCAGCGAGTTGATCATCCGGAGCTCGGCGAAGATCTCGAACAGCGGCACCAGCAGCAGCGCGCCGGGCACGAACTGGGAGCAGAGCAGGCCGAGCACGAAGACCCGCTTGACCCGGAAGTCGAACCGCGCGAGCGCGTAACCGCCGGCCAGGGCGACCCCGGTGGTGAGCGCCAGCGTGGCCAGGCCGACGTACACGCTGTTCTGGAAGTAGGTGCCGAAGCCGCGCTCGGTCCACACCTTCTCGAAGTGGTCGAGGGTCATCGGCCAGGGGACGAGGGAGGTGGAGCCCGTCGGGCGCAGGGCGAAGAGCAGGATCCAGTAGAACGGGACGAGGGTGAAGACCAGGTAGAGCGAGAGCGGCAGGTAGATCTGCCAGCGCGGGGCCTCGTCCCAGGCGCGGCGGCCGCGCCCGGCCGGACGCCGCGGCCCGGGCACGGTGCGCCGGACGGGCGGAGCGGCCACGGTGGCCTCGTCGAGGGTGCTCACCTGGCCTCACCTCCGAACTTGCTCAGCCGCAGATAGGCGATCGAGCAGAAGAGCAGGATCACGAACGCGACCGTGGTCAGGGCCGAGGCGTAGCCGAAGTCGTGGCCGTCGACACCGGTGTTGGCGACGTGGAGGGGAAGCGTGGTGGTCACGCCGGCCGGTCCGCCGCCGGTGAGGGTGTAGAGCAGGTCGACGTTGTTGAACTCCCACACCGCGCGCAGCAGCGTGGAGAGCACGATGGCGTCCCTCAGGTGCGGCAGCGTGATGTGCAAGAACTGCCTGAGCCGGCTCGCCCCGTCGACCTCTGCCGCCTCGTACAGGTCCTTCGGGACGGACTGGAGGTCGGCGAGGATGAGGATGGCGAAGAAGGGCACGCCGCGCCACAGTTCGGCGACGACCGCCGCCGGGAAGACCGTGGAGGTGTCCGACAGCCAGCTGGTGCCGTAGGAGCCGACGCCGAGATCCGCGAGGTATCGGGTGACGCCTGTCTGGGAGTTGTAGAGCAGCACCCAGATCACGGAGGTCAGGACGCCGGAGACGGCCCACGGGGAGAAGACGAGGGCCCGCCCGAGCGCGCGGCCCGCGAAGGTCTGGTTGACGATCAGGGCGAGGGCGAGCCCGAGGAGCAGTTGGAGCCCGACCTCGACGACGACCCACTGGGCGCTGAAGACCAGCGAGTCCCAGAAGACCGGGTCCTCGGTGAAGGCGTGGACGAAGTTGTCGAGGCCCGCGAAGCCGTTCCGCCACGGCTTGGTCGGGTTGTACTCCTGGAGGCTGTAGTAGAAGACACTGAGCACCGGGTACGCGATGAAGCCCAGCATCAGCAGGGCCGCCGGGGCGATCAGCAGATACGGCAGTCCGCGCGGCGTGGCGGAGGTACGGCGCCGCCCCGGTGGCGCGGGCGGTTTCGCCACGGCTGCGGCGTGGGCCATGACAGTCTCTCCGTTCTGGGTGGGGCGCGGTGCGGCTCGGTGAAGCGCTTTCCGATCATCGTTCGAGATCTCGACCGCACGGTGCCGCGGCCGGGTTCGTGCCTTCAGCCCGCGTACGGGTCCCGCACCGTGCCCGGTCGGGCGAGGAACGCGAAGTCGCAGCCGGTGTCCGCCTGGGTGATCTGTTCGGTGTAGAGCGCCCCGTAGCCGCGCTCGTACCGCACGGGCGGCGGCGTCCACCGCGCCCGGCGGCGGGCCAGCTCGGCGTCGTCCACGTCGAGGCTCAGGGTGCGTGCGGGGACGTCGAGGGTGATGGTGTCGCCGGTTCTGACCAGGGCGAGCGGGCCGCCGACGTGGGACTCGGGCGCCACGTGCAGCACGCAGGTGCCGTAGCTCGTGCCGCTCATCCGGGCGTCGGAGATCCGCACCATGTCCCGGACGCCCCGCTTCAGCAGATGGTCGGGCAGCGGCAGCATGCCGTACTCCGGCATGCCGGGGCCGCCCTTGGGCCCGGCGCCCCGCAGCACCAGCACGCTGTCCGCCGTGATGTCCAGGGACGGGTCGTCGATGGTCCGCTGCATGGTCCGGTAGTCGTCGAAGACGACCGCGCGGCCGCTGTGCCGGAGCAGGTGCGGCGAGGCGGCGATGTGCTTGATGACGGCGCCGTCCGGACAGAGGTTGCCGCGCAGGACGGCGACGCCGCCCTCGGGCGCGACCGGGTTGTCACGGGGCCGGATGACGTCGTCGTCGTGCACCTGGGCGCCGGCGATCTGTTCGCGCAGGGTGTCGTGCGAGACGGTGGGCCGGTCCAGGTGGAGCAGGTCCGGGATGCGGGAGAGGAACCCGGGCAGGCCGCCCGCGAAGTGGAAGTCCTCCATGAGGTACTTCCGGCCGCCGGGGCGGACGTCGGCGAGCACGGGCACCGTGCGGGCGACACGGTCGAAGTCGTCGAGGGTGAGCCGGACGCCCGCCCGGCCCGCCATGGCGATGAGGTGGATGACGGCGTTGGTGGAACCGCCGAGGCCGAGGACGGTCGTGACGGCGTCCTCGAAGGCGTCGCGGGTGAGGATGGCGTTCAAGGTGCGGCCCTGGTGGACCAGTTCGACGATCCGCAGGCCGGCCGCGGCGGCCATCCGGTCGTGCCCGGAGTCCACGGCCGGGATGCTGGAGGCGCCGGGCACGGTCACGCCGAGCGCCTCGGCGGCGGCGGTGAGGGTGGACGCGGTGCCCATCGTCATGCAGTGGCCGGGCGAGCGGGCCAGACCGCTCTCCAGTTCGGCCAGTTCGCAGTCGCCGATGAGGCCGGCGCGCCGGTCGTCCCAGTACTTCCACATGTCGGTGCCCGAGCCAAGCACCTCGCCCCGCCAGTGGCCGGGCAGCATCGGCCCGGCGGGCACGAAGACGGTCGGCAGGTCGACGCTGGCCGCCCCCATGAGGAGGGCCGGCGTGGACTTGTCGCAGCCGCCCATCAGCACCGCCCCGTCGACCGGGTACGACCGCAGCAGTTCCTCGGTCTCCATGGCGAGGAGGTTGCGGTAGAGCATCGGGGTCGGCTTCTGGAACGTCTCGCTGAGCGTGGCGACCGGGAACTCCAGCGGGAAGCCGCCCGCCTGCCAGACACCCCGCTTCACCGCCTGGGCACGCTCACGGAGGTGCACATGACAGGGGTTGATGTCGGACCAGGTGTTCAGGATCGCGACGACGGGCTTGCCCAGGTGCTCCTCGGGCAGATAGCCGAGCTGGCGGGTCCGGGCGCGGTGGCTGAAGGAGCGCAGGCCCTCCGTGCCGTACCACTGGTGGCTCCTGAGCTCCTCCGGGAGCTTCCTGGCGGTCACGCCGACCACCCGGCGGCGAGGGCGGCGACCTCGGCGCGCCCGCTCGCCGGCAGCCGTCTGCTGGGCGGGCGGACGTCGGGGCGGCACAGCCCCAGGGACGCGAGGGCCTCCTTGACGACCGTGACGTTGTCCGCTGAGCCGTTCGCGGCGCGCAGTTCCTCGAAGCGGCGGATCTGCTCCCAGACCTTCATGGCGGCCGGGTAGTCGCCGGAGCGCAGCGCCTCGATCATGTTCAGCGAGACGGACGGGGCGACGTTGACCAGGCCGGAGGTGAAGCCCGTGGCGCCCGCGGAGAAGTAGGACGGGGCGTACGGCTCGGCGAGGCCGGCGACCCACACGAACCGATCGAGCCCCGCGTCCCGGGCGAAGGCGGCGAAGCGGGCGGCGTCAGGGACGGCGTACTTGACGCCGACGACGTTGGGGCAGGCGTCGGCGAGTTCGGCCAGGCGGGAGCCGTGCAGCCGCGCGTCGCGCAGGTACGGGACCACGCCCAGCTCCGGGACGGCCTCGGCGATCGCGCGGTGGTAGTCGACCCAGCCGTGCTGCGAGACGTAGGGGTGGACGGGTTGGTGGACCATCACCATCCGGGCGCCGTGCTCCCGGGCGTGCCGGGCGTCGGCGACGGCGGTGGGCACGTCGTGGCCGACGCCGGCCAGGACCACCGCGCGGTCCCCGGCCTCGGTGAGGGTCAGCTCGGTGACGAGGCGGCGCTCCCGCGGGGTGAGGGCGTAGAACTCGCCGGTGTTGCCGCCCGGCGTGAGCGTCCTGATCCCGCCGTCGAGCAGTCGCCGCAGCAGGGCGCGGTGGGTGTCCGGGTCGACGGAGCCGTCCTCGGCGAAGGGGGTCACCGGGATCGCCACCACGTCGGCCAGGGCCTCGCGCTGGGTCTCGAAGGCCGTGGTCATGCCGGGCCGCCCTCTCCCCGGGCCCCGGCCCCGGCCCCGGCCGCGACCCCGTCACCGTCACCGGCGTCGGCGTCGGCGTCGGCGTCGGCGTCGGGGAAGGCACGCGCGACGAACGAGGCGATGTGCGCGTGCAGGGCGCGCGCGGCGCCGTCGGCGTCCCCGTCCCGGGCCAGCCGGAGGATCTCCCGGTGCTCGGCGGCCTCCCGCTCCCAGGACGGGTCGGCGGCCCAGGCGACGGCGGAGACGAGGGCGGCCTGGTCGCGGACCTCGTCGAGCATCCGGCCGAGCAGGGGGTTGCCGCAGGGCAGGTAGAGGGCGCGGTGGAACTCCCGGTTGGCCAGGGACCGTTCGGCGGCGTCGGCGGCCTCGTCGGCGAGGGCGAGCGCGGCTGCCGCGGCGTCGAGGGCGGCACCACGCCGTACGGAGCGCCGCAACGCCTCCGGTTCCAGCAGCAGCCGCACGTCGTAGACCTCGCGCGCCATGTCCGCGTCCACCATGCGCACGGTGACGCCCTTGTACTGGCTCATCACCACCAGTCCGGTCCCGGCGAGCGTCTTGAGCGCCTCGCGCACGGGGGTCTTCGACACCCCGAACTGCGCGGCGAGGTCGGTCTCCACCAGGGCCTGACCGGGCGTCAGCCGACCGGTGAGGATACGGCGTTTGATCTCCTCCAGCACGTACTGCGTGCGGGAGGGGATCGGCGTGGGCACAGAGGTCATGCGCGCCTCTCGGATCTCGCGTATCACGTCTCATATATGACGTACGACGTATGACGCGTCGAAGGTAGGAGCGCCCCTGTGGTTCGTCAATGCCTCCGGCACAAGCAGGTCGACCGAGTTCGGCGACACCGACTCGGCGTCACCCGGCGCGGCGCCACCCCGGGTCCCGGCCGCTGAGCCCCACCGCCCGGTCCAGCAGCGGCGCGTCCCGCGGGACGGCGACGACGGGACCGAAGAGGCTCCCGTCGCGGTCCGTCTCCTCGGCCGCCGCGAGCAGGAAGCCGTACGACGCGCGCAACGTCGCCGGGTCCGGTGCGTAGGGCCGGCCGGTGGCCCGGGCCAGGTCCCAGGCGTGGATCAGCAGTTCGTCGGCCGCGATCACCCCCGCGAGATCGCCGGGCAGGTCGACGCCGCCCGCGCGGGTCATCCCGGTCCAGGCGGCCGGGTCGCGCCAGGCGTCGGCGAGTTCGTCGAGGACCTTGGGCAGTTCCTCGCGCCAGTCGGGGCCGACGTCCGGCAGGGCCTGGCCGGGGTCGGTGTCGGTCGTCGGGCCGAGCGCCTTGCGGCCGGCGTCCCGGAAGGCGACGGAGAGCCCCAGCAGGTGCCCCAGCAGGTTGCGCACCGCCATCTTGGGGCACGGAGTCGGGTCGTCGAGCTGTTCGTCGGTCACACCGGCGGCGATGTCCGCGACGATCCGGGTCTGCGGGCCGAGGTCGAAGGGGGTGGTCGGGTCGGTCATCGGGTGCTCCTCGAAGTGGGTCCTGGAGGGTGGACCCACCGCACCCGCGAAAGTCATCGGTCCCGGACCGGGCTCCCACCGCACCCGTGGTGGAAGCGGTCCTGGCCCGACTGCTCACCCGTGGCGGGAGCGTCCTGGCCCGACTCCTCCCCCACCGCCCGCCGCCCGTGCGAAGCATCGGTCCCGGACCGGGCTCCCACCGCACCCGTGGTGGGAGCGGTCCTGGCCCGAATGCTCACCCGTGAAGGGAACGCTCCTGGCCCGGCTCCTCCACCACCGCCCGCTGCCCGTGCGAAGCATCGGTCCCGGACCGGGCTCCCACCGCACCCGTGGTGGAAGCGGTCCTGGCCGGAATGCTCACGCGTGGTGGGAGCGGTCCTGGCCCGGCTCCTCCCCCACCGCCCGCTGCCCGTGCCGGACGGCCCCTCCTGCTCCTGACGCCGATTCAGTTCGCCCTCAGCGCCTCCCGTACCGCCGCGAGGTCGCCGTCCGACGCCAGCCCGGCGTGGTAGAGCCGAAGCTCCGTGGCCCCGGCGGCACGCGCGCGTGCGGCGTCCTCGGCCAGGGTCGCGGGGCGTCCGCCCATCCCGGAGACGACGGTGAAGTTGGCGGCGAGCACGGCGCCCTCGGGGGCCCGCTCGGCGAACGGCGTCAGTGGGCCCGCCCCGCCCGTGCACGGCACGACCACGCCGTCCGCGACGGACAGGATGTGGGCGGGGTCGACGCCCGCGTTGGCACCGCAGTGGTACGACACCGGATCCGCGTGCAGGAGGACCTGGAAGCCCTCGGGTGCGGCGGCGCGGACCGCCGCGACCGCCGCCTCCTGGAGGGTGCGTGCCCTCTCGTCGCGCCACGCGCGCGTGCCGGCCGCCCGGGTCTCGCCGAGCAGCTTTCCGACGCCCGCCCAGCCGCCGTCGGACGGCGCGCCCTGCCACACCGGTTCCAGCGCGGTGCGTACGGCGTCGGCCAGCCGGCCGGGGTCGAGCCCCTGGGCGGCGTAGCCGTCCCGGCAGGCGGGGCAGAAGCACAGCGACATCAGGTACTGGCCGGCGTCCCCGAGGGCGACGCCCGCGATCTTGTCGTGGGCGTGCAGATGGGCGAGGCCGTACCAGCCGAGGGACTCCAGCTCGGTGCCGCGCGCGCCCGGCCGTACGGCGGCCTCCGCGGCCAGTTCGACGAGGTACGCGCGCGTGGCGGGCTGTGCGATGCAGGGCGCCCAGGGATAGCGGTCGCCGTAGGCGTTGACGACGGAGGTGTCCGGGTGCTCGGCGCCCAGCCGGGAGCTGTGCGCGAGGACCACCCACGTGTGCACCTCCAGGCCGGTCTCCGCGAGGGCGGCGGCCGCCTCTCCGTACGCGTCGCCGGGCGCCCAGCCGCCGGCCGGGTAGGGGCGCAGGGGGCGGCCCTCCCAGCGGGCGCCGGCCGGGTAGAGCACGGCGGCGTGCTCGGCGGTGACCACGCGGTGGCGGGGGTGGCGGGGCGTGAGCGCGCGCGTGGAGTGGTAGGCGGCGGCGAGCGTCACCTGGTCCACGCCGAGCGCGGCGATCCGGGCCGGGGCGCCCGGGTCCCCGTTGACGTCCCAGGGGTAGAGGAACGCCGAGGCCCTCACCGGCCCTCCTCCAGCAGCGCGTGGCCGCGCTCGATCAGCTGGGCGAGCTGCTTGACGTGGTCCTCGCCCGGTTCGTGCAGCGGGGGCCGCACCTCGCCCACGTCGAGCCCGCGCAGCCGCACGCCCGCCTTGACCAGGGAGACCGCGTATCCGCGGCCCTGGGCGCGCAGTTCCACGAACGGCCGGTAGAAGCCGTCGAGCAGACGGTGGACGGTGGCGTCGTCACCCGAGGCGAGGGCCGCGTGGAAGGCGAGGGCGATCTCCGGGGCGAAACAGAAGACGGCCGAGGAGTAGAGCGGGACACCGACGGCGCGGTAGGCGAGCTGGGTCTGCTCGGCGGTGGGCAGGCCGTTGAAGTAGAGGAAGTCGCCGGGGACCTCGGTGCGTACGGCGCTCACGATCCGCTGCATCAGGTCCAGGTCGCCGAGGCCGTCCTTCAGGCCGATGATCCCGTCCGTGCGGGCGAGGTCGACGACGGTCTCGGGGGTGAAGACGGCGTTGTCGCGCTGGTAGACGACGACCGGCAGGGCGGTGGCCGACGCGAGTTCCCGGTAGTGCCGCAGCAGGCCCTCCTGGCCGGCGACCACGAGGTACGGCGGCATGGCGAGCAGTCCGTCCGCCCCGGCCCCTTCGGCGATCCGGGCGTAGCGCACGGCGAGCGCGGTGCCGTACCCGGCGCCGGCGACCACCGGCACGCGTCCCGCCGTCTCCTCCACCGCCGCCCGGACGCAGGTCTCGAACTCCTCCGGTGTGAGCGCGTGGAACTCGCCGGTTCCGCAGCAGGCGAAGACGGCCGCGGCCCCGGCCTCGACCCCCTGGCGGACATGGGCGCGATAGGCGTCGAGGTGCAGGGAACCGTCGGGTCCGTAGGCGGTGACCGGAAAGAACAGCGGCCCGCTGGGGACGCTGAGGCGGGCGGCGAGCGGAGGTGGCGTCACAGGCTCTCCAAGGTCCATATTCATGTTTCGCGTCCACATTCCTGAACATGCTCACGCTAAGGTGGCGACCTACGGGGGGTCAAGCAGGTCAACCCCCGATGCACCAGCGGATTCCCTCCCTCCGCGCGCCCCTTGACGGGCGCGGCCCCGCTCCTTAGCGTGTCCACGGATGTGAATTCCGTGCACACATACGGCCGCCCGGTCATGGAGCCCCTGCAAGGAGACCCCGAGAATGCCCGCTCCCCGCAACGCTCCCCGCAACGCCCCCCGCACCGTTCTGCTCACGGGCGCCGCCGGCGGGCTCGGCACCCTGATGCGGGACCTGCTCCCGGCACACGGGTACACGCTGCGCCTGCTCGACCTGCGTCCCGTCGAGGGCGCGCCGGAGGCGATCACCGCGGACCTGGCCGACCGGGCGGCCCTGCGCGAGGCCGTACGTGGTGTCGACGCGATCGTCCATCTCGCGGGCATCTCCCTGGAAGCTCCGTTCGAGAAGATCCTCAAGGCGAACATCGAGGGCACCTACAACCTGTACGAGGCGGCCCGTGAGGAGGGCGTCCCGCGCGTCGTGTTCGCCTCCTCCAACCACGCCGTGGGCTACACCCCGCGCCCCGAGGGCGACGACCCGCTCATCCCGATCGACGCCCCGCGCCGCCCGGACACCTTCTACGGCCTGTCCAAGTCGTTCGGCGAGGACCTCGCGCAGCTCTACTGGGACAAGCACGGCATCGAGACCGTCTCCGTCCGCATCGGCTCCTGCTTCCCGGAACCGACCAGCGTGCGCATGCTCTCGGTGTGGATGAGTCCCGCCGACGGCGCCCGCCTCTTCCACGCCGCCCTGACCGCCGAGAACGTCGGCCACACCGTCGTCTACGGCTCCTCCGCGAACACCCGCCTGTGGTGGGACCTGTCCACCGCACGCGCGCTCGGCTACGAGCCGCAGGACGACTCCGAGCCGTACGCCGAGGGGCTCGTCGCCGAGCAGGGCGAGCTCGACCCGGCGAATCCGGCGCACGCCTGCCTGGGCGGCCACTTCGTGACCGACCCGCCGATCTGGCCGTACTGACGAGATCTCAGCCATGGCAGGGGCGGACGGGCAGGAAACGGGCTCGCCCGCCCCCGCATCCGGGCACACCTCGGGCAACGGGTCAGCGGCACCGTAGGGGGCGCGGGGAACCGCGCGGCCAGCCACAACACACCTGCCGACGACACTCGGCCGCTGCCCGCACGACCGGTCGCGCCCAAGACCGAACGGGCACACCCGGGCACCATCACTCCCCTGACAGACCTGGTCACCACCTCGCACCCGCTGTAGAACTTCCCCACAGGGCCCGAACGGGCAGCGCAGGAGAGAAGGCGGGTGACAGCCATGAACAGAACCGCGGAAGAACGGCAGCGCGAGATCGTGCGCGCCGCGCGGGCAGCCGGCTCCGTCGACGTCACCGCGCTCGCCACCCTGCTGGGCGTGGCCAAGGAGACGGTGCGGCGGGATCTGCGCGCACTGGAGGACCACGGACTGGTCCGCCGCACCCACGGCGGCGCCTACCCCGTGGAGAGCGCGGGCTTCGAGACCACCCTCGCCTTCCGCGCCACCAGCCATGTGCCGGAGAAGCGCCGGATCGCGGCCGCCGCCGCCGAGCTGCTCGGGGACGCCGAGACGATCTTCGTGGACGAGGGGTTCACCCCCCAGCTCATCGCCGAGGCGCTCCCCGCGGACCGGCCGCTGACCGTGGTCACCGCGTCCCTGCCGGTGGCCGGCGCACTCGCCGAGCGGGAGGGGTGCTCGGTGCTGCTGCTCGGCGGCCGGGTCCGCCCCGGCACCCTGGCCACCGTCGACCACTGGACGACGAAGATGCTCGCCGGCTTCGTGGTCGACCTCGCCTACATCGGCGCCAACGGCATCTCCCGGGAGCACGGCCTGACCACTCCCGACCCCGCGGTCAGCGAGGTCAAGGCGCAGGCGGTGCGGGCCGCGCGGCGCACGGTCTTCGCCGGCGTGCACACCAAGTTCGGCGCGGTCAGCTTCTGCCGGTTCGCCGAGGTCGGCGCCCTGGAGGCGATCGTCACCAGCACCCTGCTGCCCACCGCCGAGGCGCACCGCTACTCCCTGCTCGTCCCCCAGGTCATCCGCGTCTGACCACCCGACAGCCCCCTCGACGGGCCCCTCACACCCCGTGATGCCCTTTATCTCCCGCTACATCCGCTATCCCCCTCTACCTACTTCCCTTTTCAGCAACTCCCCACATGTTCAGGAGCGATCCATGCGAACCCAGAGCCGACGGAGGCCGCGAGTCACGCTCGCCGCGGTCGCCGCAGGGACGCTGCTCGCCCCGCTGCTCTCCGGCTGCTGGGTCGGAGCGGGCGGGGCGGGGTCGGGCGGCGACTCGATCAACGTCCTGATGGTCAACAACCCGCAGATGGTCGAGCTCCAGAAGCTCACCGCCGCCCACTTCACCAAGGAGACCGGCATCAAGGTGAACTTCACCGTGCTGCCGGAGAACGACGTCCGCGACAAGATCAGCCAGGACTTCGCCAACCAGGCGGGCCAGTACGACGTCGCCACCCTCTCCAACTACGAGATACCGATCTACGCCCGCAACGGCTGGCTGCGGGAGATGGACTCCTACGTCGCCGACGACCCCGGCTACGACGAGCAGGACGTCCTCGGCCCCATGCGCCAGTCCCTGACCGGCGACGACGGCAAGCTCTACGGTCAGCCCTTCTACGGCGAGTCCTCCTTCCTGATGTACCGCAAGGACGTGTTCGAGAAGGCGGGCCTGACGATGCCCGCGCACCCCACCTGGACCCAGGTCGCCGACCTGGCCGCGCAGGTGGACGGCGCCGACTCCGGCATGAAGGGCATCTGCCTGCGCGGCCTGCCCGGCTGGGGCGAGGTCATGGCACCGCTGACGACCGTGGTGAACACCTTCGGCGGCACCTGGTTCGACGAGAACTGGACGGCCCGGCTCGACTCCCCCGAGTGGCAGAAGGCGACGAAGTTCTATGTCGACCTGGTCCGTGAGCACGGCCAGTCCGGTGCCGCCCAGTCCGGTTTCGCCGAGTGCCTCAACAACATGACCCAGGGCAAGGTCGCCATGTGGTACGACGCCACCTCCGCGGCCGGATCCCTGGAGTCCGCCGACTCCCCCGTCAAGGGCAAGGTCGGCTACGCCCCCGCGCCGGTCGAGAAGACCGACTCCTCCGGCTGGCTCTACACCTGGGCGTGGGGCATCCAGCAGGCGTCCCGCAACACCGACAAGGCCTGGCAGTTCGTCTCCTGGGCGTCCGGCAAGGAGTACGAGCAGCTGGTCGGCGACCGGATCGGCTGGTCGAACGTACCGGCCGGCAAGCGCGCCTCGACGTACGCCGACCCCGACTACCGCGCCGAGGCCGCCGCCTTCCAGGAGATGACGAAGGAGGCCATCGAGGGTGCCCGCCCGAACGACCCCGGTGTGCAGCCGCGGCCCGCCCCCGGCATCCAGTTCGTCGGCATCCCCGAGTTCACCGACCTCGGCACCAAGGTCTCCCAGGAGATCAGCGCGGCCATCGCCGGACGCCAGTCCGTCGACGCGGCCCTGAAGAAGTCCCAGCAGCTCGCCGAGCGCATCTCCGAGGAGTACGAGGGACGATGACCGCCACCACCACGGCCCCCGTGGCCGCGCCACCCGCCCCGACGAGGAACCGCGAGCCGTCGGACCGTCTGCGGGCCTGGGCCACCCGGGCGCCGCTCCTGCCCGCCCTGATCTTCATGATCGCCGTGACCCAGCTGCCCTTCGTGGCCACGCTGGTGATCTCCTTCTTCGACTGGAACGCCCTCTACCCCGACGCCCGTCGCTTCGCCGGCGTCGACAACTACCGCCAGGTCCTCACCGACGCGGACCTGCGCAGCTCGGTGTGGACGACGATCCTGCTGACCGTGACCGTCGTCGTGGTCAGCCTGCTCCTCGGCCTGTTGCTGGCGCTGCTGCTGGACCGCAGGTTCAAGGGCCGGGGCGTGGTGCGCACCCTCTTGATCGCGCCGTTCCTGGTGGTCCCCGTCGCGGCCGCACTCCTCTGGAAGCATGTGCTCTACAACCCCGAATACGGCCTGCTCAACGGGCTGTTGCACTATGTGGGCGGCCCACAGCCCGACTGGATCTCCGACACCCCGCTGCTCGCGGTCGAGGCGTCCCTGGTCTGGCAGTGGACCCCGTTCATGATGCTGATCATCCTGGCCGGACTGCAGAGCCGGGACCCGCAGCAGATCGAGGCCGCCCGGGTGGACGGGGCGAGCGACTGGCAGGTCTTCCGCCACCTCACGCTCCCGCACCTGCGCCGCTACCTCGAACTCGGCGCCCTGCTCGGCTCGATCTACATCGTCCAGAACTTCGACGCGGTCTTCACCATCACGTCCGGCGGCCTGGGCACCGCGAACCTCCCCTACACCGTCTACCAGAGCTTCTACCAGGCCCACGAGAACGGCCTCGCCTCGGCCGCCGGCGTCGTGGTGGTCATCGGCTCCATCGTCATCGCGACCTTCGCCCTGCGCGTGGTGTCGTCCCTGTTCCGCGAGGAGGTGAGCCGCGGATGAGCGGCAACGCCGTACGCGTCCGACGTGCCCCCCGTAAGGGCGCCGGCCTGGGCCTGGTGGCCTGGCTGGCCGGGATCGTCTTCTTCCTGCCCGTCGCGTGGATGGCCCTGACGTCCTTCCACTCCGAACAGGACGCGGCGACCAACCCGCCGTCCTTCGGCGCCGCGCTCACGCTCGACGGCTACCGCGAGTTCTTCGGCGCCGGCGGCGGGGCCAGCCCCTGGCCGTCCCTGATCAACTCGACGGTCGCGTCGGTCGCCTCGACGCTCCTGGTCCTGCTGCTGGCGCTCCCGGCCGCGTACGCGCTGTCCGTCCGGCGGGTGCGCAAATGGACCGACGTGCTGTTCTTCTTCCTGTCCACCAAGATGCTGCCGGTGGTGGCGGGCCTGCTGCCGATCTACCTGTTCGCCAAGAACGCCGGGCTGCTCGACAACATCTGGCTGCTGGTCCTCCTCTACACGTCCATGAACCTGCCGATCGCGGTGTGGATGATGCAGTCGTTCCTGGCCGAGGTCCCGGTGGCCGTGATCGAGGCGGCCCGGGTGGACGGCGCCCGCCTCCCCACGGTGCTGGCCCGCGTCATCGCCCCGATGGCCCTGCCCGGCATCGCCGCCACCGCCCTGATCTGCTTCATCTTCAGCTGGAACGAGCTGCTGTTCGCCCGGGTCCTCACGGGGGTGGTGGCCGAGACCGCCCCCGTCTTCCTGACCGGCTTCATCACCAGCCAGGGCCTGTTCCTGGCCAAGGTGTGCGCCGCGTCGCTCGTCATCTCCCTGCCGGTGCTCGCCGCGGGGTTCGCCGCCCAGGACAAACTGGTCCAGGGCCTGTCGTTGGGAGCCGTGAAATGAAGGCCGCCGTCATCGAGTCCGTGGGCAGGGCCGTCGTCACCGAGGTCCCGGACCCGACGCCCGGCCCGCGCGATGTCGTCGTCGAGGTCGCCGCGTGCGGCCTGTGCGGCACCGACCTGCACATCCTCCAGGGCGAGTTCGCGCCCAAGCTGCCGATCGTGCCGGGACACGAGTTCGCCGGCGCGGTGGTGGCGGTCGGCACCCAGGTCACCGAGGTGGCACCCGGCGACCAGGTGGCCGTGGACCCGTCGCTGTACTGCCACGAGTGCCGCTACTGCCGCGACGGCCACAACAACCTCTGCGAACGGTGGGCCGCGATCGGCGTGACCACGGCAGGCGGCGCCGCCCAGTACGCGGTGGCGCCGGTGGCGAACTGCGTCAAGCTGCCCGAGCACATCCGCACCCAGGACGCGGCCCTCGTCGAGCCGCTCTCGTGCGCGGTACGCGGATACGACGTCCTGCGCGCCCGTCTGGGCGCCCACGTGCTGATCTACGGCTCGGGCACGATGGGCCTGATGATGCTGGAGCTGGCCAAGCGCACGGGCGCCGCGAGCGTGGACGTGGTCGACCTGAACCCGGCCCGGCTGGAGACCGCCCGCCGCCTCGGCGTCACGGGGGCGGCGGCGGGCGCCGACGAGCTGGACCGGCCGCAGGGCTGGGACGTGGTGGTGGACGCCACCGGCAACGCGGCGGCGATCCAGGACGGCCTGGACCGGGTCGCCAAGGCCGGTACGTTCCTCCAGTTCGGCGTGGCGGACTACGCGACGCGCGTGAGCATCGACCCGTACCGCATCTACAACCAGGAGATCACCATCACGGGCTCGATGGCGGTCCTGCACAGCTTCGAACGCGCCGCGGAGCTGTTCGCGAACGGCGTCCTGGACCCGGACGTCTTCATCAGCGACCGGCTGCCGCTGACCAGCTACCCGCAGGCCCTGGAGCAGTTCGCCTCCGGGGTCGGCAGGAAGATCGTGGTCGTGCCGTAGCGGCCCGTGCCGGGGCGGCGCGAAAACGGGTGGGCCCGCAGGCCGTCCGGGCCCTACCCTGCCGCACATGCCCCCGCCACACGGCTTCCGCTACGACGTCCACACGGACGGCACGGTCGTGGTCACCCACCACGGCCGCGCGGCGGCCACCCTGCGCGGCCCGCGCGCCGCCCGGTTCCTCGCCGAGATCGACGCCGGCGACCCGCAGCTCGTCATGGCCCGCTGGACGGGAAACTACCGCCGTGGCAACGAGCGCGCCGCCCGCCTGCACCCCCGTCACCGCCGCTGACCCGATCGGCCGCACGGTAAGGGAACGGTAAAGCGGCCCCGGTCGTTCTCGGGTCATGACCGCTATGACCCCCGGCTCGAACATCCCTCTTTCCACCGCCCGCGTGACGGTGGACGTCGCCGCCCCGGTGCGGCTCGACGTATCGGGCCTGCTGCTCACCGCCGACGGCAAGGTGCGCTCCGACGACGACTTCATCTTCTACAACCAGCCCAGCGGCCCGGGCGTGACCTACCGCTCGGGCGGCGGCACGGCCCCCGACGCCATCACGGTCGACACCACCGCCCTCCCCCCGGGCATCGAGAAGATCGTCGTCACCGCGAGCCCGGACGCGGCGGGCCAGACCTTCCAGGGCGTCGAACCGACGGCCACGATCCGCAACGCCGACGACAACAGCGTTCTGGCCACGTTCACGCCCCCGCAGCTCGGCGCCGAGACGGCGCTGGTGGTCGTCGAGGTCTACCTGCGCAACGGCGTGTGGAAGGCCCGCGCGGTGGGCCAGGGCTACGCCGACGGCCTGGCCGGCATCGCGACGGACTTCGGCGTGTCGGTGGAGGAGCCGGCGGCCCCCGCGCAGCCGGTCGCCCCCGCCCAGCCGGTCGCCCCGCCGCAGGCCCCGATGCAGCCGCCGGTGGCCCCGCCCGCCCCCGCCATGGACCCCCGCATCGCCACACCGCCCGCGCCCCCGGCCGCCCCGCCGGCCCCGGCCCCGGGCGCCGGGAAGATCAACCTCGACAAGGGCCGGGTCAGCCTCCAGAAGAACCAGACGGTCTCCCTGGTCAAGGGTGGCCGCCCGCTGCTCTCCCAGGTCAAGATGGGCCTCGGCTGGGAGCCCGCCTACCGCGGCCGGGACATCGACCTGGACGCCTCGGTCATCGCGTACGGTCCGCAGCGCAACCACATCGACAGCTGCTACTTCGGCAAGCTCCAGATCGTGGGAGGCGCGATCAAGCACTCCGGCGACAACCTCACGGGTGAGGGCGGCGGCGACGACGAGGTCATCGTCGTCGACCTCGGCCGGCTCCCGCAGGAGGTCACCGGCCTGGTCTTCACGGTCAACTCCTTCTCCGGCCAGAAGTTCACCGAGGTCGCCAAGGCCTACTGCCGGCTGATCGACGCGGCCAGCGGCGAGGAACTGGTCCGCTTCGACCTCACCAGCGCCGAGCCGCAGACCGGCGTGCTGATGGCCAAGCTGATCCGCCAGTACTCCGGTGAGTGGGAGATGACGGCCATGGGCGACTTCGTCAAGGCCCGCACGGTCCGCAACATGGTCAAGCCGGCGGCCCAGGCCCTCTGAGCACCCCACCGGCACCGGCGGGCGCCGCCCCACCCGACGCCCGCCCGCGCCGCCCCACCGACCCTCACCAGTCGCCGTAACCACCCGCCGCGCCGCCCCACCAACCCGCACCAGTCGCCGTAACCACCGCCCGCGCCGCCCCACCCGCCTTCACCAGTCCCCGCAACCGCCCGCCGCACCGGCCCTGACCGGTCGCCGTGTCCACCGACCGCGCCGCCCCACCGGGCCTCACCAGCCACCGTGACCACCCGCCGCGCCGCCCCACCGACCCTCACCAGTCGCCGTAACCACCCGCCGCGCCGCCCCACCGACCCGCACCAGCCACCGTGACCACCAGCCGCGCCGCTCCGTCGGCCGGTCTCAGCGCCCCGGGCGCAGGCCCTCCGTCAGGAGGGTCAGGTAGCGCCGCACGTCCGGGCGCCCCCCGCCGGCGAGCTCCGACGCCGTGGCCAGGCCATGTGTCAGGCGCAGGATCTCGACCGGCTCGACGTCCTGGCGCAGGGTCCCCTCGGCCTGTGCCGCCCGCACCAGCCGCTCCGCGGCCGCGGTGAGGCGGGTTCCGCAGGCGGTGGCCACGGCCGACCCGTCACCCGTCACGGCCGTGCCCAGCAGGGACTTCAGCCCCCGCACCTGGATCAGCCCCAGGCCCAGTTCGCCCAGCCACTCCCCCAGCGCCCGCCCCGGCGGGCGCTCCCGCGCGATCTCGTGGGCCCGCAGCGCCAGCGCCTCGATCCGGTCCAGGTAGGCGGCCTCCAACAGCGCCTGCCGCGTGGGGAAGTGGCGGTAGAGCGTGCCGGACCCGACCCCCGCACGCTTGGCGATGTCGTCGAGGGACGCGCCCTCCCCGTGCGCGGCGAAGGCCTCCACCGCCGCCTTCAGCAGCCGCTCGTAGTTGCGCCGGGCGTCCGCACGCATGGGCTTGACCTGCGTCATCCAGCAACTCCTCGCACACCGGAGACCCTGGCCGCATGCTACTTCGCCCTGCCCCGCCCCGGAGCAGGACGCCCACGCCCCTCAGCCGGCCGAACCCCAGGGCCAGTCGGCGTCCCGCGCCGCCTCCAGCAGCGGCACCATCCGGAACGCCGCGTCCGACAGACCCCCGAAGGTGTGCCGGTTCCCCGTCCCGGACGGCCCGTGGCCCGCCCGGTACCCGGCCAGGTTCCAGGTGTAGACCGGCACGTCGGCCGGGACCTGGTCGGTCGGGTCGCCGTGCCGGTGGTGGGTGAACTGCTCGTCGGTGACGATCAGCACCCGGTCGTGCCCGCGGTAGTGCCGGCGCACGGCCTCCGTGGTGTCGGTGCCCCCCAGGTCGCCGAACCGCTCCAGCACCTTCAGCACCGACTCCCCCGTGCAAAACGGCACCGGGTCGCTGCTCGTCCCGAACTCGACGAGGTCCGCGTCCGCCGCCCGCAGCGCGACCGCCGCACCGAAGACCGCCGCCGCGTCGGCCCGGCTGAGCTCCGACCGGTCGGACAGCCGCGAGTAGAACATCGAGCCCGAGCGGTCGACGAGCACCAGCGTCCGCGCCGGCAGCGCGGGCACATGGGCCAGCGAGTGGCCGAGCGCCTGCTCCAGCGGGTACGACCAGCGCAGCGACGGCGCGTGCCGGTACGCGGCCAGGTACCGGAAGGGGAACTGCCGCGACCGTGCGACCTCGGCCGGGTCGCTGATCCGCGCCGCGACCCGCGCGGCGACCTCGTCGGACACCCCGGCCTCGTCGAAGTTGCGCAGGTTGCGCACCAGCGCCATGGCCCCCATGGAGGGGATGACGGCCTCCCAGGCCGCCCGGTCCATCGGTCCCTGGAGCCAGCCCGCCAGCGCCTCCCAGGTCATCCCGGCCGCCGCGAGCCGCTCGGCCCCGTCCGGCCCCGTGACGACCGCCCGCCGCTCCTCGACCGGCAGCGCCATCAGCGCGCGGTGCGCGACGAGGACACCCGCCGAGGCGGGCGGCACGGCCGTGTCCGGGTGGTGCCGGCGGTCCAGCGCGTACTTGAACAGCTCGCCCTGCCACGACTTGTCCGGGTCCGGCGCGGCGTGCACCAGGTTGAGGATGTCGCCGAAGCGGTACCCCTTCGCGGCGGTGTCGTACTTCAGCAGCGCCTTCCCGCCGTAGAGCCGCCGCACGGCGTCGGCGACACCGCGCTTCACCGGCTTGGGGATGTTCCGGCCGTACTGCGCAGTCCAGTAGGCGAGCAACTCGCCGGGCTCGTCGGGCCGCTGGAGCACGGAGTCGACGACCCGGCGGTTCGAGGGGCCCTCGGTCGCGCCGGCCTCCAGCCGTGCCTTCACGTACTCGGCGGCGCCCACGACGGAGGCGGTGCGCATCCGACCGGCGCCGCGCAGCCAGCCGAGCAGGCCGGCGGTCCACGCCGGGTCGGTCACGGCGAGCTCACGCACGAGACGCGCGAACCGGTCGTCGCGGTCGGCGCCGGTCTCGTAGAAGGTCTGCTGGGAGACGAAGTTGGAGACGGCGAGCAGGAAGAGCTCGGAGCGCGCGTCACGCTCCTGGCCGCGGCCGCCCTCGTGGCTGCGCAGCACGCGCCCGGTCGACGTGACCCGCGAGGTCGGCTGCGCCTTGGATGTCCTGGTGTTGAATCGCGCCATGGTGAATTCCCCCGAATTCCGTTCCGTTCGGAAAGGAGGCGCGGCAAGAAGGAGGGTGCCCGAGATCGAAGGGCGGCGACGGACTTGTCAGATGCTCCACCTGTTGAGCTACACCGACCCGTGGTCGATGACGGGATTCGAACCCGCAACCGTCCGATCCGAAGGAAGTAACCGTTGCCTGCGCACCGGGCACCCACCAAGAAGCCGCGCCTCCCGAGATCAAACCGGCGGCGGCGTCGATTCTTTGAAGAGAAGAAGTAGCCGCCGCCTACGCACCGGGAGGTGCGTGACGTCGTGATCTCACTGTAGGAGGCGCGGCGAGTGCCCGGCGAGTGAATTAATCAGCGCTTCTGGCGCTTCCAGGGGCCGTTGATGGCGAGCATGATGCCCGGTTCCTGGATGTTGGCGTACAGGGTCTTTCCGTCGGGCGAGAAGGTGACGCCGGTGAACTCGCTGAATTCGGGCTCCTCCTCGCTGCCGATGTTCAGGTCGTTGCGGGCGATCGGGTAGGTGCGGCCGCTGTCGGTCGCGCCGAACAGGTGCTGGACGCCCTCGCCGTCCTCGGCGATGATCAGCCCGCCGTACGGGGACACGGTGATGTTGTCGGGGCCGTCGAGGGCACCGTCCTTGGACGGGTCGGGGTTGACGCCGAGCAGCACCTTCAGGGTGAGGGTGCGGCGCTTGGGGTCGTAGAACCAGACCTGGCCGTCGTGCTGGACGGGGCTCTCCTCACGGGCGTACGAGGAGACGATGTACGCGCCGCCGTCCCCCCACCACATGCCCTCCAGCTTGCGGGCGCGGGTGACCTCGCCCGCGCCGAACTGCTCGCGCACGGCGACCGTCCTCGCGTCGCGGTCCGGGACGTCCACCCAGTCGACGCCGTAGACGGTGCCGATGCGGGTGGCGCGGGAGAGGTCGTCGACGAAGTGGCCGCCGGAGTTGAAGCACTTGGGGGCCTGGAGGACCCCTGCGTCGTCGGCGAGGGTGCGGAACCGGCCGGGCCCGTAGGCGAAGCCCTTCGGCGGGGTCCAGCGGTAGAAGAGGCCGTTGGGCTCGTCGGCGTCCTCGGTGAGGTAGGCGTGGCCGCGCCGCGGGTCGATGACGACGGCCTCGTGGTCGTAGCGGCCGAAGAACTTCAGCGGCTTGGGCGCGCGGTTGGCGCGCCGGTCGCAGGGGTCGACCTCGAAGACGTAGCCGTGGTCCTTGGTCATGCCGTTCTCGCCGGCCCGGTCGGAGTTCTCCTCGCAGGTCAGCCAGGTGCCCCAGGGGGTGGAGCCGCCGGCGCAGTTGTTCGCGGTGCCGGCGATGCCGACCCACTCGGCGACCCGGCCGTCGCGGTGCACCTCGACGACCGTGCAGCCGCCCGGGGCGGCGGGGTCGTAGACCAGGCCCTCGGTGAGCGGGACGGGGTGGTCGTAGTCGGAGCGGGGGCCGTCCATCTCGTGGTTGTTGACCAGGAGGGTGGTGCCGCGCGGGCCGGCGAAGGCGGCGGTGCCGTCGTGGTCGGCGGGCGTGAACTCGCCCGACTCCAGTCGGGTCCGCCCCGCGTAGGTGAGGATCCGGTACGAGAAGCCGGCGGGCAGGGCGAGGATGCCGTCCGGGTCGGGCAGGAGGGGGCCGTATCCGACGCCGCCGTGCTTCTCGGCGGACTCCTCGCCCGTGGTCTCCGTCTCGGCGGACGCGAGGGCGCCGGGCGCGCTGGAGAGGGCGCCGACGGTGCCCGCGAGGGCGACGCCGGTGCCGGCGATCGCGGTGGTCCTGGCGAAGTCCCTGCGTGTGAGCGACATGCTGTCTCCTGTGACGGGGGGATTGCCGTGGAGGGATGGGGCGGACCTCGGGTCGGCGCAACGGTGACGTCCGGCGGTGAACGCCGTTTGAACACCGTGCGACCGCGCAGGGCCCGCTTCCATGAATCCGTACGACCCGTCGCCGGCCGGCCACGCGAACCGGCCGGAACACCCGGCTTTCTCCCGCCCGTCGGGGCGGGGCGGCGTCAGCCCCCTTGCTGGGAGCGGGCCTTGAAGGCGGCCTTCCGGGCCTCCTTGGCGATCCTCTTGTCCGGGTGGATGCGCCCCATCGCCTCCAGGACGTCCGCGGTGGCCGGGTGGTCGACGCGCCAGGCCGCCGCGAAGAACCCGCTGTGCTGCTCGGCGAGACCCTCGACGAGAGCGCCCAGTTCCGCGGAGTCGCCCTCGGCGGCGAGCTGTGCGGCCAGGGTGTCCACGGTGAGCCAGAAGACCATCGCCTCGGGCGGAGCGGGTACGTCCGCACAGCCGTGCTCGGTCAGCCAGACGCGGGCGAGTCCGCCCAGCTCGGGGTCGTCCAGGACCTCCCGCAGGGCGGGTTCGGCCTCGGCGCCGACGAGGGACAGGGCCTGCTGGCAGCGCAGCCTGCGCAGCGGCGCGCCGTGGTCCGAGCCCCGGGCGGCGGCGAGCAACTCCCGTGCCGCGGCGAGGGATTCACGGCGGGTCAGCCACTGCTCGGTCTCGGCCTGCGCGGCGCGCGGCCCGAAGCCTGCCGTTCCGTCGAGCAGGGCGTCGGCGCCCTTGTCGGCCAGTTCGCCGACGGCGGGTGCGTCGATGCCGGCCTCCAGCAGCCGGGTGCGCAGCCCGTACAGACCGAGCGGGGTGAGCCGGACCATGCCGTAGCGGGAGACGTCGGTGTCGTCGACGGCGCCGGGCTCGTCCGCGTCGTCGGCGTCGGCGTCGGCCATCAGCGCCTCGTCGACCGGCTGGTACTCCACGAGCCCCACCGGTTCCAGCACGCGGAACTGGTCGTCCAGCCGCATCATCGCGTCGGACACCTGCTCCAGGACGTCGTTGGTGGGCTCGGCCATGTCGCCGGGCACGATCACCGAGGCGGCCAGCGCGGGCAGCGGCACGGGCGCGGGGCCGGGGCCGTCCTCGCCGACGGTCAGCAGATAGAGGTTGCCGAGCACGCCGTCGAGGAACTCGGACTCGCCCTCGGGGTCCCAGTCCAGGGTGGCGGGGTCGACCGGGCCGCCCTCGTCCATGGCGCCGAGCAGGTCGTCGAGGTCGGGCACGCTCGCGTCGGCGAGCACCGTCTCCAGGGCGCCCAGCCAGACGGCGAGCACGTCGTGCGGGGAGCCGCCGGTGAGCTGCGTCAGCTCCTCGCCCGCGGTGACCGTGCCGGCCTCCTCGTCGACGATCTCGATCAGTCCCGTGTCCACGGCGACCCGCCAGGCCTCGCTCGCCGACGCGGCCGCGTCGTCGCCACTCAGTCCGAGCGCCTGCGCGGCGGCCGGCAGCTGCTCGTCGACCAGTTGTCCCCCGGCGTCCACGCGGGTGTCGGGCCCGGCCCAGCGGGCGAGCCGCACGGCCCGCGACAGCACCGGCGTGGCCAGCGCGTCACGCGCCAGTTCCGCTTCGGAGGTCAGCCGCACCGGCGGCAGGGGGGAGCTGTCTGACATCGGGGGGATCTCCTAGGCGCCTCGAAGCCGTCGTACGACTCGACGACTCAGCCTAGACGGATTTGGCCCCATGCCGCCCGGTTCATCTCCCCGCCGGGTGCCGTACATGGCCGAAACCTTGACAAGTGCCCTGCCCGCACAGGAAATTGACGCGCGTAGAAATTGGGGGGACAAGTGTTCACTCCGTACCCGGTTTCTACGCGCGTCGCCTTCGTCCGCACGGTCCATCCTCGTCCTGGCGTCCACGTATGTCCCCGGAGGGATCCTCTTGCCGAGCAAGTCTTCCGCGCGCCTCGCCGCGCTCACCGTCGCCGCCGTCTGCTCCGCGGCGTCCACCGTCGTCATCGCCTCGCCCGCGCACGCGGAGGCGGTACGCATCCATGACATCCAGGGCACCACGCGGACGTCCCCGTACGCGGGCCGGCAGGTCACGGACGTGGCCGGAATCGTCACCGGCGTCCGCGGCTACGGCTCCTCGCGCGGTTTCTGGATCCAGGACCCGGCCGCCGACGCCGACCCGGCCACCAGCGAGGGCGTCTTCGTCTTCACCAGCTCCGCCCCGAAGGTCGCCGTCGGCGACTCGGTGACCGTGTCGGGCACCGTGTCCGAGTACGTGCCCGGCGGCACCGGCTCCGGCAACCAGGCCCTCACCGAGATCACCCGGCCGACGGTCACCGTCGTCTCCAGCGGCAACCCGGTGCCGGCCGCCACCGTGATCGACGCGCGGTCCGTGCCGAACGCCTACACGCCGGCCGGCGACCCGGCCGCGAGCGGCTCGGTGGGCGGCCTGACGCTGCTGCCGAAGAAGTACGCCCTGGACTACTACGAGTCCCTGGAGGGCATGAACGTCCGGGTCGCGGACACGCGGGTGGTCGGCGCGACCGACCCGTACACCGAACTGTGGGTCACGGTGAAGCCGCGCGAGAACACCAGCGAGCACGGCGGCTCGGTCTACGGCTCGTACGACGCGCAGAACACCGGCCGGCTCCAGATCCAGTCGCTCGGCGCGGTCGCCGACTTCCCGGACGCGAACGTCGGCGACGTGCTCGCCGGCAGCACCACCGGCCCGCTGGACTACAACCAGTTCGGCGGCTACACGCTCGTGGCCAGCGAGCTCGGCACCCTGAAGCACGGTGGCCTGGAGCGCGAGACGACCCGCGCGCAGCGGCGCGGCGAGCTGGCGGTGGCGACGTACAACGTCGAGAACCTCGACCCGTCCGACGCCACCTTCGAGGCGCACGCCGCCGCGATCGTGAACAACCTGCGGTCGCCGGACATCGTCTCCCTGGAGGAGATCCAGGACAACAACGGCGCGACGAACGACGGCACGGTCGCCGCCGACGGGACGCTGGCCAAGCTGATCGACGCGATCGTGGCGGCGGGCGGCCCGGCGTACGAGTGGCGTTCGGTCGACCCGGTGAACAACGCCGACGGCGGGGAGCCGGGCGGCAACATCCGTCAGGCGTTCCTGTTCAACCCCGAGCGGGTGTCCTTCACCGACCGCGCCGGCGGCGACGCGACGACCGCGGTGGGCGTGACGAAGGTGCGCGGCAAGGCGGCGCTGACGGCCTCCCCCGGCCGGATCGACCCGGCGAACACGGCCTGGACGAACAGCCGCAAGCCGCTGGCCGGCGAGTTCGTCTTCCGCGGCAAGACCGTCTTCGTGATCGCCAACCACTTCAACTCCAAGGGCGGCGACCAGGCACTGACCTCGCAGTACCAGCCGCCTGCCCGGAGCTCGGAGACCCAGCGCCACCTCCAGGCGAGCGCGGTGAACGCCTTCGTCAAGCAGGTCCTGGACATCCAGAAGAACGCCGACGTGGTCACCCTGGGCGACATCAACGACTTCGAGTTCTCCGACACGGTGGAGCTGCTCGAAGGCCGCGGCGAGCTGTGGTCGGCGGTCAAGTCGCTGCCTCGGGACGAGCGTTACTCGTACGTCTACCAGGGCAACAGCCAGACCCTGGACCAGATCCTGATCAGCCCGTCGATCCGGCGCGGCTGCGACTTCGAGTACGACAGCGTGCACATCAACGCCGAGTTCCACGACCAGATCAGCGACCACGACCCGCAGGTGCTGCGGTTCCGCCCGTAGCCGGTCGCGCGCCTCGTCAGGGCCGGCTGAAGACGCCCTTCAGCCAGCCCTGCCACGCGGCTTCGTCCGCCGTGGCGTCGGCGTCCGGGGCGAAGTCGTGCACGGACATGCCGACGACGTGGCCCCAGTGGTTGCGCCCGAAGAAGCGCAGCATCGCGTCGTCGGTGCGCAGGCCGATGAAGTACGGGTTGCGGAAGTCCAGAACGGCGTCGACGGGACGGTCCTCGGGTCCGCGCACCTGGACCCGCGCGCCCTCGGCGGCGTCGTCCGCCAGCCCGAGCGCCCGCCCGACCGTGGCGAGGGCGTCGGGCGCGCCGGACGTCCCGGGCCCGTCGAAGGTGGCGAACGCCGTGATCGGCCGGCCGCCGAAGGCCGTCAGGTACTGGCGCAGGGTGTGCAGGTAGAACTCGGTGTGCTTGCTCGCGCCGTCGTACTGGTTGTCCCAGTCGTCGACGAAGATCCCGCTGTGCACGTACCGCACCCAGGCCCGCCGTCCGCCGTCGCGCGGCTCGACGGTGTAGTCGAGCTGGTTCCGGCTCTGCTCGGAGATCCCCTCGACGTCCTCGACGCGGTTGACGTACCGGTGCGGCGGGTCCCAGGCGACGACCTCCGAGCCGAAGGGCCCCTTGCCGCCCACGCGCGGCTCCGGCGCCTCCATCGGCCACAGCCAGCCTCCGGTGCCGGCGGTGACGGCCTCCCACACCTGCTCGGGCGTGGCGTCGACCTCGAACTCTCGGGCGATCTCGAATTCCTTGGACATGGTGGCTCCTGAGTGGCGGCGGTACGGGGGTACCGGCTCTGCTAACTGTCGATTTCCGGGGCAGATGGCTGGGGCTTGACCGTGGGATGGACGGCCACGACGATCCGGTGGTCCCGGCCGCCCTCGGTGTCCGGGGCGTCGTACTTGTGGATCAGCGCGGTCACGCCCGCCGTCAGCTCCTCGACGAACGCCGCCCGGTCGGCGGCGGAGGCGAAGCGCACCTCGCCGTCCAGCGCGTATGTCGCGAGCCGCTTGCGGGCCTTGGCGGCGCCCGTGATCAGCGTCCCGACGTCCCGTACGAGCCGTGCGCCGAGGGCGAGCAGCCAGTGGGCGGACAGCTGGTCCCGGAAGCGGTCCGGATCGGGCTGCACGGCGGCCAGGGCGAGGGGCGAGATGACGTACGAGGCGGCACTCGCGCGCATCAGCCGCTCGGTGACGTTGCCCTTGCGGCGCTCTCCGGCGAGCTCGACCAGGCCGTGCCGCTCCAGCGCCTTCAGGTGGTAGTTCACCTTCTGGCGGGGCAGCCCCACCTGGCCGGCCAGCATCGCCGCCGAGGCGGGGCCGTCGGCGAGCCGCGCGAGCAGCTCGGCCCGGACGGGGTCCAGACAGACGGCTGCGGCCTCGGGGTCCTCGATCACGGTCACGTCCAGCATGGGTCCACCCTCCCACCGAAAACTTTTTTTGTCCAGACAGTTCGAGTTGTCGGTGGGGATCGTGTCGGGGAGGGGGTGGTCCGGCCGGCGGGGCGTGGTCGTCGCGCGTGCGGCCCCGTCGTCGTGCCTGCGGCTCGGCGCGAGAACGGGCTTCGCGGATGCGGCCCGGCGCGGAGAGGGGCGGCGTGCGTGAGGCCGGGCGTGGGACTGGCGTCGCGCGCGAAAGGGGCGGCGCGCGTGAGGGGCCCGGCGCGGGAACGGCCGTCGCGCGAGGCCCCGCGCGGGAACGGCCGTCGCGCGAGGCCCCGCGCGGGAACGGCCGTCGCGCGAGACCCGGCGCGGGAACGGCCGTCGCGCGAGACCCGGCGCGGGAACGGCCGTCGTGTGAGGCCCCGCGCGGGAACGGGCGTCGCGCGAGGCCCCGCGCGGGAACGGGCGTCGTGTGAGGCGCGGCGCGGGAACGGGCGTCGCGTGCGAAAAGGGCCGGCCGGTGTCTCCACCGGTCGGCCCCGCACGCGCGAACCGCTTCCAGGCGGCGCCACCGGGCGCCGCGCTCGCCTACCGTCCGCCGTGCCTGCGGCGTATCACCGCCGCCGCCACGGCCACCGCACCGGCCGCCGCGCCCGCGGCCAGAACCGGCCCGGGATGCCGCAGCCCGGCCAGGACGAGCGTGCGCACCGGCTGCGGGACGGCAGCGTGCTCGACGGTCTCGCTCGCCTTCGCGGCCTTCCCCTGCACGGCGTGGTTCGCCTTCGCGGCCCTGCCCTGCACGGTGTGCGTCGCCTCGACCGCCTTGCCCTGCACGACATGTCCCGCCTGGGCCGCCTTGCCCTGGACGGCGTGACCGGCCTGGGCCGCGGTGCTGCGCAGCTGGACCGTCATCGCGCCGGCCTTGTCCTTGAGGTCGGCGGCGCGCGCCTTGGCCCGCCCCTTGACGTCCGCCTTGGCGGCCAGTTCCTCGACGGTGTCGCCCAGCTGGCCGCGGGTCTGCTCGATCTGCCGGCGCAGCTCGTCGGGCCCCTTGGCGCCGGTGCCCTGCGTCGTCCTGTCTGTCATCGATGTGCCCTTTCCTTGATCTCCTCGACATCGGCCCTGACGCTGCCGAGAGTCACCTCGGGCGTGGGGGGTGCCGCACGGCGCAGCTGTGCGCGGCCGGTCGCGGCCAGTAGTGCGGCGAGCGCGAAGAGCACGCCCGTGACGATCAGCGCCGCGGCCCAGACGGGCAGCGTCAGCGAGAGCGCGGCGGTGGCCGTGGCGGCGAGGGCGAGCAGCCCGGCGTAGGCGACGGCGCCCGCGGCGCCGAGGAGTCCGCCACCACGGCCCGCGCGCCGGCCCTTCGCGGCCAGCTCCTCCTTGGCGAGGCTCACTTCCTGGCGCACGAGCTGGGAGAGTTGTTCGGTCGCCTGGCCGACGAGTTCGCCCACCGAGTGATGCTCCTCGGTCATGGGCTTGACGTCCGGGATCCCGGTCACGGTGTTCCGCCTCCTCTCGGTTCGGAACTCCCGGGTACCCGCACCGCCCCGCCCTATCCCTGCACCGCGCCCCCGCCCCGCGCCCGGCGCGCCGGTCCGGAACCGGCCGAGGCGGGCCGGCAACGGAACGGCTCCGCCGACGAGTTCGGCGCACCCGACCCGACCGCTCCCCGCCAGTCCGTGCCCCTCCCCACGGACCAGGCCACCCCTCACCCGATCCACAGCCCTGTCCACCATCCCTTATGAATACGTCGTAGAAGATTTAAGTGGAGCTACACGATCGGCGCGCCGACACTACTCTCATGACGAACCCCTCTCCCCTCGCCCCGCCCCTCGCCCCGCCCTTCGGCCGCACCCTCTGCGCGATGATCACTCCTTTCACAGAGGCGGGCGCGCTCGACCTCGACGGCGCGCAGCGGCTCGCCGGCCTCCTGGTGTCGCGGGGATGCGACGGGCTGGTGGTCAACGGGACGACGGGCGAGTCGCCGACCACGTCCGACACCGAGAAGGCGGCGCTCGTCCGGGCGGTCCGGGAGGCGGTCGGGGCGCGCGCGTCGGTCGTCGCGGGCGTCGGCACCTCCGACACCCGCCACACCGTCGAACTCGCCCTGCGGGCCGAGAAGGCCGGCGCCGACGGGGCCCTGGTCGTCACCCCGTACTACAGCCGTCCCCCGCGGGAGGCAGTGGAGGCGCACTTCCGCGACATCGCGGACGCGTCGGGCCTGCCGCTCATGCTCTACGACATCCCGGCCCGCACCGGCACCCGCATCGAGCCGGAGACACTGATCCGGCTCGCGGAACACCCCCGTGTGGTGGCCGTCAAGGACTGCTCGTACGACTTCCTCGGCGCCCAGAAGGTCATGTCCCGCACCGACCTGGCGTACTACGCGGGCTGCGACGAGCACATCCTCGCGCTGTACGCCGTGGGCGCGGCGGGCTGCGTCAGCACCGTGGCGAACGTGATCCCCCGTCACATCGACGCGATACTCGCCGCCTTCGACGCGGGCGACACGGCAGGTGCGGCCCAGGGCCAACGGCAGGCCACGCCGCTGATCGAGGCGATGACGGCGGCCGGCCTCCCCGGCACGGTCACCGCCAAGGCCCTCCTGAACGCCCTGGGCCTGCCGTCCGGCCCCGTCCGCCCGCCCCTGCGCCCCGCGGACCGCCCGACGACGACTGCCCTGCTGTCGGCGTACGGGGCTCTGTCCGCGCCCTGATGCTCCCGGCACTCGCGAGGTTCAACTGGCACCGTTCTCCGTCGTGCGCTCGTTGCCGATCAGCCGGAAGTGCTCCAGCACGTCCTCGGCGGGGTCGTCGACCTGCCCCAGGTTGACCAGCCCGATCCGCGGACCGTTGTGCGATCCCGTGTTGCTCTCGTCGGCGTGCGCGACGCCCGCCGGCAGCCAGCACACCGTCGCCGCGGCCACCACACCGGCCAGCCGACGCGCCACGATCCCCGCCCGCTCGTTCGTCATTGCTCAGTCCTCGTCTCACCGTCGCGGCATCCGACCGGACACCGGGTCCACCGAACTCATCTTCCGAAAGCCACCAAAGGTAACGGACGGTAATCCTTTTAAGTGATCGTCCCGCCCCCCAGTGACGCCCACCCCACCCCTTCACCTGCACCAACAGAAGACCCCCCGCCGACAGACTCACCACCCGACATCAGGTATGCACGAATGCGGAGAGTAATGCTCTGTGCGCGTGCTGGAGGACTGGGCCGAAGATCCAGCCTTGTATTCGCTCCCGCCGTCGGGCGCCGCATAGTGTGCCGCTCATGACCGCGTCGCCTGATCACGTCTCCAGCAGAGAAGATTTGGCCGCCTTCGTCCGTGCTCTCCACCAAAGCCATGCCCAGGAGGGCCCCTCATGGGAGAACCCAGACCTCGCGAGTTTCCTGGAAGCTCTCGCGGCCTGGATCGACGACGCGTGCGGCTGGTACGACGACGCCGGCCGTGACCTTCCTGCCGACGGTGATTGGACCTTCTTCGCACGAGCGCTGCGAGCCGCGACCAACTATGAATAGCGCGGGCCCGGTCTGCCCTCGGTGAAACGCAACGCATGGAGACAACGAAGCCATGGTGTCTGCGACCGTCCGCAAATTCGGTCGACAGGACGGGCCGTGAGGCACTGTCATGGCTTTGAGCGCCCGCCGCACGGAGCGGGCCGGCCGGAGGAGTTGGCCTTGGTGACCGCGGGAACTGCGGACCCTCGCCCGCACATCGATGAGGTACTGGTCAGGCGCCTGGTCGACGCTCAATTCCCGCAGTGGGCAGGGCTGCCCCTCGAGCTGCTCGACCCCGCCGGCTCCGACCACGTGATCTACCGGCTGGGCGAGGAGTTGTCCGTCCGGCTGCCCCGGCATGCCGGAGCGATCGGACAGGCCAGGAAGGAGGCCCGGTGGCTGCCCCGGCTCGCTCCGCACCTTCCGCTGGCCGTCCCGGTACCCGTGGGGGTGGGCGCCCCCGCCTTCGGTTATCCGTGGCCGTGGGCGGTGTCCCGCTGGCTGGACGGCGAGGTGGCGACCGTCGAGGCCCTGGCCGACTCCTCCGGGGCCGCCGTTGCCCTCGCCGACTTCCTGGCCGCCCTGCAGGGGTTCGCACCCGAAGGCGTCCCCGCCGAGGACGGAGGGGAAGACCTCACCGGCCGGCCGTTGTCCGAACGGGACCGTGCGACACGGGCCGCCATCGCCGACGTTGACGGCGTGTTCGATGCCGCGGCGATGACCGAACTGTGGGAGGCGGCGCTGAGCGCCCCGGGATGGGACGGCCCTCCGGTGTGGTTCCACGGCGACTTCCACACCGGCAATCTGCTGACCGTCGACGGCCGCCTCAGCGCCGTCATCGACTTCGGCGGCCTCGCCACCGGCGACCCGGCCCCTGACCTGATGATCGCCTTCACTCTGATGTCGCCCGACAGCCGGGCCGTCTTCCGCGACGCGCTCGGCGTGGACGACGCCACCTGGCTGCGAGGGCGCGGCTGGGCGCTGGCCACCGGCCTGAACGCCTACACGTACTACGCCGCCGTCGACCCCCGGGTCGCCGCGCAGACCACCCGGCAGATCACCCACGCCCTCATCGGCTGACAACGGCAAGGAGCGCCCTCCGGACCGGCCTCGGCCGGGGAAGGGCGCCCGTTCGCCCGTCGCGGCGGCCGGCGGCCGTCAGTTGTGGCTGTGCAGCACCTCGTTCAGGCCGCCCCACTCCGCGTTGTTCGGGCGGGCCTCGACCGTGCCGGAGACGGAGTTGCGGCGGAAGAGGATGTTGGAGGCGCCGGAGAGTTCACGGGCCTTGACGATCTGGCCGTCGGGGAGGGTGACGCGGGTGCCGGCGGTCAGGTAGAGGCCCGCCTCCACGACGCAGTCGTCGCCGAGCGCGATCCCGATGCCGGCCTCGGCGCCGACGAGGGAGCGCTCACCGATGGCGACCCGCTCCTTGCCGCCGCCGGACAACGTGCCCATGGTCGACGCGCCGCCGCCGATGTCGGAGCCGTCGCCGACCACGACGCCCTGCGAGATGCGGCCCTCGACCATGGAGGTGCCGAGGGTGCCGGCGTTGAAGTTGACGAAGCCCTCGTGCATGACGGTGGTGCCCGCGGCGAGGTGGGCGCCGAGGCGGACACGGTCGGCATCGGCGACGCGGACGCCGGCCGGGGCCACGTAGTCGGTCATGCGCGGGAACTTGTCGACACCGAAGACGCTCAGGTGCAGGCCCCGGGCGCGGGCGGCAAGGCGGACGGTCTCCAGGGTGTCGACCGCGACCGGGCCGAGGGAGGTCCAGGCGACGTTGGCGAGCAGGCCGAAGACGCCGTCGAGGTTGGCCTCGTTGGGCTTCACCAGGCGGTGCGAGAGCAGGTGGAGACGCAGGTACGCGTCGTGGGTGTCGAGGGGCTTGTCCTCGACCGAGGAGATGACCGTGCGGACCGCCACGACCTCGACGCCGCGCACCTCGTCCTTGCCCAGGGCCGCGACGCCGTGCTCACCGAGCAGTTCGGCGGTGCGCGCCTCGTCGAGGCGCTCGGTACCGGCCGGTCCGGGTTCGGCGGCCAGTTCGGGCGCGGGGAACCAGGTGTCGAGAACAGTGCCGTCGGCGGCGATCGTGGCAAGGCCGGCGGCCACGGCGCCGGTGGTGCGAGGAGCAGTCGTGTCGGTCATGAGGGCAACCTAACCGGCGGGGGCCCGCCGATGCGAACCAGCGGGGGGATGTCTCAGGTGGCGGGAGGGGTGGCGGCGCCGGCCCCGGGGCGGACGACCCGGCCCAGTACCTGTCGGGCCCACCCCTCGTCGTACGCGGTCCCCGTCAGCAGCACCTGCAGACAGATCCCGTCCATCAGGGCCAGCAGTGCCCGCGCGGTCCCGGGGTCCGTGCGGCGGGCCAGGTGGGCGCCCACCTCCTCGGTCCACTCGGCGGCGACGGGCCTCAGCGCCGGGCGGCGCAGCGCGGCGAGGTACAGCTCGTACTCCAGCTCCACCCCCGTACGGTCCCCCGCGAGCCACTCCCCGAGCAGCGCGGCCAGTTCGGCCGGCAGATCGGCCCGTGGGTCGGTCGGCGACTCGCGCCCGGCGACCAGCCCGGCGAAGCCCTCGTTGGCCTGCCGCAGCGCCGCGACCAGCAGGTCGTCCAGCGTCTTGAAGTGGTAGGTCGTCGATCCGAGCGGCACGTCGGCCTCCGCCGCGACGCTCCGGTGGCTCAGCCCGGCGATTCCCTTGGCGCCGACCACCCGGATCGCCGCGTCGATGATCCGCTGGCGCCGCTCGGGGTCGTAGCGGCGGCCCATCAGTGCGCCCCGCCCAGGTTGAGCACGACGACGCCCGCGACGATCAACGCGATCCCGGCGGCCTTGGCGGTGCTCATCCCCTCGCCCAGGAACAGCATCCCGATGACCGCGATCGCCGCGGTGCCGACGCCGGCCCAGATCGCGTACGCCGTCCCGACGGAGACCGTCTTCAGGGTCTGCGCCAGCAGCGCGAACGCGACGAGGTAGCCGAGAGCGGTGATCAGAGAGGGTCCCAGCCGCGTGAAGCCGTGGCTGTACTTCATGGCGGTGGTGGCGGCCACTTCGGCGGCTATGGCGCCGGCGAGCAGAACGAATCCCATGTGGACGAGGGTACACAACGCTGTGTACGCCCGTACATAACGGCGGGCGCAGAAGTGGCCCCCGGCGATACGCCGAGGGCCACCTCGAAGACCTGCGAGGACGGACTCAGACGTTGAACCCGAGCGCCCGCAGCTGGTCGCGCCCGTCGTCCGTGATCTTGTCCGGGCCCCACGGCGGCATCCAGACCCAGTTGATGCGCAGCTCGCTGACGAGGCCGTCCGTGGCGGACTTGGCCTGGTCCTCGATGACGTCGGTGAGCGGGCAGGCCGCGGACGTCAGGGTCATGTCGACGGTCGCCACATTGGAGTCGTCGACGTGGATGCCGTAGATCAGGCCGAGGTTGACGACGTCGATGCCCAGCTCGGGGTCGACGACGTCCATCAGGGCCTCACGGAGCTCCTCCTCCGAGGCCGGCTTCATCTCCACGGTCTCGCTCATGCCGTCTTCCTTTCGGCGTCGGCGCCGTCACCCAGCGCCTGGGCCGTCGCGTCCTTCCACGCCATCCAGCTCAGGAGGGCGCACTTGACCCGGGCCGGGTACTTGGAGACCCCCGCGAACGCGACGGCGTCCTCCAGGACGTCCTCCATCGCGTCGTCCGGTTCGATCTTTCCCTTCGACTGCATCAGCTCCAGGAAGGTCGCCTGGATCCGCTGCGCGTCGGCGAGCTCCTTGCCGACGAGGAGTTCGTTCAGCACGGAGGCCGAGGCCTGGCTGATCGAGCAGCCCTGGCCCTCGTACGACACGTCGCTGATGGTCGAGCCCTCGTACTTGACCCGCAGGGTGATCTCGTCCCCGCAGGTCGGGTTCACATGGTGCACCTCGGCGTCGCCGTCCCGAAGACCACGCCCGTGAGGGTTCTTGTAGTGGTCCAGGATGACTTCCTGGTACATGGAATCCAGTTTCACCGTTTCAGCACGCCCCTCAGCCGAAGAAGTTCCGTACGTGCTCCAGACCGTCGACCAGAGCGTCGATCTCGGCCGGCGTGGAGTACAGATAGAACGACGCTCGCGTGGTCGCAGGAATTCCGTAGCGCAGGCAGACCGGGCGCGCGCAGTGGTGCCCCACGCGGACCGCGATGCCCTGCTCGTCCAGTACCTGGCCCACGTCGTGCGGGTGGATGTCACCGAGGGTGAAGGAGATCGCGGCGCCGCGCTCCTCGGCCGTGGTCGGGCCGATGATGCGCAGGTCGGGGACCTCCGTCAGGCGCTTGACGGCGTACTCCGTGAGCGCGTGCTCATGGGCGAGGATCTTGTCCATGCCGATCGCGTTCAGGTAGTCGATCGCCGCGCCGAGGCCGACCGCCTGAGCGATCGGCGGGGTGCCCGCCTCGAACTTGTGCGGGGCCGGGGCGTATGTCGAGGAGTGCATCGACACCGTCTCGATCATCTCGCCGCCGCCGAGGAACGGGGGCAGGTCCTCCAGCAGCTCCTGGCGGCCCCAGAGGACGCCGATGCCGGTCGGGCCGCACATCTTGTGGCCGGTGAAGGCCACGAAGTCGGCCTGGAGCGCCTGCACGTCCAGCGGCATGTGGGGCGCGGCCTGCGAGGCGTCGATGCAGACCAGCGCGCCGACCTCCTGCGCGCGGCGCACTATCGCCTCGACCGGGTTGTGGGTGCCGAGGATGTTGGAGACCAGCACGAAGGAGACGATCTTCGTCTTCTCGGTGATGATCTCGTCGATGTTCGACAGGTCGAGCCGGCCGTCGTCGGTCAGGCCGAACCACTTCAGCTTCGCGCCCGTGCGCTGCGCCAGCAGCTGCCAGGGGACGATGTTGGAGTGGTGCTCCATCTCGGTGATGACGATCTCGGTGTCCGAGTCGACGCGGTAGGGCTCGTCGGCCCAGCCCAGCATGTTCGCCACGAGGTTGAGCGACTCGGAGGCGTTCTTGGTGAAGATCACCTCGTCGCGCGAGGGCGCGTTGACGAATTCCGCGACCTTGTCGCGGGCGCCCTCGTACAGCGCCGTGGCCTCCTCGGCGAGCACATGCACACCGCGGTGGACGTTGGCGTTGTAGCGCTCGTAGTACTCGTTCAGGGCGTCCAGCACCTGACGCGGCTTCTGCGAGGTCGCCGCGTTGTCCAGGTACACGAGCTTCCGGCCGTCATGGATCTGTCGGTCCAGGATGGGGAAGTCCTTGCGGATCGCCTCGGTGTCGAGGAGGCCCGGCAGCTGTGTCACGCGGATACGCCACCCTTCGTGTATGCCTCGTAGCCCTCGTTCTCCAGCTTGTCGGCGAGCTCGGGACCACCGGACTCGGCGATCCGGCCGGCCGCGAACACATGGACGAAGTCGGGCTTGATGTAGCGCAGGATGCGCGTGTAGTGGGTGATCAGCAGGGTGCCGACCTCGCCGGTCTCACGGACGCGGTTGACACCCTCGGAGACGACGCGCAGCGCGTCGACGTCCAGACCGGAGTCGGTCTCGTCGAGGATCGCGACCTTCGGCTTGAGCAGCTCCAGCTGGAGGATCTCGTGGCGCTTCTTCTCGCCGCCGGAGAAGCCCTCGTTGACGTTGCGCTCGGCGAAGGCGGGGTCCATGTTGAGACGCTCCATGGTCTCCTTGACCTCCTTCACCCAGGTGCGCAGCTTGGGGGCCTCGCCGCGGATCGCGGTGGCGGAGGTGCGCAGGAAGTTGGAGACCGAGACACCGGGGACCTCGACCGGGTACTGCATCGCGAGGAACAGGCCGGCCCGGGCGCGCTCGTCGACGGACATCTCCAGGACGTCCTCGCCGTCGAGGGTGACGGTGCCGGCGGTGATCGTGTACTTCGGGTGACCCGCGAGCGAGTAGGCGAGGGTCGACTTGCCGGAGCCGTTGGGGCCCATGATGGCGTGCGTCTCGCCCTGCTTCACGGTGAGGTCGACGCCCTTGAGGATCTCCTTCGTGGCGTTGTCGGCCTCGACGGTGACGTGCAGGTCTCGGATTTCAAGCGTTGCCATGGGTACCTCAGGACTCCTGGGTGAGGGAGACGAGTACGTCGTCCCCTTCGATCTTTACGGGGTATACGGGAACGGGGCGCGTCGCGGGGAGGCCGGACGGCTTACCGGTGCGCAGGTCGAACGACGACCCGTGCAGCCAGCACTCGATCTGGCAGTCCTCCACCTCGCCCTCCGAGAGCGAGACGTTCGCGTGGGAGCAGATGTCGTGGATCGCGAAGACCTCGCCCTCGGTGTGCACGAGGGACACCGGCGTGCCGTCGAGTTCCACCCGCTTCGGGGTGTCCTCCTCCAGCTCGCTCAGTGCGCACGCGCGTACGAAGGTGCTCATCCGACCGACGCCTCCAGCTCCTCGTCGATCTTGACCAGCAGTCGCTCCTCGATGTCCGGGACGCCGATCTGCTGGACCAGTTCGGCGAAGAAGCCGCGGACGACGAGACGGCGGGCCTCGTGCTCCGGGATGCCGCGGGCCATCAGGTAGAACAGCTGCTCGTCGTCGAAGCGGCCGGTGGCGGACGCGTGACCGGCGCCGACGATCTCGCCGGTCTCGATCTCCAGGTTCGGCACCGAGTCGACGCGCGAACCGTCCGTGAGGACCAGGTTGCGGTTCATCTCGTAGGTGTCCGTGCCCTCGGCCTTGGCCTCGATCAGCACGTCGCCGATCCACACCGCGTGCGCCGCGTCGCCCTGGAGCGCGCCCTTGTAGACGACGTTCGACTTGCAGTGCGGGGTGTTGTGGGTGACCAGGAGGCGGTGCTCCTGGTGCTGCCCGGCGTCCGTGAAGTACAGGCCGAGGAGCTCCGCCTCGCCGCCGGGGCCGGCGTACTGCACGCGGGGGTGCAGCCGTACGACGTCACCGCCGAAGGTGACGACCACGGACTTGAAGGAGGCGTCGCGGCCGACGAGGGCGTTGTGCTGGGCCACGTGCACGGCCTTGTCGTCCCAGTCCTGCACGGAGACGACGGTCAGCTTGGCGCCGTCCCCGAGGAGGTAGTCGACGTTGGCGGCGAGCACGGCGTCACCGGTGTGGTCGATGACGACGACGGCCTCGGCGAAGGCGCCCAGCTCGATGATCTGATGGCCGTAGGCGACCCCGCCCTCGCCGTGCACCGCGATGCGGATCGGCTCGGTCAGGACCGTCTCCTTGGGGACGGTGACGACCCCGGCCTTCTCGAACGCCGAGTACGCCTGGGCGGCCACGCGGTCCACCGGGGTGCCGGCCTTGCCGAGCCGCGCGTCGTCACGGCCGACGGTCTCGACGACGACGCCCGCGGGGGCCTCGACCTCGATCCGCACGCCGTCGCCGGCGGCGACCGCGGTGCCGTCGTGCAGGCCGCGCAGGCGCTCCAGCGGGGTGAACCGCCACTCCTCCTCGCGACCGTGCGGGACCGGGAAGTCCGTCACGTCGAAGGACGGGGGCGCGCTCATGCGCGAGACGACGGTCGACTCGGCGGCCACCGCGATCTGGCCGGCGGTGGTGCTGCCCATCGGTGGGGGTCCCCCCTGTCCGAGCGGAGTCGAGGACTTGGGGGCGTTCTGAGCCTCAGCCATGGCTGTCGGTCTGCTCTCTTCCTACGTCAGAAATCTGCTGCTGCTTCTGGGGAGGGCGGTCAGCCGACCGCGCCTTCCATCTGCAGCTCGATCAGCCGGTTGAGCTCCAGGGCGTACTCCATGGGCAGCTCCTTGGCGATCGGCTCGACGAAGCCGCGCACGATCATCGCCATCGCCTCGAACTCGCTCAGACCGCGGCTCATCAGGTAGAAGAGCTGGTCCTCGGAGACCTTGGAGACGGTCGCCTCGTGGCCCATGGACACGTCGTCCTCGCGGACGTCGACGTACGGGTACGTGTCCGAGCGGGAGATGGTGTCGACGAGCAGCGCGTCGCAGAGCACGTTGGACTTCGCGCCCGGGGCGCCCTCGCCGATCTCGATGAGACCGCGGTAGGACGTACGGCCGCCACCGCGGGCCACCGACTTGGAGACGATGTTGGACGAGGTGTTCGGCGCCATGTGGACCATCTTGGCGCCGGCGTCCTGGTGCTGCCCCTCGCCCGCGAAGGCGATGGACAGGGTCTCGCCCTTGGCGTGCTCGCCCATCAGGTAGACGGCCGGGTACTTCATCGTCACCTTGGAGCCGATGTTGCCGTCGACCCACTCCATGGTCGCGCCCTCGTAGGCGACGGCGCGCTTGGTGACCAGGTTGTAGACGTTGTTCGACCAGTTCTGGATGGTCGTGTAGCGGCAGCGGGCGTTCTTCTTGACGATGATCTCGACGACGGCGGAGTGCAGCGAGTCCGACTTGTAGATCGGCGCGGTGCAGCCCTCGACGTAGTGCACGTAGGCACCCTCGTCGACGATGATCAGGGTCCGCTCGAACTGGCCCATGTTCTCGGTGTTGATCCGGAAGTAGGCCTGGAGCGGGATCTCGACGTGCACGCCCGGCGGCACGTAGATGAAGGAGCCGCCCGACCACACGGCGGTGTTCAGCGACGCGAACTTGTTGTCACCGACCGGGATGACGGTCCCGAAGTACTCCTTGAAGAGCTCCGGGTGCTCCTTCAGCGCGGTGTCGGTGTCGAGGAAGATGACGCCCTGCTCCTCCAGGTCCTCGCGGATCTGGTGGTAGACGACCTCGGACTCGTACTGGGCCGCGACACCGGCGACGAGGCGCTGCTTCTCCGCCTCCGGGATGCCGAGCTTGTCGTACGTGTTCTTGATGTCCTCGGGCAGGTCCTCCCAGGACTCCGCCTGCTTCTCCGTGGAGCGCACGAAGTACTTGATGTTGTCGAAGTCGATGCCCGACAGATCCGAGCCCCAGTTCGGCATGGGCTTCTTCTCGAAGAGCTTCAGGCCCTTGAGGCGCAGCTTGGTCATCCACTCCGGCTCGGACTTCTTGTCCGAGATGTCGCGGACGACAGCCTCGCTCAGGCCGCGCTTCGCTGCGGCACCGGCTTCGTCGGAGTCGGCCCAGCCGTATTCGTACTTGCCCAGACCCTCGAGTTCGGGGTGGGCAGTCTCCGTGGGGAGAGTCATGCGGGGTTCCTCCCGGCCGTGCTTGCAGTGTTGTCGGACTTGGAAGTCTTGGGGATGAACGTCGTGCAGACACCGTCGCCGTGCGCGATGGTGGCCAGCCGCTGGACATGCGTCCCGAGCAGCTCGGCGAAGATCTCCGTCTCGGCCTCGCACAGCTGCGGAAACTGCTCGGCGACGTGGGCGACCGGGCAGTGGTGCTGGCACAGCTGTTCGCCGGTGGGCGCGCTGCGCGCCGTAGCAGCGTACCCGTCCACGCTCAGGGCCTTGGCCAGTGCTTCGGCGCGCTTGTCGGGGGCGGCCGACTCGACCGCCGCACGGTAGGCGCCCGCCTGGGCGGCCATCCGGGCACGGGCGAAGGCGGCGATGGCCTCGCCGCCGCCCTCGCGCTCGGCGATCCAGCGCAGCGCGTCGGCGGCGAGCTTGTCGTAGGACTGGTCGAAGGCGTCGCGGCCGCAGTCGGTCAGGGCGAACACCTTGGCGGGGCGGCCGCGTGTGCGCGCTCCGTAGACCCGCTGCTCACGCGCCTCGACCACGTCGTCGGCGACGAGCGCATCCAGGTGCCTGCGTACGGCCGCCTGGGTGAGTCCGAGCCGTCCGGCGAGGTCGGCGACGGTCGACGGCCCGTGGTCCAGGATGGATCGCGCGACCCGGTTGCGCGTCGAGCGCTCTCCGGTCGCGAGCTCCTCCTGAGGGGCCCCCGTGGGGGTCTCCCGAGCCTCGCCGACGTTTTTCACAACGCCATTGTTGCGTAATTCCTCAGAGCCTGACAAGCGGCGGCCGATCCGGCGGATGGTGCCCTGCGTCACTTAGGCATACCTAAGCTGACCTGCGAAAACGATCTTTGATCGATCAGATCACGAGCTCAGGGCCGGTCGTGACCCGGCCGCCCCGTCCGGAGGACTTCCCGCACCCGCCCGTCCGGGTGACCGGGCACGTACCTAGACTCTGGACCCATGCGAAGTGAGCCCGTGGTCCAGGTGCAGGCCCTGGTGAAGCGGTACGGCGACAGGACCGCGCTGAACGGCCTCGACCTGGAGGCCCGGGCGGGCGTCACCGCCGTGCTCGGTCCCAACGGGGCGGGCAAGACGACCACGGTCGAGATCTGCGAGGGGTACCGCAGACCGGACGCGGGCACGGTGCGCGTCCTCGGCCTCGACCCGGCGAGGGGCTCAGGCGCGCTGCGGCCCAGGATCGGCGTGATGCTCCAGTCCGGCGGCGTCTACTCCGGCGCCCGTGCCGACGAGATGCTCCGCCACGTGGCCCGGCTGCACGCGCACCCGCTGGACGTGGACGGCCTGATCGAGCGCCTCGGCCTCGGCAGCTGCGGCCGTACGAGCTACCGCCGCCTCTCCGGCGGCCAGCAGCAGCGCCTGGCGCTGGCCATGGCCGTGGTGGGCCGCCCGGAGCTGGTGTTCCTGGACGAGCCGACCGCCGGCCTCGACCCGCAGGCGCGCCGGGCCACCTGGGACCTCGTACGGGAGCTGCGCGCCGACGGAGTCTCCGTGATCCTCACGACCCACCACATGGACGAGGCCGAGCAGCTCGCCGACGACGTCGCGATCATCGACGCGGGCCGCGTCATCGCCCAGGGCTCCCCCGAGGAGCTGTGCCGCGGCGGCGCCGAGAACACCCTGCGCTTCACCGGGCGCCCCGGTCTCGACGTCACCTCCCTGCTCAAGGCGCTGCCCGCGGACTGCACGGCCGCCGAGCTGACGCCGGGCGCGTACCGGGTGGCCGGCAAGGTCGACCCCCAGCTGCTGGCGACGGTGACGTCGTGGTGCGCCCAGCACGGGGTGATGCCGGACCGCATCGCGGTGGAACGGCACACCCTCGAAGACGTCTTCCTGGAGCTCACGGGCAAGGAGTTGCGCTCATGACCACGGCGGCCGAGAACGGCACGTACGCCCCCCGGCCCGGTGCCGCCCCGCTGTCCCGCATGATCGCGGCGCAGGCGGCGCTGGAGACCCGGATGCTGCTGCGCAACGGCGAGCAGCTGCTGCTGACGGTGATCATCCCGACGCTGCTGCTCGCGCTCTTCAGCACCGTCGACATCGTCGACACCGGCGAGGGAAAGGCCGTCGACTTCCTCGCCCCCGGCATCCTCGCGCTCGCGGTGATGTCCACGGCCTTCACCGGCCAGGCCATCGCGACGGGCTTCGAACGCCGGTACGGCGTGCTGAAGCGGCTGGCGTCCTCGCCGCTCCCCCGCTGGGGCCTGATGACCGCCAAGACCGCGTCCGTGCTGGTGGTCGAGGTGCTCCAGGTGCTCCTGGTGTCGGTGATCGCGCTCGCGCTGGGCTGGTCCCCGCAGGGCAGCCCGTTCGCCGTGCTCCTGCTGCTGGTCCTCGGTACGGCGGCCTTCTCCGGGCTCGGTCTGCTGATGGCCGGCACCCTCAAGGCGGAGGCGACGCTGGCCGCGGCGAATTTGGTGTTCCTGCTGCTGCTCGTCGGCGGTGGGGTCGTCGTCCCGCTGGAGAAGTTCCCGGACGCCGCGCAGAGCGTGCTCGGCCTGCTGCCCATCGCCGCGCTCTCGGACGGGCTGCGCGACGTCCTGCGGCACGGGGCGGGGATGCCGTGGGGCGACCTGGGGATCCTCGCCGGATGGTCGGTCGTGGGACTGGCCGCGGCGGGCCGCTTCTTCCGCTGGGAGTAGGACCGATGCGGGACCCTCGTGAAAGCGTGCACAAGCCCGGGCCTACGATGGTCGGCGTGCCGAACGTGACCCCCTCCGACGCCGCAGCCGCCGTGCGCAACCCGCTCGCCTTCATCGCCGCGCGCTGGACCCCGACCTCCCGGACGGTCCGGCGGGCCGCGCTCGCCGCCCTCGTGATGGCGGTGCTCATCGTGGTCACCGGCGGCGCCGTCCGGCTGACCGGCTCCGGCCTCGGCTGCCCGACGTGGCCCAAGTGCACGGACGACTCCCTGACCACGACCCGCGAGATGGGCCTGCACGGCGTCATCGAGTTCGGCAACCGCATGCTGACGTACGTGCTGTGCGCGGCCGTCGGCTGGGCCATCATCGCGGCCCGTGCGCAGAAGCCGTGGCGGCGCGGCCTGACCCGGCTGGGCTGGGCCCAGTTCTGGGTCGTCATGAGCAACGCCGTGCTCGGTGGCATCGTCGTGCTCGTCGGCCTCAACCCGTACACGGTCGCGGCCCACTTCCTCGCCACCACGGCGCTCATCACGGTCGCCGCGGTGATGTGGCAGCGCGCCCGGGAGGGCGACGGGGTGCCGCGCCCGCTGGTCGGCCCGGCCGTGCGGCAGCTCGTGTGGTGCCTGGTCGCCGCGAGCGTGCTGCTGATCGCGGTCGGCACCGTGGTCACCGGCGCGGGCCCGCACGCGGGCGACTCCAGCGACGTGCCGCGGATGCCGGTGGACTGGGAGACCGTCAGCAAGGTGCACGCGGTCCTGGCGTGGATCGTGGTGACGCTGACCTTCGCGCTGTGGTTCGTGCTCAAGGCGGTCGGCGCCCCGCGCGCCCCGCTGCACCGCACCCGCGACCTCTTCCTGGTCCTGCTCGCCCAGGGCGTCATCGGCTACGTCCAGTACTTCACCGACCTGCCCGAACTCCTCGTCGGGCTGCACATGCTCGGCTCCTGCCTGGTATGGATCGCGGTGCTGCGCGTGGCCCTGGCGCTGCGCGAACGCCCGGCGGACCTCCCGGACGAGGCACCGGCCGCTCAGGAGTACGCCGCCACCAGCGCGTCGATGGCCGGTCCCAGGTAGTTCCGGGTCAGCTCGCCCCGCCGCGCCGCCCAGCCCGGCGCGGGCGGCGCGGGATCCCCGTACCGGCGCTCCCGGACGTCCTCGACCACCGCCTCGGGTGCCCCGAGACCGGGCAGCGTCTCCAGCGCCTCCCGCTTGGAGATCAGCCGCCCCTCGCGCAGGGTGACGGTCGCCCGGGCGAAGGTCGTCAGGCCCACGTCCACCCAGACGTCCTGGGTCCACAGCCCCGCCCGGCGCACGGCGGGGCGCCAGAACTCCCGCTGGTCGCGCACGACGAACTCGTCGAGCTCCGGGTCCGGCACGGGCGCCAGCAGCTCCGCCGGCGCCGGGCCGTGCAGCACGCGGCCGAAGGCGTGCAGCTCACGTCGGGTCACGGGGGTGACCGGGCGCCGCATCAACCGCCGGTGCGCCCAGGTGAGATGGGGCCGCCGGGAGTCGCGCGAGGTGCCCGGCGTCAGATAGCTGCAGTGCAGCCCGTCCGCGAGGGGCTCGGCACGCAGCCGGCTGTGCAGTGTCGCCACCCGCCAGGCGAGCACCGGCGTCACGGGCCGCGGCAGCACTGCGATCAGGTCGAGGTCGCTGCGGCCTTCCTGGTAGTCGCCCCCGGCGAGCGAACCGTGCGCCCACACGGCGAGCGGCCCGAGCGGCGAGAGCCCGGCGAGAAAGCGGTCGAGCAGGTCCTCGGTCGGCATCCGCCCAGTCTCCACAGCTCAGTCGAGGCCGTACACCCTGCGTGCGTTGCCCGCCGCGATCAGCCCCGCGACGCGCTGAGCGTCCGTCAGGGACCAGGCGCCCTCGGTGACCCAGGCGCCCAGGACGCGCGCGAGCGCCTCACGGAACAGCCGGGCGCCCACCACGTGCAGCTCGGGCAGCCCCTGGGCGCCGCTGGAGAAGAGGATCTTGCCGAAGGGGGCCAGTTCCAGGATCTCGGCGAGGACGGTGGCGGCGCGCGCGCCGGTGCGGACCAGGGCGGCGCCGGAGTCCGCGTAGACGTGCGGGAAGACACCGGCGAGGTGGGCGGCGTGCCGGTGGTACGGGTAGCCGTGCAGCAGGACCAGGTCGGTGCCGAGGCCCGCCGTCGCGCGGACGAAGTCGGTCAGCAGCACCGGGTCGGTGCGGTCGATGCGCAGGCCCGGCTCGCCGAGGCCGGCGTGCAGTTGCAGGGGCAGACCGGAGGCGACCGCGATCCACAGCAGATGCCGCAGCAGCACCGGGTCGCTCAGCTCCCCGCCGACCCGGCGGCCGGCCAGCCAGCGGCCCGCGGCACCCCGGACCTCGCCCGGCCCCGGCGGTTCCGGCGCGAGCGCGAGACCGTGCCGGACACCCGCGACGGAGGTGAAGGCGGCGGCGTGCACGGCGGCCCCGTGCACCGACTCGGCGAGGTTCGCCAGGAAGGACTCGACGGTGCCGGAGGTGTCGGCGACCTGTTCGGCCAGCAGTTCCAGGCGGACGACCTCCCGCGCCTCGGCGGTGGCGGTCGAGGCCATCTCGGTGGGTCCGGTGAGGTCGCCGGGCAGTCCGGTGTCGACGAGATACGTGGTGATGCCGGTGCCGCGCAGCAGCCGCCGGGCGGCCTCCAGCACGCCGAGCTCGCGCCGCCGGGCGAGATAGCGGGCGGGCGGGCAGTGCGGCTCCAGGCCGAGCAGCGGGGGGCACCAGCGGCGTACCGCGAAGCCGGTCTGGGTGTCGAAGAGGGTGGTGCCGGGGGCGGGCGGGCCCTCGGTGCGGGCCAGCTGGGCCTCGAAGGTGCCGAGACCCAGCTCCGTTCTCAGCACGCCATGGCAGTACTGGTCCACGAGGGACGGCGTTTCGATCATCCGGACTCCCGGGACTGGACCACGTACTCCTACGAGTCCTAACGGGTGAACCGGGTGTCAGGTGTTGCGTGCGTCGCGCCCCGTGGGAGGAGAGCTCGTCAGCCGCCGATCTGGATGCCGGCCATCCGCTTCCACTCGTACGGACCGGTCCTCACCTTGGCGGCGAACTCGCCGTCGAAGGCCTCGTGCACGGTGAGCCCGGACTGCCGCACCGCCTTCTCGGCGGTCTCGTACGACGGTGCCACGAGGTCGCCCCAGCCGCCGTCCTCGCCGACCAGCACGATCCGGGCCCCGCGCTCACCGAGGTAGGCGACCTGGGCCTCGGCGCCTCCGTGGGCCTTGGCGAAGGCGTCGATCCGCTTGGCCAGCCGGCTCACCCGGCGCTCGTCCACCTGCTGCGTGTCTCCCATGACCACGATGCTACCGGTGAGTAGCCAGGTCGGAAAGAGCGGGCCCGGCGCCGGAAGCTAGCGCAGGAAGGGGTCGACCGCCACGGCCACGAAGAGCAGCGACACATAGGTGATCGACCAGTGGAACAGCCGCATCTCCTTGAGCTTCCCGCCGGTCACCTCGGCCTTGGCCCGGTTCTGCAGGGCGTGCGCCTCCCACAGCCACCAGCCGCCGGCCGCCAGCGCGACCAGTGTGTAGAACCAGCCCGTGTAGCCGAGCGGGGTCAGCAGCAGCGAGACGGCGACCATGACCCAGCTGTAGAGCACGATCTGCCGGGCGACGACCTTGTTGGAGGCGATGACCGGCAGCATCGGCACGCCGACCCGCGCGTAGTCGTCCTTGACCTTCATCGACAGCGGCCAGTAGTGCGGCGGCGTCCAGAAGAAGATGACCAGGAAGAGGATGAACGGCGCCCAGGAGAGCGAGTTCGTCACGGCGGACCAGCCGATCAGCACCGGCATGCAGCCCGCGATGCCGCCCCACACGATGTTCTGCGAGGTACGCCGTTTGAGGAGCATCGTGTAGACGACGACGTAGAAGAGGAGGGCTCCAAGGGCCAGCCAGGCGGACAGCCAGTTGACGGCGAGGCCGAACAGCAGCGTGGAGGCGATCGCGAGGGCGACGCCGAAGGCCAGGCACTCCCGCGGACCGACCATCCCGGTGACCAGCGGACGCTGCGACGTGCGGTCCATCAGCGCGTCGATGTCCCGGTCGATGTACATGTTGAGCGCGTTGGCGCCGCCCGCGGAGAGATACCCGGCGAGGCAGGTGACGAGCACGAGACCGAGGTCGGGAACGCCCTGCTCGGCGAGGAACATCACCGGCACCGTGGTGATCAGCAGCAGCTCGATGATCCGCGGCTTGGTCAGCGCCACGAACGCCTTGACCCGGGCCCCGAACGGCCGGTGAGTCGGGCCCTGGCTCGTCCCGATTACCCCCGCAGGACGGGATTCAACGGCCGTCACGCACACCCCTGACAGAGACATCCCAGCAAGCCTGAACCGTGTGAAGTCCGGGTAAAGGCTCGCGCGTACCACGCCACTGTAGACGTTGCCCATACCGCGACCTTCGCGGGGGTGGGGTCGTGTTGGACGGCGTGCTCCGAGGCCCGCTCGCAGGTGCGCCGGGAGCGTCGATTGAGCAGTCGGATGAGCGGCTGCGTATTCACTTGCCGAATACGGAACGACCCGGTCGGGAGGCGGATCGACGACACTCCCGGCAGTCTGGAATCACTCGAAAAAACGCACGTTCTTACGGGGGTAGGCTCGTCAGCGGCCGGTGGGCGCCAAGTGCACCGGCAGCCGGTGTGCGTCGAGGACACCGGCCTTCGACATGTGGAGAGGAGCCCTGACCCAGGGTGAGCACCAAGCCGACCACCACAGACCTCGAGTGGACCGAGCTGGACCAGCGGGCCGTCGACACCGCCCGCGTCCTGGCCGCCGACGCCGTACAGAAGGTCGGCAACGGCCATCCCGGTACGGCGATGAGCCTGGCGCCTGCCGCCTACACCCTCTTCCAGAAGGTGATGCGGCACGACCCGGCGGATGCCGACTGGGTCGGGCGGGACCGTTTCGTCCTGTCCGCCGGGCACTCGTCCCTGACCCTCTACACCCAGCTGTACCTGGCCGGCTTCGGCCTGGAGCTGGACGATCTGAAGGCCTTCAGGACCTGGGGCTCGAAGACCCCGGGCCACCCCGAGTACGGCCACACCGTGGGCGTCGAGACCACCACCGGCCCGCTCGGCCAGGGTGTGGCCAACGCGGTCGGCATGGCGATGGCGGCCCGCTACGAGCGCGGTCTGTTCGACCCGGAGGCGGCCCAGGGCGAATCCCCGTTCGACCACTTCATCTACTGCATCGCCGGTGACGGCTGCCTCCAGGAGGGCATCTCCGCCGAGGCCTCCTCCCTCGCCGGCCACCAGCAGCTCGGCAACCTCGTGCTGCTGTGGGACGACAACCACATCTCGATCGAGGGCGACACCGAGACCGCCGTCTCCGAGGACACCGTCAAGCGCTACGAGGCCTACGGCTGGCACGTCCAGCGCGTGGCCCCGAAGCCCGACGGCGACCTGGACCCGCACGCCCTGTACGACGCGATCGAGGTGGCGAAGCAGGTCACCGACCGGCCGTCGTTCATCGCGATGCGCTCGATCATCGCCTGGCCCGCCCCGCACGCGCAGAACACCGAGGCCGCGCACGGCTCGGCGCTCGGCGACGAGGAGGTGGCGGCCACCAAGCGCGTCCTCGGCTTCGACCCGGAGAAGACCTTCGAGGTCTCCGACGAGGTGCTCGGCCACACCCGGCAGGCGCTGGAGCGGGGCCGGACGGCGAAGGCCGAGTGGGACAAGTCGTTCCAGGTGTGGCGCGACAACAACCCGGAGCGCGCCGCCGAGTTCGACCGGATCGCCAAGGGCGAGCTGCCCACCGGCTGGGAGGAGAAGATCCCGGTCTTCGAGGCGGGCAAGGGCGTCGCGACCCGTGCCGCGTCCGGCAAGGTGCTCCAGGCGCTGGGCGCCGTGATCCCCGAGCTGTGGGGCGGCTCCGCCGACCTCGCCGGCTCGAACAACACGACGATCGACAAGACCTCGTCCTTCCTCCCGGCGGACAACCCGCTGCCGGAGGCCGACCCGTACGGCCGCACGATCCACTTCGGCATCCGCGAGCACTCCATGGGCGCGGAGCTGAACGGCATCACGCTGCACGGACACACCCGTGTCTACGGCGGCACCTTCCTCGTCTTCTCCGACTACATGCGCAACGCCGTGCGCCTCGCGGCGCTGATGCACCTGCCGGTGACGTACGTGTGGACGCACGACTCCATCGGTCTCGGTGAGGACGGCCCGACGCACCAGCCCGTCGAGCACCTGGCGTCGCTGCGCGCCATCCCCGGTCTGAACGTGGTCCGCCCGGCGGACGCCAACGAGACCGCGATCGCCTGGCGCGAGATCCTGGGGCGCTACACCAAGGAGTACGGCAAGGGCGCCCCGCACGCCCTCGCGCTGACCCGGCAGGGCGTGCCGACGTACGAGCCCGATGAGGACGCGGCGCGCGGCGGTTACGTGCTGTTCGAGGCCGAGGGCGGCGCGCCCGAGGTCATCCTCGTCGCCACCGGTTCCGAGGTGCACGTGGCCGTCGAGGCGCGTGAGCAGCTCCAGGCCGACGGCGTGCCGACCCGGGTGGTCTCCATGCCGTCCGTGGAGTGGTTCGAGGAGCAGGACCAGGGGTACCGGGACAGCGTGCTTCCCCCGTCCGTGAGGGCTCGCGTCGCTGTCGAGGCGGGGATCGGCCTTACCTGGCACAAGTACGTCGGGGACGCCGGCCGCATCGTCTCCCTGGAGCACTTCGGTGCTTCGGCCGACGGCAAGGTCCTCTTCCGCGAGTTCGGTTTCACCGGCGAGAACGTGGCCGCGGCGGCGCGGGAATCGATCGCCGCCACCCAGCGCTGACGCTCATATACGACACGTAGGAGATGCAATTTCCATGACAGACGCACTGAAGCGCCTCTCCGATGAAGGCGTCGCGATCTGGCTGGACGACCTGTCGCGCAAGCGCATCACGTCCGGCAACCTCGCCGAGCTGATCGACCAGCAGCACGTCGTGGGCGTCACCACCAACCCGACGATCTTCCAGAAGGCGATCAGCAGCGGCGACGGGTACGAGCAGCAGCTCACCGACCTCGCCGCCCGCAAGGTCACCGTCGAGGAGGCCGTCCGCATGATCACGACGGCGGACGTCCGCGACGCCGCCGACATCCTGCGCCCGGTCTTCGACGCCACCGGCGGCAAGGACGGCCGGGTCTCGATCGAGGTCGACCCGCGCCTCGCGCACCACACCCGTGCCACCGTGGCCGAGGCCCGCCAGCTGGCCTGGCTGGTGGACCGCCCGAACACCCTGATCAAGATCCCGGCCACCAAGGCGGGTCTGCCGGCGATCACCGAGACGATCGGCAACGGCATCAGCGTCAACGTCACGCTGATCTTCTCGCTGGAGCGCTACCGCGAGGTCATGGACGCCTACCTCTCCGGTCTGGAGAAGGCGAAGGAGCGGGGTCTGGACCTCTCCAAGATCCACTCGGTGGCCTCCTTCTTCGTGTCCCGCGTGGACACCGAGATCGACAAGCGGATCGACGCGCTCGGCACCGACGAGGCCAAGGCGCTGCGCGGCAAGGCCGCCGTCGCGAACGCCCGCCTCGCCTACCAGGCGTACGAGGAGGTCTTCTCCTCCGACCGCTGGAGCCCGCTGGAGAACGCCGGCGCCAACAAGCAGCGTCCGCTGTGGGCGTCGACCGGCGTGAAGGACAAGGCGTACAAGGACACCATGTACGTCGACGACCTGGTCGCCCCGAACACCGTGAACACCATGCCGGAGGCCACCCTCTTCGCCACGGAGGACCACGGCGCCATCACGGGCGACACCGTCGCCGGGACGTACGAGCAGGCCCGCGCCGACCTGGACGCGGTCGAGCAGCTCGGGATCAAGTACGACGACGTCGTCCAGCTCCTGGAGGACGAGGGCGTCGAGAAGTTCGAGTCGTCCTGGATCGACCTGCTGAAGTCGACCGAGGCGGAGCTGAAGCGCCTCGCCCCCTCGGAGGGCTGACACCTTGTCCTCCCCCGGAGCGAACCCGCTCCGTGACCCCGCAGACCGACGGCTCCCGCGTATCGCGGGGCCGTCGGGCCTGGTCATCTTCGGCGTCACGGGTGATTTGTCACGAAAGAAGCTGATGCCCGCGGTGTACGACCTCGCGAACCGGGGTCTGCTGCCGCCGGGCTTCTCGCTGGTCGGGTTCGCCCGCCGCGAGTGGGCCAACGAGGACTTCGCGGAGGTCGTCCACGACGCGGTCAAGGCACACGCCCGTACGCCGTTCCGTGAGGAGGTCTGGCAGCAGCTCATCCAGGGGATGCGCTTCGTCCAGGGCACCTTCGACGACGACGACGCCTTCGAGCGCCTGCGCGCCACGATCGACGAGCTGGACAAGGCGCAGGGCACGGGTGGCAACTTCGCCTTCTACCTCTCCGTACCGCCGCGCTCGTTCCCGGCGGTCATCCAGCAGCTGAAGAAGCACGGGCTGGCCGACCAGAAGGGCGGCTCCTGGCGCCGCGCGGTGATCGAGAAGCCGTTCGGCCACGACCTCAGGTCGGCCGAGGAGCTGAACAAGGTCGTCCACGAGGTCTTCGCCCCGGACCAGGTCTTCCGGATCGACCACTACCTCGGCAAGGAGACCGTCCAGAACATCCTGGCGCTGCGCTTCGCCAACACCATGTTCGAGCCGATCTGGAACCGGTCCTTCGTGGACCATGTGCAGATCACCATGGCCGAGGACATCGGGATCGGCGGCCGGGCCGGGTACTACGACGGGATCGGCGCGGCCCGCGACGTCATCCAGAACCACCTGCTCCAGTTGCTCGCGCTGACCGCGATGGAGGAGCCCTCCTCCTTCGACGCGGACGCGCTGGCGGCGGAGAAGACCAAGGTGCTCGGCGCCGTGAAGCTGCCCAAGGACCTGGGCCGCTCCACCGTGCGCGGGCAGTACGCGGCGGGCTGGCAGGGCGGCGCGAAGGTCATCGGCTACCTCCAGGAGGACGGCATCGACCGCGGGTCGCTGACCGACACGTACGCGGCCGTCAAGGTGGAGATCGACAACCGGCGCTGGGCGGGCGTGCCGTTCTACCTGCGCACGGGCAAGCGCCTGGGCCGCCGTGTCACCGAGATCGCGGTGGTCTTCCAGCGTGCCCCGCACTCCCCCTTCGACACGACGGCGACCGAGGAGCTGGGCCAGAACGCGATCGTCATCCGCGTCCAGCCCGACGAGGGCGTCACCGTCCGCTTCGGCTCCAAGGTGCCCGGCACCTCGATGGAGATCCGGGACGTCTCCATGGACTTCGCGTACGGCGAGTCCTTCACGGAGTCCAGCCCGGAGGCCTACGAGCGGCTGATCCTGGACGTCCTGCTGGGCGACTCGAACCTCTTCCCGCGTACCGAGGAGGTCGAACTGTCCTGGCGGATCCTCGACCCGATCGAGGAGTACTGGGACAGCCACGGCAAGCCCGCGCAGTACCCGGCCGGCACGTGGGGGCCCGTCGAGGCGGACCAGATGCTCGAACGAGACGGACGGAGCTGGCGCCGGCCATGAAGATAGACCTCACCGACACCACGGCCAGCAAGATCAACAAGGCGCTCGTGCAGGGCCGCCGCGCCATCGGCACGCCCGCCGTCGGCATGGTCCTCACGCTGGTCGTGGTCACCGACGAGGAGAACGCCTACGACGCCCTGAAGGCGGCCGGCGACGCCTCGCGCGAGCACCCCTCGCGCACCCTCGTCGTCATCCGCCGCGTCTCGCGCAGCCCCCGGGACCGCACCCGGTCCCGCCTCGACGCCGAGGTGCGGGTGGGCGCGGAGGCGAGCACCGGGGAGACGGTCATCCTGCGACTGCACGGCGAGGTCGCCGACCACGCGCAGTCGGTGGTGCTGCCGCTGCTGCTGCCGGACGCCCCCGTCGTCGTCTGGTGGCCGGTCGACGCGCCGCTCGACCCGGCCGGGGACGCGCTGGGCGCGCTGGCCCAGCGCCGGGTCACCGACACCCACGCGGCCGAGCAGCCGGTACGGGAGCTGTCGGCCCGCGCCGACACCTACGCGCCCGGCGACACCGACCTGTCGTGGACCCGCATCACGCCGTGGCGTTCGATGCTCGCGGCCGCCCTCGACCAGGTCGTCTGCGAGGTCAGGTCCGTCGAGGTGGAGGGCGAGGAGTTCAACCCGAGCTGTGAGCTGCTCGCCATGTGGCTCGCGGACCGGCTGGACGTCCCCGTCCGGCGCTCGCTGTCCGCGGGCCCCGGGCTCACCGCGGTCCGCATGGACACCGACTGCGGGCCGATCGCCCTCGACCGCGCCGACGGCTCGCTGGCCACGCTGTCCATCCAGGGCCAGCCGGACCGTGCGGTGGCGCTGAAGCGGCGGGACACGGCGGAGCTGATCGCGGAGGAACTGCGGCGGCTCGACCCGGACGACACCTACGCGTCGGCGCTGCGCTTCGGGGTGGAACGGCTGCACGCCCCCGCGCAGCCCACCGCGCCGGAGCCGGCGACCCGGGACGAGGCGCCCGCCGAGGGGGAGTCGCCGGCCAAAGGAGACGCCCCCGACGACACGGCGGAAGCTGTCCCGGCTCCCGTCGAAGCCGCTGCGAAAGCGCCCGCGCAGGACGCGACGGCGGCGGAACCGGTGAAGAAGGCGGCGGCGAAGTGAGCACACCCCAACTGGTCGTCCACCGCGACAAGGAACTGATGGCGCAGGCCGCCGCGGCCCGGCTGATCACGAAGATCGTGGACGCCCAGGCCTCGCGCGGCACCGCGTCCGTCGTCCTCACCGGCGGCCGCAACGGCAACGGCCTGCTGGCCGCGCTCGCCGCCGCGCCCGCCCGGGACGCCATCGACTGGTCCCGCCTGGACCTGTGGTGGGGCGACGAGCGCTTCCTGCCCGAGGGCGATCCGGAGCGCAACGTCACCCAGGCCCGCGAGGCGCTCCTCGACTCCGTCCCGCTGGACCCGAAGCGCGTGCACGCCATGCCCGCGTCGGACGGCCCGCACGGCACGGACGTGGAGGCGGCGGCGGCCGCCTACGCCGAGGAACTGGCCGGGGCGGCCGTCCCGGAGAACCACGCCCCGGTCCCGACGTTCGACGTCCTGATGCTGGGCGTCGGCCCGGACACCCATGTGGCCTCCCTGTTCCCGGAACTCCCGGCGGTACGGGAGACGGACCGCATGGTGGTGGGCGTCCACGGCGCGCCCAAGCCGCCACCGACCCGCGTCACCCTGACCCTGCCGGCCATCCGCGCGGCCCGCGAGGTGTGGCTGCTGGCGGCCGGCGAGGACAAGGCGAACGCGGCGGCGATCGCCCTCTCGGGCGCCGGTGAGATCCAGGCTCCCGCGGCGGGCGCCCGCGGCCGCGCCCGCACCCTGTGGCTCCTGGACTCGGCAGCGGCTTCCCAGCTCCCGCGGTCCCTGTACCCACCGGCTTCGCCCTGACGGACACATGACGACGCCGGGCCCGCCGTACGGTGGCGGACCCGGCGTCGTCGCACGTCAGGGCGACTCCTCCGGGAACTCGTACTCCCGCCAGGCACCGGGGTCGTGCCGGACCTCGGCCAGGAGGTCGGCGAAGACGGCCCCGTCGAAGAGCACCCCGTTGTACTCGGTCGGAATGCGCACGTCGTTGATGACGGCGGTGGGGGTGCCCGGGCCCTGGGGCTCCTCCTTGCCACCGGCGCGTTCGTAGGCCTTCTCGGAGGCGGTCACGAAGGCGCGGTACTTCATGCCCCGCACGGCGGAGTCGAACGCCGGGCCGCGCAGCCCCTCGACCTGACCGGCCAGTTCGAGCAGCCGGGCGTCGGTGAAGCCGTCGACGCTCTCCTCGGGCTGGTGGGCGTAGAGCACCTCGTGGTACTCGGCGAACCTTCCCTCCTCCAGCGCCGCCCGCAGTGCGTTGACCGCCTTCTTCGAGCCGCTGCCGCCGACCCGGTCGTCGAGGAAGGAGGCGAGGGTGTACTCGGTCACCGCGTCCTTCAGCACGACGACGTCCCGCAGCCCCGGGCCCGCTCCGGAGGTCTCGAACTCCTCGCAGACCGGGCAGCGCGGATCCTCGTAGAGGCGGACCACGACGGCGGCGGACGGATCCCCGACCACGATGGTCGTGCCGTCCGCCGCCAGCTTCTCCGGCACCTCCTCCAGGCTTCCGTACGGCACTCTCCGTTCGCCGCAGCCCGCCAGCGACATGCCCAGCACCATCACGGCCGCCGCCACAGCGGTCACCGCACTTCTCTTCCCCACCCTGTGCACCCCTTGTCTCCCCTTGCGTCAGCGGGAGAGTAGGCGAACAGGTGACCGACGCGCACAGGATTTCCGGGCCGGCCCAGCCCTACTTGACCGACCCCGCCATCACCCCCTGTACGAAGTGGCGCTGGAAGGCGAAGAACACCGCCACCGGGACGATCAGGGAGACGAACGCGCCGGGGGCCAGGACGTCGATGTTGCTGCCGAACTGGCGGATCTGGGACTGGAGTTCCACCGTCAGGGGCTGGGAGGAGCTGTCCGCGAAGAGGAGGGCCACCAGCATGTCGTTCCACACCCACAGGAACTGGAAGATGGCGAGGCTGGCGATGGCGGGCCGGCCCACCGGGAGGATCAGGCGGGTGAAGATGCGCCACTCGCTGCCGCCGTCCATCCGGGCCGCCTCCAGCATCTCCTTCGGTATCTCGGCGAAGTAGTTGCGCAGCAGGAAGACCGCGAACGGCAGTCCGTAGGCGACATGGAAGAGGACCACGCCGGGGATCGTGCCGAACAGGCCCAGCTGGCCGAAGAGTTTGGCCACCGGGAGCAGGCCGATCTGGACCGGCACCACCAGCAGGGCGACCACCAGCAGGAACAGCGGCTCGCGGGCGGGGAAGTCCAGCCAGGCGAAGGCGTATCCGGCGAGGGCCGCGACGACGACGACCAGGAAGGTCGTCGGCACCGAGATCAGCACCGTGTTCCAGAACGCCTGCGTGATCCCGGAGTTCTTCAGCAGCGCGGAGTAGTTGTCGAAGGACAGCTGGCCGGGACTGGTGAACACCGTCCACCAGCCGCCCTTCGCGGTGTCCTCGGCGGACCGCAGCGACGACAGGAACAGCCCCGCCAGCGGGGTGAGCCAGATCAGGCCCACCACCACGAGGAAGGCCTGCACCAGGCTGTTGCCGAGGCTCCGGCGTACGGCGTTCATCGCTGGCTCCTTCGGAAACGGCGGACGTTGAAGACCATCGCGGGGACCACCAGGAGCAGCAGCAGGACGCCCAGCGCGCTGCCGAGCCCCTGGTCGTTGCCGCCGCCGAAGGACACCAGCCACATCTGCGTCGCCAGCACGGTCGCGTCCTCCTGCACCGGGCCGGGCGCGATGATGTAGACGAGGTCGAAGACCTTCATCACGTTGATCACCAGCGTCACGAACACCACCGTCAGCACCGGCGCGAGCAACGGCACCGTGATCTTCCGGAAGATCTGCCACTCGTTGGCGCCGTCCATCCGCGCCGCCTCCAGCGCGTCCCGCGGCAGCGCGGACAGGCCCGCGCCGATCAGCACCATCGCGAAGCCGGTCCAGATCCACAGGTACGCCCCGATGATCGCCGGTGTGACGAGTGCCGGGCCGAGCCAGGAGACGCCCTCGTAGGGCGGCGCGAAGTTCGAGGCCGGGAGCCGCACGGTGTACGAGCCCGCCTCCAGCCCCTCGAAGCGGAAGGAACCGTCCGACGCGGTGGTCGCCGTGGCGGCCGTCCCGCCGTCGCGCACCGCCTCGACCGCCATCTCGGGCAGCCCGCTCTCCTGCCGGTCGACGCGGCCCTGCTCCCCTCCCCCGCCGGGCGTGAAGTCCAGGTACACGACGCCGCGCAGCTCGCCGGGGCCCGCCTTCTGCCCGGCCGCCCGGTACGCGGGCTCCGCGCCGCCGGGCAGGTCACCCGGCAGCACCCCGACCAGGCCGAGCGCCACCGTGTCGCCCGGTGAGACACCCGCGCCGGTGCGGTACGCCCCGTCGGCCTCCTTGGTCATCCCCTGGCCGTCGCGCGCCCGCGCGGTCGGGTAGGACGACGTGCCCTCGAACGCGTCGTGCACGGAGACCACGGCGGCGTTCAGCACGCCCTTGTCCGGGTCCTCGTCGTAGGCGAGCCGGAAGATGATGCCGGCGGCCAGGAAGGACACCGCCATCGGCAGGAACAGCAGCAGCTTGAAGGCCGTGGCCCAGCGGATCTTCTCCGTCAGGACGGCCAGGACCAGCCCCAGCCCGGTCAGCAGCGTCGGCGCCACGACGACCCAGATCGCCGTGTTGCACACCGCCTTGAGCGTCGCCGGGTCGCGGAACATCTCCGTGTAGTTGTCGCCGCCCACGAACCGGGTGCCGGACGCGTCGAAGAAGCTGCGGCCGACGGAGAACAGCACGGGGTAGACGACGAGCGCGCCGAGCAGGAGCAGCGCGGGCAGGACGAAGAGCAGGGCGACGACCGGCCCCCGCCGCCGCCGGCGCCGGGCGTTCCCGGCACCGGCGGCGGCCGGGGGGCTCGCCTCTTTCACGAGCGTTGCGGTCATGGCCGTCAGTTCCCGTACGCCTTGACCGCCGCGGCCTCCAGCTCGGCGGCGGTGCCCTTCGGGTCGGCGGGGTCGCGCAGGAAGTCCTGGAGGATCTTCCACTCGCCGGCGCCCTTGGTGCCGCCGAAGGCCGCCGGTGCCTGGTCGGACATGTCGAAGCGGACCGAGTCGCCCGCGCCGACCAGGGACTTGGCGGTGGCCCGGGTGACGTCGTCGCCGTAGGAGGCGAGGTCGACGGCCTTGTTCGGGGACAGGAAGCCGCCCGCCTCGGCCCAGACCGCGGCGGCCTCGGGGGTCGCCAGGTACTCCAGCAGCTTCATCCCGGCGTCGGCGTTCTTGCCGTCCTTCAGGACGACGGCCGCGTCGCCGCCGCTGACGACCGGGGCCTCACCGCCGCCGACCGGCGGGAACGGGAAGAAGTTCGCGTCCTCGCCGATGGCCTTGCCGAACTGGTCCTTGGCGACACCGGCCACGAAGTCGCCCTCGTAGACCATGCCGGCCTCGGGCTTCGGCCCGAACACCTTCTCCACCGAGCCGGGGAAGTCGGTGTTCAGGGCGCCCTTCTGGCCGCCCGCGAGCAGCTGCTTGTCCTGGAACAGCTTGCCGAGGGTCGTCAGCGCCTCGACCACGGACGCGTCCGTCCACTTCAGTTCGTGCGCGGCGAGGGCGTCGTACTTCTCGGGGCCGGCCTGGGAGAGGTAGATGTTCTCGAACCAGTCGGTGAGCGTCCAGCCGTCCTGTCCGGCGACGGAGAACGCCGCGAGCCCGGAGTCGGAGACGGTCTGCCCGGCCTTCAGCATCTCCTCGTAGGTCTTCGGCGGCTCGACCCCGGCCTGGGCGAGGGCGTCGGGGCTGTACCAGACGGTCGACTTGTGCGCGGCCTTGAAGTACAGGCCGTACAGCGTGCCGTCGACGCTGCCGTAGGTCTTCCAGACGTCGGCGTAGTTGGTGCCCACGGACGTCTGGGCGGTCTTGGACAGCGGCTTGAGCCAGCCCTCCTTCGCGAACTGCTGGAGCACGCCCACCTGCGGGACCATCACCACGTCGGGGGCGTTGCCGCCCTCGATCTTGCTGCCGACGACGGTGGAGACGTTGTCACCGGTGGACACGAACTGGGTCTTCGCGCCGGTCTTCTCGGTGAAGGCGTCGAGCACCTTCTGGAAGTTCTCCTGCTCGCTGCCGGACCAGACGCCGGCCACGCTGACCGTCTGGCCGCTGAGCGCCTTGTCACCGCCGCCGGCCGCGACCGGGCCGCCGCCGCAGGCGGTCGCGCCGAGCGCCAGGACGAGCGCGGTGCAGCCGGTGAGCAGGGTGGTACGTCGTCGCATCATCGTTGATGTCCCTTCAGGGGGTGGGAGTTGACGAGGGTTCGGTGATCCACCAGACGGCGGTGGAGCCGGGCAGCACCCCGGCGTCCGGGCAGGGCCCGCTCGCCAGCAGGGGGGTGCCGGCGACCGGCGCGGGTGTGGGGGCCGTGCCGAAGTTCACGGCGCAGACCAGGTCGTCGCCGCGGACGAAGGCCAGGACGCCCGGCGGGGTCTCCAGCCAGCGCAGCGTGCCCTCGCCCAACTGGGCCAGCGAGGAGCGCAGTTGCAGGCCGTCGCGGTACAGGTGCCAGAAGGAGCGGGTGTCGGCGAGGGCCCGGTCGGTGGCGTGCTCGGCGAACCACTCCGGCTGCGGCAGCCACGGCTTGACGCCCTCGACGCCGGAGGTGAAGCCGAACGGGGAGGCCTGTCCCGACCAGGGCAGCGGCACCCGGCAGCCGTCGCGGATCCGGGCCCGGCTGCCGGTGCGGTGGAAGATCGGGTCGGTGAGCACGTCGTCGGGCAGGTCGACGACCTCGGGAAGGCCCAGCTCCTCGCCCTGGTAGATGTACGCGGCTCCGGGCAGCGCCAGCATCAGCAGCGCGGCGGCGCGGGCGCGGGCGGCACCGAGGCCGCTGCCCTCGGTGGCCGGTTCGCCGTAGCGGGTGACGGTGCGGACCTGGTCGTGGTTGTTGAGGACCCAGGTCACCGTGGAGCCGGTCCCGGCGATGTCCTGCATCGCCTCGGAGATGACCTTGCGGAAGGCGTCCGGGTTCCAGGGCGCGCCGAGCAGGTCGAAGAAGAAGGCCTGGTGCAGTTCGTCGGGGCGGACGTACAGCGCGTGTTCACGGGCGGTGGGCACGGACACCTCGCCGACGAGGAGGCGTTCGACGCCGTCGCGGGCGGCGTACTCGTCGCAGGTCGCGCGCCACCGCCGCCAGACGTCGTGCACCTCGGGCCGGTTCCAGGCGAGCGGGTTGACCGAGTCGCGGGTGCGGGCGTCGGCCTCCGGGTCCGGGGAGTCGGGCAGCTCGGGGTGCTTGTAGAGGCCGGCGGCCACGTCGATGCGGAAGCCGTCGACGCCGCGGTCGAGCCAGAAGCGCAGGGTCCGGTCGAACTCGGCGCCGATCTCGGGGTTGCGCCAGTTCCAGTCGGGCTGCTCGGGCGTGAACATGTGCAGGTACCACTGGCCGTCGGGCACCCGCGTCCAGGCGGGGCCGCCGAACATGGCGTGCCAGTTGTTGGGCGGTTCGGCGCCGTCCTCGCCGCGGCCGTCGGCGAAGTGGAACCGGGCGCGGGCGGCGCTGCCGGGCGGCGAGGCGAGGGCCTCGCGGAACCAGGGGTGCTCGCTGGAGCAGTGGTTCGGGACGATGTCCAGCAGCACCTTGACGCCCAGGCGCCGGGCGGCGCGCACCAGCAGGTCGAACTCGGCGAGGTCGCCGAACAGCGGGTCGACGTCGCAGTAGTCGGCCACGTCGTATCCGTGGTCGTGCTGCGGCGAGGGGTAGAAGGGGCTCAGCCAGATCCCGTCCACGCCGAGCTTCTTCAGGTACGGCAGTCCGGTCCGGACGCCGGCGAGGTCGCCGATGCCGTCTCCGGTGCTGTCGAGGAAGCTGCGGACGTAGACCTGGTAGATCACCGCGTCCCGCCACCAGTGGTGCTCGTTCAACCCATCGATCCATCTCTACGAGTGCAGCGGTTATGCATGCATGTTAAGTAGGGATGTCGCGCGAGTGTCAACGAATGGACGCAAGCTACCGTGGAGTTGGCTTGAGCATAAGGGGATCTACTCGGGCATTGCGGGCCCAGTTGAGATGTCCGCGTTACCTAACGGGTAACTATCGGCCGGAGGTGGCGGCGAGCTCGCGCGCCAGCCGTCGCACCGCGCCCCCGGGCGTCTCCCGGCCGTTCATCGCGTCGTGCACGACCGCCTGCACCACCAGGCTGACCTGGTCGTAGCGCGGGCTCTTGGGGCGCGGCGCCGCCGCGAGCACGCTCGCGCGCAGGGTCGGCAGGTAGGGGAAGTCCCGGATCAGCGCCGGGTCCTCGTAGAGCGCGGCCCGTACCGGCGGCAGCGCGCCGCGCGTGAGGACCTGGCGCTGGACCGGCTCGCTCGTGAGGTACGCCATCAGGCGCGCGGCCGTGTCCGGGTGCCGTGTGTGGCTGCTGACGGCCAGGTTGGAGCCGCCGAGCACACTCGTGCCGGGCCCGTCGGGTCCGGGCAGGGGCACGGCGCCGACCTTGCCGGCCAGCGGAGAGCCGGCGGCCGAGGCGGCGGCGTAGGCGTACGGCCAGTTGCGCAGGAACAGCAGACTGCCGTCGAGGAAGGCCTGTTTGGACTCCTCCTCCTTGTAGGTCAGCGCCTGCCGCGGGATCCAGCCCTCGCGGACGCCCCGGGAAAGGAAGCCGATGCCCTCGCGGGCCGCGTTCGAGTTCACGGTGACGCGTTCGCCCTCGTCGCCGAGGATCGTGCCGCCCGCCGAGTACACGGCCTCCGCCGCGTTGACGGTGAGGCCCTCGTAGGGCAGGAACTGCCCGGCGTAGCCGTCCAGGCCGTACTCCGGCGCGATGGTCCGCGCGGCCCGCTCCAGTTCGGCCCAGGTGCGCGGCGGCGGGACGCCCGCCTCGGCGAGGACGTCCTTGCGGTACAGCAGCAGCCCGGCGTTGGTGACGTACGGCACCGCGTACAGCCGCCCGTCGTAGGTGGCGGTGTCGACGACCGGGGGCAGGAAGGTGCCGAGCGGGAAGCGGTCGCGGGGCAGCGGACGGATCCAGCCGGCCGCCGCGAACTCGGAGGTCCAGGCGACGTCGATGTTGAGGACGTCGAAGCGGCCGCGGGAGCCGCCCCGGAGGTCGGTGATCATCTGTGCGCGGGTCTCGTCGGCGGAGTCCGGCAGTTCGACGAGCGTGACCTTCTCGGCGGGGTGGGTGCGGTTCCAGTCCTGGAGCAGGGGACCGAGATAGCCGGTGAGGTCGCCGGCGGTGGCCAGGGTGAGGGGCCCACGGCCGCCCGCCGGGCCGTCGTCGGCGCGGGCGCCGGAGGTGACGTAACCGGTCAGTACGACGACCAGGACGAGGAGGCCCCTACCGGCGGCGTCCATCCACCGCATAGGTTCCTCCCTGTACCGAGGCGACGGGCCCCTTCGCCCGGAGTCAGTCGCCATGTATACCTGTTAGGTATGGGCGATACTAGGGCGTGGAGCACAATGAGCGGACGCGAGGAGGAGAGCACGAGTGCGCCTGCCCCTCCTGGCACTCCTCGCGCGCGGACCGGCCCACGGCTACGAGCTCAAGCAGGACCTTGAGCAACTGCTGGGTGCCGCGTACCCTCAGCCGAACATCGGCCAGATCTACGTCACCCTCGCCCGGCTGGAGAAGTCGGGACTGATCGAGGGCGAGGAGATCGAGCAGTCGAACCGGCCGAACAAGAAGATCTACCACCTCACCGACGCCGGGCGGGAGGCGCTGCACGCCTGGTACGAGGAGACGGCCGACGAGCCGCGGGTCCGCGACGAGTTCTTCATGAAGCTCGCGCTCGCCCCGCAGACCGGGCTGGCCGACCAGATCGCACTGATCAACAAACAGCGGCGCCAGTATCTGAACACCATGCGCAGCCTGTCGAAGCTGGCCGCCACCGAGAACCGGGACAACCGCGTCGCCCAGCTGCTGATCGAGGGCGCGATGCTGCATCTGCAGGCCGACCTCGACTGGTTGGAGCGCTGCCAGGAGGAACTGGAGGAGCAGGAGTGAGCGAGCACCGTCCCACTCCGCTGCTGCGTGCCGAAGGCCTGGTGAAGACGCATCACGGCGAGGGAGCCCCGGCGCATGCGGTGCGCGGGGTCGATCTGTGCGTGGCGCGCGGGGAGTTCGTGGCCGTGACCGGCCCGTCCGGCGCCGGGAAGTCGACGCTGCTGCATCTGCTCGGCGGGCTCCAGCGACCGGACGCCGGCAGCATCTGGCTGGACGGCGAGTGCACGGACGCCTACGGCGAAGCGCGCTGGGCCGTGGAGCGCCGGCGGCGCATCGGGATCGTCTTCCAGTTCTTCAACCTGGTCTCCGACCTGTCGGTCGCGGACAACGTCGAGCTGCCCGCGCTGCTCGCCGGGGTCCCGCCGAAGCGCGCGCGGGCCGAGCGCGAGACACTGCTGGCCGAGCTCGGGCTGGACGGCAAGCAGCGCAGCATGCCGGGCGAGCTGTCCGGCGGTGAGCAGCAGCGGGTCGCGCTGGCGCGGGCCCTGGTCAACCATCCGCCGCTGCTGCTGGCGGACGAGCCCGCGGGCAGCCTGGACAGCCGGGGCACCCGCGAGGTGATGCGGCTGCTGTCCCGCTTCCACCAGCGGGGGCAGACCATCCTGCTGGTCACCCACGACGCCCGGCTGGCGAGCGCCGCTGACCGGGTCATCAGCTTCTTCGACGGACGCATCGCGGACGACGCGGAGCTGACCGGCGCCCCGTCGCGCCGGGTGGGGGCGTCCGGGGTGCTGGAGCTCAGGGACTGAGGCGGCGGGCGATGCGAGCGACCCTGCGCTGGGTGCACTCCGATCTGCGGGCGCACCGCGGAGAGGCGCTGTTCCTGGTGCTCGCGACGGCCGGCGTCGTCGCCTCGCTGCTGCTGGCGACGGCGCTCTTCGGCTACGCGACCAATCCCTGGCAGCGCGTGTTCACGCAGTCCCGGGACGCCCACGTGTGGATCCACACGGCCCCCTCCGCCGACGCGGGCGAGCTCTCGGGCCTCGACGGCGTGGACTCCGTCGCTGGCCCCTATCCCACCGAGTCCGCCACCCTCGCCGCCCGCGGCATCCGCGCCTCGGTCGAACTGCGCGGCTCCACCACGGACCCCGCCGACGGGCGCCCGCTGGTCACCGCGGGCCGGTGGCTGGACGGCGCGCACCCCGACGGCGTCGTACTGGAGAGCCGGCTGGCGCGCGCCCTGCTCGCCGAGCCCGGCGACGTCGTCGCCCTGCCGGGCACCGCGCGCACGCTCACCGTCGCCGGGATCGCCGACAGCGCCGAGCCGCGCTACCGCCCCGGCGAGCGGCCCGGCCTGGTCTGGGCGCTGCCGTCGGCCGTGCGCGCCCCGGACGGCGAGGTGACCGGGCTGCGCCTCGCGGATCCGGACGAGACGGACTACGCCGTCCAGCGCGCCGTCACGGTGCTCGGGGCCGGGGCGGTCAGCGAGGTCTCCACCTGGCAGCAGGCGCGCTCCGAGGCCCAGGGCGACACCCGGCTGCTCGGCCAGGTGCTGGGCCTGTTCGGGCTGGGTGCCCTGCTCGCCGCCGGGCTCGCCGTGCACGGCGCGATCGGCACCCGGATACGGGGGCATCTGCGGGACATCTCGGTGCTGAAGGCGATCGGCTTCACGCCCGGGCAGGTCGTCCGGGTCTTCCTGCTCCAGCACGTGGCGTACGCACTGCTCGGTGCGGTGGCCGCGGCCGCGCTGACCCAGACCCTGGGCGGCCGGATACCCGGCCGCCTCGGGGACGCGATCGACGTGTGGCAGGGGCTGCCGGGGCACACCGCGGCCCTGGCCGGCATACCCGCGGCGGCCGTGCTGTTCATCGCCGCCACCACCGGACTCGCCGCGTGGCGGGCCGGACGGGTGCCGCCGGTGCCGGTGCCCCGGAGCGCCGCCCCGGCCGCCGGACGGCTGTCGGGCCCGGCACGCGGCGCGCTGGGAGTACGGCTGTCCCCCGCGCTGGTCCTCGGCTGGCACAAGGCGTTCGCCCGCCGGCCGCGCACACCGGCCACCGTCGCCCGGCTGGCGCTGCCGCTGCTGCTGATCGTGGTCGCGATGAGCGCGTGGACCACCATCGACCGCTTCCACAGCAGGCCCGAGCAGGTCGGACTCGCCGCCGACCTCACCGTCCGCCCGGACCGCGAGATCGGTGACGACGAGGTGCGCTCCCTGCTCGGCCGTGACCCGCGGATCGCCGCCGCCCACCCGGGCGTCGAGGTGGCGGCGCTGGTGCCGGGCCAGACGGGCACGATCGCGCTGCGCGGGCTCGGCACCCGTGCGGATCCCTACCCGTACGCCTTGGCCGAGGGCCGCCCGGCGCTCGGCCGGGACGAGGCGGTGGCCGGACAAGGGCTGCTCGACCTGCTCGGCGTACGCGTCGGCGACTGGGTGCGCATGACCGTGGGCGACCAGCCCCAGATCCTGCACATCGTGGGCCGCAGCATCGAGCCGGAGAACGCCGGCCGGGTCATCTCCACCTCGCTCGACACCCTGCGCGAGAACGACCCCGAGCTGCGCCCCGCCCTCTACGAGCTGCGGCTGCGGCCCGGGGCCGACGCGCACGAGGTGGCGGGCGACCTGGCGACGGCCGCGGGCGGCCATCTGGACGTGCACGCCGTGCCCGATCCGGTCGACGGGCTGTCGTCGCTGCGCGGAGTGGTGCTGGGCCTGATCGCCGTGCTGGCCCTCATCGGGATCGTCGAGCTGCTCACCGTCATCGGCGGCACCGTCCGCGAGGGCGAGCGGGACCTGCTGGCGCTCAAGGCGATCGGCCTCACCCCACGGCAGATCACCGGGATCACCGTCACGGCCACCGCCTGCACCACTTTGATCGCGGTCCTGCTCGGCACGGCCCTGGGCCTGCCCCTGGCGCGCTGGCTGATCGACGCCCAGGGCAGCTCCAGCGGCATCGGCGCGGGCATCGCGCAGGGCCCGTCGCCGGGTCTGCTGCTGCTGTTCGGTACGGCCGCCGTCCTCGGCGCGGCCGCCCTCGCCGCCCTGCCCGCGACCCGCGCGGCCCGCCGTCGCCTCGCCGACACGCTCAGCGCGGTCGCCTGAGAGGCACGGACCCCGCGCTCGGGGGTCGCGTCAGGGGGTGAGCGCCGTGGCGCGGCGGTAGCTGCTGCCGTCGCGCTCGCGTACCAGCAGGCCGTTCTCGACGCAGTAGCGGCGCAGCGCGGACGTGTCGTCATGGACGGTGCGGAAGGCCTCGTTGACCTCACGCTCGGTGTATCCGCGGTCGGCGGCGAAGAGGGTCTCGGTCAGATGCTCCAGCAGTTCACGGCGCACGACCGGCCGGACGGGGATCGACGTCAGCCGCCCGTGGGCGAAGAACCCGGTCAGGCGCCGGGGCACACCGCTCTGCGCGGGCTCGGCGGGCCGGGCACGGCGGAAGACCGCCGGGTCGGCCTTCAGGGAACCGTCGGGCAGGCGCTCCACGAGCCCCGACGAGATCAGCCGTCCCAGGTGCCGGCGCGCGGCGGGAGAGTCCTCCTCGCGGGGCGGCAGGTCCTCCAGCACGATCCGGGCGTAGAGCTTCAGCCGTTCCGGGTCGGCGAGCGCGGCCATGAGCTGGTCCATGGTGAGTGGTGTCCTTCCGGCGGGTGACGGGCCGGAGCAGTGTCACCCGCCGGAAGCCGGCCGCGCATCCGCTTTTGCGTCCGCGCGGACCGGTCGCTTCGCTCAACGGCCGCGCAGCTCGCGGTACTTGGCGACCAGTGCCGTCGTGGAGGCGTCCAGGCCGGGCACCTGCGCGCCCTCGGTCAGGGCGGGTTCGACGCGCTTGGCGAGGACCTTGCCGAGCTCGACGCCCCACTGGTCGAAGGAGTCGATGTTCCACACGGCGCCCTGCACGAACACCTTGTGCTCGTAGAGCGCGACCAGCTGGCCGAGCACCGACGGGGTCAGCTCGCGGGCCAGGATCGTGGTCGTCGGGTGGTTGCCCTGGAAGGTCTTGTGCGCGACCAGTTCGTCGGGCACGCCCTCCGCGCGGACCTCCTCGGGCGTCTTGCCGAAGGCCAGCGCCTGGGTCTGGGCGAAGAAGTTGGCCATCAGCAGGTCGTGCTGGGCCTTCAGCTCCTCGCGCAGCTCGGCGACCGGCTCGGCGAAGCCGATGAAGTCCGCCGGGATCAGCTTGGTGCCCTGGTGGATCAGCTGGTAGTAGGCGTGCTGGCCGTTGGTGCCGGGCGTGCCCCACACGACCGGGCCGGTCTGCCACTGCACCTCGCGGCCGTCCCGGCCGACGGACTTGCCGTTGGACTCCATGTCGAGCTGCTGGAGGTAGGCCGTGAACCTCGACAGATAGTGCGAGTACGGCAGCACGGCGTGCGACTGGGCGTCGTGGAAGTTGCCGTACCAGATGCCCAGAAGCCCCATCAGCAGGGGCACGTTGGCTTCGGCCGGCGCGGTGCGGAAGTGCTCGTCGACGAGCCGGAAGCCGTCGAGCATCTCCCGGAAACGGTCCGGGCCGATGGCGATCATCAGCGACAGGCCGATCGCGGAGTCGTACGAGTAGCGGCCGCCGACCCAGTCCCAGAACTCGAACATGTTGGCCGTGTCGATGCCGAACTCGGCGACCTTCTCGGCGTTCGTCGACAGCGCCACGAAGTGCTTGGCGACGGCGGTCTCGTCCTTGAGGGCGGCCAGCAGCCAGGTCCGCGCGGAGGTGGCGTTGGTGACCGTCTCGATGGTGGTGAAGGTCTTGGACGCGATGACGAACAGCGTCTCGGCCGGGTCCAGGTCGCGGGTCGCCTCGTGCAGGTCGGCGCCGTCGACGTTGGAGACGAAACGGACGGTCAGCTCGCGGTCGGTGAAGGCGCGCAGCACCTCGTAGGCCATCGCGGGGCCGAGGTCGGAGCCGCCGATGCCGACGTTGACCACGTTGCGGATCCGCTTGCCGGTGTGGCCGGTCCACTCCCCCGAGCGGACGCGCTCGGCGAAGCCGGCCATCTTGTCCAGCACGGCGTGCACACCCGGCACGACGTTCTCACCGTCGACCTCGACCACCGCGTCCCGCGGCGCGCGCAGCGCGGTGTGCAGCACGGCCCGGTTCTCGGTGGTGTTGATCCTCTCGCCCCGGAACATCGCGTCCCGCAGCCCGAAGACGTCCGTGGCCACCGCCAGCTCGCGCAGCAGCCGCAGCGTCTCGTCGGTGACGAGGTGCTTGGAGTAGTCGACGAACAGGTCACCGACCTGGAGCGTGCAGCCCGTGCCGCGCCCGGGGTCCGTCGCGAACAGATCCCGCAGATGGGTGTCCGCGAACTCCTCACGGTGCTTGGCCAGAGCGGTCCACTCGGGTGTCTGATTCAGCCTGGTACGGCCGTCTGCGTTCATGGTCCCAACCTAGTTGATCAGGGGTGGACGTGAGCTGTCGTCGCGTCGTCGTGCCGTGCAACAACAAGTACGTCCCCCACGACCCCAGGTGTCAGCGGTGTCAGCGGTGACCGCGGTGTCGACGGTGCCGTCGATCCGGGGACCAAGCGGATCCGGCCGGGCACCGTGGGGTGCCCGGCCGGGTCCGACTTCTAGATCTCGCCTCGCAGTTTGGCGAGCGCCTCGGCGAGGATCGCCTCGCCGTCCGCGTCGCTGCGGCGCTCCCGCACATAGGCGAGGTGCGTCTTGTAGGGCTCGGTGCGCGGCGGGTCCGGGGGGTTGTCCCGGTCCTGACCGGCAGGGAAGCCGCAGCGCGGACAGTCCCAGGTGTCGGGAACCTGCGCGTCGCTGGCGAAGCTGGGCTGCGTCTCGTGCCCGTTGGAGCACCAGAAGGAGATGCGCAGACGGGGCGCGGACTCGCCCCGCTCGGCTTCGCCCATCGGCCCCGCCCCGACCCGGCTTCCTCGGATCGCGTTGCCACTTGCCACGGTCGTAACTCCCTGCGTGATGGTGCCGCGAAGCGAGTCGGCGTTTCGCTTCGCTGCGAGCGCCTCAGTCTACGTAAGGCCCAACGCGCGTCCAGTGATTGGAGTTACAACCCCCCACCTAGACGCACGCCCCATGATAGGCCGCGCTCTGCTGCGCGTACCGAACATGGGGCGTTACGTGCGAAACGCGTGGGCGGTTCAGTTGTTGATCTTCATCATGATGCCCAGCACGACGATGCACGCGAACCACAGCAGACCGACCACCAGGGTGATCCGGTCGAGGTTGCGCTCGGCGACGGAGGAGCCGCCGACGGACGACTGCATGCCGCCACCGAACATGTCGGAGAGGCCGCCGCCCTTTCCCTTGTGCATCAGCACCAGCAGCATCAGCAGCAGGCTGAAGACGATCAGGGCGATCGAGAACCCCAAAACCACGGCTGGACCAACTTCCTCGGAAACGGATGAACGACGGGGGCACAGCGTTTACAGCCATGCCCCCGCAAGGGTACGACGGATCGTCGCTACCGCCTACTCACTGATCGGCCGGGAGCCGAGTCGGTGGCCGGCTCACTGGTCGCGGAAGCGCACGATCTTGACGAACTCGTCCGCGTCCAGCGAGGCGCCGCCGACCAGCGCGCCGTCGATGTCGGCCTGCGCCATGATCTCGGCGACGTTCCCCGACTTCACGGAGCCGCCGTACTGGATGCGGACCTTGTCGGCCAGGTCCTGGGTGTACAGCTCGGCGATCTTGCCGCGGATGGCGGCGCAGACCTCCTGGGCGTCCTCGGCGCCGCAGACCTTGCCGGTGCCGATGGCCCACACCGGCTCGTAGGCGATCACGATCGTCTCGGCCTGCTCGGCCGGGAGACCCTTCAGACCGCCCTCGACCTGGGCCAGCGTGTGCGCGACGTGGTCGCCCGCCTCGCGCACCGCCAGCTCCTCGCCGACGCACATGATCGGCGTCAGGTCGTGCTTGAAGGCGGCCTTGACCTTGGCGTTCACCAGCTCGTCGGTCTCGCCGTGGTACTGGCGGCGCTCACTGTGGCCGATCGCGACGAAGGTGCACTTCAGCTTCGCCAGCATGGAGCCGGAGATCTCACCGGTGTACGCGCCGGAGTCGTGGACCGAGAGGTCCTGGGCGCCGTACTTGATCTTCAGCTTGTCGCCGTCGACCAGGGTCTGCACCGAGCGCAGGTCGGTGAAGGGCGGCAGGACGGCGACCTCGACGGCCTCGTAGTCCTTGTCGGCCAGGGCGAAGGCGAGCTTCTGGACGTGGGCGATGGCCTCGAGGTGGTTGAGGTTCATCTTCCAGTTGCCCGCCATCAGCGGCGTGCGCCCGGAAACATTTGATGCAGCCATCGGGGTCAGTCCTCCAGTGCGGCGAGGCCGGGGAGCGTCTTGCCCTCGAGGTATTCGAGGGAGGCGCCGCCACCGGTCGAGATGTGGCCGAATGCGCTCTCGTCGAAGCCCAGGGTGCGCACGGCCGCGGCGGAGTCGCCGCCGCCGACCACCGTGAAGCCCGGGGAGTCGAGGAGCGCCTGGGCGACCGCCTTGGTGCCCTCGGCGTAGTCGGGATGCTCGAAGACGCCCATGGGGCCGTTCCAGAAGACGGTGGCGGCGTCGGCGAGCTTCGAGGCGTACAGCTTGCGGGTCTCCGGACCGATGTCCAGGCCCTCCTGGTCGGCCGGGATGGCGTCCGCGGCGACTGTCGTGGGGTGGGCCGGAGCCTTGGTCTTCAGGTCCGGGAACTCGGGGGCGACCAGGACGTCGACCGGCAGGACCAGCTCGACGCCGTTCTTCTCGGCCCGCTCCATGTACTCCTGGACGACCGGGACCTGGTCCTGCTGGAGCAGGGAGATGCCGACCTCGTGCCCCTGGGCCTTGAGGAATGTGTACGCCATGCCGCCGCCGATCAGCAGGCGGTCGGCCTTGCCGAGCAGCTGGTCGATCACGGCGAGCTTGTCGGAGACCTTGGCGCCGCCGAGGGCGACGACGTAGGGCCGCTCCACGTCCTGGGTGAGCTTCTTCAGGACGCCGACCTCGGTGGCGATCAGGTGGCCGGCGTAGTGCGGCAGCCGGGCCGGGAGGTCGAAGACCGAGGCGTGCTTGCGGTGCACCGCGCCGAAGCCGTCGCCGACGTAGACGTCGGCGAGGGCGGCGAGCTGGTCCGCGAAGGCGGCGCGCTCGGCGTCGTCCTTGCTCGTCTCGCCGGCGTTGAAGCGCAGGTTCTCGATCACCGCGACCTGGCCGTCGGCGAGGGAGGCGACGGTGGCCTGCGCGGAGTCGCCGACCGTGTCGGTGGCGAACGCGACGTCGGTGCCGAGCAGTTCGCCGAGCCGGGTGGCGGCCGGGGCCAGCGAGAAGGCGGGGTCCGGGGCGCCCTTGGGGCGGCCCAGGTGCGAGGCGACGACCACGCGGGCGCCCGCCTCGGCCAGCGCCTTGACGGTGGGCAGCACGGCGCGGATGCGGCCGTCGTCGGTGATGGCGGTGCCGTCCAGCGGCACGTTGAGGTCGGCGCGGACGAAGACCCGCTTGCCGGCCACACCGTCCGAAAGAAGCTCGTCGATCGTCTTCATGAAGGGGCTCCTGGGAAGGGCTCTCGATACGAGTGGGCTGGGCGATCCGTACGCGAGTCAGGGCTCGGGCGGCGCGGCGTGCGCTGCCCGAGCCCTGTCCTCACATCAAGATGCCCGCGAGAAGCTGCTCAGAGCTGGTTGCCGACGAAGACCGTGAGGTCGACGAGGCGGTTCGAGTAGCCCCACTCGTTGTCGTACCAGCCGAGGATCTTCACCGTGTTGCCCTCCTGGACCATGGTCAGGGAGGAGTCGAAGGTGCAGGAGGCCGGGTCGCTGACGATGTCCGAGGAGACGATCTCGTCCTCGGTGTAGACCAGGTAGCCCTTGAGGTCGCCGTCCTCGGAGGCCTTCTTGAACGCGGCGTTGACCTCGTCCTTGGTGACCTCGCGCTGCAGGGTCACGACCAGGTCGGTGGCCGAGCCGGTCGGGACCGGGACGCGCATCGCGATGCCGTCGAGCTTGCCCTTGAGCTGCGGCAGGACCAGGGCGGTGGCCTTGGCGGCACCCGTCGTGGTCGGGATGATGTTCTCGGCGGCGGCACGGGCGCGGCGCAGGTCCTTGTGCGGGAAGTCCAGGATGCGCTGGTCGTTCGTGTACGCGTGGACCGTCGTCATGAGGCCCTTGACGATGCCGAAGTTCTCGTCGAGCACCTTCGCCATCGGCGCCACGCAGTTGGTGGTGCAGGAGGCGTTGGAGATGACGTGGTGGTTCGCCGGGTCGTACTTGTCCTGGTTGACGCCCATCACGATGGTGATGTCCTCGTCCTTGGCCGGGGCCGAGATGAGGACCTTCTTCGCGCCACCGGCGAGGTGCTTGGCGGCGTCGTCCTTCTTGGTGAAGATGCCGGTCGACTCGATGACGATGTCGACGCCCAGCTCGCCCCACGGGATGTCGGCGGGGTTGCGCTCGGAGAGCACCTTGATGGTGCGGGCGCCCACGGTGATCGTGTCGGCGGTGTGCGTCACCTCGTGCTTCAGACGCCCCAGGATGGTGTCGTACTTGAGCAGGTGAGCGGTGGTCGCGGTGTCACCCAGGTCGTTGACAGCCACGATCTCGATGTCAGCACCCTGCTCCAGCAGCGCGCGGAAGTAGTTACGACCGATGCGGCCAAAGCCGTTGATGCCTACGCGGATCGTCACGAACCGATCTCCTCGTTGGTACGCCGGCCGTTGATGCCGGCGAGCTGTATGGGATGTCCCCGACCGCCTACGACCCTACCTCCCCGCAGCCCCTGTGGTGACATCGAGATGGCCCATACACGGCAGGGCGGTCCGTACCCGTCAGTAGGGGTACGGACCGCCCGGTCCGTGCGAACGGATCACCCGATGTGACTACGGATGGTGTGCCGTCACGGACCCTCTGTTCAGCGGTCGAGCGCGGCGAGCGCCGACCGGATCAGGGCGCGGCGGTCGGCCGCCCCGGGGACGTGTTCCAGACCGAAACCGAGCAGCACCGTGTCCTCCGTGGTGACCGCTCCATATGTCTTGAACAGCTCTCCGGACAGACCCCAGTCCGTGACCACCGCCGGACTGCCCGCGGGCGGTCCGGCGGTGGTCCAGGCACCGAGCGAGGTCTCGAAGCCGTCGGTCTGCCCCGCCGTGCCGCCGATGACGACGGCGGCGTTGTCGGCCAGGACGCCGCGGCCGCCGGAGCCGGGGTCGGTGACGTAGCTGAGGGAGAGCTCGACCGTCTTGCCGGCGTAGGGGGAGAGGTCGAACTCGACCTGCTGCCAGCCGTCGGCGGAACCGGTGAAGCTGTTCCAGGCGCCGCTGGTCCCGAAGGGCGCGCAGCCGTCGGCCCCGAGGGTCAGGTACCGCTTCAGCGCCGGGTGGGCCTGGAGGAAGAACCCGGCCTCGCACTCGGTCGGAACCGCGGTGCCGGTGGCGCCGTTCTTCTCCGGGAGCGTGGTCCAGTCGTCGGCCCCGGCCGTGTGGGCCTCCAGCACGGCGTGGTCGTAGCCGGCCTCGGTGTCCCACAGCAGCCGGGTGCGCAGCGTGGGAGCCTCGGCCGCGGTCACGGAGGTGAGGTCGACGGTGCGGGTCAGGCGGTTCCAGGCGTAGTCGGAGTGCGTGACGGCGGCCATGGACGCGCCCTCGTAGGGGCCGTACGGATTGACGGTCCCCGGGTACTGGCCCGCGCCCTCGCTCGCGAACTGCGGGAAGGTCTCGACGGACAGGGTGTCGGAGGTGACGCCGAAGGATCCGGCGGTGTTCAGCGGGTTGCCGGGCGCGTCGCCGAGCGTGGCCGTGACGCCGCCGAGCGCGCCGGTGCCGGTGAAGCCGGTGACGGCCGGGAGGGACGTACGGGTGTAGGCGCCCAGGTAGTACTGGCTGAAGTCGTTCGACAGGGTGCCCCCGCCGAGGTCGACGGAGCCGCCGGCCGTCTCGCCGGCCTCGATCAGCCTGCCGCCCTCGTTGAGGAAGGCGCGCAGCTGAAGCTGGGTGGCGACGCCCGGACGGACGGCTCCGGTGTAGTGGACGACGGTGTCGAAGTGCGACAGCACGCCGAGCGCGTCCGGTGCGCCCTGGGTCGCGACGTCCCAGACGGCGGCCCGCTCCCCGTTGGCCTTGAGCGCGTCGACGTACGTCTGCGCATGCGTCGCGGCCGTGCCCTCCTCGGCGACGACGAGGACGTCGGCGCGCGGCCGTTCGGCGATCGTGTAGGTGAAGTGCTCGCTCGTGGTGGCCTTCCCGGAGCGCGTCTCGCCGGAGAACCAGACCTCGACCTCGTCCCCGGGCACGCCGTCGGCGACCTTCGCCCGGTACTCGTCGAAGTAGAGGTTGTCCTCACCGCCGTACGTCTCGCCGCCCTGCCAGGCCCGCAGCCGCATGTCGTGCGTACGGCCGCCGTTGACGCGGTACTTGAGCTCCTTGTCGCGCACGGACTTGCGCGCCACGACGGAGACCTCCTGGTCGGCGCCGCGCGAGTACGACGTCGTGAACGCCGCCGGGGTGAAGTCGGGCGCGTCCACGCCGACCGACGACCTGGGCTGGTCGGGCCGCGCGGCGGACTCGGCGACGGAGAGCGCGAACGGGACGTTCTTGACGAACTCCTGCTGGATCAGCTTCTCGTCGTCCGGGAAAGTGAAGATCGACTCGCAGTCGGCCGGGTTCCAGGCGTCGTCCGGGTCGACGTTCGAGACGGTCTGGCAGGTGGACATCTCCGGGGTGAACATCGCCGTGCCGTGGACGTTGGCCGCGTGGCCGTCCGCCTCGCCGTTGGTGGTGTACAGCTCGGAGGAGAGCTGGGGGTGGTAGCCGGGGATCGCGGAGTTGTCCGGCGTACCCGCGAGGGACTTGTAGAGGACGTCGTCCGGGGTCGGGGTGGCGACCTGCCAGCCGACGCCGTAGAGCAGGAGCTCGGCGGCGGAGTGGTAGTTGATGCCGTACTCGAAGCCGATCCGCCGTTCGAAGGCGTCCAGCGCCTTGGTCTCGGGCTCGGAGTTCGGGCCGGGGCCGCGGTAGGTCTGGCTGGTGGGCTGGGGGGACGAACCCTCGTCGTCGTAGCCCCACTTGTAGGCGAAGTTGCGGTTGAGGTCGACGCCGTCGCCGATGGTGTACGCGCCGTCGCCGTTGTTGTCCCGCATGTTCTTGCGCCACTGGCGGTCGCCGTCGGCGTGGTGCGTCCAGTCGTAGCCGTCGGGGTTGGCCGAGAGCACGAACCACAGTTCGGTGGTGTCGACGATGTTCCGGACGCGCTTGTCGGTGGCGTACTTGTCGAGGTAGTGGTGCATCAGCCGGCGGGTCATCTCCGGCGTGATCCACTCGCGCGCGTGCTGGTTGGAGACGTAGAGGACGGAGGGCTTGGCGCCGTCCTTGGTCTTCTTGGCGTTCTTGGTGAGCTTCAGGGCGAGGATGTCCTGGCCCTGGAGGGTCTTGCCGATGGAGACGACCTTGGTCAGGGACGGATGCTCCTGCCCGGTCCGCAGGATCTCCTCCTGGAGGTTGCCCTTGCCGCTGTACGGCCGGAAGACCCCGTCGCCGGCGGCGGCCACGCGTGCGCGTGCCTTCGCCGAGAGCTTGTGCTCGGTGAGGTCGACGCCCTGCCGCTCCAGCTTCTCGGCCTGCTTGTCGGTCAGGTAGACCTCGACGGTGGCGGTGCCCTTGTCCGGGATCTGTTCACCGAGTTCGTGACTGTCCTGCCCGGTGGCGAGCAGCAGGGGTACCTGCTGCCGGGTGACGTCGGCGCGGAAGACCTTGACCTCTTCGGCGTCCGGTCCGGACGCCTTGTCGTCGGCCTGTGCCGCGGGCGCCAGGGTGAGGCCGCCCAGCAGGAGCACGCCGGCGGCGAGGATCGATCTCGCTCTTCGTCTCATGAGCCCCCCTTGCGGTGGTTCGCCACAGTGGCGAATGGATGCCAGGCTCATGACAGATCATGGTCAAGTCAAGAGCGCATCAAAGGAGTTGAGTGCGCGGCCTCCCCGCTGCGGGGAGGCTGAGGCGGTCGTGAACGCCGGTGCCGGGGAGGACGGGCCGGTCGTGCGCGCCGGTGCCGGAGAGCGTGCGGCGGTCGTGACGCCGGTGCCGGGCCTGCCGGGGCAGGGAGCGGCACCGGTGAGTCCGACCCGGCGTCACCCGGCGAGATTGTCCGCCAGTTCCTCGCTGAGGTTCGCCTCCGTGCCCGGGATCCCCAGGTCCGACGCCCGCTTGTCGGCCATCGCCAGCAGCCGGCGGATACGGCCCGCGACGGCGTCCTTGGTCAGCGGCGGGTCGGCGAGCGCGCCCAGCTCCTCCAGCGAGGCCTGCTTGTGCTCCATGCGCAGTCGGCCGGCGGCCGCGAGGTGCTCGGGGACGTCGTCGGCGAGGATCTCCAGCGCACGCTGCACCCGGGCACCGGCGGCGACCGCCGCGCGGGCGGAGCGCCGCAGGTTGGCGTCGTCGAAGTTGGCGAGCCGGTTGGCGGTGGCCCGCACCTCGCGGCGCATCCGCCGCTCCTCCCAGGCCAGCACCGACTCATGGGCACCGAGCCGGGTCAGCAGCGCGCCGATCGCGTCACCGTCACGGACGACCACCCGGTCGACGCCGCGCACCTCGCGGGCCTTCGCGGCGATCGACAGCCGGCGGGCGGCGCCGACCAGGGCCAGCGCGGCCTCGGGACCCGGGCAGGTCACCTCAAGGGAGGAGCTGCGGCCGGGCTCCGTGAGCGAACCGTGGGCCAGGAAGGCCCCGCGCCAGGCGGCCTCCGCGTCGCAGGTGGCCCCCGAGACCACCTGCGGGGGCAGACCCCGGATCGGACGGCCCCGGCCGTCGACGAGGCCCGTCTGCCGGGCCAGCTGGTCGCCGCCCGCCACGACCCGCACGACGTAGCGCGAACCGCGTCGCAGACCACCCGGAGCCATCACGATCAGCTCCGAGCTGTGCCCGAAGATCTCCAGGATGTCCCGCTTGAGCCGCCGCGCCGCCATCGCGGTGTCCAGCTCCGCCTCGATCACGATGCGCCCGCTGACCAGGTGGAGGCCGCCGGCGAACCGCAGAATGGCGGAGACCTCCGCCTTCCTGCAGCAGGTCCGGGTGACGGGGAGCCGGGAGATCTCGTCCTTCACCGCTGCCGTCATCGCCATGGGCCGATCCTTCCATGCATCCGAAAAATACGGTCGTACGCGGCGGCCAGCAGCTCCGGGTCGTGCCGCGGAGTACCGTCCCTCCGGGCCACCGGTGCCAGCTCGACCGCGGCACCGAAACGCTTGGCGGCGTCGGTCAGTGAGTCGCGGTCGGGCACGGCGGCCTCGTCGGCCAGCACCACGTCCAGGGCGAGTTTAGGGGCGTGTCGTCCCAAAACCTCCAAATGACGCTGCGGGGAGAAGCCCTCGGTTTCTCCGGGCTGCGGCGCGAGGTTCAGCGAGAGCACCCGGCGGGCCTTCGTCTCCGACAGCGCGTCCAGCAGCTTGGGGACGAGCAGGTGCGGGATGACTGAGGAGAACCAGGAGCCGGGCCCGAGCACCACCCAGTCCGCGTCCAGGACCGCCTCGACGGCCTCCGGGACGGCGGGCGGGTCGTTGGGCACCAGGTGCACGGACTGCACCTCGCCCGGGGTGAGGGCGACGGTCGCCTGCCCGCGCACGGTGTCGATGTCCTCGGGCCGCTCCCGGTCGTGCCCCTTGACCAGCGCCTGCAACTCCAGCGGGACGGCCGACATGGGCAGCACCCGCCCGTGCGCGCCGAGCAGCTTGCCGACCAGGTCGAGCGCCAGGACATGGTCGCCCAGCTGCTCCCACAGGGCGACGATCAGCAGGTTGCCGACCGCGTGCCCGTGCATCTCGCCACCGGACTGGAAGCGGTGCTGGATGACCCGGGCCCAGGTCTGGCCCCAGTCGTCGTCGCCGCACAGCGCCGCCAGGGCCTTGCGCAGATCGCCGGGCGGCAGCACGCCCAGCTCGTCACGGAGCCGGCCGCTTGAGCCGCCGTCGTCGGCCACGGTGACGACGGCGGTGAGGTCGCCGGTGATCCGGCGCAGCGCGGCCAGCGAGGCGGACAGCCCCATGCCCCCGCCCAGGGCCACCACCTTGGGCTGGGTGCCCCGGCGGCGCGCCCGGGCACCCCGGGGCTCGGTGAGCCGGCCGCCACGCCCCTCGGGGGTGACCTTGCGCAGCCGGCTCAGCCGCAACGTACGTCCCGTCATTCCCGTCCCATGTCCCGGTGCACGACCACCGTCTCCACGCCCTCGGCCGCCAGGCGCGCGGCGAGCTTCTCCGACATCGCGACCGAGCGGTGCTTGCCGCCCGTACAGCCGACCGCGATGGTCACGTACCGCTTGCCCTCGCGGCGGTAGCCGGTCGCGATCAGCTGGAGCAGCTCGGCGTACCGGTCGAGGAACTCCTTGGCACCGGGCTGGTTGAAGACGTAGCCCGACACCTCCTCGTTGAGGCCGGTGAAGGGGCGCAGCTCCGGCACCCAGTGCGGGTTGGGCAGGAAGCGGCAGTCGACGACGAGGTCCGCGTCGACCGGCAGACCGTACTTGTAGCCGAAGGACATGACGGTCGCCCGCAGCTCGGGCTCCTCCTCGCCCGCGAACTGGGCGTCCATCTTGGCGCGCAGCTCGTGCACGTTCAGGCTGGAGGTGTCGATCACCAGGTCGGCGTCGCCGCGCAGCTCGCGCAGCAGCTCGCGCTCGGCGGCGATGCCGTCGACGATCCGGCCGTCGCCCTGCAGCGGGTGCGGGCGGCGCACCGACTCGAAGCGGCGCACCAGGGCCTCGTCGGAGGACTCCAGGAAGACGATCCGCCGGGTCACCCCGCGCGTGTCGAGGTCGGCGAGGGACTCGCGCAGATTGTCGAAGAAGCGCCTGCCGCGTACGTCGACGACGACCGCGATCCGTGCCACGTTGCCCTGCGAGCGGGCACCGAGCTCCACCATGGTGGGGATCAGCGCGGGGGGAAGGTTGTCGACCACGAACCAGCCGAGGTCCTCCAGGCACTTCGCGGCCGTCGAGCGGCCGGCTCCGGACATGCCGGAGATGATCACCAGTTCGGGGATGGCCGCCTCGGTGGCCCCGCCCGCCTCCCCGGCCGTGCCCGCCTGCGCCCCGTCGTTGCCCGCCTGCGCCGCGTCGTCCTGAGGCGCGTCGCTGCGGCTGCGTTCCTCGTCGGTCACCTTGTGGGATTCCTCGGGTTCCTGATCTCGCCGGTCCGTGGACTGCTTCTCGTGCTCGGTCATCTCTCCTGCCCCCGTCGCTCGTCCGGGGCGCCCGTGGGTACGGGCGCCCCTGGAGCACCCGCCGTCGTCCCGGGTGCGCCGTCTTCCACGTCATCCATGATCTCTCCAGTCGCCGTGTTCACGGCGGGTGCGGCCGGGGCCGTGCGGGCGAGTGCCGCGGCGATCGTCTCGGCCGTCTTGCGACCTATGCCTGGAACCTCGCAGATCTGGTCGATTGTCGCGGACCGCAGCTTCTTCACCGAACCGAAGTGCTTGATCAACGCCTGTTTGCGTGTCTCGCCGAGCCCGGGGACGTCGTCCAGGGGACTGGAACGGATGCGCTTGGCGCGCTTGCTGCGCTGGTAGGTGATCGCGAACCGGTGCGCCTCGTCGCGGACGCGTTGCAGCAGGTAGAGGCCCTCGCTGCTGCGGGGGAGGATCACCGGGTCGTCGTCGCCGGGCAGCCAGACCTCCTCCAGGCGCTTGGCGAGGCCGCACACGGCGATGTCGTCGATGCCCAGCTCGTCCAGGGCGCGCTTGGCGGCGGCCACCTGCGGCCGGCCGCCGTCGACGACGACCAGCTGCGGGGGGTAGGCGAAGCGCTTGGGCCGGCCGTCGTCCTCGGTGAGACCGCCGGCCAGGGGGGCGTCGCCGAGGGGGTCTTCTGCGCCGCCGCCCGCGAGCACGACCGTGCCGCGGTCGCGGGGGGCACCGTTCGCGCCGCCGGCCCCGACCGCCCTGGAGCCGTCCGCGTCGACGGGCAGGACGCCGTCCGTGTCCGAGCGCAGGACGCCGTCCGTGTCCGCGGGCAGGGTGCCGTCCGCCGACGCGGGCACGCGACCGCCCGTGTCGTCAGCCGGGGAGCCGTCCGCGTCGGAGGGCACGCGGGCATCCGCGCCGACAGGCCAGGAGCCGTCCGCGTCCTTGGGCAGGGAGCCGTCCGCGCCGGAGAACACGCGGGCATCCGCGCCGACAGACCCGGAGCCCTCCGCGTCCACGGGCAGGGCGCCGTCGGCAGGGGTGGTGCTGTCGGTGAGCGGGGGCTCGGCGTCGGCCCACTCCCCCGTCCGCTCCTTCTCGGCGAGGTAGCGCCGGAAACGGCGCGTGATCACCTCGCGCATCGAGCGCACGTCGTCCTGCCCGGCGAAGCCCTTGATCTGGAACCGGCGGTACTCGCTCTTGCGCTGCAGGCCGTCCTCGAAGACGACCATGGACGCCACCACGTCGTCGCCCTGGAGGTGCGAGATGTCGTAGCACTCGATCCGCAGCGGGGCGCTGTCGAGGTCCAGGGCGTCGGCGATCTCCTCCAGCGCGCGCGAGCGCGTGGTCAGGTCGGAGGCCCGCCTGGTCTTGTGCAGCGCCAGCGCCTGCAGGGCGTTGCGCTGCACGGTCTCCATCAGGTCCTTCTTGTCGCCGCGCTGCGGGATGCGCAGCGAGACGTTCGAGCCCCGGCGCACGGTCAGCCACTCCTGGACCGGCGCCACCGGCTCGGGCAGCGCCGGGACGAGGACCTCCTTGGGGACCGCGTCGCCCGTCTCCTCGCCGTAGAGCTGCTGGAGGGCGTGCTCGACCAGGGCGCCGGTGGTGATCTCCTCGACCTTGTCGGTCACCCAGCCGCGCTGGCCGCGCACGCGCCCGCCGCGGACGTGGAAGATCTGCACGGCCGCTTCGAGCTCGTCCTCGGCCACGGCGATGAGATCGGCGTCGGTCGCGTCGGCGAGCACGACCGCGTTCTTCTCCATGGCCTTCCTGAGGGCCTCGATGTCGTCGCGCAGCCGGGCCGCCCGCTCGTACTCCAGGTCCTCCGCCGCCTGCGCCATCTGCTTCTCCAGGCGGCGCAGGTACGTGCCCGTGCGCCCCGTCATGAAGTCGCAGAACTCCTCGGCCAGCTCCCGGTGGTCCTCCTCGGAGATCCGGTCGACGCAGGGCGCGGAGCACTTGCCGATGTAGCCGAGCAGGCAGGGCCGCCCGGTGCGGCGGGCGTTCTTGAAGACACCCGCCGAGCAGGTGCGCACCGGGAAGACGCGCAGCAGCAGGTCGACCGTGTCCCGGATGGCCCACGCGTGCCCGTACGGCCCGAAGTAGCGCACGCCCTTCTTCTTGTGGCCGCGCATCACCTGCACGCGCGGGTACTGCTCGTTCATCGTCACCGCGAGGTAGGGGTAGCTCTTGTCGTCGCGGTACTTGACGTTGAACCGGGGGTCGTACTCCTTGATCCAGGAGTACTCCAGCTGCAGGGCCTCGACCTCCGTGGACACCACCGTCCACTCCACGGACGCGGCCGTGGTGACCATGCTCCGGGTGCGCGGGTGCAGGCCGGCCAGGTCCTGGAAGTAGTTGGCCAGGCGCTGGCGCAGGCTCTTCGCCTTTCCGACGTAGATCACCCTGCGGTGCTCGTCACGGAACCGGTACACCCCGGGGGTGTCCGGGATGTCTCCCGGCCTGGGGCGGTAGCTGGAGGGATCGGCCATGTCTCACACCCTACTGGCGAGCGGTGACACTCCGGTGAGCCTGTGGACAACGCCCCTCGCGGTGCCGGGCCGCCCGGTGGACGACGGCCCGCGGGGCACCGGTCGAACCTCGGCCACGAGCACACCACGGTTGGGCTGCAGGTGTTGTCGAGGCATGGTCAACACGCTTCAATGCGGAGGAACTCGGGCCGGTGAACGGCGGCGTACCGATGTGAAGGCGGCCTGCCGCCGCCCGGGTGCCCCGGACGACCTGCGCGAACGGTCTGACCAGCCGTCGTGATCCAGCACAGAAAGGCCCCTGCATGCCGCACGCCACACCGCACGCGGACGTCGTCCCCGCGGACCTGGACACCGACCTGCGCGCCGAACCGGGCACGGAACTGGACACGGCCCTGCGCGGCGGCCCCTTCCACGTCGCGCTGCGCGCCGCGATAGCCGCCCGGGGGCTGCCGCTGCAGCGGGTGCAGCATCACCTGACGCGGTACGGGGTGAAGGTCGGCGTCACGAGCCTGAGTTACTGGCAGCAGGGCGCCCGCCGCCCGCAGCGCCCCGAGTCGCTGCGCGCCGTACGGGCCCTGGAGGAGATCCTCCAGCTCCCGGAGGAGTCACTGATCCGGCTCCTCGCCGAACCGGCCGACGAGCCCGGGTCCGCGCGCCGCCCCGAGGGCCGCTCCTACCGGTCCCTCGTCGAGGCCTCGGACGTCCTCGGCCGTCTGCTCGCCGAGCTGGACGCCCCGCTCGACGGCGGCCTGCACATGCTCGGGCACCACGAACAGGTGCGGATAGGGCCGCGCCGCGAGCTGCTGGGGCGCGAGTCGCACCACATCGTGCGCGCGCACCAGGAGGGCGTCGACCGCTTCGTGGCCGTGCACCACGGCGACCCGGGGTGCGCACCGGAGCGGACGCGTGTGCACGCTCTGGAGAACTGCCGTACCGGTCGCGTCCGTTGGGACCGTGAGACCGGCATCCTGGTCGCCGAGCTGCTCTTCGACACCCGGCTGCGGGCCGGTGACACCTTCCTCTTCCGCTTCGCCGTGGAGGACGGCACGGCGGGGGTGTCCCGCGAGTACCTGCGCGCCTTCGGACCTGCGGGCGGTCAGTACGCCCTCCAGGTGCGGTTCGACGCCCAGGCGCTGCCGGTGCGCTGTCACCGCTTCGCCCAGCACTCGGCGGCGGCGCCGCGCAGCGGTCACCAGGACCTGCCGCTGACCGGCCGGCACCACTCGGTGCACCTGGTGGAGCCGAGGGTGCGGGCCGGGATCGTGGGGATCGGGTGGGAGTGGGACAGCTTGACGTAAACGTTTGCGCAAGCGTTTACGTGCGTCGCCGGATGGGATACGGTCCCCGCCAGGAAGGGCTCGGCCGGAAAGGGCACGGCCAGGAAGGGCAGGCCACGAGGAGGCCCCATGGCGACGATGGCGGACGTGGCGCGCAGCGCCGGAGTCTCCGTGGCCACCGTCTCCCATGTGCTGAACGGCACCCGGCCGGTGCTCCCGCGGACCCGGCAGGCCGTCCTGGACGCCGTCGACCGGCTCGGCTACACCCCCAACACCCTGGCCCGCTCCCTGGTGACCTCCCGCACCCGCTCGATCGGGCTCGCGGTCTCGGCCGTCAGCAACCCGTACTTCACCGAGATCCTCCAGGGCGTCGAGGCGACCGCCCTCGAAGAGGGCTACGGCCTGCTCATCGCCGACCCGCACGAGGACCCCCGGCACGAGCGCAAGGTCGTCCAGCTGCTGCACGAGCGACGCGTGGACGGCCTGATCGTCGCCCCCTCCCCCTCCCCGCGCGAGCTGCTCTCCTACCTGCACCGGCACAAGGTGCCCACCGTGCTCCTGGACCGTGTGGTGGACGATCCGGCGAGCGGCACTCCGCGCTTCGACCAGGTCTGCGCGCGCGGCACGGAGCCGGTGACGAGCCTGGTCACGCATCTCGCGGAGCTCGGCCACCGCCGCATCGGCCTGGTCGCCGGCCGTCGCGGGCTGAGCACCACCGCCGAACGGATCACCGGGTACCGGCACGGGCTGGCCGCCGCCGGTCTCCCCCACGACGAACGCCTCGTCGCGCACGGCGACTCCGAATCGGCCGCCGGGGAGCGCGCCACCGCCGCCCTGCTCTCCCTGGCCACGCCGCCCACGGCTCTGGTCACCGCCAACAACGCCATGACCATCGGCGCCCTGCACGCGTTGCGCGCCCGGGGCCTGTCCGTGCCCGACGACATCGCGCTGTGCTGCTTCGACGACTTCGCCTGGGCGGATCTGTTCTCCCCCCGGCTCACCGCGATCGCCCAGCCCAGCAAGGATCTGGGCGCCCAGGCCGTGCGCATCCTGCTGGAACGCCTCGCCGCTCCGGACCGGCCCGCCCGGACCGTGCGGCTCCCCTGCACCTTCGTCCACCGCACGTCCTGCGGCTGCCCCGAGAAAGGACCCGACTCGTGATCGTCGTAGCCGGTGAGGCCCTGATCGACCTGGTACCGCAGGGCACGGGTGCCCTGGCCGGCCTTCGGCCCGCCCTCGGCGGCGGCCCGTACAACACGGCCGTGGCCCTCGGCCGGCTCGGCTCCCCCACCGCGTTCTGCTCCCGCACCTCCCGCGACGCCTTCGGGGAGGCCCTGCTGGACGGGCTGCGCAAGGCGGGCGTGGACGTCTCGGCGGTGCAGCGAGGCCCGGAGCCCACCACCCTCGCCGTCGCGACGATCGACGGGAACGGCTCGGCCGCCTACTCCTTCTACGTCGAGGGCACCGCCGACCGCCTGTTCGCGGTTCCGCAGGGCCTGCCGGCCGCCACCCGCGCGGTGTCGTTCGGCACGTGTTCGCTGGTCCTGGAACCGGGGGCCGGCGCCTACGAGACGCTGATGCGCACCGCCGCCGCGCAGGGCGTGTTCACCACGCTCGACCCCAACATCAGGGCGGGACTGATCCCGGACGCGGACGCCTACCGGGCGCGGTTCCTCGGCTGGCTGCCCTCGGTGACCCTGCTCAAACTCTCCGAGGACGACGCGGCGTGGCTGGGCGGCACGCCCCGCGAGTGGCTGGCGGCGGGACCGTCGGCGGTGGTGATCACCCGGGGCGGTGACGGGCTGACCGTCTTCACCCGGGACGGTGGGGAGCACTCCGTGCCGGGCGAGCGGGTCGACGTGGTGGACACGATCGGCGCCGGCGACACGGTCAACGCGGCCCTGTTGCACGGTCTGGCGGCCGGGAACGCCCTGTCCCGCGAGGCCCTCGCCACCCTGGACGCCGACGCGTGGAGGCGGCTCCTGCGTTTCGCCGCCCGCGCCGCGGCGATCACCTGCTCGCGGGCGGGCGCCGAACCGCCCTACGCCTCGGAGCTCGGCGAGTTGTGACAGGCACGACGAAGGGGCGGTGACCGGCGGGCACTTCCCGCGGTCACCGCCCCTTCGTATCCGTCTCTCAGGCCTTCCGGGCCCGCGTCGTCTTCTTCGCGGGCGCCTTCTTGGCCGCTCCGGCCGCCGTCTTCGCGGCCGTGTTGTTGACCGCCTTGGCCGTGGCCGTCCTCTTCGCGGGCGCCTTGGCCGCCACCGTCTTCCTGGCCGCCGCCTTGCGCGGCACCTTCACCGCGGCGGCGTCACTGATCCGGTCGGCGCCGAGGATCTCCCGCAGGAACTTGCCGGTGTGGCTGGTGGACACCGCGGCGACCTCCTCGGGCGTGCCCTCGGCGACGACGAGGCCGCCCCCGGCGCCGCCCTCGGGACCCATGTCGACGAGCCAGTCGGCGGTCTTGATCACATCGAGGTTGTGCTCGATGACGATGACCGTGTTGCCCTTGTCGACCAGGCCGGACAGCACCTTCAGGAGCTTGCTGATGTCCTCGAAGTGCAGACCGGTGGTCGGCTCGTCGAGGACGTAGACCGTGCGCCCGGTGGAGCGCTTCTGGAGCTCGCTGGCGAGCTTCACCCGCTGGGCCTCACCGCCGGAGAGGGTCGTCGCCGACTGGCCGAGCCGGACGTAGCCGAGGCCCACGTCGTGCAGGGTCCTCAGGTGCCGGGCGATCGCGGGGACGGCCTCGAAGAAGTCGAGCGCCTCCTCGATCGGCATGTTCAGGACCTCGGCGATGGACTTGCCCTTGTAGTGGACCTCCAGGGTCTCCCGGTTGTACCGCGCGCCGTGGCAGACCTCGCACGGGACGTACACGTCCGGGAGGAAGTTCATCTCGATCTTGATCGTGCCGTCGCCCGCGCAGTTCTCGCAGCGGCCGCCCTTGACGTTGAAGGAGAAGCGGCCGGGCAGGTAACCGCGGACCTTCGCCTCGGTGGTCTCGGCGAACAGCTTGCGGATGTGGTCGAAGACACCGGTGTACGTCGCCGGGTTGGACCGCGGAGTGCGGCCGATGGGCGACTGGTCGACATGGACGACCTTGTCGACGAGGTCGTCACCGTCGACGCGCGTGTGCCGGCCGGGCACGTTCCTCGCGCCGTTCAGCTCGCGGGCGAGGTGCGTGTACAGGATGTCGTTGACCAGCGTCGACTTGCCGGACCCGGACACGCCCGTGACAGCCGTGAACACGCCGAGCGGGAAGGACACGTCGATGTCCTGGAGGTTGTTCTCCCGGGCGCCGTGCACGGTGAGCCGACGGGTGGGGTCGAGGGGCCGGCGGATGTCCGGCAGCGGGATGGACTTCTTCCCGGAGAGGTACTGGCCGGTCTGCGACTCCGCGTTGGCGAGCAGTCCCTTCAGGGAGCCGCTGTGCACGACCTTTCCGCCGTGCTCGCCCGCGCCGGGGCCGATGTCGACGACCCAGTCGGCGACCTTGATGGTGTCCTCGTCGTGCTCGACGACGATGAGCGTGTTGCCCATGTCGCGCAGCCGGACCAGGGTCTCGATCAGCCGGTGGTTGTCCCGCTGGTGCAGGCCGATGGACGGCTCGTCGAGGACGTACAGGACGCCGACGAGGCCGGAGCCGATCTGCGTGGCCAGGCGGATGCGCTGGGCCTCGCCGCCGGACAGGGTGCCGGCCGCGCGGTTCAGCGAGAGGTAGTCGAGGCCGACGTCGACCAGGAAGCGCAGCCGCTCGTTGACCTCCTTCAGCACCCGCTCGGCGATCTTCTTGTCGCGGGCGCTGAGCTTCAGCTCGCCCAGGAACTCCGCGCAGTCGCTGATCGACATCGCCGAGACCTCGGCGATCGACTTCCCCATGATCGTGACCGCGAGGACGATCGGCTTCAGGCGGGTGCCCTCACAGGTGGGGCAGGGCACCTCGCGCATGTAGCCCTCGAAGCGCTCACGGCTGGCGTCGGACTCGGCCTCGCTGTGCCGGCGCTTGACGAAGGGGACCGCGCCCTCGAAGGGCGTGGTGTAGACCCGCTCGCGGCCGTACCGGTTGCGGTAGCGGACCTCGATCTGGGTCTTGTGGCCGTACAGCAGGGCCTTCTTGGCGCGCTGCGGCAGACCCGCGAACGGGATGTCCGTGCGGAAGCCGAGCGCGTCGGCGAGGGCGCCGATCAGGCGGCCGAAGTAGTCCTTGGTGTGCCCGTGCGACCAGGGGTGGATCGCGCCCTCGTCGAGGGACTTGTCCTCGTCCGGGACGATCAGCTCGGCGTCGACCTCCATGCGCGTGCCGATGCCGGTGCACTCGGGGCAGGCGCCGAAGGGAGAGTTGAAGGAGAAGGAGCGCGGCTCCAGCTCCTCGAAGGACAGGTCGTCGTACGCGCAGTACAGGTGCTCCGAGTACATGCGCTCACGCTCGGGGTCGTCCTCGGGGAGGTCGACGAAGTCGAGCACGACCATCCCGCCCGACAGGCCGAGCGCGGTCTCGACGGAGTCGGTGAGGCGGCGCTTGGCGGAGTCCTTCACCGTGAGGCGGTCGATGACCACCTCGATGGTGTGCTTCTCCTGCTTCTTCAGCGTGGGCGGGCTGGAGAGCTGGATCGTCTCGCCGTCCACCCGCGCGCGGCTGTACCCCTTGGTCTGGAGATCGGCGAAGAGGTCGACGAACTCGCCCTTGCGCTCGCGCACCAGCGGGGAGAGCACCTGGAAGCGGCTCCCCTCCGGCAGCTCCAGGACCTTGTCCACGATGGCCTGCGGCGACTGGCGGGCGATCGGGCGGCCGCACTCGGGGCAGTGCGGCTTGCCGATGCGCGCGAAGAGCAGCCGGAGGTAGTCGTAGACCTCGGTGATGGTGCCGACCGTCGAGCGCGGGTTGCGCGAGGTCGACTTCTGGTCGATGGAGACCGCCGGGGACAGACCCTCGATGAAGTCGACGTCCGGCTTGTCCATCTGACCGAGGAACTGGCGGGCGTACGAGGAGAGCGACTCCACGTAGCGCCGCTGGCCCTCGGCGAAGATGGTGTCGAAGGCCAGGGAGGACTTGCCCGAACCCGACAGGCCCGTGAAGACGATGAGCGAGTCACGAGGCAGGTCGAGCGAGACGTTCTTCAGGTTGTGCTCGCGCGCGCCACGGACGATGAGACGGTCGGCCACGCCGGTCCGCACCTTTCTTGAGAGAAGTGACAGGGGCGGGGCCCCCGTGCTTTCTCAGACTAGGGGGAGCCACTGACAACGCCGGTCGGATTCCCGGAGTGCATAACAATCCCCGGCTCTCCAGCATGCCCGACGCCACCGTCGACCTTATAGCACGTGCATTCGATTTACGGCCGGGGTTCACCGCCTTCACCCGAAGGAGTGGCGGGGCTAGGGTCGGCGTCATGACTGATCACGTGCGTGACCTGGCGTCTGTACGGGACGCGACGGAACGGCTGCTCACCGCAGCCGCCAAGCTGGACAACGCCGCTGTGACCGAACCGTCACGGCTCCCCGGCTGGAGTCGCGCCCATGTCCTCGCCCACCTCGCCCGCAACGCGGACGCCCTGGTGAACGTTCTCGAAGGCCGCCCCATGTACGTCTCCGGGGACGCCCGCGACGCCGACATCGAGCGGGACGCCCCGCGCCCCCTGGACGTCCAGCTCGCCGACGTCCGCGAGAGCGGCGACCGCTTCCTTGCGGCGGGCGCCGTGCCCGCCGACTGGTCGCGCACGGTGGCACTGCGCAACGGCGTGACCGACCCCGCCTCGCGGGTGCCGTTCCGGCGCTGGATCGAGGTCGAGCTGCACCACGTGGACCTCGGCATCGGCTACGAGCTGGAGGACCTGCCTGCGGAGTTCACGGAGCGGGAGATCGACTTCCTCGCCCACCGGTTCGCCGGCCACCCCGACGTGGCGCCCACCCTCCTGACGGACGGCACGCGCACATGGCGCACGGGCCGGGAGGCGCGCGCGGAGCGGGCGGCCGGCGCGGCGGAGGCCGGGGTCACCGTCACGGGCTCACCGGCCGGCCTCGTGGGCTGGCTCGCAGGGCGGCGGGACGGCTCCGGGCTGACCGTCGAGGGGGGTCCGCTGCCGTCGCTGCCCCCGTTGTAGAGACGCCGATCCCCTGCTCGCCGTACGCCTGCCGCCCTAGACTGATCGGCATGACGTACAGCGGACAGGTGACGGTCGGTGGCCCGGCGGACGTGCACGAGCTCAAGGACCTGATGATCACCAAGATCGCGGTGGGCCCGATGAACAACAACGCCTATCTGCTGCGCTGCCGGGCCACCGACGAGCAGTTGCTGATCGACGCGGCCAGTGACGCGCACTCGCTGCTCGGCATGATCGGTGACGACGGCATCGCGTCCGTCGTCACCACGCACCAGCACGGCGACCACTGGCAGGCGCTCGCCGAGGTCGTCGCGGCCACGGGAGCGCGCACCCACGCCGGCCGCGCCGACGCCGACGGCATCCCGGTGCCGACCGACGTCCTGGTCGACGACGGCGACACGATCCGGGTGGGGCGCGTGGAACTCACCGCCCGCCATCTCGTCGGGCACACGCCGGGCTCGATCGCCCTCGTTTACGACGACCCCCACGGGCACCCGCACGTCTTCACGGGCGACTGCCTCTTCCCCGGCGGCGTGGGCAACACCCGCAAGGACCCCGAGGCGTTCGCCAGCCTGATCCACGACGTCGAGACGAAGATCTTCGACGCGCTCCCGGACGAGACCTGGGTCTATCCGGGGCACGGCGACGACACCACGCTCGGCGCGGAGCGGCCGCATCTGCCCCAGTGGCACGCGCGCGGGTGGTGAGGCCCGGACCCCTCCGGACGCCCGGCGGTTCCCCCGGGGCGTGACCCGATCGGCGCGCGCCCCGTGTGAACGCCGCGCACGCGCCGGTGCCTTGCGCGCGCTCCCCCGGCGCGCGGTGGCACGGTCAACTGGGAGCAGCCCCGCGCGGGACGACGGCTTCCGCGCGGTATCGGGCCGCCGGTCCCCTCGTTCCCCGCCCTCGGCCGGCGGCCCGGGCGTCCTCCACCTGCTAGGCGTCGGCCTGTGCCGCCCCGGCCAGGGCCGCGACCCGCTCCACCCCGAACACGTACCCCTGGACACCGCACCCCGCGATGACCCCGTCGGCGCGCAGCGAGACGTACGAGTGGTGCCGGAACGACTCCCGCTGATGGATGTTGGAGATGTGGACCTCCACCACAGGCATGCCGTCGCAGGTGTTGAGGGCATCCAGGAGGGCGACGGACGTGTGCGAGTAGGCGCCGGGGTTGATGACGATCCCGCAGTGGTGGAGCCGCGCCTCGTGGATCCAGTCGACCAGCTCGCCCTCGTGGTTGGACTGCCGGAGGTCCACCGTGCCGCCGTGCGCGGCGGCGGCCTTGGCGCACAGCGCCTCGACGTCGGCAAGGGTGTCGGAGCCGTAGATCTCCGGCTGACGCTGCCCGAGAAGGTTCAGGTTGGGCCCGTTGAGGATCATGATCGGGGCGTTGGCCAGGGTGCGGGGCACGGTTCCTCCGGTCCGGTCGGGGTCGGGCGGCCCGCGAGGACCGCTGCTCGCACCCGGTTTATCACGGTGCGCCGACACCACGACCACTCGTAGCCTCCGGGCATGACCGCACCCGCGTACCCTCCCAAGCCGTCGCCCGGTGACCGGATCGCCGTGATATCCCCCTCCTCCGGCCTCCCGGGTCTCCTCCCGCTCCCCTTCGAACTGGGGCTGGAGCGCCTGCGCGAGGAGTACGGCCTGGAACCCGTGGAGTTTCCGGCGACCCGGAAGATGGGCTCGACCCCCCGGGAACGCGCCGACGACATCCATGCCGCGTTCGCCGACCCGGACATCAGGGCGGTCATCGCCTCGATCGGCGGGGACGACCAGATCACCGTCCTGCCGCTGCTCGACCGGGAGTTGATCCGGGCCCGTCCGAAGCCCTTCTTCGGGATGAGCGACAACACCAACCTGCTCGCCTTCCTGCGCACCTGCGGCATCGTCGGCTACCACGGGGCATCCGTGATGGCCGAGCTGGGCCGCCCCGGCGCCATGCACCCCCAGACCGCCGAGTCGCTGCGCGCGGCGCTGTTCACCTCCGGGCCGTACGAACTGCGGCCCGCGAAGCGCTGGCGTGACGTCGGCCGCGACTGGGCGGACCCGGCGACCTTCGACGCCGAACCCGAGACGCGGCCCGGCGACGGCTGGACCTGGGTCAACCCCGATCGCGTCGTGGAGGGCCGGAGCTGGGGCGGCTGCCTGGAGATCGTCGGCTGGCTGCTGATGGCCGACCGCGAGATCGCGCCCGACCTCGCGGAGTACGAGGGCGGGGTGCTGTTCCTGGAGACCTCGGAGGAGATGCCGAGCGCCGAGGAGGTCTTCCGCACGCTCAGGAACATGGGCGAGAGAGGTCTCCTGCGACGCTTCCCGGCCCTGCTGATGGGCCGTCCCAAGACGTGGTCCTTCGACCGCCCCCACACACCTGAGGAAGGGGCGCGTTACGCGGCCGCTCAGCGCGAGGCCGTACTGCGCGCGCTGCGGATGTACGCCCCCGACATGACGGTCGTCCTCGACGTGGACCTCGGCCACACGGACCCTCAACTCGTGATCCCGTACGGGGGCCTGATCCGCGTCGACGGCCCCGCCCGGCGCATCACCGTGACCTACTGAGGCCCGCCCCGCACCACCGCACGCCCCCGTAACCGGTCGTCACCGTGGGTAGTTGACGCGGCATGCAAGACGTACGCTCCGTAAGGGCACCTTCCATGCTGCGGCTCGCGGCCGCCTCGCTCGCCGGGACGGCCATCGAGTTCTACGACTTCTTCGTCTACGGGACGGCTGCGGCGCTGGTCCTCGGACCCCTGTTCTTCCCGACCTTCTCGCCGCTGGCGGGGACGCTCGCCGCCTTCGCCACGTTCGGCGTCGGCTTCGTGGCGCGGCCGCTGGGATCCGTGCTGTTCGGGCACATCGGGGACCGGTACGGACGGCGGCCGGTCCTGGTCGGCTCGCTCCTGATCACGGGGGCGTCGACGGTCGCCGTGGGCTGCGTGCCGACGTACGACGCGATCGGTGTGGCCGCTCCGCTGCTGCTGCTCGTCCTGCGGTTCGTACAGGGGCTCGGGCTCGGCGGTGAGTGGGGCGGGGCCGTACTGCTGACCGCCGAGCACGCGCCGGCCGCCCGGCGTGGGCTGTGGTCGAGCTTTCCGCAGATGGGGCCGCCGGTGGGCTTCGTGCTGGCGAACGGCGCGGTGCTGACGCTGTCGGCGACGCTGACCGACGCCCAGTTCGCCGCGTGGGGCTGGCGGGTGCCGTTCTGGGCCGCCGGTGTGCTGGCCCTGGTGGGGCTGTGGCTGCGCTCGTCGCTCACCGAGAGCCCCAGCTTCCTGGAGCTCGACGACCGCGCGCGCGTGCCGCTCGCCGAGGTCGCGCGCGACCACTGGCGGCTGGTGCTGCTCACCGCCGGCGCCCTCGCCGTGGGCTACGCGATCTTCTACGCCGTGACCACCTGGTCGCTGGCGTACGCGGCGGAACGGCTCGGGGTCAGCCGCACCGTCATGCTGACCTGCATCATGGCCGCGGTGGTGCTGAAGGGCGCGCTGACGCCGCTGGCGGCGGTGCTGGGCGACCGCTACGGGCGGCGGCCCCTGTGCCTGATCGGGTGCACGGCGGCCGTGCTGTGGATGTTCCCGATGGTCGCGCTGCTCGCCACCGGGGCCCCACTGCTGATCTTCCTCGGCTTCCTGGTGGCGCTGCTCGCCTTCGTCACGATGTTCGGGGTGATCGCCGCGTATCTGCCGGAGCTGTACGAGCCCCGGGTGCGCTGCACGGGTGCCGCCGTCGGCTACAACCTCGGCGGCGTCCTCGGAGGCGCGCTCACCCCGATCGCGGCGACGGCGCTGGCCGAACAGGGCGGCCGGGTGCCGTGGGGCGTGGCCGCCTATCTGACCGGCATCGCGCTGCTCAGCCTCGGCTGCTTCGCGCTGCTCCCCGAGACCCGGCCGCGGGCCGAGACCGTGGCGCCTGCCGAGGCTGAGCCGGCCACCGGCTGACCCCGGCCGCTACGGGTTGACCGCCAGCTCCAGATAGGCCACCAGGATCACCAGGTGGACGCCGCCCTGCAACGGTGTGGCCCGCCCCGGGACCACCGTCAGGGAGGCGACCACCACGGTCAGTGCGAGCAGCACCATGTGGGTCGGGCTCAGGCCGAGGACGAGGGGTCCGGAGAGCCAGATGGACGCCAGGGCCACGGCGGGGATCGTCAGGCCGATGCTGGCCATGGCGGAGCCGAGCGCGAGGTTGAGACTGGTCTGCACCCGGTCGCGGCGGGCCGAGCGCAACGCGGCGATGGTCTCGGGGAGCAGCACCAGCAGCGCGATGATCACACCGACGACGGCGTGGTCCATGCCGGCGTCCGCCACCGCCGCCTCGATCGTCGGGGACACTCCCTTGGCCAGGCCGACCACTCCGACCAGCGCGAGCAGCAGCAGTCCGAGGCCGGCCGAGGCCTTGCGGGTGGACGGTGCGGCGGCGTGGGTCTCCGCGGTGATCACCTCGCCCTCGTGGGTGATGGGGAGGAAGTAGTCGCGGTGCCTGATGGTCTGGGTCGCCACGAACAGTCCGTAGAGGATCAGCGAGGACACCGCGGCGAAGGTGAGCTGCACACCCGAGAAGCGGGGACCGGGCTCACTGGTGGTGAACGTCGGCAGCACGAGGCTGAGGGTGGCCAGCGTGGCGACCGTCGCGAGGGCCGCGCCGGTGCCCTCGGGGTTGAAGACGGCCGTGCGGTGGCGCAGCGAGGCCACGAGGAGGCTCAGGCCGACGATGCCGTTGCAGGTGATCATCACGGCCGCGAAGACCGTGTCCCTGGCGAGGGTCGCGCTCTTGTCGCCGCCGTCGGCCATCAGGGCGAGGATCAGCGCCACCTCGATGACCGTGACGGCGACGGCGAGGATGAGGGAGCCGAAGGGCTCGCCGACCCGGTGGGCGACCACCTCGGCGTGGTGCACGGCGGCGAGGACCGCGCCCGCGAGCACGACCGTCATCAGCACGGTCACCCCGGCCGGCACGTACCGGCCCCAGGTGAAGATCAGGAGGACCGCCGCTAGCACCGGCACCACGGACGTCCACCCACGGGACAGCGACGCGAGCCGAGCGATCATGCGGTGATCGTCCCAGAAGGGCCAGAACCTCGCATTCCGGCCAGGAGCGGAGGGGCTACGGCCGTGAGCAGGGCACTACGGCCGGGATCGGAGGACGACACACAGGAGCGGTGCCCGGCTCTCGCCGAGCACCGCTCCCGGTGTTGCAGTCAGGCGACCGGCACGGTCAGACGTCGACGCTGTCCTTGGACGCGCCCTCGCCACGCTCCTGCGCCTCCGCCGCCGCCTGCTTCCGCGAGGCCATCAGGCTCGTGATCGTCGTGACGATCAGGACGGAGCAGATCACGCCGAGCGAGACCGGAATGCTGATCTCGGGGACATGCACCCCGGACTCGTGCAGGGCGTGCAGCACCAGCTTGACGCCGATGAAGCCGAGGATGATCGACAGGCCGTACGACAGGTGGACCAGCTTCCTCAGCAGGCCGCCGATCAGGAAGTACAGCTGCCTGAGGCCCATCAGCGCGAAGGCGTTCGCGGTGAAGACGATGTACGGGTCCTGCGTGAGGCCGAAGATCGCCGGGATGGAGTCGAGCGCGAACAGGACGTCCGTGGTGCCGATGGCCAGCATCACGACCAGCATCGGGGTCATGACCCGCTTGCCGTTCTCCTGGATCCACAGCTTGGTGCCGTGGTAGCGGTCGGCCACGCCGAAGCGGCGCTCGGCGGCCTTGAGGAGCTTGTTCTCCTCGTACTCCTCGTCCTGCTCTTCGGCCCGGGCCTCCTGGATCAGCTTCCAGGCGGTCCAGATCAGGAAGGCGCCGAAGAGGTAGAACACCCAGGAGAAGCTGGCGATGATCGCGGCGCCGGCGGCGATGAAGATCGCGCGGAGCACCAGGGCGATGAGCACACCGACGAGGAGCACCCGCTGCTGGTACTGCGAGGGCACCGCGAACTTCGCCATGATCAGGACGAAGACGAAGAGGTTGTCGACGCTCAGCGACTTCTCGGTGATGAATCCGGCGAAGAACTCGCCGGCGGGCTGTCCCCCGCCGAAGATGAGCAGTCCGAGGCCGAAGAGTCCGGCCAGCGCGATCCAGACGGCGGTCCAGATCCCGGCTTCCTTGATCGATACGTCGTGGGGCTTGCGCCCGATGAAGAAGTCGACCGCGATGAGCGCGGCCAGTCCCACGATGGTCAGGACCCACAGGGTCACGGAAACATCCACTGCGCCTCCGGCAGTACATAACGGCGAACAGTCAGGTCAGCGTCGTCGCTGCCGGAGGTCTCTTCCACCCACAGGGGGCCGACGCCCCGGGATCTGGCCTGATCCGTATTGACGGGTACGCCGCAGTAGTCAGGGAGTACTCCCCTCCGCACGAACGACAGTACCCCAATCACCAAGGAAAGGTAAAGCGCAGGGCAAAGTAAAGACCAAGTTAAGGCCAAGTCCGCAGGTCAGGGGTCCTTTACCGATGCTTGGTACGAGCGGCCACGACCCGGTCGAGCACATGCTGGAGCACCCTGCTCCCGGGGGGCACCGACGACGGCTCGTACGTCCAGGCGTGACCCACCCACGGGTCGGCCAGGTGGTCGTCGGGCACCGGGGTCAGACGCAGCAGCGAACGCCACAGCGGGTCGAGCAGCGGCCCGTAGGCGGTGGCGTCCTCCCGGTCCGCAACCATCATGAGGTGCACGCCGACGGCCGGGCCCTCGTCGGCCAGGTAGCGCAGCTGGGTGACGGCCCGGTCGTCGAAGCCGTGCGGGAAGTCGTTGACCACCACCAGGTTCTGGGAGGTGTCGAAGCCCGGCGGGAGCGCGTCGGCCGCACCGCCGCGCACCGCCATCTGCACCAGGTCGACCCGCTGCGTGAGCGCGCCCAGGACGTCCGCCACACCACCGGCACCGACCGCGGGCGGCGCCGCCAGCACCCCGCTCTGCACGAGCGGGACCAGCGTCTGCGCGCCCGAACCCGCGGGGTCGATGACGTACACGGTGAACTCGCCCGCCGGATGCACGGCGAGCAACCGCGCCACGTGCGCCACCGCCGACTCCATCGCGAGGCGCTTCAGGTCGTGCGCGTCGTGGAACATGCCGTCGGACGAACCGGAACGCCCGCTGTCGATCCACAGACCGCGCTCCAGCGGCAGCCGGATCAGCATCGGGACGCGCAGCTCGGCGCTCTCCGGCAGATACAGATCGCCCAGCCGCAGCGCCATGGGCATCTCCATCGGCACGCGGTACCCGTGCCAGACGGGGTTGTCCCAGCGGGCGAAGGCCGGTGGCAGCGCGGGCTCGACGACGTCGGACTCCGCGGTCAGCTGGGCGACGTCACGGTCGAAGGCCTGCCGGGCCTCGTCGACGAGCGTGCTGTGCCGGGCCCGGGCCGCCTCACGCGCGGCGTCGGCCTGTCCGCCGATCCGGCTGCGCGGGTCGGACAGGACCGCTTCCAGCTCCTTGTCCATGCGCGACTCGGCGAAGTCGACGGCGCTGCGGTACGCGGCGGCGCTGCGGGCCAGGTCCTCGAACATGCCCCAGACCTGGTTGTACAGCCGCTCGTCCATGGACCAGCCGGTCGCGTCGCCCGCGACGGGCCGGGCAGGCTGACCGGGCGCCGCGGGGGGCGCGACCGGCGGGGGCGGTGGCGGCGCCGAGTTCCGGCGGCGCGGGTGGTTGTAGTCGATCGGGCCGCCCGCGGGCACGGACGGCTCGGTGAGGGCCGAGGGGTCGGCGGGCGTGGACGGGTCGGCGGTGGATCCTCCCGGGTAGCCCGTGCGTCCCGGGGTGGTGCCCTGCGGCGTCTGCGTGCCGTAGGGCGAGCCGCCCTGGTCCTGGCCACGGCCGGGCGCCGCGGCCTGGCGGGTGCGGTCGCCGTCCGCCGTACGGGGCGGGGGTGCCGCGACCGAGCGCGCCAGGCCCTGGGCGACCGCGTCGTTGATCGCGGCGGCGAGCTGGTGCGCCTGCGGCACGCCCTGGTCGGCGAAGAGCTCGGCGAGGCCGCCGGCGTAGCCCTGGCCGACGGCCCGCACCTTCCAGGCGCCCTGGCGGCGGTAGAGCTCCAGGGCGACCACGGCCGTCTCAGCCTCCAGGCCGGTGATGGTGTAGCTGGCGACCTCGGTGCCGTCCAGCCCGGTGACCGCGACGAAGGGGGCGGCCACCGCGCCGAAGCGCGTCGGCCCCCCGGCGCCGGTGGGCAGGGCGAGCAGCACGTGCACGCGGTGGACGCTGTCCGGCAGCGCGCCCAGGTCCACCGCGAGACGGTGCTCCGCCGCCGCCTGGCGGGGGACCTCCAGGCCCGGCAGCGTGGGCGTGCCCGGGTGCACGACCCGCTCCGTGTCCCCGACCTTGCCCTGCTCGTCGCTGAGCGTGGCCACGGCCACGATCGGCTTGCCGGCCGAGACCCTGATTTCCAGGCGGGCCTGGGAGAGCGGATGGTTCTGCCCCCGCACCAGCTCGGCCGTCATCGCCTCAATCCCCCTGTGTAGCTGTCGTCGTGGTGTGCCGCTTGCCCGAAGCCCCCCGGGCCCGTGGCCTCGAAGCCCCCGAGTCCTGCCTCGAAGCCCCCGGGCCCTTGCCTCGGAGCCTCAGAGGAGAGGCAGGACCGACGGCATCAGGTCCTGGAAGGTACGGCCGTTGGCCGGGGTGCCGAGGGCGGTCATGGACCACCCGGTGCCGGAGCGGTGCACCTTCGCCATGATCTGGGCCGTGTAGGCGCCGCCGCCGGCGAGGGTGTAGCGGGCGAGCTCCTGGCCGTTGGTCTCGTCGACGAGGCGGCAGAACGCGTTCTGCACCTCCTGGAAGGTCTGGCCCGTGAACGAGTTCACGGTGAAGACGATCTGGTCGATGTGGACCGGCAGGCGCTGCAGGTCGACGAGGATCGCCTCGTCGTCGCCGCCCTGGCCCACGCCACCGACGAGGTTGTCACCGGTGTGACGGACCGAGCCGTCGTCGCTCACCAGGTGACGGAAGAAGACGACGTCGACCGGCTGCTTGTCCGCGAACAGGACGGCCGAGGCGTCGAGGTCGATCTCCCGCGTGCGCGAGCCGAACAGGCCACGCCGCGGGGCCGCCTGCCAGCCGAGACCCATGCGCACCGCGGTCAGGGTGCCGCCGTCGTTCTTCTGCAGACTGATGGCCTGACCCTTGGTCATGTTGACGGTCACGCGCTGATTCCCCTCTCGAGCATTCCCCTGTTGCCGCGAAGCCGCGGATGACGAGCACCATACGCAGGGCCACTGACAGCGACGTACTCCGGTCCGCACTTTGTGTCGGTCTTGCAACACAGCAGCCGCGGCGAGGTCACCCCGGTCCCACCGGCCCGTCAGGCCAGGCCGGCCTCCCGCATCTGGCGCAGTTCCTTCTTCATCTCGGACACCTCGTCGCGCAGCCGCGCCGCGATCTCGAACTGCAGGTCGGCGGCGGCGGCCCGCATCCGCTCCGTCAGCTCCTCGATCTGCCCGGAGAGTTCCGCGGCGGGGCGGTCGGTCGGCACGGTCTCCTTGGCCTTGCCCTTGCCGCGCCCCGCGGGCTTCGCGTCCTTGACCGCGTGTTCCTTCAGGGAGGGCACGGGTGCCCTGGTGCCGCGGCCGTCCTTGCGGGACTGGCGGTACCCCGTGCCGAGCAGCTGCTCGGTGTCGACGTCCTCGCGCGCGATCTGCGCGACGATGTCGTTGATCTTCTTGCGCAGCGGCTGCGGGTCGATGCCGTTCGCCGTGTTGTACGCGACCTGCTTCTCCCGGCGGCGGTTGGTCTCGTCGATGGCCCTCTCCATCGCCGGGGTGATCTTGTCGGCGTACATGTGGACCTGACCGGAGACGTTGCGCGCGGCACGGCCGATGGTCTGGATCAGCGAGGTGCCGGAGCGCAGGAAGCCCTCCTTGTCGGCGTCCAGGATGGCCACCAGGGAGACCTCGGGGAGGTCGAGGCCCTCCCTGAGGAGGTTGATGCCGATCAGGACGTCGAACTCGCCCGCGCGCAGCTCCCGCAGCAGCTCGACGCGGCGCAGGGTGTCCACGTCGCTGTGCAGGTAGCGGACGTGGATGCCGAGCTCCAGGAAGTAGTCGGTGAGGTCCTCGGCCATCTTCTTGGTGAGCGTGGTGACCAGGACGCGCTCGTCCTTCTCCACACGCGTGCGGATCTCGTGCACGAGGTCGTCGATCTGGCCCTCGGTGGGCTTGACCACGACCTGCGGGTCGACCAGGCCGGTGGGCCGGATGATCTGCTCGACGACACCGTCGGAGCGGGACAGCTCGTACTGGCCGGGAGTCGCCGACAGGTAGACGGCCTGGCCGATGCGCTGCTGGAACTCCTCCCACTTCAGCGGGCGGTTGTCGAGCGCGGAGGGCAGCCGGAAGCCGTGGTCCACGAGGGTGCGCTTGCGGGAGGCGTCGCCCTCGTACATCGCGCCGATCTGCGGCACCGTGACGTGCGACTCGTCGATCACGAGGAGGAAGTCCTCGGGGAAGTAGTCCAGCAGCGTGTTCGGCGCGGAACCGGGCAGGCGGCCGTCGAAGTGCATCGAGTAGTTCTCCACGCCGGAGCACGTGCCGATCTGGCGGAGCATCTCGATGTCGTAGGTCGTGCGCATCCGCAGCCGCTGGGCCTCCAGGAGCTTGCCCTGCTTCTCCAGCTCGGCGAGCCGGTCGGCCAGCTCCTTCTCGATGTCGTTGACGGCCCGCTCCATGCGCTCGGGGCCGGCGATGTAGTGGGAGGCCGGGAAGACGTAGAGCTGCTCGTCGTCGCTGACGATCTCGCCGGTGAGCGGGTGCAGCGTGGACAGCGCCTCGATCTCGTCGCCGAACATCTCGATGCGGACGGCCAGCTCCTCGTAGACCGGGAAGATCTCGATGGTGTCGCCGCGGACCCGGAAGGTGCCCCGGGTGAAGGCCATGTCGTTGCGCGTGTACTGGATGTCGACGAAGCGGCGCAGCAGCTGGTCGCGGTCGATCTCGTCACCGACGCGCAGCGGCACCATGCGGTCGACGTACTCCTGCGGCGTACCGAGGCCGTAGATGCAGGACACCGAGGCGACGACCACGACGTCGCGACGGGTGAGCAGCGAGTTGGTCGCCGAGTGGCGCAGGCGCTCGACCTCCTCGTTGATCGAGGAGTCCTTCTCGATGTAGGTGTCCGACTGCGGGACGTAGGCCTCGGGCTGGTAGTAGTCGTAGTACGAGACGAAGTACTCGACCGCGTTGTTCGGCAGGAGCTCGCGGAACTCGTTCGCCAGCTGGGCGGCCAGCGTCTTGTTCGGTGCCATCACCAGGGTGGGGCGCTGGAGCTTCTCGATCATCCACGCGGTGGTGGCGGACTTGCCGGTGCCGGTCGCGCCGAGGAGCACGACGTCCTTCTCGCCGCCTTCGATGCGCCGGGCGAGGTCGGCGATGGCCGCCGGCTGGTCGCCGTTGGGCTGGTAGGGACTGACGACCTCGAAGGGCGCCACCGTGCGTTCGATGCTGGAAACGGGCCGCATGCCATCAACCGTACGACCCCCCACTGACAACGGGCTCCGATCAGCGGTTCTGCGGGGTGCGGGAGCCGGTGCGGGCCGGGGGCCGGCGGGTACGGAGCATGATCCGGCGGGTCTGGTGCGGCACGTGGGCCGGGACGCCGGGCTTGTGCTCGGGGAGCGGCCGGGCGGGCTTCCCCATGATCATCAACGGGTCGAACAGGACGACGACGCCCGCGAGGCACAGCAGGGCGAGCGGGCCGACCAGCATCGGGGCGAGGAGCGCGGCGGGCGCGGCGCCGGTGGCGGGCTCGGCGGTGCCGTGCACATGGACCTTGAGGGCCGCCATGCCCGTGTAGTGCATGCCGCTGACGGCGAGCCCCATGACCAGGCTGGCGCCCACGCTCCACAGGAGCCCCCTGACCTGCCCGGCGGCCCACAGGGCGGCGGTGGCGGCGACCATGGCGATGAGCACGGAGGCGGCGACGGTGACCGTGTTGTACTCCAGCTTCCCGTCGAGCTCCAGGCCGGCCATGCCCAGGTAGTGCATGGACGCGATGCCGAGGCCGGTGACGGTGCCGCCGGTGAACAGGGCGGTGCCGGAGGCGCCCCGGTAGCCGACGATGAAGATCCCGACGCCCACCATCAGGATGGCCACGCCCAGGCTGGCGTACGTGAACGGCTTGTCGTAGTGGATCGGGGCCTCGTGGACGGTGAAGCCCATCATCCCGATGAAGTGCATGGTCCAGACCCCGGAGCCGATCGCCAGGGAGCCGAGGGCGAGCCATGCGGGGCGCCAGGAGCCGCCCACCAGCAGGGCCCTGGTGGTGCAGCGCAGGCCCAGGGCGCCACCGAGGCAGGCCATGACGAAGGCCACCAGCGGTGTGACGAGGCCGTAGCTGAATCCGTCGACCGTGCCCTGCATGCGCGGCTGCCTTTCCGCCCCGTTCCGTCCCGGAACACTGTGAAATGCTCCCCCTCCCAGAACCGCCCGAGCGGTCAGGGTTGAGGCAGAGAGTATGACTCGCACCGGAATGGTCGAACGACTTTCCGGCAAAGAAACACGGCTCTGCCCCAGTTGTGCCGTACCCGTGAGTACTCGCGGGCAACTCCGTTCAATCTGTGTCCATCCTGTACCCCTCCGGCGTTGGCTCTCCGCTGCCACGGTGAACCCCTTCCGTGACCGGTTCGACGCGAGGAGTACGCATGCACGCGCGCGCAGTTGCCGCCACGACCACGGCGCTGCTGGGCAGCATCGCCGTGCTGTTCCCGGCCGACGGCGCCGCGGCCGACGGCGAGGGCGCCGCTGCCTCCCCCCTGGTGCTGGCCCACCGGGGTGCTTGCGCCCACGCGCCGGAGAACACCCTGGCCGCCGTCGACCGGGCCGCCGAGCTGGGCGTCGAGTGGGTCGAGAACGACGTGCAGCGCACCAAGGACGGCGAACTGGTGGTCGTGCACGACGACGTCCTGCGGCGCACCACCGACGTCGAGCAGGTGTTCCCCGGCCGTGCCCCGTGGCGGGTCGGGGACTTCACCGCCGCCGAGATCGCGCGTCTGGACGCGGGGAGCTGGTTCGGGTCGGACCACGCGGGCGCGCGCGTGCCGACGCTCACGGAGTTCCTGCGCCGCCTCGATCACCACGGCCAGAAGCTGCTCCTGGAACTCAAGCGGCCGGAGCTGTATCCGGGCATCGAGCGGGAGACCCTGAGGGTGCTCGCCGACGAGGGATGGCTGGACGAGGAACACCTGGCGGACCGGCTGATCGTGCAGAGCTTCGACCTGGACAGCCTGCGCACCCTGCACGGGATCGGGCCCGGCATGAGGACGGGCTTCCTCGGTACGCCGTCCCTCGCGCAGGTGCGGGACCACGCGCGCTTCGTCGACCAGGTCAACCCCTCCCACGAGTCCCTGACGGCCGACTACGTCCGCGCCGTGCGGTCGATCACCGGTGCGCACGGCAGGCCGCTGGAGGTCTTCACCTGGACCGTCGACGACGCCGCGACGGCCCGCAAGGTCGCCGCGTACGGCGTGGACGGCGTCATCACCGACCGGCCCGACGTCGTCAGGGACGCCCTCGCCCGGCAGTGACGCTGCGCCGCTCGCGGCGGGCGGGCGTTGTCGGTGGCGGGCCGTACCGTGGGCGCATGGACAGCCATGGGCAGTACCAGCAGCAGGTCGTGTGGGCCGTCGTCGACGCCGACATCGGTCCGTTGCTGCTGGCCGCGACCGGCCAGGGCCTGGTCAACGTCGTGTTCCACGCCACGGACCCGGTCCGCGACAAGGCGCTCGGCCGGCTGGCGTCCCGGCTGGGCGCCGAGCCGGTCGAGGCACCCGGCTCCCCGCTGCTGAGCGAGGCGATACGCCAGGTCCGGGAGTACCTCGCGGGCGAGCGCCACGCCTTCGAGCTGCCGCTCGACTGGTCGCTGATCTCGGGCTTCCACCGCGAGGTGCTGAGCGAGCTGGCGTCCGGCGTGCCGTACGGCTCGGTCGTCGGGTACGGCGACCTGGCGGGCCGGGTCGGCCAGCCCGGCGCCGCGCAGGCGGTGGGGACGGCGATGGGCGCCAACCCGCTGCCCGTGGTGGTGCCCTGCCACCGGGTCGTGGAGAGCGACGGCGGCATCGGCGGGTTCGGCGGCGGTCTGGAGACCAAGCGGAAGCTGCTGGCGCTGGAAGGCGTGCTGCCCGAGCCGCTGTTCTGAGACGCGTCGGGGCCCGCGGCGGGCCCCCTCGCGGGCCTCTCAGGCGTAGTGCGGCAGCGGGCCCCTGTCTCAGGCGTAGTGGCGGGCCTCGAAGAAGTTGCCGTCCGGGTCGCGGAAGTAGAAGTTGCGCCGGGCGTTGCCGCGGGCGCCGAACGAGTCGTGCCCCACGTCCGTCATCGGTACCGCGCGTTCCTCCAGCCGGTCGCGCAGGGCGTCGAAGTCGTGCTCGGGCAGGGCGAGGCAGACATGGTTGACGGGGTGCCCGGAGCTGTCCGCCGCCCCGGGGAGCATCGTCATGCGCTCCGCCGCACCCAGCGGCATGAGGTCGATGATCGTCTCGTCGTTCACCCGCACCGAGGGAAAGGGCACCCGTCCCGCGGCGAACTCGGTGAGCCTGACCGGCTCCAGACCGACCGCCTTCGCGTAGAAGTCGGCGGCGGCGAGGGGATCGCGCACCCAGAGGACGACGTGGTCGAGACGTGCCGTGTTGTCGGTCATGCCCCCAGGCTGGTGCCGTCCCGCACCGGCCGCAAGGGTTTGACGGCACGCCCCGCCCGCCAGAGATGAGGGAGGAGCGAACTGACAGGAGGCGGACGCGTGACGCTGGTGGTGTCCGAAGAGGTGCGGGAGGCGGTCCAGGCACGCCGGCCCGTGGTGGCGCTGGAATCCACGATCATCGCGCACGGGCTGCCGCGGCCACGGAACCTGCGGGTGGCGCTGGAGCTGGAGGAGGCCGTACGGCAGGAGGGGGCCGTGCCGGCCACCATCGCCGTGCTGGACGGGCTGCCCCGGGTCGGCCTGGACAAGGAGCAGTTGGAGCGGATCGCGAACGAGGACGGCATCCGCAAGCTGGGCCACCGTGACGTGCCGCTCGCGGTGGCGGCCGGGGCGAGCGGGGCGACCACGGTGTCCGCGACGGCGCTGCTGGCGGCGCTGGCGGGCGTGCGGGTGTTCGCGACGGGCGGGCTCGGCGGGGTGCACCGGCAGTGGACGGTGACGCAGGACGAGTCCGCCGATCTGGGCCTGCTGGCGCGTACGCGGATCACCGTGGTGTGCGCGGGCGTGAAGTCGATCCTGGACGTGCCGGCGACATTGCAGCGTCTGGAGACGCTGGGCGTGGCGGTGGCCGGGTACAGCACGGACCGCTTCCCCGGCTTCTACCTGTCGGACTCCGGGCACCCCGTGGAGTGGACGCTGGACAGCCCGCGGCAGGTGGCCGACGTGATGCGGGCGCAGGACGCGGTCGGCGGGCCGCAGTCGGCGCTGGTCGTGGCCAACCCGGTGCCGGAGGCCGAGCAGCTCGATCCCGTCCTGCACGCGCGGGTGCTGGAGGACGCGCTGCGCGCGTGCGAGGCGGAGGGCGTCACCGGACAGGCCGTCACCCCGTTCCTGCTCGACCACCTGGTGCGCCACACCGACGGCGCCTCGCTGAGCGCCAACCTGGCCGCGGTGCGCGGCAACGTGCGGCTGGCGGCGCGGATCGCGGCGGCCTGGGCCGGGGCGTGAGCGGGACGGGTCCCGGGGCGCCCGGCGGCGGGCTGCTGGTCGTCGGGGACGTGGTGACGGACGTCGTGGCCCGGCACCGGGGGCCGCTGGCCGCCGGCACGGACACGGCCGCCGTGATCCGGACACTGCCCGGGGGCGCGGGCGCCAACGTGGCCTGCTGGGCGTCCCATTGGGGCTGCGCGGACGTAAGGCTGCTGGGGCGGGTCGGACCGGACTCGGCGGTCTGGCACGAGCGGGCGCTGACCGCCGCGGGGGTCCGTGCCCAGTTGGTGGTCGACCCGCAGGCGCCGACCGGGACGGTGATCTGCCTGGTCGACATGGACGCCGCCGCCGAGCGGACGTTCCTCACCCACAGCGCTGCCTCGTTGCGGCTCGGCCCCGGGGACTGGTCGGACGCCCTGCTCGACGGCGTGGCGTGGCTGCACCTGTCGGGCTATCTGCTCTTCTCCGCGACCGGCCGGGAGCTGGTGGCGGTGGCCCTGGCGGCGGCACGCGCGCGTGGGGTGCCGGTCAGCACGGACCCTGCGTCGGCCGGGTTCCTCGTCGAACTGGGGGTGGACCGATTCCTCGCGCTCACCGACGGCGTGTCGGTGCTGCTGCCCAGCCGGGACGAGGCCTGCCTGCTCACCGGGCTGCCGGACGCGGCCGACGCGGCGGCGAAGCTGAGCCGTCATGTGCCGCTGGTCGTCGCCAAGCAGGGCGCGGACGGCGCGCTGGTGGCCCGCTCCGGCACCGTACACGCCCACGTCCCCGCCGTTCCGGCCACACCCCGGGACACCACGGGTGCCGGCGACGCCTTCACCGGGGCCTTTCTCGCCGCCCTCGTCGCGGGCGCCGAGCCGGAGGCGGCCGCGGAGCAGGGCTGCGCGGCGGGGGCGCGTGCGGTGGAACAGGTGGGCGGGCGGCCGCCGGTGGGACCGCCGGACCGGTGAGCGCGGGCCCCCACGCACCCGCCCGCCGCTACCCCTTGCGCCCCCACGCCGAGATCATCGGAGCCGCCGCCAGATCGATCGTGCCGGACGCGACGGCGGTCAGGTGCTGTTCGACGTCCTGGTCGGTGGCGAACCTCCCGGCGACGAGGTCGCCCCGCACCTGACGGACCGTCGCGGCCTCCAGGTCGGCGCAGGCCGGCGCCGCGACCGGGAAGTACGCGTCGGCCTCGACACGCACCATGCCGGACTCACGGAGCAGACGCGGCAGCGCGCGGCCGCCTGCGAGGTCGGTGCCCTGACCGGCGAGCAGCCGGTGCAGGCCCTGTCGCATCCGGTTCGCCAGCTGCTCCTCGGGGCCCTGCTCGTCGGGGCAGGTCAGGGGTTGCAGACTGTGGTCGACGTCCTCGACGAGCAGCCGGCCGCCGGGTCGCAGCGCCTTGACCATCGACCGCAAGGTCCGCCGACGGTCCGTCACCCGGACGAGGGCGAGCCTCGCGTGGACCAGGTCGAAGCCCTCCCCCGGCGGCTCCTCCTCGTTCACGTCGTGCACGCGCCGCTCGACCGGCGAGCGTGACGGCCCCGGGGCCCGCGCGCCGTCGGTGTCGGTCACGACGACCTTGCCGGTGGGACCGACCTTCTTGGCGAGCCACGACTCGACCGAGGAGCCGCCCGCGACCTCCCAGCAACGCCAGCCGGGCCCGACGCCGAGCGCTTCGAAGTGCCGGAACGTCGTCGGGTCGAAGAGGCCGGCGAGGGCGTCGGAGATCGAGACCACCCGGGGCCGGCGGCTGTCGGGCCGATAGCTGTTCTCGGTTAGCGTCATACCCTGATCATCCCACTTGTCCTACTTGTCCGAAGTGCTTGACGCTCCGGCGGGACACGTCCACTACGACATGTGGTCTACGGCGCGTCACCTCACCGCCGCCCGCGGCGAGGACCGTGGCGGCGACGGCCACGAGGGCCGGACCGAGGGGTCAACTCCCTTCGTCCACAGCCGGGAACCAAGCGGAATCAGGGCTTTCCACAGGCTTACCCGCTGCTCACGCGGTCCTGGCACACTGGCGCCAGGGGCGCAGGAATGCGGCGCGAGAGGATCCACGCGAGGAGATGCAGATGTCCATGGCAGGGAATCTGCGGAAGGTCACGGGCCTGGACAGGGTCGGCGGCCTGCGCAAGGTCGCCCGGCTGGCCAGGAGGCGCCGACGGGTCGACCTGAGCCACCCGGCGCGGTCCCCGCTGGGCTCCTCGGTGGTCAACTGCGTGGCCTACGAGGAAGGGAGCCGGCTTCCCCTCGGCGGCGACCTCGTCGACACGGTGAGCCGGGTGCGCAAGAACGGGGAGGGTTTCGTCTGGCTCGGCCTGCACGAGCCGACCGACCAGGAGTTCGCCGGCATCGCCGAGCTCTTCGACCTGCACCCGCTGGCCGTCGAGGACGCGATCGAGGCCCACCAGCGCCCCAAGGTGGAGCGGTACGGCGAGACGCTGTTCGCGGTGTTCAAGTCGGTCTGCTACGTCGAGCACGAGGAACTCACCGCCACCAGCGAAGTGGTGAACACCGGCGAGATCATGGTGTTCGTCGGCCAGGACTTCGTCATCACGGTGCGGCACGGCCGGCACGGCTCGCTGGGTCCGCTGCGCGAGGAGCTGGAGGCCGATCCCCACCAGCTCACCAAGGGCCCGTCCGCCGTCCTGCACGCCGTCGCGGACCACGTGGTGGACGAGTATCTGAACGTCATCGACTCCGTGCAGGCGGACATCGAGCAGGTGGAGACGGACGTCTTCGCGGAGAACGGCGCACGCGCGGACCCCGGCCGCATCTACCAGCTCAAGCGCGAACTGCTGGAGCTGAAGCGGGCGGTGGTCCCGCTCGGCCGACCGCTGCTGGACCTCGCCGACCGGCCGATGCGGGTGGTGGAGCCGGAGATACAGGCCTACTTCCGCGACGTCTCGGACCACCTGATGCGCGCCACGGAGCAGATCGCCGGGTTCGACGAGCTGCTCAACTCCATCCTGCAGGCCCATCTGGCGCAGGTGACGGTCGCGCAGAACGAGGACATGCGCAAGATCACGGCGTGGGCCGCGATAGTCGCCGTGCCCACGATGGTCTGCGGGGTCTACGGCATGAACTTCGATCACATGCCCGAGCTGCACTGGAAATACGGTTACGGCATGGTCATCGGCGTCATATCAGTGGCCTGCCTGGCCCTCTACCGTGGATTCCGGCGCAACGGCTGGCTGTGACCGACCGGTGCGGGTGAGGAAGGCCGACGGTCAGCGGCTCGCGCTCCGGGCGTAGACCCGCTCCGCCCAGGAGGCGATCTGGTCCTCCGTCAGGTGCTGGGCGAGATCGGCCTCGCTGATCATGCCGACCAGGCGCTTGTTCTCGATGACGGGCAGCCGGCGGATCTGGTGGTCCTCCATCTCCTGGAGCACCTCGCCGACGTCGGCGCTCGCGTCGATCCAGCGCGGAGTGCCGTGCGCCATCTCACCTGCGGTGATCTTGGACGGATCGTGCCCCATGGCGACGCAGCCGACCACGATGTCGCGGTCGGTCAGGATGCCGCAGAGCCGTTCGTTCTGGTCGCTGATGGGCAGCGCCCCGACGTTCAGCTCACGCATCAGCTGGGCGGCGCGGTCCAGGGTCTCGTGAGCGGGGATCCACTGGGCGCCCCGGTGCATGATCTCTCCGGCGGTGGTCATGGGGTACCTCCCGGTGCCGGACGGCCGGCGCGGCGCCGGACACACCGCTAGTCCCGGCGCCTTCATTCTCGTCGGGGCGTCCGGCGCACGCACCCGGGAGCGGCGGGACGCCGGGGCCCTGGTGCGGGAGCTCCGGGCGCTCATCCGCTCCACGCCGGGCGGCGCGGGTCGTCGGCCCGGACGAGGACGTCGGCCGTCCCGGCGGGGTCGGTCTCCTGCTCGTAGCGCTCGAAGGCGGGCAGGGTCCAGTGGGCGGCCTCGGGGGTGCGGCGGCGCAGGGCGCCCGCGGAGAGCAGGAGATGAACGGTCAGGTCGAAGGGGAACCAGTGCCGCAGCAGGAGGGGGCCGTGCAGCAACAGAATGCCGCCGGGCGGCAGTTGGACGTAGGGGCTGCGGGTGGCGCGGTCGGTGACCGGGTCGAGCAGGTCGGGCAGGACGCGCCCGTCGCCGCCCGCTTCGAGAGGTCCGAACACCTCGCGCCACAGGGCGCCGGTGTCGAACCAGCCGTCGTAGTAGGCGTCGACGTCCTGGTGCCCGTGCTCCAGGCGGACGGAGGCCGGGCGCAAGAAGCCCTCCGTGCCGACGGCCAACGAGGGGCGGCCGCGGGCGCGCAGGGCCTCGTGGACGCGCGCGGCGAGGTCTCCCGGGGCGGACGCCGGGGCGCCGTCGAAGGCGATGCGTGGCCAGGGGCTGCCGTCGGCCGGCGTCAGGTCGAGGAGGCGTTCGGCGAGGCGGTCGACGAGCCGGTCCCAGGTGATCGCTTCGAGTCGCACACCCCCATGATTACGGACGCGCCGGTGGTGGCGGACAGGGCCGCCGGACCGGGCCCGGCCGCGGTGCGTGGAAGCCGGTGGACCGTGGGAAGGAAGCGGGCATGGCCCTGCGCGTGACTCCCTCGTCGACCGGCGGCGGGACCGGGCTCCTCACCGGCTCCGGTACCGCTCCCGTCGTCATCCAGTCGCTGAAGAAGAAGCGGTGCGCCCGGTGCCGGCGTGGACCGCTGTCGCTGCTCGTCATGGAGGACGGCGCGCCCCGGTGCCTCCACTGCGCCGACCTCGACCACCTGGTGTTCCTTCCGCGCGGCGACACGGCGCTGACGCGCCGGGCGCGCGAGGAGAGCTCGCTGTCGGTGGTCGTCGTGCGGTTCAACCGGCGCAGGAGCCGGTACGAGCGGCAGGGCGTCCTCGTCGAGGAGTCCGGGCTCACCCGTGCCGAGGAGCGGTGCCTGGCCGACGCGGAGGCGCGCCGCAGACGCCGGGCGCGGGACGCACGGCGCAGGGCGGTGGAGGACTCGCGGTTCGCGGAGGCGTTCGCGTCGGAGATCCTGCGGCTGTTCCCGGGGTGCCCTGAGCAGCGGGCCCGGGCGATCGCGGCGTACGCGTCGCGGCGGGGCAGCGGGCGGGTGGGACGGTCGGCGGCCGGGCGGGCGCTGACGGAGAGCGCGGTGACGTCGGCGGTGGTGGCGGCGGTGCGGCATGTGGACACCCCGTACGACCAGCTGCTGATGAGCGGGGTGCACCGGTACGAGGCGCGGCGCAGGATCGCGGCGACCGTGCAGACGGTGCTGCGGGAATGGCGGGAGGCCGGGCTCGACTCCGTCGGGTGAGTGCTGGAGTCCACCACTCACTCGGCTCGACGCGGGCCCCCTTTCCTGGACGCTCGCGTATGGGCCTGCGGCGTCGAGGAATGGTCCGGGCCGGCGGGGCGGGATTCACTGAGGGGCAGCGGGGACGACCGGGGTGCCGGTCGGGCCAGGGGACGAGGTCGAAGGAGTGGGTGACGTGATCGACGGGCCGTACTTCGTGCTGACGGTCGTGGGGCTGCTCGGGGCGGGACTGGTGGCGGGGGTGTTCTGCGGCTTCTCCACGTTCGTGATGCGGGGGCTGGCGTCCCTGCCGCCCGCGCAGGGCGTCGCCGCGATGAAGGCGATCAACGTGACGGCGTTGCGGCCGCCGTTCATGGCCGTGTTCCTGGGATCGACGCTGGTCTGCGCGGTGATCGCGGTGGTGACCTTCGTGCTGTGGCCGCAGGACGGCGCGGTGGAACTGCTGGTAGGCAGCGCGCTGTATCTGTTCGGGTGCTTCGGGGTGACCGTGCTGGCGAACGTGCCGCGCAACAACGCGCTGGTCAAGGTGGAGGCGGGCACCGGGGAGGCGGCCGCGTACTGGCCGGCGTACGTGCGCGAGTGGACGGCGTGGAACCACGTGCGGACGGTCGCCGCCGCCGGGGCGGTGGTGGCGTACCTGCTGGCCCTCGTATGAGCCGCCGGCCGGGGCCCTGCGCGGGGGGCCTTCGGGACGTATCGTGGCCGAAAGGGTGCCGCCGATGACGTACGGCCCGTCGTACCCCGATGCAAGGAAAACCGGCCATGGCCGATCCCAAGGGTTTCATGACCACGCCCCGCCAGGAGTGGCCCAGGCGGCCGGTCGAGGAGCGGGTGCGGGACTGGCACGAGGTCTACGTCCCCGGGGCCCTCCTCCCCATCATCAACCAGCAGGCGGACCGCTGCATGGACTGCGGCATCCCCTTCTGCCACGAGGCGTGTCCGCTCGGCAACCTCATCCCAGAGTGGAACGACCTGGTCTCCCGGGACGACTGGCGGGCGGCGAGCGACCGGCTGCATGCCACGAACAACTTCCCCGAGTTCACCGGGCGGTTGTGCCCCGCGCCCTGCGAGGCGGGCTGCGTGCTCGCCATCAACCAGCCCGCGGTCACGATCAAGAACGTCGAGTGCGCGATCGCCGACCGGGCCTGGGAGGAGGGCTTCGCGCGGCCGAGCCCCCCGGACCGGCTGAGCGGGCGGACGGTCGCGGTGATCGGCTCGGGGCCCACGGGGCTGGCGGCGGCGCAGCAGCTGACGCGGGCGGGGCACACCGTCGCCGTGTACGAGAAGGACGACCGGGTCGGCGGGCTGATGCGGTACGGCATTCCCGAGTTCAAGATGGAGAAGCACCACCTGGAACGGCGGCTGGAGCAGATGCGGGCCGAGGGGACCAGGTTCCGTCCGTCGACCGCGGTCGGGCGGGACGTCGGGGCGGCGGAGCTGCGCTCGCGGTACGACGCGGTGGTGATCGCGACCGGCGCGACGGCGTGGCGGGAGCTGACCGTACCGGGGCGCGAGCTGGCCGGTGTGCATCAGGCCATGGAGTACCTGCCGCTGGCGAACCGGGTGTGCGAGGGAGATCTGGAGACCTCGCCGATGTCCGCGGCCGGACGGCACGTCGTGATCGTCGGCGGTGGCGACACGGGGGCGGACTGTCTGGGGACCGCGGTTCGCCAGGGCGCGGCGTCCGTGACACAGCTGGACATCTACGCCTTGCCGGGGGCCGAGCGGGACGAGGACGCGGAGCCCTGGCCGACGTACCCGAAGATCTACCGTCTCTCGCCGGCGCACCAGGAGGCCGGCGAGCTGCGCACCGCTCCCGCGGCGGACGCCGACGCGCGCCTGTTCGCGGCGTCGACGCTCCGCTTCTCGGGGGACGCGCAGGGGCGGGTCCGGTCCCTGCACCTCGTGGAGGTGGACGCGCGACGGCAGCCGGTCTCCGGATCCGAGCGCGTGCTGCCCGTCGACATGGTGCTGCTCGCGCTGGGCTTCTCCGGGCCCGACCGGGAGGACGGGCTCGTCGACCAGCTGGGCCTCGCGATGGAGCCGCGCGGCACGATCGCCCGGGACGCCGGGTTCGCGACCAACGTCCCGGGGGTGTTCGCCGCGGGCGACGCGGCGCGCGGGCAGTCGCTCATCGTGTGGGCCATCGCGGAGGGGCGCGCGGTGGCGGCGGCCGTCGACCGCTATCTGACGGGGAGTTCGGCGCTGCCGGCGCCCATCGGGCCGTACGACCGGCCGATGGTGGTGTGAGGAGCCCGCCCCCCGAGCCGCCCCCGCCCCCCGAACCGGCGCTGTCAGCGGCGCCGTTCGTCCGTGCCCGCCACCTTCGCCGTGGCCAGTGCCACCCGGTTCCAGGTGTTGATCGCGCAGATCAGGGCGATGAGCTGGGCCAGTTCCCGGTCCTCGAACAGGGCCGCGGCCTCGGCGTGGACGTCGTCGGGGACGCCCGCGTCGGCGACCATGGTCAGCGCGTCGGTCAGCGCCAGGGCGGCCTGCTCCTCAGCGGTGAAGAAGTGCCGGGCCTCGCGCCAGACGGCGACCATGTGCAGCCGGTCCTCGCTCTCACCGGCCCTGCGGGCGTCGTTGGTGTGCATGTGCAGGCAGTACGCGCAGTGATTGAGGTGCGAGGAGCGGATCTGGATGAGCTCGACGAGCGCCGGATCGAGGCCCTGGCGCGCCGCCGCGTCGAAGCCGACGAGGGCGCGGAAGGCCTGCGGGGCGGACCTGGCGAAGTCGAGGCGGGGCCGGGCGGTCGGGGTCGTGGTAGCGGCCGGGACCGGCGTGCGGGTCGCGTTCGTCGTGCTCGTCTTGTCCGTCGTGTTCGTCGTGTTCGTCGTCATGCCATGAAACCTACGGGCCGCAAAGACCGGCTGTAGGGTGCATTTCCATGGCAGAAACGTGGGTCAATTCCGCCCGAGGCATCGGCGCCGACCTGCACGTGGAGCTCGACGGTCCGGGCGGCCGCCGCGCCGCTCTCATCCGCGCGCTACGGGACGCCGTACGCAGCGGCCGGCTCGTCCCCGGCACCCGTCTGCCCCCGTACCGCTCGCTCGCCGCCGACCTCGGCGTCGCCCGCAACACGGTGGCCGACGCCTACGCGGAACTCGTCGCGGAGGGCTGGCTGACCGCCCGTCAGGGTTCGGGCACCCGCGTCGCCGAGCGGGCCGAGCCCCTGAAGGGCGGCACCCGGGTCGCGCGGAAGGCGCCCACGCGCGCGGGTGGCCCCCGGCACGACCTCCGTCAGGGCACGCCGGACGCGTCCGCCTTCCCGCGCGCGGCCTGGCTCGCCTCGTACCGGCGGGCACTTCAGCAGGCGCCCAACGAGGTGTTCGGGCCGGGCGACCCGGCCGGCCGGGTCGAACTGCGCGAAGCGCTCACCGAGTACCTGGCACGCGCGCGGGGAGTGCGCACCGCGCCCGGCCGCATCGTGATCTGCTCCGGTTTCGCGCACGCGCTGCGGCTGCTGTTCGGGGGCGGCGTCCTGCGCGGCCCCCTGGCCATCGAGGCGTACGGACTCGCCTTCCACCGGGAGTTGCTGACGTCCACCGGCGTGCGCACGGTCCCGCTTCCGCTGGACGAGGACGGGGCCCGCGTCGATCTGCTCGCGCGCGAACGGGGCGTGCTGCTCACGCCCGCCCACCAGTTCCCGACCGGCGGCCCCCTGCACGCCACGCGTCGGGCCGCCGTCGTCGACTGGGCACGCGCGCGGGGGACCGTGGTGCTGGAGGACGACTACGACGGGGAGTTCCGCTACGACCGCCGCCCCGTCGGCGCCGTCCAGGGCCTCGACCCCGAGCGGGTGATCCTCGTCGGCTCGGTCAGCAAGAGCCTGTCACCGGCGCTGCGGCTCGGCTGGATGGTCCTGCCGCAGCGGTACGTCGACGGCGTCCTCGCGGCCAAGGGCGAGCGGGAGGCGTGGGCGAGCGTCCTGGACCAGCTCGGTCTCGCCGACTTCATCACCACGGGGTCGTACGACCGTCATGTGCGCCGGATGCGCCAGCGCTACCGCGCCCGCCGGGACCGGCTCGTCGCCGCGCTCGCCGAGCACGCCCCGCACATCGAGGTCACCGGCGTCGCGGCCGGCCTGCACGCGGTGCTGCGGCTGCCGCCGGGCACCGAGCGGTCCACGGTCAAGGCGGCCGCCTGGCAGGGCGTCGCGCTCGACGGCCTCGACGCGTTCCGGCACCCGCGGACCGCGACGAGCGCGGGGGACGGCCTGGTCGTCGGCTACGCGACGCCCTCGGAGCACGCGTACGGGGCGGCACTGGACGCACTGTGCGGCCTGCTGCCGCCCCCGTGAGGGGGCCGGATCTGACACCGCTCGCGCCTGCTGCCGCCCCGTGACGAGGGCCGGACGTGACCCGCTTACGCCTTCCGTCCCACCGCGCCGTACCCCGGGATCACCCCGTCGTCCTGGCCCGGCACCGGTTCCCCCAGCTCGGGGCGCCATTCGGGCACGACCACGACACCCGGCTCCACCAGGTCCAGCCCGTCGAAGAACCCGGAGAACGCCTCCCGCGAGCGCAGCGCCAGCGTCACCCCCGCGGCCCGGAGCTGCTCGGTGGCCGCCGCGGACTCCTCCGGAGTGAAGTCGGCGGTGGCGTGGGTCATCATCAGGTAGCTGCCGGACGGGAGTGCGGACAGCAGCTCCGAGACCAGCTCGTGTGCGCCGTCCTCGTCGGGGACGAAGTGCAGCAGCGCGACGAGGGAGAGGGCCACGGGCCGGCTGAGGTCCAGGACCTTGCGGGCCCCGTCGATGATCGTGGCCGGATCCCGCACGTCCGCCTGGAGGTACTCGGTCACGCCCTCGGGCGTGCCGCGCAGCAGTGCCTCCGCGTGGGCCAGCACGATCGGGTCGTTGTCGCAGTAGACCACGCGCGCGTCCGGCGCGACGGCCTGCGCGACCTGGTGCAGGTTGGGCTCGGTCGGTATGCCCGTGCCGATGTCGAGGAACTGCCGTACGCCGTTCGCGGCCAGCCAGCGCGTGGCCCGGTGCATGAAGGCGCGGTTGACCCGCGCCATGACCGGCACCCGGGGGTCCAGGGCCAGCATCTGCCGGCCCATCTCCTCGTCGACGGGATAGTTGTCCTTGCCGCCGAGATACCAGTCGTACATCCGTGCGGGATGGGGCTTGCTGGTGTCGATCCCGGTCATGAGGCGCTCCGTGGGCGTCGTCGGTCGTGATGTGTGATCAATTCAGCACCAACATAAGGCAGTTGAACAAACAACAGGAGACAGGGGACAAGAGACGGGGGGCAAAAGGCGGGGGGCAAGAGGCCGGGAGGCAAGAGACAGGACACGGAGTCCGTCAGGACAGCAGGAAGTCCGCCTCCCCCGCCTTGGCACCCTCGATGAACGCGGTCATCTCGTCGGAGGTGTAGATCAGCGCCGGCCCGTCGGGGTCGGTGGACTGCCGGACGGCGATACGGCCGTCGGCGAGCTTCATCGCCTCCAGGCAGTTGCCCCCGTTGCCGCCGCTCCACGGCTTGTGCCAGCCCTCGCTGCCCAGTTCCCGGGCGGGCATGCCGTTGTAGATCCGCTCGGCGCGGACCCGCGGCCTGGGCTGGGACGTGATGCGATCCATTCACAGCTCCTTGCGGAGATCCTCGAGGATCTCCTTCGTGCGATGTGCCGTGGCGGCCTGCGCCGCCATGCGGTCCATGACCTCCAGGTGGGTGGCCACCTCGACGCGCGCGTCCAGGTAGACGGCGCCGGTCAGGTACTCGCTGTAGACCATGTCCGGAAGTTCGGGCACGGCGAACCGGAACAGCACGAAGGGCCCGTACGTGCCGGGGTGCGGCCCCGTCGCGAAGGGGGCGACCTGCAACGTCACGTTGGGCAGCTTCGTCGCGTCGAGCAGTCTTCCGATCTGGGCACGCATCACCTCCGCACCGCCGACCGGGCGGCGCAGCACGGTCTCGTCCAGCACGGCCCACATCCTGGGCGCGTCCGGGCGGGTGAGCAGGTCCTGGCGCTGCATACGCAGGGCGACGTGTCGCTCGATGTCCTCGGGCCTGGTCTGGCCGACGGCCCCCGATCTCAGCACGCCGCGCGCGTAGTCCTCGGTCTGCAGGAGTCCGGGCACGAAGTGCGGGTCGTAGCTGCGGATGAGGGAGGCGGCCCCCTCCAGGCTGACGTACATCGAGAACCAGCCGGGCAGGATGTCGTGGAACCGCTGCCACCAGCCGGGCTTGTTGGCCTCCTCGGCCAGCTGTACGAACGCCTCGGACTCGTCGTCGGGGACCCCGTAGGCCTTCAGGAGCAGTTGGAGGTACGGGATCTTGAGGGATACCTCGGCCGTCTCCATCCGGCGGATGGTGGCGGGGGCGACGCGCAGGACACGGGCCGCTTCCTCGCGTTTGATCCCGGCGCGTTCGCGCAGGTCGAGCAGGCGCCTGCCGAGGACGACCTGGCCGACCGTCGGCGCCGACCGGGGCTCGCTCACGCCCCACCTCCGCTCATCGCATCCCTGACCACTCGAACCCTGACAACCGCGCGATCCGCAGGGATCCCCCACTCGTCCGGGACCCGTCCGGGACTCATCCCGTATCAATCCCGTACGAATCCTGTACGAATCCCGACAGCCCAGCGGCGCCATTCGAAGATCTATTCGAAGGTCGGGGCCGACCTCGCAGATCTCAACTGGCGCCGCATCACATGCTGTTGCGAGCAGTGTGCCACGACCACTCGCCGCGTCACACAGCACTCTGCAATTTTCAGAGTGACACTTGCCAAGTTGTTCGCGACAGGGCGATAGTGGCAAGCGTGATTCCGTCCGTGCCCTTAGGAACAGACGCCACCGCGGGCCGCTTCGGCCTCGGTGCCCCTGGAGGTCCCTCCGCTCGCACCGGTGCGAGAGCGGGGGAGGCAGTCGATCCCTTCGGGTCCGCCGCCGAGCGCCGGTTCCGCTTCGAGCTCGCCGCGCATCCGGGTTCTCCCGCGCGGGCCAGACGGCTGACCCGGAACCGGCTGACCGGCTGGGCCGTGTGCGAGGACACCTGCGACACGGCCGCGCTGGTGGTGTCGGAGCTGGTCACCAACGCGATCCTGCACACCGCGAGCGACATCGTCGTCTGCGAGCTGCACGACGAGGAGGACCTGGTGCGCATAGCCGTGCGTGACCAGGGGTGTGCCACCGGTGAGCCCCACCCGACCCCGGCCAGGGCCGAGGAGGAGCACGGGAGGGGACTGCTCCTCGTCGACGCGCTCGCCCGCGCCTGGGGCGCCCATGAGAGCGGCTTCGGGCTGCTGGTCTGGGCCGAGCTGCCGCGCCAGGCCGACGCCGCGCGCGGCGACCTCGGCTGGGGCGCCCGCCCCAAGCCGGATACGTCCGGCGGCTCGGACGAGGACGACGACGAGGCGCACGCGCGCGTGCGCCGCCCGGCGAACGGTGAAAAGGGGACCGAATGGGTGTGACGGCCGCTCCCGGCGGACAGGCGCTCACCCTGGACACGCTGGTCCGCCTCGGCCGGGGACTGCGCAGGCCGGAGGCACCGTCGCTGCGGCTGTCCGTGCCGGACGGCATGACCGCTCCCCTGGGCTGCGACGCGGTGCAGGTGCCCGCGCGCTTCGGCCCGCTCGTCCTGCCCCGCCTCCCGCGCGTGGGCTGCGTCTACGCCGACGACGCGCACTGGTGGTGGCTGGTCCCGTCCGACTCGGACTACGCCCTGGAGTGGCCCGCGCCCGCGCGCTACGCGGCCGGCGCGCTGGTTCCCGAGACCCCCCGCCTGATCCACCGGCCCGACGGCACCCTCCCCTACACCCCGCCGATCCCGCTCTACCTGGCCCTGTGCCGCATCATCGGGACGGCGCCCAGCTGGTCGCGGGCGATCACCGCGTAGGGCTCCGCCGCGGGTCCAGGTCGGGTGGGCTCGCCGGACCAGGATCTCTCGGCCCCGGCTGCTTCCCGCGCCACCGGCGTACGCCCCCCGCTCGGCCGCCCCGCGCGACCCCTCCCCCGTGCGCCCCCGCCTCACGGCCCGCACCTCCACGCACCCGGGCGTACGCCCCCGCCCCCCACCCTGCGCCCTGCCCAGTCGCCGACCGTGCCGCGATAGTGGCCGTTCGTGCACGTTCGGGGGAGGTCGACCGTGGGGACGAGAGGCGGCGTGGGCGAGCCGGAGGTGTCCGAGTCGGAGCGACTGCTGTTCGGCGGCCCCCTCCGCTACGACATGGGCTGGAACCAGCACGCGGACGCCTTCCTGGAGCTCAGCTTCCGGGCCATGATCACGCGGATGCCCGCCCTGCTCGCCGCGAGCCTGCGGCTGGCCCGCCAGGCCGACCCGGGTGCCGCGCGGATCGTGCTGGCGGCCGAGGTGGGCCGGGGTCTGGCCCAGGCGGTGAGCCTGTTCGCCGTCAACAGCGTGCTGAGCGGGCTGATGGGCTCCGGCCCCATGGAGGACCGGCTGCGGGGCGCCGTCCCCGCGCTGACCGCCATCGCCGTCGTCCTGCTGCTCGGCGCGCTGCTGCGGGCGGCGTCGACGTACGCCACCGGCCGTCTCGAGCCGAAGGTGGAGCGCGTCGCCACCGAGCGGTACCTGGAGCGGGCCGCGGCCGTGGAGCTCGCGGCGATCGAGGACCACGCCTTCCACAAGCTGCTGGACACGGCCCAGTACGGGGCCTCCTCGGCCCGCCGCATGATCATGTACGGCACCCGGGTGGTGAACGCGATGATCTCGCTGGTCGCCGCGGCCGGCGTCCTCACCGTGCTGCATCCGCTGCTGCTCCCGCTGCTGGTGACGATGACGCTGCCCAGCGCCTGGAGCGCGCTGACCAACGCCCGCCGCCGCTACGAGTCGTTCCACACCTGGGTGCAGCACGCGCGCGCTGGTCACCTGATCAGCGGCCTGCTGACGGAACCGGGAGCGGCGCCGGAGATCCGGGTGCACGGTCTTGGCCCCTTCCTGCTGCGGCACTTCCGGGCGATGTCGGAGGCGGCGGAGGCGGAGCAGGCCAGGCTGGCACGGCTCGCGGCCCGCACCGGGCTGATCGCGGCGGCCTGGACGGGGCTCGCCACGGTGGCGACGTACGCCACCCTGGGCGGACTGCTGCTCGCGGGGGCGATGTCCCTGGCGGTGGCGGGCACGGCGGTGATCGCCGTCCGGACCGGCTCGGCGAGCCTGGAGACGCTCGTGCTGGAGATCAACCAGTTGCACGAGGAGGCCCTCTTCGTGGGCGATCTGGAGCGGCTGTACGTCGAGGCCGCCGAACGGGCGATCCCGGTCGGCGGCGCGGCCCTGCCGGAGGACCCGCGGGAGATCCGCTTCGAGAACGTCACGTTCCGCTACCCGGGTGACGCCACCCGCCCCGCGCTCGACGACGTCACCCTGACGCTGCCGCTGGGCGGCATCATCGCGCTGGTCGGCGAGAACGGCTCCGGCAAGACCACCCTGGTCAAGCTGCTCGCCGGGCTCTACAAACCCGACCGGGGCCGGATCCTGTGGGACGGCGTCGACGCGGCGACCGCGGACCGGCACCGGCTGGCGGAGCGGGTCGCGATGGTGGCGCAGGACTTCAAGCGGTGGCCGTTCACCGCCCGGGTGAACGTGGCCGTCGGGCGCCCCTCGGCGCCGGTGACCGAGGAGCGGCTCGCGGCGGCGGTGGCGGAGGCGGGCGCCGAGGACGTCGTCGCGGATCTGCCGCGCGGTCTGGACACGCTGCTGGCCCGCAACTTCAGCGGCGGGCACGAGTTGTCCGGCGGTCAGTGGCAGCGGCTCGGCATCGCCCGGGCGGCGTACCGGCGGGGCAGCATCCTGATCGTCGACGAACCGACGGCGGCCCTCGACGCCCGGGCCGAACTGGAGGTCTTCGACAAGATCCGCGCGTTGGCCGGGACCGGCCAGACGGTTGTGCTCATCACCCATCGGCTGGCGTCCGTACGCCATGCGGACCTGGTGCACGTGCTGGACGAGGGCCGGCTCGTGGAATCGGGAACTCCGCAGGAACTGCTCGCCAAGGGCGGTGTCTACGCGGAGCTGTACGGCTTGCAGGCCGAGCAGTTCACGATGCGGGCGCCCGCGCCGAAGGCGGGCTGACCCTGCTCACTCCGCGCCGTCGCCGCCTCGGACGATCACCAGGAACGTGTCCGTCGCGAGGTCCATCACGACCTCGGCCGGAAGTCCCTCCGAGCGACGCGCCTGCGCGAACTCCTCCGCCGGCCACGAGCCTCGCGGGCCGCCTGCGGGAAAGCGTTCGACCACCGTTCGCCCGTTCATCATCCTGCACCTCCAGAAAGCGTCGTACTTGTAGGAGTTAACGCCTTCGGAAGGGAAACCGCCTCGCCAAGTGACACGACTGAGACGTAGTTGACACTCGTTCACCGTTGGATGTGAGAACGGTATCGCCGGGTTTCCGCGTTTATCGTTACCCTCCGCTTCACTCCTCGTACTCATCGTGATAACGAATCCGTTCGCTGCCCGCGGGGGCCCCGAAAACCGACGCGCGCCCCTTGGGCTCCTCCCACTCCTCCTGCCGGCCCAGGGCCGTGAGGTCGAGGAAACTGGTGGTCGAGCCGAGCCCGTCGAGCCCGCGCTCATACGTCGAATAGGTGTGGAACACCCGGTCCCGGTCCCGCAGGAAACAGCTCACACCGGGCCGCTCGACAAGTTCACCCTCGTGCACCAGCGTCGCCTCGAAGTCGGCATTGAAGTCGTTGCCGTGCGACGAATACCAGGGCAGCGTCCAGCCCATCCGTGCCTTGAACGGGAGAATTCTCGTGTACGGCGCCCGCGACACGGCGGCGAACGTCGTCCCGCGCGCGTGGAGATGCGCCAGATGGCCCACCTGGTCGAGGAACGCGGAGCAGCTGCGGCAGCCCGCCTCCCATTCGGGCGCGAACATGAAGTGGTAGACGACGAGCTGCTGCCGACCCTCGAACAGGTCGAGGAGGGTGGCCTTTCCGTCGCCTCCCTCGAACACGTACTCCGTGTCGGTCTCCACCATCGGCAGCCGACGGCGCTCGGCGTTGAGCGCGTCCCGCGCGCGTGTGGCCGCCTTCTCCTTGAGAAGCAGTTCCTGACGCGCCCTGCGCCAGTCCTCGCGCGCGGCGATCTCCGGAAGCGACATGGCCCCTCCTGTGCAACGGTCCCGTTGCGTGTGGTGACCGGCGGACGGAGCGGAACTCATCGCCGATCCCCGAAATTTTTCGGGAGGTTTCCCGGGCCGGGTGGCGGAGGCCGGCGCGTCAGGTGTCGTACTCCTGGATACGGCGTCCGTGGCCGCGCTCGACCAGCGCGGGCGTCCGCGCGCGCAACTCCTCCACGACCGCCCCCACGTCCAGCGTCAGCAGCTCGCGGTCCCGCATCAGGACCCGGCCGTCGACGACGGTCGTGCGGACGTCGGCGGAGCGGGCGCTGTGCACCAGGGTCGCGGCGAGGTCGTGCACGGGCTGGGTGTGCGGGCCGCTGAGGTCGACCAGGACGAAGTCGGCGCGCCGGCCCGGGGCGAGGGAGCCGACGGTGTCCCCGAGGCCGACCGCGCGGGCGCTCTGCAGCGTGGCGTGGTGCAGTGCCTGACGCGCGGTCAGCCAGCGCGGGTCGCCCTCGGCCGACTTCTGGACGAGGGCGGTGAGCGCCATCGACTCCCAGACGTCGAGGGAGTTGTTGGAGGCGGCGCCGTCGGTGGCGAGGCCCACGGGGATGCCGAGGGCGCGCAGGGCACGTACGGGTGTGGTGGTGGGCCAGCCGAACTTCAGGTAGCCGCGGGGTGCGGTGGCGACGGCGATCCGGCCGCCCGCGCGCTCCAGCAGCGGCAGGTCACGGTCGAGGATGCCGGTGCCGTGCGCGACGAGCAGGTCGGTGTCGAGCAGTCCGGTGCGCTCCAGGACCCCGATGGGGGTGACGCCGTGCCGGGCCAGGCTGGTGTCGGTCTGGTCGCGGTTCTCGGCGGCGTGCAGATGCACGGGCAGGTCGTGGGCACGGGCGAGGACTGCGGTCGCGGCGAGGTCGGCGTCGTCGACGGTGTAGGGGGCGTGCGGGGCGAGGGCGGTGGTGATGCGGCCGTCGGCACGCCCCCGGTTGCGCAGCGCGAAGTCGAGGCTGCGCTCGCGCCCTTCGGGCCCCTGCGAGGAGAAGAAGGCCTCGCCCAGATGGGCGCGCATCCCGCACTCCTCGACGACGGCGGCCACCGCGTCCATCGTGAAGTAGTGGTCGGCGAAGCAGGTGACGCCGCCCCGGATCATCTCGGCGCAGGCCAGCCGGGCGCCCAACTCCACGTCCCGCTCGGTGAGATTGGACTCGACGGGCCAGACGACGTCGTTGAACCACGCCTCGGTGGGCAGATCCTCGGCGAGGCCGCGCAGGGCGACCATCGGGGCGTGGGTGTGGCAGTTGACGAGGCCGGGGAGCGCGACCTGACCGGTGGCGTCGATGCGCTCGACGGCCGGCAGATGCCGCACGGCGCCGGCGGTCGTGACGGACTCGACGACTCCGCCGCGTACGACGACCGCGGCGTCCTCCTCGAACCCGATCCGTTCCTGGGCGTCGTGCACGAGGACGGCGCACCCCGTGACGACGAGGTCCGCGGGGGCTGCCGCGCGCGGGCCGACGGGATCTTCCGCGGGAGAGGGCGTCATCCCGCCAACGTACGACGCGACCGCCGGGGCACGTGAAGTGAACGGCGCATCACGTCGCGGGTCTGTCCAGGAAGCGCGCGTGCGGGCACGCTGGCCTGGACCACAGACGTCGTCCGGCCTCTGAAAGGAGCCCGGCATGCTGCTCGGCACCTGGAACCTGGAGAACCTGTACCGGCCCGGCGGGCCGTACGGCCCCAAGGACAAGGCAGCCTACGAGACCAAGCTCGCCGCTCTCGCCGACGTGATCGCCGAACTCGACCCGGCCCTGCTCGGCGTACAGGAGGTCGGGGATCCGGACGCCCTGGCGGACCTGGCCGGGATGCTGGCCGGAAACTGGCACATCGCCCTGTCCGCACACGCCGACGGCCGGGGCATCCGGGTCGGCTTCCTCAGCCGTACGCCCATGGTGGTGCTCTCCGACACGACGGGGTTCCCGGCGCCGCTGCGGCCGGTGCAGGCGGACGACTCCGGGCCGGAGGTGGCCGCGGCGGGACGGGGCCTGCTCGCGGTGCGCGCCGGTGAACTGTCCGTCGCGGTGGCACATCTGAAGTCGAAGCTGCTGTCCTACCCCGACGGCCGCTTCCACCCCCGCGACGAGGGCGAACGCGCCCGCTACGGCGCCTACGCCCTGTTCCGGCGGACCGCCGAGGCGACCGCGCTGCGCGCCCTGGCCGACAAACTGCTGGCGGGCGACGGGCGGACCCGGGACGTGCTGGTCCTCGGCGACCTGAACGACGAGGCACAGGCGGCGACCACCCAGATCCTGCACGGCCCGCCCGGTTCGGAGATCGGCACACCCGGCTTCAAGGCGGCCGACAAGGGCGACGCCGCCCGGCTCTGGAACGTGGCGTCGCTGATCCCCGCCGAACAGCGGTTCTCGCGCGTCAACTCCGGCCGCCGCGAACTGATCGACCACGTGCTGTGCAGTCACCGGTTGGTCCGCCGCGTGACGGAGGCGGGCACGGGCCTGCCGGGCTCCAACCCCCCGACCCTCCCGTCCGTGGGCCCGGACCCGACGGAACGCCGAGGCGTGGCGGGCTCGGACCACGCACCGGTGTGGATCCGACTCGGCACCTGAGAGCCGGACACCGGCACGGGCACGGATGTCCGCGGTGAAGATCACTGACCGTGAGCAGCCTCCTCGAAGAGCGCCTCGGCCCGCCCGATCGCGCTCATGAGGGTGTCGCGATCGCGTCCCGCCGCCAGGGACGCGATCACGTCGTCCACGATCCGCAACCCGGCCCGGTCCAGCAGGCGTTTCTCGTTGGTCACCCACTCACCCCGTGCCGCCAGCACCGCGTGGCCCGTCTGTACGGCTGCCGTGGCGAGGGCGCCGGTGGTTTCGGTGAGTCGGGCCGCCGGGGCGTGGTGGGCCTTGGCGTAGGCGAGGGTGGCGCGGGCGGTGCCGTACCAGCGCCGGCTCGCCGTGCGGCGCAGTTGTTCCGGGTACGGGACCGGAGTCGGCACCTGTCCGCGCAGGGCCTGGTTGATCGCCAGTTCGGCGACGACCAGATAGGTGGGGATGCCGGCGAGATGGAACAGCAGTGGCTCCACCCGGAACCGGCCCTGCTCGGCCTCCGCCAGCTCCCGCTCCACGACGTCGAGGTCGCGGTAGTGGACGTCGACCCGCCGCCCGTCGATCGTGAGCCACGCGCCGCCGTTGAACACTCCTCCGCCCCACTCGCCGACCTCGGACACCTCTCCTTCCCAGCCGAGGGCCCGGAGGTCGGCCGGGTCGAAGGGACCGCGGTAGTAGACGGCCAGGTCCCAGTCGCTGTCGGGTCGGTGGGTTCCCTGGGCACGGGAGCCGCCGAGGGCCACCGCCCGGACGGTGGGGAGGGAGGCGAGGCGGTCGGCGGTGGTGTCGAGGAACGTGGTGTCGTCGGTCGGGGTGGGCATGGGCGCAGCGTACGGAGTCGCGAGCCACCGTTCCGAGAAATTGGGGTGCGTGCGCCGGTGCGGACGCGGATGATCGGCGGGTCGGTCGCCGAACGCCCGTGCGCCGGGCTCCGGTCGGCCGGTGTCCAAGGGCAGTAGCTGTACGCCCGTACACCCCCCGTCGACCTCAGGAGCGAGCACGTGATCAAGCGCGTCACCGTCCCCTCCCTCTTCCCTCCCCCCACCTACTCGCACGCCTCGGTGGTCGAGGCCGGAACGAACCTCGCCTTCCTGGCCGGGGCCGTACCACTGGACGCCGACGGCAAGCTTGTCGGAGAGGGGGACGCCGTGCGGCAGGCGCGGCAGGTGGTCGCCAATCTGGAGGAGCAACTGCATGCCGTGGGAAGCGACTTGGCCCACGTGCTGTCGACCGAGGTGTACGTCGTGAGCGGGGAGCCCGCGATGCTGTCCGCCGTGTGGGAGGTCGTCGAGGCCTCCGGGCTGAGCGCCGGTCCGCATTCGTCGACCCTTCTCGGGGTGGCCTGTCTCGGGTACACGGGACAGTTGGTGGAGATCACGGCCACGGCCGTCGTCCCCGACGGGTCCTGAGGGTGAGCCGGGTCGCGTTCCGCCGTGCCGTGGCGGCCGATGCCGGGGCCGCGGCCGACGTCTGGCTGCGGTCGTTCGCCGCCGCGTTGCCGACGGTCGTCCGCCCGCGCTCCGACGACGAGGTGCGCTCGCACTTCCGGCACGTGGTGGTACCGCTGCGGGAGACCTGGGTCGCCGAGACCGCGGAGGGCCTCATCGGCGTCATGGTGCTCGACGGCGACCAGCTCTCCCAGCTGTACCTCGATCCGGACTGGCGCGGCCGGGGCGTCGGGGACCGCTTCTTGGAGCTGGCCCGGCAGCGCCGCCCGCACGGCCTGACCCTGTGGACCTTCCAGGTCAACACCCCCGCCCACCGCTTCTACGAGCGCCATGGATTCGTCGCCGTCGAACGCACCGACGGCAGCGGCAACGAGGAGAGCGAGCCGGACGTCCGGTACGTGTGGCGGCCCTGACGACGGACGGCCCCTCCCGTCAGCTCCCGCCCGTCCCGGGCCGTCGGTCGCGCACGGCCAGGCCCGCCGTACGCCCCGCCTCGCTCAGCACGTCCCTCAGCATCTTCGGGGTGAGACGGCCGGTGAAGGTGTTGCGCTGACTGACGTGGAAGCAGCCGAAGAGGTCCAGGGCAGGAGGTCGGCCGGGGGGTGGGGCGGAGGCGGCGGGGTCGTCAGTGCCTTCCGCCTGCGCGGCCAGCCTCACCCGTGCGCCGTGCCCGAAGGCGGGCCTGGGTCGCGGCACCGTCCAGCCCGCCGCCGCGAACGCCGGCAACGCCGCTTGCCACCCGAAGGCGCCGAGCACGACCACCGCCCGCAACGTCGGCCGCAGCAGGCCCAGTTCCTGGACCAGCCAAGGCCGGCAGGTGTCGCGTTCCCCGGGCGTGGGCTTGTTGGCGGGCGGCGCGCAGTGCACGGGCGAGGTGACGCGCACGCCGTACAGTTCCAGGCCGTCGTCGGCCGTCACCGACGTGGGCCGGGACGCGAGCCCCACGTCGTACAGCGCCTCGTACAGCACATCCCCGGACCGGTCGCCGGTGAACATCCGGCCGGTGCGGTTGCCGCCGTGTGCCGCCGGGGCGAGACCCACGATCAGCAGCCGGGCGTCCGCCGGGCCGAAGCCCGGCACCGGGCGTCCCCAGTACGTCCAGTCCGCGAAGGCGGCGCGCTTGGTACGGGCCACCTCCTCACGCCAGGCGACCAGCCGAGGGCAGGCCCGACAGTCCGCGATCCGCTGATCGAGGCCGGCGAGACCGGCGGGGGCGCTGCTCTCCATGCGTCCACCGTAGATCCGTGCCCCGATGCCGTGTCGACCGCCTCGGTCGCCGCCCAGGGCCCGGGCCGGAGGAAAAGCCCTCCAGCGCACCGGGCCAGGGGGGCTAAGGTCGGTGGCATGGCTTCCGATCGCATGGACGAGGCGGGCAGCGGCGGGACCAGCCGGTACACGCCGGACGAGACCCCGGCCCCGACTCCCGCCCCGGCTCCGGCCCACGAACCTGCCCCTGGGACTTCCCGGACCCGAGAGGGCCAGGCCGGCGCGCGGACCCAGGCCTCCCCCGCGGAGCAGGCAGCCCCGGACGACCAAACCGTCCTGGAGGACCAGGGCGCCGCAGAAGATCAGGACGCTTCAGAGGCTCAGGGCGCCGACGACGCCCAGGCCGCCGCCGCGACCGCCGCGGCGATCGCCGCCGCACAGGCCGCCGGTCCGGCCAACGGCGAGAGCGTCCGCATCGACAGCTGGATCTGGTCCGTACGGCTGGTCAAGACCCGCTCCCAGGGCGCGGCGGCCTGCCGTGGCGGGCACGTGCGGCTGAACGGTGAGCGGGTCAAGCCCGCCCACGCGGTACGCGTCGGCGACGAGGTACGGCTCCGGCAGGAGGGCTGGGAGCGTGTCGTCGTCGTCAAGCGGCTGATCCGCAAGCGGGTCGGCGCCCCGGTCGCCGTCGAGTGCTACATCGACAACAGCCCGCCGCGTCCGCCCCGCGACGTCCTCGCCCCCGCCGGTGTCCGAGACCGCGGCGCGGGTCGCCCGACCAAGCGCGACCGCCGCGAACTGGAGCGCCTGCGGGGACTGGGCGGCCTAGGTGGCCCAGCGGTTCCAGGTGGGCCGGGCGGCCCGGGTGGATCGGGTGGATCGGGCGGGCTGGGTGGTTCTGGTGGCCTCGGAGGCGCCGGTGGCCGGGGAAAGCCGGGCGGCAAGGGCGGTCCCGGCGGTCGCGGCTCGATCGGGCTGGGAGGAGGCCTTGGCGGACTCGGGACACTGGGCGGCACGGGCGGGCTCGGAGGCGGTCCGGGCAGCGGCTCCGGCCGGCCGGGAGGTCGCGGCGGCCGTACCGGAGGGCGCTGACCTACGCCGTCGCCCCCTCGTCACCTGCGTCATCCGCCACCCCGCATCCCCGCTGCCCCGTCGTCCTCGTCACCCTCGTCGCCGCAGCATCCGCAGCAGCTCCGTGTTCTGTCCCCGCCGCGCCCAGGCGATCAGGGCGAGCGGCACCAGCAGGATCACCGGTGTCGCCGCGTTCTGCCCGTCGAACACCGTCAGCTGCGTGAGGAACGCGCCCACCATCAGCGCGCCCAGCGAGATCGCCGCGACGGACTGAAGTGGCCGCACCAACAGGGCGACGGCACCGGCCAGTTCCAGGACGCCGATGGTGTACATCCCCGCGTCGCCCCAGCCCATGTCGGCGAAGGTCCCCGTGGCAGAGGAGTGCGCGATCAGCTTGGGCAGCGCGCTCGCGGCGGCGTAGAAGAGCGCGAGGACCACCTGGAGGGCCCGCAGGGCGATACGGGCCCGCCGCCCGCGAGCGGTCGCGGACTCGGCCACCACGACGGACGAACCAGCGGCCGAGGCAGAAGCTGACGCAGCGGGTATGACGGACGCGCTGGACGCGACGGAGGCTACGGATGCGGTGGTCTCGGACATGGGGTTCTCCTGTGCGAAGCGGGGTGCGTTGCTGTCACAGGGAAAGACCCACCGCACGTCCGGAACTCATCGCCCGTCGGCCGGAATCCCGCTCACCACTTCGTCCGCCCCCCGTTTCAGCCCCCTTGCGCCGCCACGGCCTTCACCCACACCCGATCCTCCGTCAGGTACGCCTCGACTCTCAGGCCCGCCTCCCCCAGCGCGGCCTCGAACTCCTCCTTGGTGAGCGGCCGGGCCCGGAACGTCTGTGTCCACGCCGCGTCCGGGAAGTCGTACTCCGCGTGCACCGAGTTCGTGCCGTCACCGACCGGCTCCGAGGACACGATCCGCACGGTGAAGCCACTCGGGTCGACCCGCTCACGCGGCACGTTCGTGTGGTAGTCCTCGCCCTCCCGCTGGATCAGCACGCAGCCGCCGTCCGCGAGATGCCGCACGCAGGTCCGCAGCAGGCCACGCCGCACCTTCTCGTCCCCGCTGTTCACGAGGAACGACGCCAGCAGCACCGCGTCGAACTTCTCCCCCAGGTCCAGCTCCTCGATGGGGCCGCATATCGTGCGCGCCCCGCGCACGCGTTCCAGCATGTCCGGTGACTCGTCCACCGCCGTGACCGTGTAACCCCGCTCCAGCAGCGGGTGAGTCATCCGGCCGACCCCGCAGCCCAGCTCCAGGATGTGCGACCCGGCCGGCACCACGCCGGCGACGACCTCCGGCTCGTCCCCCACCGGAAGCCGTGAGTAGAGCTCGACGGCGCACCCGTCCGGCGTGATCGCCCCCGGTCCCGTCCCCTGATGTCCCGTTCGCATTTTCAGCTCCATGCCAGCCCAACGGCCCACCTCCGCACAGCCGTTCCCCCTCACCCGTGGTTCACCCGTTCGAGTGAGCGCACCGGTCACACCGGGCCGGGCCTCCTGCCAGGCGAGCCTCACGCCTCGGCAACCGCGTGCCTGGAGTACGGACGCACCGGAGAGTACGTTGCGAGTGAGGAGTGATGACCCCGATGCGAACGGGCAGTGAGCCGGCGACCGCGCGCAGTGCGCTGCGGGCGCGGTTCTGGCTGAGCGTGTGGGGGCTGGCCTGGGCGATCTTCGGAACGGTCGCCTTCCTGCTGGTCGGCCGCCCGGGCTGGGCCATCGCCTGCGGCGTGCTCTGGCTGGTGATCACCATCGATCTGGCGGTCATCGTCCGGCACATCCGCGAGGGACCGCACTTCCAGCCGGGCCGGGACGTCCCGCCCTACCGGCCGGTGGAGGGCCGCACGGTGCCACCCACAGACACCTCGGGCACCAGAGGCACCAGAGGCACCAGCAACACCGGAGACAACAGAGACGACGGAGACACCAAAGACGTCTGATCCAACCCGGACGCCTCAGACAGGCCGGCCGACCTACCCGTCGAACCGCGCGGCCTTCAGATACTCCGGATTCGGATCCAGCGCGGCCGCCAGCCGGAAGTGCCGCTTCGCCTGGTCGGGCCGTCCCTGCCGCTCATAGGTTCGGGCGAGTGCGAAGTGCGCGAACGCGTTGTCCGGCTCGCGCTCCAGGACGATCGTGAACTCGAGCTCCGCGGGGCGCAGTTGCGCGGCGGCGAAGAAGGCGCGGGCCCGCAGCAGCCGGGCCGCCGTGTTCTCGGGGTGGGCGGCGATCACGGGGTCGAGCAGCTTCACCGCGCCCCGCGGATCGCGCGCGGCGAGCAGCTGCTCGGCGGCGCGGTAGTCGATGACATGCGTCTCCGGCGAACGTCCGGTCGAACCGCTGGTCTCGGGCACGGCAAAGTCCTTCCCTTACTGCACCGATTCAACGCCCGCTCCCCTGGCCACTATTCCCCGGGGCACCTGCCGGTCACCCCTGAGAGGCGTGTGCCCGGCGGACCAGCTCCGCCCACACCTCCGTGACCCGCTCCCGCAGCTCCGCCAGCGGGACCTCGTTGTCGATCACGATGTCCGCGATCCGGAGCCGCTCCTCGCGCGTCGCCTGGGCGGCCATACGCGCGCGGGCGTCCTCCTCGGTCATGCCCCGCAGCCGTACGAGCCGGTCGAGCTGGGTCTCGGGTCCCGCGTCGACGACGATCACCAGGTCGTACAGCGACGCCAGGCCGTTCTCGGTGAGGAGCGGTACGTCGTGGACGACGACGGCGTCCTCGGCGGCCGCGGACTCCAGCTCACGGGACCGGGCTCCCACCAGTGGATGCACGATCGAGTTCAGGACGGCCAGCTTCTCCGGGTCGGAGAAGACGATCGAGCCGAGCTTCGGCCGGTCCAGGCCGCCTTCCGGTGCGAGCACCTCCCCGCCGAAGGCCTCCACCAGTGCCGCCAGACCGGGAGTGCCCGCCGCGACCACCTCGCGCGCGATGCGGTCCGCGTCGATCAGCACGGCTCCGCACTCCACCAGCAGCCGCGACACCTCGCTCTTGCCGGCGCCGATCCCGCCGGTCAGGCCCACCTTCAGCATGAGCGGAAGCTTAGGCCCTACCGGTGCCGGTACAGCCGGCCGGTGCGGATACGGCCGGCAGGTGCGGCGGCACCCACCAGCACCGAAGCACCCTGCTCAACGCCTCCTGCCCGGACACCCTGCGGCACGGCCACCGACCGCCTCAGTTCTCCCCTTCACGCTCCGCCAGGAACCGCTCGAACTCCTGCCCGATCTCGTCGGCGGACGGGATCTCCACCGGCTCGGCGAGCATGTTGCCGCGACTCTCCGCCCCCGCGACCGCGTCGTACTGGTGCTCCAGCCCCCGTACGAGGGCGGTGAGTTCCTCGTCGCCCTCCTGGACCTGCCGGTCGATCTCCGTCTGGGTGCGGTGGGCTTCCGTGCGCAGCGAGTGCGCGATGCCGGGCAGCACCAGCCCCGTGGCGGCGGTGATGGCCTCCAGCACGGTCAGCGCGGCGTCCGGGTAGGCGGAGCGGGCGATGTAGTGCGGGACGTGCGCGGCGACGCCCAGGACGTCGTGCCCGGCCTGCATGAGGCGGTACTCGACGAGGGACTCGGCGCTGCCGGGCACCTGGGCCTCGTCGAAGGGGCTGCGGTAGCCCGGTACGAGGTCCGTGCGGTTGCCGTGCGGGGTGATGCCCACCGGGCGGGTGTGCGGGACGCCCATCGGGATGCCGTGGAAGTTCACGGCGAGGCGGACGCCGAGGCGTTCCGCGATCTGGTCCACGGCCGCCGCGAAGCGCTCCCACTCCACATCCGGCTCGGGACCGGACAGCAGCAGGAAGGGTGCCCCGGTGGCGTCCTGGACGAGCCGCACGGCGAGCGTGGGCTCCTCGTAGTCGGTCCAGCGGTCGCGCTTGAAGGTCAGCAGCGGGCGTCGGGCGCGGTAGTCCACGAGCCGGTCGTGGTCGAACCGGGCGACCACCTGGTGGGGCAAGGCGTCGAGGAGCCGGTCGACGATCTGGTCGCCGGTCTCGCCCGCGTCGATGTATCCGTCGAAGTGATAGAGCATGACAAGGCCGGCCGACTCCTGGGCGAGCGCCATGTCGACGACGGCCAGCCCCTTCGGCTCCCACGTGTACAAACCCTGCGGATCAAGCACAGTGACCGCTCCTCCTCGTGTCCGTACTCGACAACGCCACCCACCGGACGGGCATTCCCGCGCGCCGCGCCAAGATCAGGGCAAGCCGAAGCCGGCGAACGCGTCGACGAAGGAGCCGAGTTCGCGCCCTCGAAGACACCGAGGACCCAGGCCACGGACACCAAGGCCCCGGCCAGGCGATGCCGACGCCCCCGGCCCGGGCAACACCAAAGGGCCCGTACCACGAAGGTACGGGCCCTTGGCTATCGGCTAAGCCTCAGCGGTGAGCGTTCAGCTCTGGCCGCCCGCCAGCTTCTCGCGCAGCGCGGCAAGCGCCTCGTCCGAGGCAAGCGCGCCGGAGTTGTCCGGGCCCTCGGAGGAGTACGAACCGCCGGACGCGGCCGGAGCCGCACCCGCCGCGTCGCCGCCCTCGGCCGCGGCAGCGGCGTCGGCCTCGCGGGACTTGATGACCTGCTGCTGGTGCTGCTCGAAGCGGGTCTGCGCCTCGGCGTACTGGTGCTCCCACGCCTCGCGCTGGGTCTCGTAGCCCTCGAGCCAGTCGTTGGTCTCGGGGTCGAAGCCCTCCGGGTAGATGTAGTTGCCCTGGTCGTCGTAGGACGCGGCCATGCCGTACAGGGTCGGGTCGAACTCGACCGTGGCCGGGTCGGCACCGAAGGCCTCGTTGGCCTGCTTCAGCGAGAGGCTGATGCGACGGCGCTCGAGGTCGATGTCGATGACCTTGACGAAGATCTCGTCGTTGACCTGGACGACCTGCTCCGGGATCTCCACGTGGCGCTCGGCCAGCTCGGAGATGTGGACCAGACCCTCGATGCCCTCGTCCACGCGGACGAACGCACCGAACGGAACCAGCTTCGTGACCTTGCCGGGCACGACCTGGCCGATCTGGTGGGTGCGGGCGAACTGCTGCCACGGGTCTTCCTGGGTCGCCTTCAGCGACAGGGAGACGCGCTCGCGGTCCATGTCGACGTCGAGGACCTCGACGGTGACTTCCTGGCCGACCTCGACAACCTCGGAGGGGTGGTCGATGTGCTTCCAGGACAGCTCGGAGACGTGGACCAGACCGTCGACGCCACCCAGGTCCACGAAGGCACCGAAGTTGACGATCGAGGAGACGACGCCGGAACGGACCTGACCCTTCTGGAGGGTCGTGAGGAACGTCTGGCGGACCTCGGACTGGGTCTGCTCCAGCCAGGCACGGCGGGACAGGACCACGTTGTTGCGGTTCTTGTCCAGCTCGATGATCTTGGCCTCGAGCTCCTTGCCCACGTAGGGCTGGAGGTCGCGGACACGGCGCATCTCGACCAGGGAGGCCGGGAGGAAGCCGCGGAGGCCGATGTCGAGGATGAGACCACCCTTGACGACCTCGATGACGGTACCGGTGACGATCCCGTCCTCTTCCTTGATCTTCTCGATGGTGCCCCAGGCACGCTCGTACTGGGCGCGCTTCTTCGAGAGGATCAGGCGGCCTTCCTTGTCTTCCTTCTGGAGGACAAGGGCCTCGATCTCGTCACCGACGGCGACGACCTCGTTGGGGTCGACGTCGTGCTTGATCGAGAGCTCGCGGCTCGGGATAACGCCTTCGGTCTTGTAACCGATGTCGAGCAGGACCTCGTCCCGGTCGACCTTCACGATGACGCCGTCGACGATGTCGCCGTCGTTGAAGTACTTGATCGTCTCGTCGATCGCGGCGAGGAAGGCTTCCTCGTTACCGATGTCGTTGACCGCTACCTGCGGGGTGGTGGCGGTGGTCTCGGTGCTGCTCGTCATGTGGGAAAGGGCTCCGGTACGGACATTGAAGTCGTAGGTACTGCTTACGCCGGGAGCCCGTTTCGCTCTGCAGAAGCCGGACAGCCAAGGAAGCGCTCCACCGGGAAAGGTGGCAGCGCCTCGACAACCGAGGGGACATACAACAGATGCGAGCGCAGCCTGCTACGTCTGAGGTGCGCAGGCCCGCAGCGCAACTTGTAGCATACGGGGGCAGCCGGACAGGGTCAATGCGCGAAGGCGCACACCCGGGGCGGATCACCCCATAACCGGCACAAAACCTGTCGCCTGAGGCCACGCGGGCCGTGAAGCGCCCCTCCCGTGACACCCCCGGGACGGGTTGGACGGCAGATTACGACGAGGGAGCCGATCATCCAAGAGCCGGAAGCGTTCGAGCCGGAAGCCACCCGGCGTACCGCGGATGTCACGGAGAGCGCCCGGGCCAACCGGGGCTGGTGGGACCGCAACGCGGACGAGTACCAGACCGAGCACGGCACGTTCCTCGGCGACGACCGTTTCGTGTGGGGCCCCGAGGGGCTCGACGAGGTGGAGGCGGAGCTGCTCGGCCCGCCGGAGGAGCTCAAGGGGAAGCACGTCCTGGAGATCGGCGCCGGCGCGGCCCAGTGCGCGCGCTGGCTGGCCGCGCAGGGCGCCCACCCGGTCGCCCTGGACATCTCCCACCGCCAGCTCCAGCACGCGCTGCGCATCGGCGGGGCGTTCCCCCTGGTGTGCGCCGACGCGGCCGCCCTCCCCTTCGCGGACGCCTCCTTCGACCTGGCGTGCTCGGCGTACGGGGCGCTGCCCTTCGTGGCGGACCCGAGGATGGTGCTCCGCGAGGTGCGGCGGACCCTGCGGCCGGGTGGCCGCCTGGTGTTCTCGGTGACCCATCCGATCCGCTGGGCGTTCCCGGACGAGCCCGGTCCCGAGGGGCTGAGCGTGTCGGGGTCGTACTTCGACCGCACGCCCTACGTGGAGCAGGACGACCAGGGCCGGGCGGTGTACGTCGAGCACCACAGGACGCTCGGCGACCGTGTCCGGGACGTCGTGGCGTCGGGGTTCCGGCTCGTGGACCTGGTGGAGCCGGAGTGGCCGACCTGGAACACCTCCGAGTGGGGCGGCTGGTCGCCGCTGCGCGGGAACCTGATCCCCGGCACGGCGATCTTCGTGTGCGAACGGGACTGAGACCCACTCCCTCCTGCCCGACCCCTCCCGCGCGCGGGAGGGGTCGCGCGGTCGTACGACACTGGGGCGCGTGATCCGTTACGACGCCCTGGACGCGCTGCCCGTACGTACCGCTCTCCCGCCTCTGCGCGAGGCCCTGGACGGGCACGGCACGGCCGTCCTGGTCGCGCCGCCGGGCACCGGGAAGACGACGCTGGTGCCGCTGGCGCTGGCGGGGCTGCTCGGCGAGGGGACGGCCCGGCGGGTGGTCGTGGCCGAGCCGCGTCGGATCGCGGCCCGGGCGGCGGCGCGGCGGATGGCCTGGCTGCTGGGTGAAGAGGTCGGCGAGCGCGTCGGCTGCACGGTGCGCGGGGAACGCGTCGTCGGGCCGCACACGCGCGTGGAGGTCGTCACGACCGGTGTGCTGCTGCAACGGCTCCAGCGGGACCAGGAGCTCGGCGGCGTCGACGTGGTGATCCTCGACGAGTGCCACGAGCGGCATCTGGACGCGGACACGGTGGCGGCGTTCCTGTGGGACGTACGGGAGGCGCTGCGGCCGGAGCTGCGGCTGGTGGCCGCGTCGGCGACGACCGACGCGCAGGGCTGGGCCCGGCTGCTCGGCGGCGCCCCCGTGGTCGCGGCGGAGGGCGCCTCGTACCCGGTCGAGGTGGTGTGGGCGCCGCCCGCGCGCCCCGTACGGCCGCCGCACGGCATGCGGGTCGATCCGGCGCTGCTCGGCCATGTGGCGGCGGTGGTGCGGCGGGCGCTCGCCGAGCGGACGGGGGACGTGCTGTGTTTCCTGCCGGGGGTCGAGGAGATCGCGAGGGTCGCCGGGCAGCTCGGGGACCTGGGCGACGTCGAGGTGCTCCAGGTGCACGGGCGGGCGCCGGCGGCCGTGCAGGACGCGGTGCTGGCGGCGGGGGCCCGGCGCCGGGTGGTCCTGGCGACGGCGGTGGCCGAGTCGTCCCTGACGGTTCCCGGGGTGCGCGTGGTCGTCGACGCGGGGCTGGCGCGTGAGCCGCGGGTGGACCACGCGCGCGGGCTGAGCGCGCTGACGACGGTACGGGCCTCGCAGGCGGCCGGGCGGCAGCGGGCGGGGCGGGCCGGGCGCGAGGCGCCGGGGGCCGTGTACCGGTGCTGGGCGGAGGCCGAGGACGCGCGTCTGCCGCGCTTCCCGGCGCCGGAGATCCGGGTGGCCGACCTGACGGCGTTCGCGCTCCAGGCGGCCTGCTGGGGCGATCCGGAGGCGTCCGGGCTGGCGTTGCCGGACGCGCCGCCGGCCGGTGCCATGGCGGCCGCGCGCGGCGTGCTGCGCGCCGTGGGGGCCGTCGACTCCGGCGGCCGGGCGACGGAACGGGGGCTGCGGCTGACCCGGCTGGGGCTGCACCCGCGGCTGGGTCGCGCCTTGCTCGACGCGGCCGCGGAGGTCGGGGCCGAGCGGTCCGCCGAGGTCGTCGCCCTGCTCAGCGAGGAACCCCCTCGGGAGTACGGGGACGATCTCGCCACGGCCCTGCGGGCCGCGCGGCGTGGCGGTGACGCCTATGCGGGCCGGTGGCGTGCCGAGGTCCGCAGGCTGCGCGGACTGCTCGGCGAGTCAGCCGGACCGCCCGCCCGTCGCCCCCGGCCGGCGGACGGGGACGTCGACGCGGTGGCCGCCGGGGTCGTCGCCGCCCTCGCCTTCCCCGAGCGGGTCGCCAAGGCGGAGGGCGGGTCGTATCTCATGGTCTCGGGGACCCGGGCCGAGGTCGGGGAGGCCTCACCGCTGCGGGGCGCGTCCTGGCTCGCGGTCGCGGTGGCCGACCGGCCCCTGGGCAGGGGGCACGCGCGTGTGCGGCTCGCCGCCGAGGTGGACGAGGGGATCGCCGGCTCGGCCGCGGGGGCGCTGCGCACCGAGGCGCAGGAGGTCCACTGGGCCGACGGCGATGTCGTCGCGCGGCGGGTCGAGCGGCTCGGGGCGGTGGAGCTGGCGGTGCGTCCGCTGTCCGAGGCGGCCCCCGGCCTCGTACGGGACGCGCTGGTGGAGGGGTTGCGGCGGGAGGGGTTCGGGCTGCTGCGGTGGTCCCCGGACGCGGAGGTGCTGCGGCTGCGGCTGCGCTTCCTGCGGACGCACCTCGGGGAGCCGTGGCCGGACGTGTCGGACGAGGCGCTGCACGCGCGCGTGCAGGAGTGGCTGGAGCCCGAGCTGAGCCGGGCGCGGCGGCGGGGTGATCTGGCCAGGATCGACGCCGGGGAGGCGCTCGCCCGGTTGCTGCCCTGGGCCGGTGGGGAGGCGGCGCGGCTCGACGAACTCGCCCCCGAGCGGATCACCGTGCCGAGCGGGTCCAGGATCCGGGTGGACTACGGGGATCCCGAACGGCCCGTCCTGGCCGTGAAGTTGCAGGAGATGTTCGGGGCGCAGAGGTCGCCCGTCCTCGCGGGGGTCCCGGTGACGGTGCATCTGCTCTCCCCCGCCGGACGTCCGGCCGCCGTCACCGCCGACCTGGCCTCCTTCTGGCGGGACGGCTACAAGGGCGTACGGGCGGAGCTGCGTGGCCGATACCCCAAGCACCCGTGGCCCGAGGACCCGGCCACCGCCGAGCCCACCCGGCACACCAACGCGCGGCTCAGGCGGTGACCGGTTCCGCTTCCGTCGTCCGTCCGGGGGCGGGGCCGGCGGGGCGGCGGGCACGGGCCTCCAGGTACAGGGAGAGGGTGAGCAGCAGGACGCCGAGCGTCAGAAAGCCCCAGGGCAGGTACGAGGTCAGCAGCAGGACGAGGGTGCGGTTGGAGTCGACCAGGTCCACGGTGTGGTCGATGTAGTCCTCGCGCATCTTCACGTGGCCGGCGAACGCCGTGACCCTGTCGCGGTCGCCGAGCAGGGTGCCGCCGCGGAGTTCCTCCTTGTGGATCTCCTCGCCGTAGACGGGGGCGCCGGTCAGTGGCTCCACCCAGAACTTGCGCACCGTGGTGTACCAGCGCGTCGTGCCCGTCGCGGCGACGGACTCGGGGGTGATGCCCGCCACGGGCATGACCTTGGGGAAGGGGACCTTCGTCCACGGGATCGTCTGCTCGAAGTAGTAGACCTCGACGCCGCGGAACGTCCGGGTGCCCTTGTAGTGGATGGGCGCGGTGACCCGTGCCTGCGCGTCGAAGTACTCGTAGTTCCGTTTCTCCGTCAGGAACGGCCACTTGAACTCGATGCCCTCCCGCCGGACGGGGTCGCCGTCGACCATCTCCCCGGTGGCGTGGACGGGTTCCTGGGTGTGGGCGTCGAAGATGTACCGCTCGGGGATCCGGGAGACCATCTCGCCGTCGGGGCCCTGGACGTAGGACAGGCCGTCCCAGACGACGACGTCGCGTCCCGCCGTCCGTTCGATCCGCTCGGATGCCTCCACGTTGCCCTTGAGGGTCTGCACGATGGTGACCTCGGGGACCTTGCGGGCCCGCATGGTGCCGTAGTCGAGGAGGGTGGCGTCCTTCGCCTCCAGGACCATCTCCTGGTACTGGTTCGGCGGGATCTTGGCCAGGCGCGGGAAGGCGTACCAGCGCAGCAGGGGGGAGAGCGCCGCGAAGAACACGGCGAGGGCGAGCAGTACGAGGCTGGTCCTGCGGCGCATCTCGGTCTCCCTCCGCCGGGGTCACGGGTGTGCGGGCACCGTCGTCAGCAGCGGTTTCGGGGAGGTCCCGCCCGTCGGCGCGCCCATGGCCGTGATCGTGAGCACCAGGGCGACGGCGACGGCGAGACCGGTCGCGGCGGCGATCAGGGCGCGCATGCGTGCCTCCGGACGAGCTGGAGCTGATAGTTCGTCAGATCCGGCACCGTAGCAACGAGCGGGCGAGAAGAGAACACGTCGCACACGACGGCGGCGCCCCGCCCTTTCGGGAGGGGCGCCGCCGTCGGGTGCGTGCGGAGCGGGGAGCTAGGCGCTCGGGGACGCCGACTCGCCGGTGCTCGGGGACGGGCTGGGCGAGGGCGTCTCGGCCGCCTTCACGTCGAGCAGGACGTTCAGCGTCGCTCCGCCCTCGGTGGTGAGGCGGAGCATGTACGCACCCGCGTTGTCGTCCGCGTACAGCTTGGGCAGCTTCAGCAGGCCGTTCGCGTCCGTCTCCAGGCCCGTGAGGGTGCGCACGGGATTGCCCTCGGCGTCCTTGAAGTACGGGCCCTTGTCGTTCTCGGTCGGGTCGAGCACCGACTTGATGAGGGTGGCGGTGACCGCCACGCCGTCCGCCGCGGCGCCCTGGTACGTCGCCTTCACCTCGACCTGGTCGGCGAACTCGCCGCCCACCGGGCAGGTCAGGGGCGCGTCACCGGTGCGCGCGAGGGCGTCCGCGGCACGGGCCGTGACGGTCGCGGTGTAGTCGACGCCGGGGACGGACCGGCCGACGACCGTGGCCCGCACGGTGAACGAGCCGGTCTTCTCGCCCGCCTTCAGCGCGGGCGCGACGGCGACACCCGCGGTGCCCGTGACCACGGTGGCGACCTTCTCACCGCCGGTGAAGGTGGCGTCGGTGTCGCCGGCGATCGTGAAGCGGACCCGCACCTTGGCGACGCCCTTGCCCACCTTGCTCTCGGCGCGGGTGCTGACCCGCTCGGCGAACGCGTCTCCCGCCATCGCCGTGAGCTGCGCGGTGCCCCCGTCCTCCAGGTGGTGCACCGTGTCGGTGGCGGTCGGCGGGGTCACCGGCGGCTTGGGCTCCGGCGGGGTGGAGGGCTCGCCCGACGGCGGCCTGGACGACGGCGGCTCGGGCGACGGGCTGTGCGAGCCGGTCCCGGGGTTGCGCGGCGGCGTGGGCGACGGGCTCGCCCCCGGTACGTCGCTGCGGTTCCCGGGCAGGGGGCCGGTGCCGTCGGGGACCTCGTGCGTGCCCTTGCGGTAGAACTCCAGCCAGGACAGGACGGTGTTCAGGTAGTCCGTGGAGTTGTTGTAGCTGAGGATCGCCCGGCGCAGGTCGTCGTCGGCGGAGAGGTCCCAGCCGAAACGGCACAGGTAGTGACCGGCGGCGAGGGCGGCGTCGTAGATGTTGTTCGGGTTCGCGGCCCCGTCGCCGTTGCCGTCGCGGCCCGCCCAGGCCCACGTGGAGGGGATGAACTGCATCGGGCCCACGGCCCGGTCGTACGTGTGGTCGCCGTCGAACGCGCCGTTGTCGGTGTCGCTGATGTGCGCGAAGCCCTCGCCGTTCAGCGCGGGGCCGAGGATCGGGGTGATCGTGTTGCCGGCGGCGTCGACGTTGCCGCCGCCCGCCTGGCCCGACTCGACCTTGCCGATCGCGGCGAGGAGTTCCCAGGGCAGGTTGCAGCCGGGCTTGGATTCGCCCAGGGCGGCCTCCGCCTTCTTGTAGGCGTCGAGGACGGTCGCGGGGATGCCCGCGGCGGCGTCGCCCGTGACGGCCGGGTCGGCGGTGGGGCCGACGGTGGGCGCGGGACTCGGGCTCTGCAGCGGCGGCAGGTCCGTGTAGTACGGCGAGTTGCCGGTCGCGCTCTCGTCCGTGACCGTGTCCGGCGAGGGCTGGGTGCCGGTGGTGCTCTGTCTGCCGGCGTCGTCGGTCTCGACCCCCGGGGCCTGGGAGGCGACCAGTGCCGCCGCCACAGCCGCCGCGACGGCGGTGTTCGCCGCGCCCTTGCGAAGCCTCCTGCCGAAATGCGCCGCCATGAAGTGAACCCCTCCCGTGGGCGCCCGAGTCGCCCGCATATGCCCTGTTGCCACCGCTCCGTCGACGCCGCACTCCCCGAACGTCAACCCGTGCGACCCTACGGCAACTTAGTTCGCGCGGTCACCCGTTCCCGCCTGCTCTTCACCGCTTGGCCATACGGCGTTGGGGCCGCGGCCCCGCACCGGGACGACGTGCGCTCACGGATACTGGGACGTCAACGCACGTCGTGGGGAGCACCCTTGCCGTTCACCCTCAGTCATGCGGCAGCCGTGCTGCCCGTCGTCCGCCCGGACGGAACCGGCCGTGGCGCACTGGTGCCGGCCGTGCTCGTCGCCGGGTCCTTCGCGCCCGACATGACCTATTACCTGGCGAGTGCGCTGTCCGGCGCGATGGAGTTCGGCGCGGTGACCCACTCCTTCGCGGGGGTGTTCACGGTCGACGTGATCATCGCCTGGGCGCTGGTGTGGCTCTGGCTGCTGGTGCGCGAACCCCTGGTGGCGCTGCTGCCGAGCCGCCGGCGGCGCCGGGTGGCCGCGCTCGTGCGCTGCGGGGCGCCGCGCGGGCGCGTACGGCCCGCTCTGGTGGCGCGGTGGTACGTGTCCGCCGTGCTCGGCGGGCTCACGCACGTCGTCTGGGACGCGTTCACGCATCCCGGCCGGTGGGGGATGCGGCTGTTCCCGGTGCTGGGCGAGGAGATCGCGGGCGCGCCGCTGTACTGGATCCTCCAGTACGGCGGTTCCGCGGTGGCCGCCGTCGTGATCGCCGTGTTCGTGGCGGTGGCGCTGCGGCGGACGCCCGCGGCCGAACCGGTGGGGGTTCCCGTGCTGCCGGCCCGGGACCGGTGGCTCGCCGCGCTGGTGATCGGCGGGTGCGCGCTGCTCGCGGCGGCCCATCGGGCGGCGCGGTGGTGGGCGTACTGGGGGTCCTCGGCCAAGCCCTGGGAGCTGATCCCGACGCTGTGCTTCGGCGCCGGGGCGGGGCTCGCGCTCGCGGTACCCGCGTACGCGGTGGCCGTGCGGCTGTGGCGGCCGGCTCGCGCCGCTAGCGATTCGGGAGGCGGCGGCAGGGAGCGGGACCGGAGCCGTCAGGGGGCTTGATCACTCCCGCGGCGGTGGGGAGTGGCGCGACGAACACGGTGAACGTGCGTGGTGGGCGCGGGGCGCGGGGCAGCAGGGTGAGGCAGAGGGCCAGGTAGCTGCGGGCCAGGTCGGCCCACAGGCGCCACGCAGCGGTGTCGCAGGGCCGGACGGCGGCGGTCTTGCGTCTCTCCCAGTCGACGGCGGCGCGGCGGCGGAGATCCCCCGCGGCGTGGCACAGGGCCCTCACCGGGCCCAGAGGGATGCGGGCGGTGCTTGCGCCGGGTGCGTGCGGCGGGGGCGCGGGCGGGGGCTGAGCCGGGGCCGTCCGGCGGCTGAGCATGCGTATACCCATGGCGGCATCTTGACGGGCGCGAGCACCGCGGGGCTTTTCCGCGGGGGCCACGCGGGTGAAGGCCTCTCCGAGGAGGGGGCGAGGAACGGGGCTCCGGGCGGAGCCCCGCTGGGGCGGCCGGGGGCCGCCGCGGGACGACCGGGCGGGGCTCTGGGGGCGGAGCCCCGCACGGGCAGCCCGACGCCGCCGCCGGACGACCCGAGCGGGGTCCGGGGCAGGGCCCCGCGCGGGCAGCTCGACGGCAGCCGCCGGACGACCCGAGGGGGGGTTCTGAGGCAGCGGGCCCCGCACGGGCGGCCCGAACGCCGCCTCCGGACGACCCGGGCGGGGTTCTGGGGCGGCTGGAAGCTTCCGCGGGACGACCCTCCGGGCGGGGTTCGGGGCGAAACCCCCGCGCAGGCGGCCGCAAGCCGCCGCCGGACAACCCACCCAGCGGGGAGCCAGGGCAGAGCCCCGCTGGGGCGGCCGGGAGCCGCCGCCGGACAACCCGAGCGGGGTCCGGGGCGGGGCCCCGCACGGGCGCCCGACGCCGCCGCCGGACGACCCTTCCGGGCGGGAATACAGGGCGGGCCCTCCGCGCAGGCAGCCGCAGCACGCGAACGATGCCTCCGGCAGACGCGCCGGAGGCTGCGGTGGGCCGCTAGTGCGCTGCCGACTCCCAGTCGGGTCCCACGCCGACCGAGACGTCCAGCGGTGCCCGGAGCTCCACCGCGCCCGCCATCTCGCGGCGGACCAGCGCCTCCGCCGCCTCGCGCTCGCCGGGGGCGATCTCCAGGACGACTTCGTCGTGCACCTGGAGGAGCAGACGGGACCGGAGCCCGGACTCGCGCAGCGCGTCGTCGACCTTGAGCATCGCGATCTTGACGATGTCGGCCGCCGTGCCCTGGATGGGCGCGTTGAGAGCCATCCGCTCGGCCGCCTCGCGCCGCTGGCGGTTGTCGCTGTTGAGGTCCGGCAGGTAGCGCCGGCGCCCGAAGAGCGTCGCCGTGTACCCCGTCGCCCGAGCCTCGTCGACGGCGCGGCGCAGATAGTCCCGCACGCCGCCGAACCGCTCGAAGTACGCGTCCATCAGGGCGCGGGCCTCCGCCGCCTCGATGTTCAGCTGCTGGGAGAGGCCGAAGGCCGACAGCCCGTACGCCAGGCCGTACGACATCGCCTTGATCTTGCGGCGCATCTCCGCGTCCACGGCCGTCGCCTCGACCGCGAACACCTGCGAGGCCGCCGTGGTGTGCAGGTCCTCCCCGGACGTGAAGGCCTCGATCAGGCCGGCGTCCTCGGACAGGTGGGCCATGACGCGCAGCTCGATCTGGCTGTAGTCGGCCGTCATCAGCGACTCGTACCCCTCGCCGACGACGAAGCCGCGGCGGATGGCCCGGCCCTCGTCCGTGCGGACCGGGATGTTCTGCAGGTTGGGGTCGGTCGACGAGAGCCGGCCCGTCGCGGCGACCGTCTGGTTGAACGTGGTGTGGATCCGGCCGTCACCGGCGACGGTCTTGATCAGGCCCTCGACCGTGACCCGCAGTTTCGCCTGCTCACGGTGCCGGAGCATGATCACCGGCAGTTCGTTGTCGGTCTGCGTCGCGAGCCAGGCCAGGGCGTCGGCGTCGGTGGTGAAGCCGGTCTTGGTCTTCTTCGTCTTCGGGAGCGCCAGCTCACCGAAGAGGACCTCCTGGAGCTGCTTGGGCGAGCCGAGGTTGAACTCGTGCCCGGCCGCCGCGTGCGCCTCCTTCACGGCCTGCTGCACCGCACCGGCGAACATCTGCTCCATTGCCTCCAGGTGGGCGCGGTCGGCCGCGATGCCGTGGCGCTCCATCCGGGCCAGCAGGGCGGAGGTCGGCAGCTCCATGTCGCGCAGCAGGTCCGCCGCCCCGACCTCGGCCAGCCGGCCCTCGAAGGCCTCGCCCAGGTCGAGCACGGCACGGGCCTGGATCATCAGCGCCTCGGCCTCGGCACCGTCGTCCGCGCCGAAGGCGAGCTGTCCGTCGGCCGCGGCGGCGGGGGCCAGCTCTCGGTGCAGGTACTCCAGGGACAGCGCGTCCAGGTCGAAGGAGCGGCGTCCCGGCTTGACCAGGTACGCGGCGAGCGCGGTGTCCATGGCGACGCCCTCGATGGTCCAGCCGTGCTCGGCGAAGACCCGCATGGCGCCCTTGGCGTTGTGGAAGACCTTGGGCCGGCCGGCATCGGCCAGCCAGGCCGCGAACGCCTTCTCGTCGGCCTCGTCCAGCTCGGCCGGGTCGAACCAGGCGGCCGCTCCCCCGGGCGCGGCGAGCGCCACCTCGGCGACCGAGCCCGCGCCCAGGGCCCAGGTGTCGACGGTCGCGACGCCGAGCGCGCCCGTGCCGTGCTCGGTGAGCCACGGCGTCAGCTCGCCCGTGCCCAGCACCGTGCCGTCCAGCTCCACGCCCTCCGTGACGACCGGCGTCGTCTCGGCCTCCTCGGCGCCCGGGTCGACGCCGAAGAGCCGCTCGCGCAGCGAGGGGTTCCTGATCTCCAGGGTGTCCAGCACCATCGCGACGCTCTTGCGGTCGTAGGGCGCGCGCGCGAGGTCGGTGACGGTCCTCGGCAGCTCCACCTGCCGCTCCAGCTCGGTGAGCCGGCGGTTCAGCTTCACCGCCTCCAGGTGGTCGCGCAGGTTCTGCCCGGCCTTGCCCTTGACCTCGTCGACGCGCTCGACCAGTTCCGCGAAGGAACCGAACTGGTTGATCCACTTCGCGGCGGTCTTCTCGCCGACGCCGGGGATGCCGGGCAGGTTGTCCGACGGGTCGCCGCGCAGCGCCGCGAAGTCGGGGTACTGGGCGGGCGTCAATCCGTACTTCTCGAAGACCTTCTCCGGGGTGAACCGGGTCAGCTCGGAGACGCCCTTCGTCGGGTAGAGCACCGTCGTGTGCTCGGAGACGAGCTGGAAGGAGTCGCGGTCGCCGGTGACGATCAGCACCTCGAAGCCCTCGGCCTCGGCCTGCGTGGCGAGCGTGGCGATGACGTCGTCCGCCTCGTACCCGTCGATCGCGAAGCGCGGGGCGTGCATCGCGTCCAGCAGCTCGCCGATCAGCTCGACCTGGCCCTTGAACTCGTCCGGGGTCTTGGAGCGGTTCGCCTTGTACTCGGTGAACTCCTCGGAGCGCCAGGTCTTGCGGGAGACGTCGAAGGCCACCGCGAAGTGCGTGGGCGCCTCGTCGCGCAGCGTGTTGGCCAGCATCGACGCGAAGCCGTAGATCGCGTTCGTCGGCTGGCCCGTCGCGGTCGTGAAGTTCTCCGCGGGGAGCGCGAAGAACGCGCGGTACGCCAGCGAGTGCCCGTCCATGAGCATCAGGCGCGGGCGGCTGTCGCCGGAGGTGCTGTCGGTCTTCTTCGCTGCTGTCTCTGCCACGTCCCCGATCCTGCCACGCCCCACCGACAGTCGGCCCCGGCCTCCCGCCGCGTACCGGAGAGGGAGGCCGGGCCCTGCCGGGTACCGGGGCGAGGGTGATCGCGTTCCCCGGGACCGGCCTCCCCCGCTGTCATCGCCACGTGCGAGGATCGGAGACATAGCTCACACGTGCTAGGCGAAGGAGAGCGGGCGATGGCAACGAAGCCGCCCAAGGCCGACCCGGTTCAGGACGCGCCGCAGGTCGCCGAACCGCAGCACGCGGCGGCCGGGCTCCCGGCGATCGGGCACACCCTGCGCATCGCCCAGCAGCAGATGGGTGTGCGGCGTACCGCGCTGACGCTGCTCAGCGTCAACCAGAAGGACGGCTTCGACTGCCCCGGCTGCGCCTGGCCGGAGCCGGACCACCGCCACAAGGCGGAGTTCTGCGAGAACGGCGCGAAGGCGGTCGCCGAGGAGGCCACCCTGCGCCGGGTCACCCCGGAGTTCTTCGCGGCGCACCCGGTGGCGGACCTCGCGCACCGCAGCGGCTACTGGCTCGGCCAGCAGGGCCGTCTCACGCACCCCATGTACCTGCCGGAGGGGGCCGAGCACTACGAGCCGGTCTCCTGGGAGCGCGCCTTCGACATCGTCGCCGAGGAGGTCACCGCCCTCGCCTCTCCCGACGAGGCGGTCTTCTACACCTCGGGGCGCACCAGCAACGAGGCCGCGTTCCTCTACCAGCTCTTCGCCCGCGAGCTGGGCACGAACAACCTGCCCGACTGCTCGAACATGTGCCACGAGTCGTCGGGCTCGGCCCTGTCGGAGACCCTCGGCATCGGCAAGGGCAGCGTCCTGCTGGACGACCTCCACCAGGCCGATCTGATCATCGTGGCCGGCCAGAACCCCGGCACCAACCACCCGCGCATGCTCTCCGCCCTGGAGCGGGCGAAGGCGAACGGCGCGCGGATCATCAGTGTCAACCCGCTGCCCGAGGCGGGCCTGGAGCGGTTCAAGAACCCGCAGACGCCCAAGGGCCTCACCAGCGGCTCCGCCCTCACCGACCTGTTCCTGCAGATCCGCATCGGCGGCGACCAGGCCCTGTTCCGCCTGCTCAACAAGCTGATCGTCGAGACCGAGGGCGCCGTCGACGAGGAGTTCGTCCGCGAACACACGCACGGTTACGAGGAGTTCGCCGCGGCCGCCCGGGCCGCCGACTGGGACGAGACGCTCACCGCGACCGGCCTGGACCGGCAGCGGATCCAGGAGGCGCTCGACATGGTGCTCGCCTCGCGGCGCACCATCGTCTGCTGGGCCATGGGACTCACCCAGCACAAGCACTCCGTGCCCACCATCCGCGAGGTGGTCAACTTCCTGTTGCTGCGCGGCAACATCGGCCGTCCCGGCGCGGGCGTGTGCCCCGTGCGCGGTCACTCGAACGTGCAGGGCGACCGCACCATGGGCATCTTCGAGCGCCCGGCACCCGCCTTCCTGGACGCCCTGGAGCGGGAGTTCGGCTTCGCTCCCCCGCGCGAGCACGGCTTCGACGTCGTACGGGCGATCCGGGCCCTGCGCGACGGCGAGGCGAAGGTGTTCTTCGCCATGGGCGGCAACTTCGTCTCGGCCTCCCCGGACACCGATGTCACCGAGGCGGCGATGCGGCGCGCCCGCCTCACGGTGCACGTGTCGACGAAGCTCAACCGCAGCCATGTCGTCACCGGCGCGCGGGCGCTGATCCTGCCCACCCTCGGCCGCACCGAGCGCGACCTCCAGGGCGGCGGCGAGCAGTTCGTGACCGTCGAGGACTCCATGGGCATGGTGCACGCCTCCCGCGGCCGTCTGGAGCCCGCGAGCGGCCATCTGCTGTCCGAGCCGGCGATCGTGTGCCGGCTGGCCCGCCGGGTGCTCGGCGAGGAGAGCGCCACGCCGTGGGAGGAGTTCGAGAAGGACTACGCCACGATCCGTGACCGGATAGCGCGCGTGATACCGGGCTTCGACGACTTCAACGCGCGCGTGTCCCGTCCCGGCGGCTTCGCGCTGCCGCACGCGCCGCGCGACGAGCGGCGCTTCCCCACGGCCACCGGCAAGGCCAACTTCACCGCCGCGCCGGTGGAGTTCCCGAAGCTGCCCGCGGGCCGGCTGCTGCTGCAGACGCTGCGCTCGCACGACCAGTACAACACCACGATCTACGGCCTCGACGACCGCTACCGCGGCATCAGGAACGGCCGCCGGATCGTGCTCGTGAACCCCGAGGACGCCCGCGAACTCCAGGTCGCCGACGGGTCGTACGTCGACCTCGTCGGCGAGTGGACCGACGGCGTGGAGCGGCGGGCGCCCGGCTTCCGGGTCGTGCACTACCCCACCGCGCGGGGCTGTGCGGCCGCCTACTACCCCGAGACCAACGTGCTCGTCCCGCTGGACGCCACCGCCGACGTCAGCAACACCCCGGCCAGCAAGTCGGTCGTGGTCCGTCTGGAACAATCGGCGACCGACTGAGCGTTTGCTCAGCAGGGCGCGCCGGATCGCGGCGCGCCCGACGACGGGGCGTCCGGCGACACGGACGCCGACGAGGACGCCGAAGACGAAACGGAGCCGGTCCCGATGGGCGAGCAGCACCAGGTGAAGTTCCCGCAAGAGGTCATCGACGAGTACGCGGCACTCGGCGTGGACCTGCCCGCCCTGTTCTCCGCCGGGCATCTGGGCACGCGGATGGGCGTGCAGATCGTGGAGGCCTCGGCGGACCGGGTCGTCGGCACGATGCCCGTCGAGGGCAACACCCAGCCGTACGGCCTGCTGCACGGCGGCGCGTCGGCCGTGCTCGCCGAGACCCTGGGCTCGGTCGGCTCCATGCTGCACGGCGGCATCTCCAAGATCGCCGTGGGCGTCGACCTGAACTGCACCCACCACCGCGGCGTCCGCTCCGGCCTCGTGACCGGCGTCGCCACGCCCGTGCACCGGGGCCGCTCCACCGCCACGTACGAGATCGTGATCAGCGACGAGGACGGCCGCCGGGTGTGCACCGCCCGGCTGACGTGCCTGCTGCGCGACGCCGGCCCGAAGGACGCCGACCGGGTGCGCACGGCGGGCTGACACGTCCCGGCTCCCGTGCCGTTGCCCGTCCGGCACGCGGCGCCGTAGCGTCGGCACATGGCAGCGGGAAGACCCACCCGACCGACGGCCCTGTGGCCGGCACTGCTGACCGGCGCGCTCCTGACGGGCTGCGCCGGTCCGGCCTCCGGCTCTCCCGCCGTACCGCCCGCCGCGGCCTCCCCGCGCACCACCCCGCCCGCCGAGGTGTGCGCCCGGATCATCACCCACTGGTCCCGGGAGGTCCTCGACGACGGCACGTACGGCGACTACCAGTCGATGGGCCTCTCGAACGGGCAGTACGAGATCCTGCGTGACGTCGTCGACGCCGCCCGCGCCGAGCGGCGGCGCCAAGGCCGGGCGGCGGCCGAGCAGTTGATCGGGCGTCAGGCACGTGAGCGCTGCGCCGAGCGGTACCGCGACGGCATTCCCACCGCGGGGCCGTGGAGTTGAGCGGCGTGGGCCCGGTCGAGCCGGGCGAGGGCACGCGCGCGTGGGAGCCGGCGCCGGCCCCCTCGGTCACCGGGCGTCCACGGGGACACGTCGTGCGGTGGTGCGCACGGCACCGCCGGGCCCTCCTCGCGTCCTGCGCGGTCACCGCCCTCGCGGCCGCCGGGGTCCTCCTGCACGCCACCCGCCCCGAGGTCCCGCCCCCGGCGGAGCCGCCACCCCCGTCCCAGACGGTCCACTTCGCCTACGTCGGTCCGCTCCCCGCCGGTGAGCCCGCCGTCGCCTTCCGCTTCACGGTGGCGGTGACCGCGCGCTACGGCCCGCCCGTGACGGTGACCCGGATAAGCCAGCCGTACGAGGGACTTTCCGTGACGGCGAATCCCCGTGCGCCTTTCCGTATACAGACCGGAATCCGGCACAAGCTCGAGCTCGCCATGAGGGTCACCGATTGCGGAAAAGTGCCGCGGAACGCCGGACTCCCTTTCCTGGATGTAACCCTGCGTAATACGCACGCAAGAGAAGTACACAGTTTCATCCTGGGTGAGCGCTATGCGCAAGACCTCTCGATCGCCCTTCAAGTAGCCTGCGGCAACAACTCCTTGCCATCACCAAACATCGAGAACACTCCTGATGGAGAGCGGGCAGTCCTGCACGTCTCATCATGCGGACTGGGCGAATCGGCCGGAATTCCGCGCTTCCACCCGCTCAGTACCGCTCTGCATTACGTCGTGTCATAACAAGAGCGTCACAGCCTTGGCCAGACTCTCCTCCACGTTCCCTGCACACGCTTAGAGTCACGGCCAGTCACCGCGCCGTCGGAATCGACGTCACTGGGCATCTCTTCGGCCCGAGCGCTCGACTCGGCGTCTTCCACGGGGAAGCGCCGCGCCAGGGAAAGGACTGATCGTGCGTCAACGTTCGCTCATCGCCATGACCGCCGCTCTGGCGGCGGGAGCGCTCACTCTCACCGCCTGCGGTTCGCGTGACGGGGACGGCGGCTCGGACTCCGGCGGCGGCACCACCGTCGTCATCGGTATCGACGCCCCGCTGACCGGCGACCTGTCCGCTCTGGGTCTGGGCATCAAGAACTCCGTGGACCTGGCCGCCAAGACGGCCAACAAGGAGAAGTACGTCGAGGGGGTGACCTTCAAGGTCGAGGCCCTCGACGACCAGGCGCAGCCCTCCGCCGGCCAGCAGAACGCCACCAAGTTCGTCGCGAACAAGGACGTCCTCGGTGTGGTCGGCCCGCTGAACTCCTCCGTGGCCGAGTCCATGCAGAAGGTCTTCGACGACGCCAAGCTCGTGCAGGTCTCGCCGGCCAACACCAACCCGGCGCTGACCCAGGGCCCGGACTGGCAGACCTCGAAGGCGCGTACGTACAAGTCGTACTTCCGCACCGCGACCACGGACGCCATCCAGGGCCCGTTCGCCGCGCAGTACGTCTACAACGACGCCAAGAAGAAGAAGGTCTTCGTCATCGACGACAAGAAGACCTACGGCGCCGGCCTCGCGGCCACCTTCTCCGCGGAGTTCGAGAAGCTCGGCGGCAAGGTCGTCGGCACCGAGCACATCGACCCCGAGACCAAGGACTTCTCGGCGGTCGCCACCAAGGTCAAGGCCGCCGGCGCGGACGTCGTCTACTACGGCGGCGAGTACCCGCAGGCCGGCCCGCTCAGCAAGCAGATCAAGGCCGCGGGCGCCAAGATCCCGCTGGTCGGCGGTGACGGCATCTACAGCGCCGACTTCATCAAGCTGGCCGGCGCCAGCGGCACCGGCGACCTCGCCACCTCCGTCGGCGCCCCGGTGGAGGACCTCCCCTCCGCCAAGGAGTTCGTCGCCAACTACGAGGCCGCGGGCTACAAGGAGGCCTACGAGGCCTACGGCGGCTACTCCTACGACTCGGCCTGGGCCATCATCGAGGCCGTCAAGCAGGTCGTCGAGGGCAACAACGGCGAACTGCCGGACGACGCCCGCGCCAAGGTCACCGCGGCCATGCAGGGTGTCACCTTCGACGGTGTGACCGGCAAGGTCTCCTTCGACGAGTTCGGTGACGCCACCAACAAGCAGCTCACCGTGTACTCCGTGGAGGACGGCGCCTGGAAGGCCGCCAAGTCCGGCACCTACGAGGGCTGATCCCCACCCGCACCACTTGACCGAGCCGCGCGGGGCGCTGCATCACTGGCGCCCCGCGCGGACTCGCATCCGGCCCCCTGTCGACGAATCATCCGAAGTCTCGGAGGACATGCGGTGAACGAACTGCCGCAGCAGCTGGTCAACGGCCTGCTACTAGGATCCATGTACGGGCTGGTCGCCATCGGCTACACGATGGTCTATGGCATCGTCCAGCTCATCAACTTCGCCCACGGCGAGATCTTCATGATGGGTGGCTTCGGCGCCCTCACCGTCTACCTGTACGTGCTGCCCGACGGCACGTCCCTCTGGGTGGCGCTCCCGCTGATGCTCATCGGAGGCATCATCGTCGCCGTCCTTGCCGCCGTGGGAGCGGAACGGTTCGCCTACCGCCCCCTGCGCACGGCCCCACGCCTGGCGCCCCTCATCACGGCCATCGGCCTCTCCCTCGCGCTGCAGCAGGCGGTGTGGGCCTGGTACCCCGACGCCCGCTCCGCCATCACGTTCCCGCAGATCCACGGCGGCCCCTTCGAGCTCGGCAGCGTCACGATCCAGACCGGTGACGTCTTCCTGCTGGTCGCGGCCCCGATCAGCATGGCGATCCTCGCCTACTTCGTGATGAAGACCCGCACCGGCCGCGGTATGCAGGCCACCGCGCAGGACCCGGACACGGCCAAGCTGATGGGCATCAACACCGACCGCATCATCGTGGTCGCGTTCGCCCTCGGTGCCGCGTTCGCCGCCGTCGGAGCCGTCGCGTACGGCCTCAAGTACGGCGAGGTCCAGTTCCGTATGGGCTTCATCCTCGGCCTCAAGGCCTTCACCGCCGCGGTCCTCGGCGGTATCGGCAACATCTACGGCGCCATGCTCGGCGGCCTGGTCCTCGGTGTGGCCGAGGCCCTGTCGACCGCCTACATCTCCGACATCCCGGGCATGGAACAGTTCGGCAGCCAGTCCTGGGCCAACGTCTGGGCGTTCGTACTCCTCATCCTCGTACTCCTGTTCAGGCCCCAGGGTCTGCTCGGCGAGCGCGTCGCGGACAGGGCGTGATCCACCGATGACCACACAGACCACAGCACCGGAGACCCCTCGCCAGGTCGACGCCGGCCACCACGCCGGACTCATCGGAATCCCCCCGCAGGCCGGTCGCGCCCTCGCCACCGCCGGTGGTGTCCTGACGATCGTCTCGACCTTCCTCGCCTGGACCTGGACGTCCGAGTTCCCCGGTGACCTCACCGTCTACGGCTACCCGGGCGGCCTCCAGGTCCTCGTCCTCATCGGCGGGCTCCTCACCACCGTGTTCGGCCTCGCCTCCTACGGCGTCAAGGGCCTGGGCTGGCTCACCCCCGCCGGCGCCGACAGCGCCCTGAAGCTGTCCGCGCTGGGCGCCTTCGCCACCGTCTGGTACACGATCATCGCGATCACGGTCCAGCTCGGCGGACTGGTCAACCTCGAACCCGGCGCCTGGGTCGCGGGGGTCGCCACCCTGGCCGCCGCGCTCGGCGCGTTCGCCCTGCCGTTCACGTGGCCGGACCGGGAACCGGCGGACCCCGAGGACACCGCCCAGGAGCGGCTGCGCCACCGTTGGCGGCACGGCTTCGCCGTCTTCAAGGCCTCCCTCGCCACCGGCCCCGCGACCCCGGCGCGCAAGCTGCCGGCGTACGCCGAGATCCTCGTCATCGTCGCGGCGCTCGCCCTCGGCCTGATCGTCTTCACGTACGGCATCGGCACCGAGTACGACGAGCTGTTCGTCGGCTTCCTCATCACCGCCGGCTTCGGCTTCGCCGCGGCCGCCAAGGCCGGCCTCGTGGGCCGCGTCTCGGCGCTCACCGGCAAGCACCGCAACGTGACGATGATCGGCGCGTTCGTCGCGGCGGCCGCCTTCCCGTTCACCCAGTCCGACGACCAGTACGCGACGATCGGCGTCTACATCCTGATCTTCGCCACCGTCGCCCTCGGCCTGAACATCGTGGTCGGCCTCGCGGGCCTGCTCGACCTCGGTTACGTCGCCTTCCTCGGCGTCGGCGCGTACACCGCGGCGATGGTCTCCGGCTCGCCCTCCTCGCCGTTCGACATCCAGCTGCCCTTCTGGGCCTCGGCGTTGCTCGGCGCCGCCGTCGCCATGGTCTTCGGCGTCATCATCGGCGCCCCGACCCTGCGCCTGCGCGGCGACTACCTCGCCATCGTGACGCTGGGCTTCGGTGAGATCTTCCGGATCACCGTCCTCAACATGGACGGCACCTCCGGCCCGGACATCACCAACGGCTCCAACGGCATCTCGTCGATACCCAACCTCAACATCCTGGGCTTCGACTTCGGCCAGGAACACACCTTCGCGGGCTTCACCATCGCGCGGTTCGCCAACTACTTCCTGCTGATGCTGCTCATCACGCTGGTCGTCGTGATCGTCTTCCGGCGCAGCAGCGACTCCCGCATCGGCCGCGCGTGGATCGCGATCCGCGAGGACGAGACCGCCGCCCTGGCCATGGGCATCAACGGCTTCCGGGTCAAGCTCATCGCCTTCGCCCTCGGCGCCGCGCTCGCCGGTCTCGCGGGCACGGTGCAGGCACACGTGACCTACACGGTCACGCCCGAGCAGTACCAGTTCGCCCACGTGGTCCCGCCCAACTCGGCGTTCCTGCTGGCCGCGGTGGTCCTCGGCGGCATGGGCACGATCAGCGGTCCGCTCGTCGGCGCCGCGCTGCTCTACCTCATCCCCGCCAAGCTCCAGTTCCTCGGCGACTACCAGCTCTTCGCCTTCGGTCTCGCGCTGGTCCTGCTGATGCGCTTCCGTCCGGAGGGGCTCATCCCCAACCGGCGCCGCCAGTTGGAGTTCCACGAAGAGACGGAAGCACCCACAGTCCTCAGCAAGGCAGGGGCCTGACCCATGACAACCGACACCATCACCACCGGGGAGACGGTCCTCGACGCCCGCGGCGTCACCATGCGGTTCGGCGGTCTGACCGCCGTCCGCGGCGTCGACCTCCAGGTCAACAGCGGCGAGATCGTCGGCCTCATCGGCCCCAACGGCGCCGGCAAGACCACCTTCTTCAACTGCCTGACCGGCCTGTACATCCCCACCGAGGGCGAGGTCCGCTACAAGGGCACCGTCCTGCCGCCGAAGTCCTTCAAGGTGACGGCGGCGGGCATCGCCCGCACCTTCCAGAACATCCGTCTGTTCGCCAACATGACGGTCCTGGAGAACGTGCTCGTCGGCCGCCACACCCGCACCAAGGAAGGCCTCTGGTCCGCGCTGCTGCGCGGCCCCGGCTTCCACAAGGCCGAGGCCGCCTCCCGCGAACGCGCCATGGAACTCCTGGAGTTCGTCGGCCTCGCGCCCAAGGCGGAGCACCTCGCCCGCAACCTGCCCTACGGCGAGCAGCGCAAGCTGGAGATCGCGCGGGCACTGGCCAGCGAGCCGGGCCTGCTGCTGCTCGACGAGCCCACGGCGGGCATGAACCCGCAGGAGACCCGGGCCACCGAGGAACTGGTCTTCGCCATCCGCGACAAGGGCATCGCCGTCCTCGTCATCGAGCACGACATGCGGTTCATCTTCAACCTCTGCGACCGCGTCGCCGTGCTCGTCCAGGGCGAGAAGCTCGTCGAGGGTGACAGCGCCACCGTCCAGGGCGACGAGCGGGTCGTCGCCGCGTACCTGGGCGAGCCGTTCGAGGGCGACCCGGGCACCGCCGAGGTGGCGGAGGTCGAGGCCGCCGAGGCACAGGCCTCCGGGCCCCAGGCCGACAGCACGTCGTCCGGCAAGGAGAACGACCGATGACCGCACTGCTCGAAGTCGAGGACCTCCGGGTCGCGTACGGCAAGATCGAGGCCGTCAAGGGCATCTCGTTCAAGGTCGACGTCGGCGAGGTCGTCACCCTCATCGGCACCAACGGCGCGGGCAAGACCACGACCCTGCGCACCCTTTCGGGCCTGCTCAAGCCGGTCGGCGGGCAGATCCGCTTCAACGGCAAGTCGCTGAAGAAGACCCCCGCGCACCAGATCGTCTCGCTCGGGCTGGCCCACTCTCCCGAGGGCCGGCACATCTTCCCGCGCATGACGATCGAGGACAACCTGCGCCTCGGCGCGTTCCTGCGCAACGACAAGCCCGGTATCGAGAAGGACATCCAGCGCGCCTACGACCTCTTCCCGATCCTCGGGGAGCGGCGCAAGCAGGCCGCCGGCACCCTCTCGGGCGGTGAGCAGCAGATGCTGGCGATGGGCCGCGCCCTGATGTCCCAGCCGAAGCTGCTCATGCTGGACGAGCCGTCCATGGGCCTCTCGCCGATCATGATGCAGAAGATCATGGCGACGATCGCCGAGCTGAAGTCGCAGGGCACGACGATCCTGCTGGTCGAGCAGAACGCGCAGGCGGCCCTGTCGCTGGCGGACCACGGCCATGTGATGGAGGTGGGCAGCATCGTGCTGTCCGGCTCGGGCCAGGACCTGCTGCACGACGAGTCGGTGCGCAAGGCGTACCTGGGCGAGGACTAGTCCTCCGGCGCCCTCGGCGCGTACGACGAGGCCCGCGTCCCCTGGTCGACAGGGGGCGCGGGCCTCGTTCCGCTCGTGGGCTCAGCCCTGGTCGGAGCTCTTGGCCGCCTTCTTCTCCGCGGAGTCCTCGATGACCGCCTCGGCGACCTGCTGCATGGACATCCGCCGGTCCATGGACGTCTTCTGGATCCACCGGAACGCGGCCGGCTCGGTCAGCCCGTACTCGGTCTGCAGGACCGACTTCGCGCGGTCGACCAGCTTGCGCGTCTCCAGCCGCTGGCTGAGGTCGGCGACCTCCTTCTCCAGCTCCTTCAGCTGCGTGTACCGCGAGACGGCCATCTCGATGGCCGGGACGACGTCGCTCTTGCTGAACGGCTTCACCAGGTACGCCATGGCACCGGCGTCCCGGGCGCGCTCGACGAGGTCGCGCTGCGAGAAGGCGGTGAGCATGAGGACCGGCGCGATGGACTCCTCGGTGATCTTCTCCGCCGCGGAGATACCGTCCAGCTTGGGCATCTTCACATCGAGGATCACCAGGTCGGGGCGGTGCTCCCGGGCCAGCTCCACGGCCTGCTCACCGTCACCGGCCTCGCCGACCACCGTGTAGCCCTCCTCCTCCAGCATCTCCTTGAGGTCGAGCCGGATCAGGGCCTCGTCCTCGGCGATGACGACTCGGGTCGTCAGCGGAGGCACGTGCGACTTGTCGTCTTCGGGCACGTGGGCGGGCTGGGGCGACTCGGGGGCGGTCACGGGGGCTCCTTGGTGCGGGCCGGCGAGTACTGCTGCGTATGCAGCCTACCTAGAGGCGGCGACCTGCGGTGACCCGGTATGCTTCCGTCAGCCGGTCCTGCCGGGTTGGTGGAATGGCATACACGGATGTCTCAAACACATCTGCCCGTGAGGGCTTGCGGGTTCGAATCCCGCACCCGGCACCACGAAATCAGGCGGAGACTCACCCACGGGTGGGACTCCGCCTTTTGTCACCTCGGACCTGGCGCGCGGGCCTAGCGCGCGGTCTCGCCGATGTGGTGCACCCGGACCAGGTTCGTGGTTCCCGTCTTTCCGGGGGGCGAGCCGGCCGTGATGACGATCGTGTCGCCGGGCCGGCAGCGGCCGTACCTGGTCAGCAGTTCGTCCACCTGAGCGATCATCGCGTCCGTCGAGTCCGCGTGCGGGCCGAGGAAGGTCTCCACACCCCACGTCAGGCTCAGCTCCGAGCGGGTCGCGGGCTCCGGCGTGAAGGCGAGGAGCGGGATCGGGGAGCGGTAGCGGGAGAGACGGCGGGCCGTGTCGCCGGACTGGGTGAAGGCGACCAGGAACCGGGCGCCGAGGAAGTCACCCATCTCCGCCGCCGCCCGGGCGACCGCGCCGCCCTGGGTGCGGGGCTTGTTCAGCTCGGTCAGGGGGGAGAGGCCCTTGGCGAGGATGTCCTCCTCCGCCGCCTCGACGATCTTCGCCATCGTCCGCACCGTCCCGACGGCGTACTTCCCGACGCTGGTCTCCCCGGAGAGCATCACCGCGTCCGTGCCGTCGATGACGGCGTTGGCGACGTCGCTCGCCTCGGCGCGGGTGGGCCGGGAGTTCTCGACCATCGAGTCCAGCATCTGGGTCGCCACGATCACCGGCTTGGCGTTCCGCTTGGCCAGTTTGATCGCGCGCTTCTGGACGATCGGGACCTGTTCGAGCGGCATCTCGACGCCCAGGTCGCCGCGGGCCACCATGATGCCGTCGAACGCCGCCACGATGTCGTCGATGGCGTCCACGGCCTGCGGCTTCTCGACCTTGGCGATCACCGGGAGGCGGCGCCCCTCCTCGTCCATGATGCGGTGGACGTCCTCGATGTCGCGGCCGCTGCGGACGAAGGACAGGGCGATGACGTCGAAGCCCGTGCGCAGGGCCCAGCGCAGGTCGGCCTCGTCCTTCTCGGAGAGCGCGGGGACGGAGACCGCGACGCCGGGGAGGTTGAGCCCCTTGTTGTCGGAGACCATGCCGCCCTCGACGACCTCGGTGTGCACCCGGGGCCCGTCGACCTCGGTGACCTGGAGGCACACCTTGCCGTCGTCGACGAGGATCCGCTCTCCGGGGGTGACGTCGCCCGCCAGGCCCTGGTACGTGGTTCCGCACGACTGCCGGTCGCCTCGCGCGCCGTCCTCGACGGTGATGGTGAAGGAGTCGCCGCGTTCAAGGAGTACAGGCCCTTCGGTGAAGCGGCCGAGCCGGATCTTCGGGCCCTGAAGGTCGGCGAGCAGCCCGACGCTGCGCCCCGTCTCGTCGGAGGCCTTGCGTACGCGCTGGTAGCGCTCCTCGTGCTCGGCGTATCCACCGTGGCTGAGGTTGAATCGGGCGACGTCCATTCCGGCGTCGACCAGTGCCTTGATCTGGTCGTACGAGTCGGTGGCGGGGCCCAGAGTACAGACGATCTTTGCTCGGCGCATGGTTCGAGCCTAGGCCTTACCGGCGGGTAGACAATTGGCCCGGCATGACTACTCAACAACCTTTGCGTGAAGGGGTGTTGACAAGTGTTGAATTGTGCATGGGTGCGCTCCTATGAGCATTTCGCAGCCCAGCCGCCTTTCCCGGTCGCATATTGGCCATGCACCGGTCAGGTATTCACTCAGGTCTTTTTTCCGAATTTCCTCACAGCCGAGGCGGCACCATGGTGAATCGGGCGTTGACCTGGGCGTGAACATGCTGCCGCTGGGGTTCGAGGTCGAGCGGTGCCGCGGCCGCGTCCTCGGCGGCCGCGGCGTAGGCGACGGAACGCATACGGCCGCTCGGGGCCGCCGGATAGGGCTGCGGGCTCTCGGCGCCGATGTCGGCGAGTTCCACCAGCGCCGACAGGGTCGTGCCGAGCGCGTCGGCGTATTCACGGGCGCGCTGCACCGCCTCACGGACGGCCTGCCGGCGGGCGTCGCGGTGGGCGGGCGAGTCGGGGCGCAGCGCCCACCAGGGCCCGTCCACACGGGTGAGGTCGAGGTCGGCGAGGCGGGAGGTGAGCTCGCCGAGGGCGGTGAAGTCGGTGAGCTCGGCGGTGACGTGGACGACGCCGTGATAGGTGCGGATGCGTTCGCCGCGCCCGTGCTTGGTGAGCTCCGGGGTGATGGAGAAGGCGCCGGTCTCCACCCGTTCCACGGCATCGCCGTAGGACTTGACCAGGTCGAGGGCGCCGGCGTTGCGGCGGGTGAGGTCGTCGAGCGCGGAGCGCCGGTCGCGGCCGCGCGCGCTCACCGTGATGCCGATGCGGGCGATCTCGGGGTCGACCTCCAGGCGGGCCTCACCACGGACGGCGATACGCGGAGCGTCGGGGGTCCCGTAGGGGACGGCGGGCTGCTGGGGTTCCTCGGCGGGTGAGGTCATACGTCCCACTGTGTCACCGCTCGCAGGGCGCGACTCCGGCCGGTCACCAGATCGCAACGTCCTGGGCCTGTCGGTGATGGTCATGTCCGGGTCAGAATCTACGCGCGTTGTTGTTCCAGACCGACGTTGTGGATCCAGACCGACCGGGAGTGCTGCACATGCCGTTGAACCGCCGGAAGTTCCTGAGGAAGTCCGCCGTGGCCGGGGCGGGGGTGGCGGTCGCCGGCGCGGCGACCGTACCCGCGCAGGCGGCACCGGCTCACGGGAAGCACCCCAAGCGGTACTCCTTCACCGTCATGGGCACCACCGACCTGCACGGCCACGTCTTCAACTGGGACTACTTCAAGGACGCCGAGTACACCGACACCGCGGGCAACGCCCAGGGCCTGGCCCGGGTCTCGACCCTGGTGAACCAGGTGCGCGAGGAGAAGGGCCGCCGCAACACGCTGCTGCTGGACGCCGGGGACACGATCCAGGGCACCCCCCTCACGTACTACTACGCGAAGGTCGACCCGATCACCGCCGAGGGCGGCCCCGTGCACCCGATGGCGCAGGCGATGAACGCCATCGGCTACGACGCCGTGGCGCTCGGCAACCACGAGTTCAACTACGGCATCGAGACGCTGCGCCGGTTCGAGCAGCAGTGCCGCTTCCCGCTGCTCGGCGCCAACGCCGTCGACGCGAAGACCCTGCGGCCCGCCTTTCCGCCGTACTTCATGAAGACCTTCCGGGTGCCGGGCGCCCCGCCGGTCAAGGTCGCCGTGCTCGGGCTGACGAACCCGGGCATCGCCATCTGGGACAAGGCCTTCGTGCAGGGCAAGCTGGTCTTCCCGGGCTTGGAGGAGCAGGCGGCGAAGTGGGTGCCGAAGCTGCGTTCGATGGGCGCCGACGTGGTCGTCGTCTCCGCGCACAGCGGCTCCTCGGGCACGTCGTCCTACGGCGACCAGCTGCCGCACGTCGAGAACGCCGCCGCCGAGGTGGCCCGGAAGGTGCCCGGCATCGACGCGATCCTGGTCGGCCACGCGCACGTGGAGATCGAGGAACTGCTGGTCACCAACGAGCGCACCGGCAGGACGGTCGTCCTGTCCGAACCGCTGTGCTACGCCGAGCGGCTCACGCTGTTCGACTTCGAGCTGGTCCTCGACAGGGGCAGGTGGCAGGTCGGGTCGGTCAAGGCGTCGCTGCGCAACGCGAACACGGTCGAGGACGACCCGCGGATCACCCGGCTGCTCGCGGACGAGCACGCGAAGGTCGTGGAGTACGTCAACCAGGTCGTCGGCACCGCCACCGCGACCCTGACGACGGTGGACGCCCGCTACACGGACGCGCCGATCATCGACCTCATCACCACGGTCCAGGAGGACGTGGTCAAGGCCGCCCTGGCCGGCACCGGGCACGCGTCGCTGCCGGTGCTCGCGCAGGCGTCGCCGTTCTCCCGGACGTCCGAGATCCCGGCCGGCGAGGTGACGATCCGGGACCTGTCGAGCCTGTACGTGTACGACAACACGCTGGTCGCCAAGCTGATGACGGGCGCGCAGCTGCGGGCGTACCTGGAGTACTCGGCGGAGTACTTCGTGCGGACGGCGGCCGGCGCGCCGATCGACGTGGACAAGCTGACCAACGCGGGCGGCCGCCCGGACTACAACTACGACTACGTGTCGGGACTGACGTACGAGATCGACATCGCCCAGCCGGCCGGGTCGCGGATCCGGAACCTGTCCTTCGGCGGTGCCCCGCTGGACGACGCCCAGCAGTTCGTGCTGGCGGTGAACAACTACCGGGCCAACGGCGGCGGCGCGTTCCCGCACGTGGCGTCGGCGCCGGAGCTGTGGTCGGAGTCGACGGAGATCCGCACCCGGATCGCGGAGTGGGTGACCGCCAAGGGCGTGCTGGACCCGAAGGACTTCGCGTCGGTGGACTGGAAGCTCACCCGGGACGGCACGCCGGTGCTCTGACCGCCGCGCCGGACCGGCCCTTCGGGGTGCGTCAGGTCCCGTCCCGCAGAGGGGTGAGCGTGCCCGGGTGCCGGGCGGGCGGGACCTGGGAGCGCTGCGGCTCCAGGCCGAAGCTGGTGAACGCGGTGCGGTGCGGCAGCGGGTACGGCTCCTTGCCGGTCAGCGCGTTGAGGATGGAGGCGCTGCGCCAGGCGGCGAGGCCCAGGTCGGGGCTGCCGACGCCGTGGGTGTGCAGCGAGGCGTTCTGGACGAATGCCGTGCCGGTCACGGAGGGGTCCAGGACCAGGCGGAACTCCTCGTCGATCCGGGGGCGTTCGCGGCTGTCGCGGCGCAGATAGGGGTCGAGGCCCGCGAGGAGGCGGTCGAGGGAGCGCTCGCGGTATCCCGTGGCCAGCACGACGGCGTGGGTGGTGAGCCGGGAGCGGGTGCCCTGCTGGATGTGTTCCAGGTGCAGCTCGACCTGGGTGGTGGCGATCCGGCCGGCGGTGCGGACCAGGACGCCGGGGGTGAGTACGGCGTCCGGCCAGCCGCCGCCCAGGTTGCGCCGGTAGAGCTCGTCGTGGATGGCGGCGATGGTGCCCGCGTCGATCCCCTTGTGCAGCTGCCCCTGCGAGGCGACGAGTTGCTCGCGGACCGGCTCGGACAGGGCGTGGAAGTAGCGCGTGTAGTCGGGGGTGAAGTGCTCCAGGCCGAGCTTGGAGTACTCCATGGGCGCGAACGCCTCGCTCCGGCCGATCCAGTGCAGCCGCTCACGGCCGGCGGGGCGGTGCCGCAGCAGGTCGAGGAAGACCTCGGCGCCGGACTGCCCCGACCCGACGACGGTGATGTGCTCGGCGGCGAGCAGCTCGGCGCGGTGCTCGAGGTAGTCGGCGGCGTGGATCACGGGCACGCCGGGCGCCTCCACGAGGGGCGCGAGCGGATCGGGGACGTGGGGCTCGGAGCCGATGCCGAGCACGATGTTCCTCGTGTAGGTGCGGCCGAGGGACTCGCCCTCCCCGTCGGCGTCGAGCTGGGTGAAGTCGACCTCGAAGACGTCGCGGTCGGCGTTCCAGCGCACCGCGTCGACCTGGTGGCCGAAGCGCAGCCCGGGCAGGTTCTCGCTGACCCAGCGGCAGTAGGCGTCGTACTCGCTGCGCCGGATGTGGAAGCGCTCGGCGAAGTAGAACGGGAAGAGCCGCTCGCAGCTTCTGAGGTAGCTGAGGAAGGACCAGGGGCTGGCGGGGTCGGCGAGCGTGACCAGGTCGGCGAGGAAGGGGACCTGGACGGTGGCCCCGTCGACCAGCAGCCCGGGGTGCCAGTCGAAGGCGGGACGCTGCTCGTAGAAGACGGCGTCGAGCTCGGCCAGGGGGTGGGCGAGTGCGGCGAGGGAGAGGTTGAACGGGCCGATGCCGATGCCTACCACGTCACGCGGGGCCTGGGATTCGTGGGACACCGCGTGCGCGGCGGCGTACGGGCTCACGTGCGCGGTGGCCTGCGGCGGGGTCGGCGGGTTCGTCGGGCGGGTCATCGGGGGGTGTGTCCTTCCACCAGGGTCAGGAGGGCGGCCAGGTCGGCCGGCCGGGTGCGGGGGTTCAGGAGGGTGGCCTTCAGCCAGAGCCGGCCGTTCAGCCGGGCGCGGCCGAGGACCGCGCGTCCCTGGCCGAGGAGGTCTCGGCGTACGGCCGCCACGGCGTCGTCGGTGGCGCCGGCGGGCCGGAACAGGACCGTGCTGATGGTGGGCCGGTCGTACAGCTCGAAGCCGGGGTGCGCGGCGATCAGCCCCGCCAGCTCCTCGGCGCGCTCGCACACCTGGTCGACGAGCGCCCCGAGCCCGTTGCGGCCGAGGCCGCGCAGCGTGACGGCGATCTTCAGGATGTCCGGGCGGCGGGTCGTGCGCAGGGAACGGCCCAGCAGGTCGGGGAGGCCGGCGTCGGTGTCGTCCGGCGCGTTCAGGTAGTCCGCGCGCTGGTGCAGACCGGCCAGGTCATGGCCGTCCCGGACGGTGAGCAGACCGGCGGCGATCGGCTGCCAGCCGAGCTTGTGCAGGTCGAGGGTGACGGTGTCGGCGGCGTCGAGGCCGTCGAGCCGGTGGCGGTGCCGTCGGCTGAACAGCAGCCCGCCCCCGTAGGCGGCGTCGACGTGCAGCCGGGCCCCGTGCGCCCGGCACAGGGCGGCGATCGCGGGCAGCGGGTCGATGAGCCCGGCGTCGGTGGTGCCCGCGGTGGCGGCGACCAGCACCGGGCCGGCAAGACGGGCGAGGGCCTCGTCGAGGGCGGCCGGGTCGAGGGTGCCTGCCGGGGCGGGGACGGTCACGGGCGCGGGCAGGCCGAGCAGCCAGGCGGCGCGGGTGAGCGAGTGGTGGGCGCCGGTCCCGGTGACGAGCTGCACGGTGCCGCCGTGCGCCTCGCGGGCGAGCAGCACGGCGAGCAGGTTGGACTCGGTGCCGCCGGTCGTGACGAGGCAGTCGGCGGCGCCGGTCTCCGCCGCGAGCGCCCGCGTGACCAGGGACTCCAGGGCGGAGGCGGCCGGGGCCTGGTCCCAGGAGTCCAGGGAGGGGTTGAGGACACCGGCGGCGAGGTCGGCGGCGGCGGCCAGGGCGAGCGGGGGGCCGTGCAGATGGCCCGCGCACAGGGGGTCCGCCGGGTCGGCGGCGCCCTCGGCGAGCGCCTGCACGAGCACGCGCAGGGCGTCCGGGTCGCCCTCGTCCGGCAGGACGTCCCCGAGCGCGTCCCGCATCCGCGCGGTGACCGCCCGCGGGCCGCCCGCGGGGAGCGGGCCGCCGCGTGCCCGGCCGCCGGCGGCCAGCGCGTCGAGCACGGTGCCGAGCAACGGCCGCAGGGCGCCCGGGCCGTCGGGGCCGGAGGCGAGGGGCGGCGTGGGCATGGACCCAGCTTGTACGCGGATGCGGCGACGCGCCCGAAACGTACCGGCAGAACGACCCGAAAGAGGGTACGTACGTGGCGTGTGCGTGTTCCCCCGCCACGAGGGACGGTCCGGGGGCCGGCGTCAGGGCCTGCGGTCGGAGCCGGCCGCCTCCCGCACGCGCAACGCGCGCGCCAGGTCGTCGAGTTGGTCGGTGAGCTTGCGGCGCAGCGCGGGCACCGGGTCCGCCGCGCGCAGGCACTCCTCGCCCAGGCGCAGCGTCTCGGGGTCGACGGCGTGGGCGGGGAAGGCCCAGGCGCCCGCCGCCTCGGCGATGGCCGGGCCGCGACGGGCCGCAACCGCGACGGCGTCCTCGTAGTAGCGCGGCACGTACTCCCTTACGAGGTCGGTCTGTTCGGGCTGCCAGAAGCCCTGGGCGGTGGCCTTGAAAAGGTAGTTGGACAGTTCGTCGTGGGTGAACATGGCCTCCCACGCCGTCCGCTTGGCCTGGGCGTCGGGCAGGGCGGCGCGGCAGCGGGCGGCGCCCTCCTGGCCGGTGGCGCTGGGGTCGCGGGCGAGTTCGGCGGCGATGGCGGCCTCGTCCGTCGCGCCTAGCACGGCCAGCCGGCCGAGTACGCGCCAGCGCAGCTCGGGGTCGAGCTCGGGTCCGCCGGGGACGATGCCGTCGGCGAGCCAGGCGGCGATGGTGTCGGGGTGCGCGGCGACGTCCACGAAGTGGCGGACGGCGAGCAGCCGCAGGCCCGGGTTGTCGCCGTCCTCGGTGCGGCGCAGCAGGTCGCGGCAGAGGGCGGAGAGGGCGGCCCCGGCGGCGGGGCGCTCCTCGGGGGTGAGGTAGCGGCCGGCGATCTGGCGGGCGCAGAAGTCGAGGACGGCCTGGACGAGCGCGAGGTCGGTCTCGTGGGGCAGGTGCGCGCGGGCCGTCTCCAGGTAGGTGGCCGGGGGCAGTTCGGCGTCGCGGACGGCGTCCCTGAGGGCGTTCCACACCACGGCGCGGGTGAGCGGGTCGGGCAGGCCGGACAGCGCGTCGCGCACCGTCCGGAAGGACCGCGTGTCGAAGCGGACCTTGGCGTAGGTGAGGTCGCCGTCGTTGAGGAGCAGCAGCGCGGGGCGCTTGCCGACGGGGCGGTCGCCGGTGTCCGGGACGTCGAGGTCGAGCCGTTCGCGCAGGACGAGGCGGCCCTCGTCGCCGAGGTCGTGGTCGTAGAGGCCGACGGCGACGCGGTGCGGGCGGCTGCCGTGGTGGTCGACGGTGAGCGCGCAGACGCCGTTGTCGCCGCTGGTGATCCGCGGGGTGAGGGTGTCGACGCCGGTGGTGCGCAGCCAGGCCGCGGCCCAGGCGTGCACGTCGCGCTCGGTGGTGGCGGCGAGCGAGTCGATGAAGTCGGCGAGGGTGGCGTTGCCGAACCGGTGCCGGGCGAAGTGGGTGTTGATGCCGGCGAGGAAGTCCTTCTCTCCGAGCCAGGTGACGAGCTGGCGCAGGGCGGAGGCGCCCTTGGCGTAGGAGATGCCGTCGAAGTTGAGCAGGGCGGCGGCGGTGTCGTCGACGGACTCGGGGGCGACGGGGTGCGTGGAGGGTCGCTGGTCGGCGTCGTAGCCCCAGCCCTTGCGGACGACGCCGAACTCGGTCCAGGCGCCGAGGAAGCGGGTGGCCTCGCCGAGCGTCTGGTAGCCCATGTACTCGGCGAAGGACTCGTTCAGCCAGATGTCGTCCCACCACCGCAGGGTGACGAGGTCGCCGAACCACATGTGGGCCATCTCGTGGGCGATGACCATCGCCCGGGTCTGGCGTTCGGTCTCGGTGACGGCGGAGCGGTAGACGAAGTCGTCGCGGAAGGTGACCAGGCCCGGGTTCTCCATGGCACCGGCGTTGAACTCGGGGACGAACGCCTGGTCGTAGGAGTCGAAGGGGTACGGCTCCTCGAACTTCTCGTGGTAGCGGTCGAAGCAGGCGCGCGTGACGTCGAGGATCTCGTCGGCGTCCGCGTCGAGGTACGGCGCGAGGCTGCGGCGGCAGTGGATGCCGAAGGGCAGGCCGCGGTGTTCGGTGCGCACCGTGTGCCAGGGCCCGGCGGCGACGGCGACGAGGTAGGTGGAGATCGGCGGGGTCGGCGCGGCCCGCCACACGCCGCCGCTGTGCGCGGTGATGCCGTTGGACAGCACGGTCCAGCCCTCGGGCGCGGTCACCGACACCTCGAAGACGGCCTTCAGGTCAGGCTGGTCGAACGCGGCGAAGACGCGCTGCACGTCGTCCAGGAACAGCTGGGTGTAGACGTACGTCTCGCCGTCGGTGGGGTCCGTGAAGCGGTGCATGCCCTCGCCGGTGCGGGAGTAGCGCATGGCGGCGTCGACGCGCAGCTCGTGGTCGCCGGCGGCGAGGTTCTTCAGGGGCAGGCGGTTGCCGTCGAGGCTCTCGGGGTCGAGGGGCTGTCCGTCCAGGGTCACCGAGCGCAGCTCTGCGGGCTTCAGCTCGACGAAGGTGTCCGCCTCGGTTCGCGCGGTGAACCCGATCACCGTGCGGGAGTCGAAGGTCTCGTCACCCGCTGTCAGGTCGAGGTCGACCCGGTAGTGACGGACGTCGAGGAGCTGGGCACGGGTCTGCGCTTCGTCGCGCGTGAGTACGGACATGGATCACATGCTGCCTGATGCCGGTGACGGCAGGACAGGGGCGGGCGGTTCCGGGTGGCTACGTGTGGTCCTGCGTCGGCGCCGCCGACCCGCGCCGGTCGCGCTGGACGGGCAGGCGTGCGCCCGGTTCCTCCGGTTGCGCCGCGGACTCCTCGGCCGCCGGTGAGCCCCCGTGCGCCCGGCGGCGCCCGCGCTCCCGCGGCCGGTCCAGGGCGCGCAGCTCGCGGATCTCGCGCTCCAGGGCCTGGTGGCGCTGGTGGGCGTCGTAGAGGTAGCGGACCTTGGTGCGCAGCGCCCAGGGGTCGACCGGCTTCATCAGCAGGTCCGCGACGCCGAGGCCGAAGGCGGTGGAGGTCAGCTCGTGGTCCGCGCCGTAGCCGGTGAGCAGGACGACCGGGATGTGCTGGGTCTGCTCCAGGCGGCGCAGGTAGCGCACCACGTCCAGCCCGCTGACGCCGGGCATGCGCACATCGAGCAGCAGCAGGCCGACGTGGCCGCGGAGCACCTGTTTCAGCGCCTCGTCCCCGCTGATGGCGCGGCCCAGGTCGTAGCCGAGCGGGGCCAGGGCGCTCTCCAGCGCGTACAGCGTGTCCTCGTGGTCGTCGACGATGAGGATCTTGGCGTCCGACCCCATGCCCGAACTCCCTCCGGCGTGGAGTCCAGAGTATGCGAGGTGCTGACGGGGAGTGGCGGCCGGTTGACGATCAGTGCAGGGCGCGGGGCGCACCGGCCGGACCGCGCGCCGGCCGGTGGCGGCCGTGTTCGCCGAGGTCAATCGGCTGCCGGGGGCGCGGCGTTCGCGGTGTCCTCGGCGATGCGCTCGTGGTGCCTGATCACTTCGCCGATGATGAAATTGAGAAATTTTTCAGCGAATCCGGGGTCGAGCTTGGCGCTCTCGGCGAGGGAGCGCAGGCGGTCGATCTGCCGTGCCTCGCGGGCCGGGTCGGCGGGCGGCAGCCGGTGCAGGGCCTTGAGGCGGCCGACCTGCTGGGTGCACTTGAACCGCTCGGCGAGCATGTGGACGACGGCCGCGTCGATGTTGTCGATGCTGTCACGCAGCCGGGAGAGCTCCTCGCGGACGGCCGGGCCCACGTCACCGGGGGTGGTGTTGCTGGTGGTCATGGGCGCCCACCCTACGCGGCGGGCGGCCGCTCCAGGTCGCCGTCCTCGCCGCCGACCTGGAGGGGCGCGGTGCCGAAGGAGTGTTCGGTGGACCCCCGGCACGCGCCGCCGCCCCACCGAACCGCCGTCCTACAGCGCGCTCGCGGCCCGGGCTATGTCCGCCGCGAAGTGGCTGACCTCGGTGTAGACACCGGGGACGCCGGAACGGGCGCAGCCGTCGCCCCAGCTGACGATGCCGACCTGGATCCACTTGCCGGCGTCGTCCTTGCGGAACATGGGGCCGCCGGAGTCACCCTGGCAGGTGTCGATGCCGCCGCTCTGGTAGCCGGCGCACAGTTCCTCCGTGCTCGTCAGGCGGCTGCCGTAGTGCCACTTGCAGGCACGGTCGGTGACGAAGGGCACCGAGGCCTTCTGGAGCTTGGTGGTGCCGGTGTTCGCGCCCTCGCGGGTGTCGCCCCAGCCCGCGATGGTGAAGGTGCCGCGGTTGTAGCGGTTGGTGGTGGCGATCTTCAGCGTGGGCTTGTCGATCGGCCGGGCGAGCTTGATCAGCGCCCAGTCCTTGCCGACGCCGTTGTAGCCCGGCGCCACCTTGACCTTGGTCGACTTGACCTTGATCGCGGCGGCGGAGTTGAGGTCGGCGACGCCCGCGGTGACCGTGATGCGGGTGTTGTTGCCGGAGCCCTCCATGCAGTGGGCGGCGGTCAGGACCACGTCCTTCTTGTAGAGCGCACCGCCACAGCCCATCGAGAGGTGGACCATGAACGGGAACTCGTTCTGTACGGCGGGCTTGCCTCCGATGACGCGGGTGTCCGCGGCGTGCGCGCTGACGGGCTGGAGGCTGGCGACCGCGAGAGCGACGGCACCGGCCGCCGCGGCTCTTTTGGCCAGGGTCAGACCGCTTCTCGTCGTCGCGTTATGGGTCAACGTACTTCCCTTCGTGGCGGATTGAGCGGCTCGCCAGTATGAAGATCGGGCCGCCGCGGTGACAAGGACTGATCTCACGCGGGACCCGCGCAACCCGTCGAGCGAAATTCCGCTCTCTCCCTCGTAGAGTGGAACCGGGTTCACGGCGTCTTGGGGGTACGGGCGTGGCGAACGACGGACCGGTCGAGCACGGCTACCCGCACCTGGAGACGGTGCGGGCCGCCGTGACGGCGCTGTACAGGCGCTTGTCCTACGACGGGATCCAGACGTTCGGGGTCAGTGTCCTGCCGGCCGACGTGGCCTTCTGCGACACCGACGACCTGTATCTGGGCGCCCAGCGCGTGGCCCGGGAACTGGTGAGGCACTACCGGCTGCCGGACGCCCGCCTGATCGTCAGCTTCCGCGAGATGCAGTACGCGGCGAACGTCGAACTCACCGCGGGCCCCGAGTACTTCGTGGAACTGAACGATCGGTTCCGCACCCACCGCCGGGACATCGGCGCGGCGCTCGCACACGAGATCATGCATGTCTACCTGCATCGCCTGGACCTGTCGTTCCCCGGCACGCGCGACAACGAGATCCTCACGGACACGGCGACGACGTACCTGGGCGCGGGCTGGCTGCTCCTGGACGCCTACCGGGAGGACGCGGACTCCAGCCAGAAGCTCGGCTATCTGACCCCCGAGGAGTTCGGGTACGTCCTCGCCAAGCGCGCCCTGGTCTTCGATGAGGACCCCTCGCCGTGGTTCACCAGCCCGCAGGCGTACACGGCCTACGTCAAGGGCATGACGCTGGCCCGTCACGACGAACAGCAGCCACCGCTCACCGCGGCGGGCTGGGCCGGCCGCCGCCGCTACGCCCGCGACCGCCGCCACGCCCAGAGCCGCCACACCCCGACCGGCCCGCCGGGCTCGCCGTACGCCTTCTCCCCCGACGCCGACGGCCCGCTGCGGGTGTCGTTCCCCTGCCCCACCTGCCACCAGCGGATCCGGGTGCCGGTGCGCGGACGGGTGCGGGCGCGGTGCGCGCTGTGCCGGTCGGTGCTGGAGTGCGACACCTAGAGGGTGGTGGCGCCGTACACCGGTGCGGGTGTGCGGGAGCCTGCCAGCAGTTCCCGTACCACCTGGTCGAGTTCGGCCACGTGCCAGCGGGCCCCCTTGTCGGCGGTGGGCCCCGGACGCCAGCCCTCCATCACGGTGATCCGGCCGCCCTCCGTCTCGAACACCCGGCCGGTGACGCCCGCGCTCGCCGCGGAGCCCAGCCAGACGACCAGCGGGGAGACGTTCTCCGGAGCCATCGCGTCGAAGCCGCCGCCCGGCGCCGCCATGGCCGCGGCGAAGGTCCGCTCCGTCATCCGGGTACGCGCCGCCGGGGCGATGGCGTTGACCTGCACGCCGTACCGGGCCAGCTCCGCCGCCGCGACCAGGGTCAGCCCGACGATCCCGGCCTTGGCGGCGCTGTAGTTGCCCTGCCCGACCGAGCCCAGCAGCCCGGCCCCGCTGCTGGTGGCGACGATCCGGGCCTCGGGCGTGCGGCCCGCCTTCGCCTCGGCCCGCCAGTGCGCGGCGGCGTGCTTCAACGGCAGGAAGTGCCCCTTGAGATGGACGCGCAGGACGTCGTCCCAGTCGTCCTCGTCCAGGTTGACGAGCATCCGGTCGCGCAGGAAGCCCGCGTTGCCGACCAGCGTGTCGAGCCGGCCGTACGTCTCCAGCGCGGTCCCGATCAGTGAGGCGGCGCCCTCGGTGGTGGCGATGTCACCGGCGTGCGCGACGGCCTCGCCGCCCACCGCACGGATCTCGGCGGCCACCCGGTCGGCCGGACTGCCGGCGCCGGGGCGGCCGTCCAGCCCGACCCCGAGGTCGTTGACGACGACCCGTGCCCCCTCGGCGGCGAAGGCGAGCGCGTGCGCCCGCCCGAGCCCCCGGCCGGCCCCGGTGACGACCACGACGCGCCCTTCGCACATGCGGCTCGCGCTCATCTCATCCCTCCTGAGGGTTTCCGTGGGCGGCGGCGTCCAGGAAGGCGGGGCGCTCGCCGCCGCCATGCACCTCCAGGCCGGCCCCGCTGATGTACGACGCGGCGTCCGACGCCAGGAACACGGCGGCCGCCCCGACGTCGGCCGGTGCGGCGAGCCGGCCGAGCGGAACCGTGCGGGCGACGGCGGCGACGCCCTCCTCGCCGCCGTAGTGCAGATGCGACAGGCCGGTGCGCACCATGCCGACGACGAGCGTGTTCACCCGTACGTCGGGCGCCCACTCCACGGCCATCGAACGGGCGAGGCTCTCCAGCCCGGCCTTGGCGGCGCCGTACGCGGCCGACCCGGGTGACGGCCTGCCACCGCTCACGCTGCCGATCATCACCACGCACCCCCGCGCCCGCCGCAGGTGCTCGTACGCGGCGAGCGACGCGGTCAGCGGGGCGAGGAGGTTCAGCTCGACGACCCGGGCGTGCCGTTCGGCGTCGACGTCGGTCAGGAGCCGGTACGGCGTGCCGCCGGCGTTGTTGACGAGGACGTCGAGCCGGGGCAGGGCGGCGAAGAAGTCCCGCACGGCGGCGGGCTCCCGCAGGTCGAGGGGGACGAACCGGGCGCCCGCCACGGGGACCTCGGGCGGCCGTCGGGCGCAGGTCACGACCTCGGCGCCGGCCTCGGCGAAGGCCCGCGCGATCCCGGCGCCGACCCCTCGCGTGCCGCCCGTGACGACGACGGTCCGGCCGAGGAGCTCGGGCGACCGCGGACTGTCCACAGGGTCGGTGTTGTCCACAGGGGCTCCCCCGCTGAATCGGCGGCTGCTAGCTTCGAGGCGTCACACCTAACAAATGTTTGGTGGAAAGGTAGCTGATGCGGCCATGGGTGTCTCCACCTCGTCCCCGGAAATGGGGATCTGCGTCGTCACGGTCGACTTCCCCCCGGTGAACGCGCTGCCGGTGCACGGCTGGTACGCCCTGGCGGACGCGGTGCGCACCGCCGGGCGGGACCTGGGCGTCCGCTGCGTCGTGCTGACCGCCGAGGGGCGCGGCTTCAACGCGGGGGTGGACATCAAGGAGCTGCAGGCACGGGGCTCCGACGCCCTGCTCGGTGCCAACTCCGGCTGCGCGGAGGCCTTCGCGGCGGTGTACGAGTGCGAGGTCCCGGTCGTGGCGGCCGTGCGGGGCTTCTGCCTCGGCGGCGGCATCGGGCTCGTGGGCAACGCGGACGCGATCGTGGCGAGCGAGGACGCCGCCTTCGGCTTGCCGGAGCTCGACCGGGGCGCCCTCGGAGCGGCCACGCACCTGGCCCGCCTGGTCCCGCAGCACCTCATGCGCGCGCTGTACTACACCTCCCGCACGGCGAGCGCGGCCGAGCTGCACGCGCACGGCTCGGTGTGGCGGGTGGTGCCGGGTGCGCAACTGGACGCCGCCGCCCTGGAGCTGGCCCGCGAGATCGCCGCGAAGGACGGCCGGCTGCTGCGCCTCGCCAAGGCGGCGATCAACGGCATCGACCCCGTCGACGTGCGGCGCAGCTACCGGTTCGAGCAGGGCTTCACCTTCGAGGCCGGCCTCAGCGGGGTCGCGGACCGGGTGCGGAGCACGTTCGGTACGGCAGGGAAGGAGGAACCGCAGTGACGTCGACCGCGGCAGACAAGGCCGACAAGGCAGACAAGGCCGACAAGACGATGCGCGCCGACGAGGCGGTGAGCCGCCTGGAGAGCGGCATGACCCTCGGCATCGGCGGCTGGGGCTCGCGGCGGAAGCCGATGGCACTGGTCAGAGCGCTGCTCCGCACCTCCGTCACCGATCTCACCGTGGTCTCCTACGGCGGCCCGGACGTCGGCATGCTCGCCGCCGCCGGCCGGATCCGCAAGCTGGTCGCGGCGTTCACCACCCTCGACTCCGTCCCGCTCGAACCGCACTACCGCGCGGCGCGTGAGCGTGGGGCGTTCGAGCTGATGGAGATCGACGAGGCGATGTTCCTGTGGGGACTGGAGGCCGCGGCGAACCGGTTGCCGTTCCTGCCGGTGCGGGCCGGGATCGGCTCGGACGTCATGCGGGTCAACCCCGCTCTGCGCACGGTCACCTCGCCGTACGACGACGGGGAGACGTTCGTGGCCATGCCCGCCCTGCGCCTGGACGCGGCGCTGGTCCACGTGAACCGCGCCGACCGGCGGGGCAACGGGCAGTACCTCGGCCCCGATCCCTACTTCGACGACCTGTTCTGCGCGGCGGCCGGGGCGGCGTACGTCTCGTGCGAGCGGATCGTGGACACGTCCGAGCTGACGAAGGAGGCGGCGCCCCAGACATTGCTCGTCCCCCGGCACACGGTGACCGGTGTGGTGGAGGCCCCCGGCGGCGCCCACTTCACGTCGTGCGCGCCGGACCACGCGCGGGACGAGGCCTTCCAGAAGCACTACGCCACCACGCCCTGGCCGGAGTTCGCCGCGCGGTTCCTCACCGGGGACGAGCGGGCGTACCGCTCCGCCGTCGACGCCTGGCACGAGGAGACCGGCGGGCGTCCGCGCGACGAGGAGCGCTCATGAACCCGGCGACGCCCGTGCCCGCTGCCGCGCCCGTCCCGGCGCCGACCCGCGCCGAGTACTGCGTGATCGCCTGCGCCGAGGCCTGGCGCGGTGCCGGTGAGGTGCTCGCGAGCCCCATGGGCCTGATCCCCTCCCTCGGCGCCCGGCTCGCGCGGCACACCTTCGCCCCCGACCTGCTGCTCACCGACGGCGAGGCGACGCTGGTGGACGCCGAGGGCAGCACCGAGGGCTGGCTGCCCTACCGCCGGCACCTCACCCTCGTCACCGGCGGCCGCCGGCACGTGATGATGGGCGCCGCCCAGATCGACCGTTTCGGCAACCAGAACATCTCCTGCGTCGGCGACTGGGCCAAGCCGGCCCGGCAGCTGCTCGGGGTGCGCGGCGCGCCGGTCAACACGCTCAACAACCCGACGAGTTACTGGATCCCGCGGCACTCCCGCCGGGTGTTCGTGGAGCGCGTCGACATGGTGTGCGGAGTCGGCCACGACCGCGCCGCCCGCCATCCGGAAACGGCCCGCTTCCACCGTCTGGGCCGGGTCGTCTCGAACCTGTGCGTGCTCGACTTCGCGACCCCGGACCACTCGATGCGGCTCGCCTCCCTGCATCCCGGAGTGAGCGTCGAGGAGGTCGTGGCGGCGACCGGCTTCGCGCTGACGATCCCGGCCGAGGCAGCGGCGACCCGCACGCCCACCCCGGACGAGCTGCGTCTGATCCGCGAGGTGCTCGACCCGGCAGACGACCGGGACCGGGAGGTGCGGGCCTGATGGAGACGGCGTTCACCAGGCTGGTCGGCGTACGGCACCCGATCGTGCAGACCGGGATGGGCTGGGTCGCGGGCCCCCGCCTGGTCTCCGCGGCGGCGAACGCGGGAGCGCTGGGCGTCCTGGCGTCGGCCACGATGACGCCCGACCGGTTGCGCGAGGCGATACGGGAGGTCGGGGCGCGCACGAGCGCCCCCTTCGGGGTCAACCTGCGCGCGGACGCGCGGGACGCGGCCGACCGGGTGCAGATCATGATCGAGGAGGGGGTGCGGGTCGCGTCCTTCGCCCTGGCCCCCTCACGTGACCTGATCACCGCCCTCAAGGAGGCCGGCGTCGTGGTCGTCCCCTCGGTCGGCGCGCGCCGGCATGCCGAGAAGGTCGCGGCGTGGGGCGCGGACGCGCTGATCGTGCAGGGCGGTGAGGGCGGCGGGCACACCGGGGAGGTGGCGACGACGGTGCTGCTGCCGCAGGTGGTGGACGCCGTGGACATCCCGGTGGTGGCGGCCGGCGGCTTCTTCGACGGGCGCGGGCTGGTCGCGGCGCTGGCCTACGGGGCGGCGGGCGTGGCCATGGGGACACGGTTCCTGCTCACGTCGGACTCGACCGTGCCGGACGCGGTGAAGGCCAGGTATCTGGCGGCCGCCGTCCGGGACGTCACGGTCACGACGGCGATCGACGGCCTGCCCCACCGGATGCTGCGCACCGATCTGGTCGACGCCCTGGAGAGGTCCGGCCGGGCCGGCCGGCTCCTGCGGGCCGTCCACCGCGCGGCCGGCTTCCGGCGGATCTCGGGTCTCACCTGGCGCCGGATGCTCCAGGACGGCCTCGCCATGAAGCGGGGCAAGGACCTGACCTGGAGCCAGGTCCTGCTGGCCGCGAACACGCCGATGCTGCTGAGGGCGTCCATGGTGGACGGCCGGACGGATCTCGGGGTCATGGCCTGCGGCCAGGTCGCCGGGGTCATCGACGACCTGCCCTCGTGCGCGGAGCTGGTGGAGCGGATCACCGAGGAGGCGGAGGCGGCGCTGAAGTCCCTGGAGGTGCTCAGACCCGCTCGATGATCGTCACGTTGGCCTGACCGCCGCCCTCGCACATCGTCTGCAGCCCGAACCGCCCGCCCGTGCGCTCCAGTTCGTGCAGGAGTGTGGTCATCAGCTTGGCGCCGGTCGCGCCGAGCGGATGGCCCAGGGCGATCGCGCCGCCGTTGACGTTGACCTTGCCGGGGTCGGCGCCGGTCTCCTTGAGCCAGGCCAGGACGACGGGCGCGAACGCCTCGTTGATCTCGACGAGGTCGATGGCGTCGAGAGTGAGTCCGGTCTTCTTCAGTGCGTGCGCGGTGGCCGGGATGGGCGCGGTGAGCATGCGGATCGGGTCCTCGCCGCGCGCCGACAGATGGTGGACGCGCGCCCGCGGCGTCAGCCCGTGCTCGCGCACCGCCCGCTCCGAGGCCAGCAGCAGCGCCGCCGCGCCGTCGGACACCTGCGACGAGCAGGCGGCGGTCACCGTGCCGCCGTCGACGACCGGCTTCAGCGCGGCCATCTTCTCGGCCGAGGTGTCGCGTCGCGGCCCCTCGTCGACGGACACGCCCGCGCAGGGCACGGTCTCGCGGGCGAAGCGCCCCTCGTCGATCGCGCGCACCGCCCGCCGGTGCGAGCGCAGCGCGAACTCCTCCTGCTCCAGCCGGCTGATCCCCCACTTCGCGGCGATCATCTCGGCCCCGGCGAACTGGTTCACCGGCCGGTCGCCGTACCGCGCGCGCCAGCCCTCGCTGCCCGCGAACGGGCCCTCGGTGAAGCCGAGCGGCTCGGCGGCCTGCCGGGTGGCGTAGGCGATGGGGATCTGCGACATGTTCTGCACGCCCCCGGCCACCACCAGGTCCTGCGTCCCGGACAGCACGGCCTGCGCGGCGAAGTGCACGGCCTGCTGCGAGGACCCGCACTGCCGGTCGACGGTCACGCCCGGCACCTCCTCGGGCAGTCCGGCCGCCAGCCAGCAGGTCCGCGCGATGTCCCCGGCCTGCGGCCCCACCGTGTCCAGGCACCCGAGGACGACGTCCTCGACGGCCGCGGGATCCACGCCGGCCCGCGCGACCAGTTCCCTCAGCACATGCGCGCCCAGATCGGCCGGGTGGACCGCGCCGAGCCCTCCCCCGCGCCGTCCGACGGGCGTGCGGACCGCTTCGACGATGTAGGCCTCGGCCATGGCGACTCCCCAGCAAGATCTGCGAGTTATGTGCGTACGGCGATCCCGTCCAGCACCATCGACAGGTACTGCCGGGCGATCTCCTCCGGGCTGTGCTGTCCGCCCGGCCGGTACCAGGACGCGGCGACCCACACGGTGTCCCGCACGAACCGGTAGGTGAGCCGGACGTCGAGGTCGTCCCGGAAGACCCGGTCGGCGACCCCGCGTTCCAGCGTGGACAGCCACGCCTTCTCGAACTTGCGCTGCGACTCGGCGAGGAACGCGAACCGTTCCTGGGCCGCCAGTTGCCTGGACTCCTTCTGGTAGATCGCGACGGCCGCGCGGTGCCGGTCGATCTCCCGGAACGACTCCGTGACCAGTGCCCGCAGCGTCTCGCGCGGCCCGAGCCCGGCGTCCAGGACGGTGTCGTAGCCGTCCCAGAGCTCGTCGAGGAAGGTGCGCAGGATCTCCTCCAGCATCGACTCCTTGGAGTCGAAGTGGTAGTAGAGGCTGCCCGCGAGCATGCCCGCGTGGTCGGCGATGGTCCGGACGGTGGTGGCGTTGTACCCCTGTTCGGCGAAGACCTCGGCGGCGGTGCGCAGGAGTTCGTGGCGGCGCTCCGGCGCGGAGGCGGTCACCTGGGGGTTCTTCTTGGTCGGCACGGCACCCATTGTGGTCCTAGGGGTGCTGGCTGCTGACGGAGACGACCTCTCCGGTCAGGTAGGAGGAGTAGCCCGAGGCCAGGAACACGATCACGTTGGCCACCTCCCAGGGCTGCGCGCAGCGCCCGAACGCCTCGCGCGCGGTGAGTTCCGCGAGCAGTTCGGGGGTGGTCACCTTCGCCAGGTGCGGATGCAGGGCGAGGCTCGGCGCGACGGCGTTGACCCGCACCCCGTACTGCGCGGCCTCGATCGCCGCGCACCGGGTCAGCGCCATCACGCCGGCCTTCGCGGCGGCGTAGTGGGCCTGCCCGGCCTGGGCCCGCCAGCCGACGACGGAGGCGTTGTTGACGATCACACCGCCGGTCGCCCGCATGGCGCGCAGGGCCGCCCGCGTGCACCGGAACGTGCCGTTCAGCGTCACGTCGAGCACGCGGGACCACTGCTCGTCGGTCATGTCGACGAGCACCGAGGTGCCGCCGAGTCCGGCGTTGTTGACGACGACGTCCAGCCGTCCGTGCTCCGCCACCGCCCTGTCGAACAGCGCCCTGACCTGTGCCTCGTCGGTGACGTCGCAGGGCTGCGCGGCGACCGACCCCGCGCCGAACCGCGCGGTGAGGGCGGCCTCGTGCTCCTTCAGCCGGCGCGTGTGGGCGTCGCTGATCAGCACGCGCGCGCCCTCCTCCAGGAACCTGCGCGCGGTCGCGCCGCCGATCCCGGCGCCCGCCGCCGCGGTGACGACGGCGCTGCGCCCGCTGAGGAGACCGTGCCCGGGCTCGTACGCCGGAGTCTCGACGTCTGTCATGGGCCCACGCTAACCTACCAAACACTTGTTAGGGAAGAATCCGGGGAGCGGGAACGCAGGGAGGGAGGCGACCGTGGACCTCACGCACTCCGCCGCCGACGAGGCCTTCCGCGCCGAGGCGCGCGCCTGGCTCGACGTCCATGTGCCGCGCACGCCGCTGCCGTCGCTGGAGACCGCCGAGGGCTTCGCGGCGCACCGCGCGTGGGAGGCCGAACTGGCCGCGGACCGCTGGTCGGTCGTCGACTGGCCCGAGGAGTTCGGCGGCCGGGACAGCGGGCTCGTCCGGTGGCTGCTCTTCGAGGAGGAGTACTACGCGGCGGCCGCCCCGGCGCGCGTCGGCCAGAACGGCATCCACCTGCTGGCCCCCACCCTCTTCGCCCATGGCACGCGGGAGCAGCGGGCCCGCGTCCTGCCGCCGATGGCCTCGGGCCGCACCGTCTGGGCGCAGGCGTGGTCGGAGCCGGAGGCGGGCTCGGACCTCGCCTCGCTCACGTCGCGGGCCGACCGCACCGACGGCGGCTGGCTGCTGTCCGGCCAGAAGACCTGGTCCTCCCGGGCGCCCTTCGCGGACCGCGCGTTCGGGCTGTTCCGCAGTGAGCGGGACACGCCCAAACCTCATCAGGGTCTGACGTATCTGATGTTCGACCTGCGCGCGCCCGGTGTCACCGTCCGCCCGATCGCCCGGCTGGACGGCAGGCCGGCCTTCGCCGAGCTGTTCCTGGACGAGGTCTTCGTCCCCGACGAGGACGTCATCGGCGAGCCCGGTCGGGGTTGGTATGTCGCCATGTCGACAGCGGCCAACGAACGTGGCCTCACCCTCCGTTCGCCGGGGCGCTTCCTGGCCGCCGCCGACCGCCTGCACCGGCTGTGGCGGGCCGCGGGCAGCCCCGCCGCCACCCGCGCGCGGGTGGCCGACGCGCTGATCGGCGCCCGCGCCTACCAGCTCTTCACCTTCGCCGCCGCCTCCCGCTTCCTGGACGGCGAGCCGCTGGGCGCGGAGTCCAGCCTGAACAAGGTGTTCTGGTCGGAGTACGACATCGCGCTGCACGAGACCGCCCTCGATCTGCTCGGCCCCGAGGGCGAGCTGGCCGGCACCCCCTGGTCCGAGCCGTACGTCTTCGCCCTGGCCGGCCCGATCTACGCCGGGACCAACGAGATCCAGCGCGACATCGTGGCCGAGCGCCTGCTGGGCCTGCCGAAGGGGCGCCGCTGATGCGCTTCCTCCTCGATTCCGAGCACCGCGCCTTCGCCGCCTCCCTGGACGCCCTGCTCACATCGGCCGACACCGCCCGCGTGGTGCGGGACTGGAGCCGCGGCGACCCCACCGGCGGACGCGCGCTGTGGTCCCGGATCGCCGAGGCGGGCGTCTTCGCGCTGGCCGTGCCCGAGGAGTACGACGGGCTGGGCCCCCGCCCGGTGGAACTGGCCGTCGCCTTCGTGGAGTTGGGCCGGCACGCCGTCCCGGGCCCATTGGTGGAGACGGTCGCGGCGGCCGCGCTGCTCACGGAACCGGCCCTCGCGGGGCGCTTCCTGCCGCCCCTCGCGGCGGGCGCGACGATGACGACGCTGACACCGGCGGGCGGCCCGTACGCACTCGACGGCGACGCGGCCACCACCTGTCTGGCCCTCACTCCCGAGGGCCTGCGCCTCTCCCCCGGCCCCGCCGCTCCCGTCCGCCCCTCCATGGACCCGGCCCGCCGTCTCACCGCCCTCCTCCCCGGCGGTGAGCTGCTCTCCCCCGCCCCGCCCGTCGAACAGGCCGTCACATGGGCGCGGCTCGCCACGGCCGCGCAGGCCCTCGGCGTGGGCCTCACGCTGCTGGAACGGACCGTCGCGCACGTCCGGCGGCGCACCCAGTTCGGTGTCGCCGTCGGCTCGTTCCAGGCGGTCAAGCACCGGCTGGCCGACGCCAGGATCGCCCTGGACTTCGCCCGTCCGCTGCTGTTCGGCGCCGCGCTGACCATGGACCCCGCCGACGTGGCCGCGGCCAAGGTCACGGCGTGCCGGGCGGCGTACACCACGGCCCGCACGGCGCTCCAGCTGCACGGCGCGATCGGCTACACGGCGGAGTACGACCTGTCCCTGTGGCTGACCAAGGCACGGGCCCTGCTCGGTGCCTGGGGCGGCCCGGACGAGTGCCGGGACGTCGTCCTCAGTGCCCGCGCGTGATCTCCCGGTACTCCTCCGGGGTCGGCTTCGGGATCTGGCTGTCGGGTCCGAACATGGCCCGGGCCAGCCGGGCGCGCACCCGCTGGGAGACGGTGACGGGACGCCGCACACCGTTCGCGTCGACGCGCGGCCCGATCTCGTACGGCGGCTGCTGCTCGTGCTGGGTGAGGGTGTGCCGGTCGGCCTGACTGAGGGGCTCGTGGACCTCGACGTACTCGCCGTGCGGCAGCCGCTTGATGGTGCCGGTCTCCCGGCCGTGCAGCACCTTCTCGCGGTCCCGGCGTTGCAGACCCAGGCAGATGCGCTTGGTGACGACGAAGGCCAGAACCGGCGCGGCGAAGAAGGCGATCCGCACGAACCACGTGATGGCGTTGATCGACAGATGCAGATGGGTGGCGACGATGTCGTTGCCGCCGCCGATCAGGCACACCACGTACAGGGTGAGCCAGGCGACGCCGAGGCCGGTGCGGACGGGGGTGTTGCGCGGCCGGTCCAGGAGGTGGTGCTCGCGTCGGTCGCCGGTGATCCAGGCCTCGATGAAGGGATAGACGCCGATGGCGGCCAGGATCAGCGGAAAGAGCATGAAGGGGATGAAGACGCCGAGGACGAGGGTGTGCCCGCCGAGGTCGATCTCCCATCCCGGCATCACCCGGATCAGCCCCTCGGAGAAGCCGAGGTACCAGTCGGGCTGGGCGCCGGTGGTGACGAGGTCGGCGCGGTAGGGGCCGAACGCCCACACGGGGTTGATCTGCGCCAGTCCGCCCATCATCGCGAGCACGCCGAAGACCAGGAAGAAGAAGCCGCCGGCCTTGGCCATGTAGACCGGCAGGAAGGGCATGCCGACGACGGACCTCTCCGCACGGCCGGGGCCGGGGTACTGAGTGTGCTTGTGGTAGAAGACCAGGATCAGATGGGCCACCACCAGGCCCAGCATGATCCCGGGCAGCAGCAGCACATGGATCGGGAACAGCCGCGAGATGATGTCGTGGCCCGGGAACTCGCCGCCGAACAGGAAGAACGCCACGTACGTCCCCACGATCGGGATCGACAGGATGGCGCCCTGGGCGAAGCGCAGGCCGGTGCCTGAGAGCAGGTCGTCGGGGAGCGAGTAGCCCGTGAGACCGGTGATGACGCCGAGCAGCAACAGGGTCCAGCCGAAGACCCAGTTGACCTCGCGGGGCTTGCGGTAGGCCCCGGTGAAGAACACCCGCATCATGTGCACGAGCATCCCGGCGACGAAGACCAGGGCCGCCCAGTGGTGGATCTGCCGGATCAGCAGGCCGCCGCGGACGTCGAAGCTGATCTCCAGGGTGGACTCGAACGCCCGGGTCATCACGATGCCGTTGAGCGGCGTGTAGGACCCCTCGTACACCACCTCGGCGCTGCTCGGCTCGAAGAACAGCGTGAGGTAGACGCCGGTGAGGAGGAGGACCAGGAAGCTGTAGAGGCAGACCTCTCCGAGCATGAAGGACCAGTGGTCCGGGAACACCTTGCGCATGTTGGCCTTGGCCAGCGAGTAGAGCCCGAGGCGCCCGTCGGCCCAGTCGGCCACCTTCTCGCCCCGCGCCGGGGAACTCCCCCTGCCGCGCGCCGTGTTCACCGAACCCGCGCCGTCCATGCGTCGCCGCCCTCCCCGTCGGATCACCCTCAGGGTGACAGTGACAGGGCGGAGAGCTCAAGCCAAAGGCGCACGAAAGATCTCGGCCGGACCGGGGCGCCTCAGCCGGCCGTCACGATGCCCCGCTCCCGTGCCGCCGCCAGCCACTGGGGGAACTCGCCCACGAGACGGTCGTACAGCTCGGCGTCGGACACCTGGCGCGGGTCCTCACCGGCGTGGAAGAACCCGGCGTTGTCGACCACCCGCCGCTGCGGCACGGGCAGTTCGTCGAGCTTGCGCAGGAAGTCGAACTGCTTGCTGTGCGGATCCCCGAAGCCTATGAACTGCCAGAACAGCGGGAGTTTCGCCGCCTTGCACAGGAACTTCTCGGCGGCCGGCCGGTTGATGGGGCCGCCGTCGGTCTGGAAGACGACGAGGGCCGGGTCCCGGGAGCCGCTGTCGAGATGGTGGTCGATGACGGCGTCCATGGCCAGGTGGTAGCTGGTCCTGCCCATGTGGCCGAGGCCCGACACGATCCGCTCGATCCGGCCCTGGTGGTCGGCGAGCGCGATCTCGGTGACGGCGTCGACGTCGGTGGAGAAGAAGACCACGGGCACCCTCCCGTCGTCGTCCAGGTGCGCCGAGAGCCCGAGCACCCGGTCGGCGAGCGCCTGCACGCTGCCGTCCTGGTAGTACGGCTTCATGGACCCCGAGTAGTCGACGACGAGGTACACCGCGGCCCGTTGTCCCTCCAGACCGTGCTTGGCCAGCGAGACCGCGGCGCTCTTGTACAGGTTCACGAGCGCGGGCGCGCTCTGTTCCACCTTGGTGAGACTGATGGCTGCCACGCGGCGAGACTACGGCACAACTGACGGCGCCCGCCCTGTCGTCCGGTCGGGGACTGGCGGGCGGGCGCCGTCTCGGGGGTGTCTGGGGAACCCCCAGACAACCAGCCCGTACGCCGTTGTACGGGACGTCTTCTTCGGCCGGCGCGTCAGACCATCAGCGCGCGGTCGGTCGGGCGGATCGGGGCCGGGAGGTCGCTGGCGCCCGTGAGGAAGCGGTCCACGCCGCGGGCGGCCGAGCGGCCCTCCGCGATCGCCCACACGATGAGGGACTGGCCGCGACCGGCGTCACCGGCGACGTAGACGCCCGGCACGTTGGTCTGGAAGTCGGCGTCGCGGGCGATGTTGCCGCGCTCGTCGAGGTCCAGGCCGAACTGCTCGACCAGGCCGTTGTCGCGGTCGGTGCCGGTGAAGCCCATCGCCAGCGTGACCAGTTGGGCGGGAATCTTGCGCTCCGTGCCCGGCTGCGAGGTCGGCCTGCCGTCGACGAACTCGACCTCGACCAGGTGCAGCCACTGGACGTTGCCGTCCTCGTCGCCCTCGAAGTGGGTGGTCGATACGGCGTAGACCCGCTCGCCGCCCTCCTCGTGCGCGGACGTGACCTTGTACAGCATGGGGAAGGTCGGCCACGGCTGCCGGGCTGCGTCGCGGTCCTCGCCGGGGCGGGGCATGATCTCCAGCTGGGTGACGGAGGCCGCGCCCTGCCGGTGGGCGGTGCCCACGCAGTCGGCGCCGGTGTCGCCGCCGCCGATGACGACCACGTGCTTGCCCTCGGCCGAGAGCGGGGTGGTGACGTAGTCGCCCTCCTGGACCTTGTTGGCCAGCGGCAGGTACTCCATCGCCTGGTGGATGCCCTGGAGTTCCCGGCCGGGGACGGGGAGGTCACGGGCGGTCGTGGCACCGGCGGCGATGACGACCGCGTCGTAGCGCTTGCGCAGGTCCGTCGCCTTCAGGTCACGGCCGATCTCGACGCCGGTGCGGAAGCGGGTGCCCTCCGCGCGCATCTGCTCGATGCGGCGGTTGATGTGCCGCTTCTCCATCTTGAACTCGGGGATGCCGTAGCGCAGCAGGCCGCCGACGCGGTCCGCCCGCTCGTACACCGCCACGGTGTGGCCGGCGCGGGTCAGCTGCTGGGCCGCCGCCAGACCCGCGGGGCCGGAGCCGATCACCGCGACCGTCTTGCCGGACAGGCGCTCCGGGATCTGCGGGGCCACGTCCCCGGTCTCCCACGCCTTGTCGATGATCGAGACCTCGACGTTCTTGATGGTGACCGCCGGCTGGTTGATGCCGAGCACGCACGCCGACTCGCACGGGGCCGGGCACAGACGGCCCGTGAACTCCGGGAAGTTGTTCGTGGCGTGCAGACGCTCGGACGCGGCGCCCCAGTCCTCGCGGTAGGCGAAGTCGTTCCACTCGGGGATCAGGTTCCCGAGCGGACAGCCGTTGTGGCAGAACGGGATGCCGCAGTCCATGCAGCGGCTGGCCTGCTTGCTGATGATCGGCAGCAGCGAACCGGGGACGTAGACCTCGTTCCAGTCCCGGACGCGCTCTTCGACCGGGCGGGACCTGGCGACCTCGCGGCCGTGGTTCAGAAAGCCCTTCGGGTCAGCCATTGATCGCCGCCTCCATCATCTTCTCGGTGATCTCGGACTCGGTCAGACCGTCTCGCTCGGCGGCGTCCTTGGCGGCGAGCACTGCCTTGTACGTGCTGGGGATGATCTTGCTGAAGCGGTCGACCGCGGTGTCCCACTCGGCCAGGAGCTTCTCGGCGACCGTGGAGCCGGTCTCCTCCTGGTGGCGGCGCACCACGTCGTGCAGCCACTGCCTGTCGGTGTCGTCGAGGGCCTCCACGGCCCCGACGTTGCCGACGTTGACGTTGTCGCGGTCGAGGTCGATCACGTACGCGATGCCGCCGGACATGCCGGCCGCGAAGTTGCGGCCCGTCTCGCCGAGCACCACCGCGTGGCCGCCGGTCATGTACTCGCAGCCGTGGTCGCCCACGCCCTCGGAGACCACCAGCGCGCCGGAGTTGCGGACGCAGAAGCGCTCGCCGACCTTGCCGCGCAGGAACATCTCGCCGCCGGTCGCGCCGTACGCGAGGGTGTTGCCCGCGATGACGCTGTACTCGGCGAGGTGGTCCGCGCCCCGGTCCGGGCGCACGATCACACGGCCGCCCGACAGGCCCTTGCCGACGTAGTCGTTGGCGTCGCCCTCCAGGCGCAGCGTGATGCCGCGCGGGACGAAGGCGCCGAAGGACTGGCCGGCCGAGCCGGTGAAGGTGATGTCGATGGTGTCGTCGGGCAGGCCCGCGCCACCGAACTTCTTCGTCACCTCGTGGCCGAGCATGGTGCCGACCGTGCGGTTGATGTTGCGGATGGCGACCTGGGCGCGCACCGGCTGGGCGTCGGCGGCACCGGCCGCGGCCAGGGCGTCGGCGGCGAGCCTGATCAGCTCGTTGTCGAGCGCCTTCTCCAGGCCGTGGTCCTGCGCGATCAGCTGGTGGCGGACCGCGCCCTCGGGCAGTTCGGGCACGTGGAACAGCGGTTCCAGCTCCAGGCCCTGGGCCTTCCAGTGGTCGACGGCGCGCGTGACGTCGAGGGCCTCGGCGTGGCCGACGGCCTCCTCGATGGTGCGGAAGCCCAGCTCGGCCAGCAGCTCGCGGACCTCCTCGGCGATGAACTGGAAGAAGTTCACCACGTACTCGGCCTTGCCCGTGAAGCGCTCGCGCAGCGTCGGGTTCTGGGTGGCGATGCCGACCGGGCAGGTGTCCAGGTGGCAGACGCGCATCATGACGCAGCCCGAGACGACGAGCGGCGCGGTCGCGAAACCGAACTCCTCGGCGCCGAGCAGCGCGGCGATCACGACGTCGCGGCCGGTCTTCAGCTGGCCGTCGGTCTGGACGACGATCCGGTCGCGCAGGCCGTTGAGCAGCAGCGTCTGCTGGGTCTCGGCGAGGCCGAGCTCCCAGGGGCCGCCCGCGTGCTTCAGCGAGGTCAGCGGCGAGGCACCGGTGCCGCCGTCGTGACCGGAGATGAGCACCACGTCGGCGTGCGCCTTGGACACACCGGCGGCGACGGTGCCGACGCCGACCTCGGAGACCAGCTTCACGTGGATGCGGGCCTGCGGGTTGGCGTTCTTCAGGTCGTGGATCAGCTGGGCCAGATCCTCGATGGAGTAGATGTCGTGGTGCGGCGGCGGGGAGATGAGCCCCACGCCCGGCGTGGAGTGCCGGGTCTTCGCCACCCACGGGTACACCTTGTGGCCGGGCAGCTGACCGCCCTCGCCGGGCTTGGCGCCCTGGGCCATCTTGATCTGGATGTCGTCGGAGTTGACCAGGTACTCGCTGGTCACGCCGAAGCGGCCGGAGGCCACCTGCTTGATCGACGACCGGCGGGCCGGGTCGTACAGGCGGTCCGGGTCCTCGCCGCCCTCACCGGTGTTGGACTTGCCGCCCAGCTGGTTCATGGCGATGGCGAGCGTCTCGTGCGCCTCGCGCGAGATCGAGCCGTAGGACATGGCACCGGTGGAGAACCGCTTGACGATCTCGCCGGCCGGCTCGACCTCGTCGAGCGGGACCGGCTGCCGGCCGGACGCGAAGCCGAACAGGCCGCGCAGCGTCATCAGGCGCTCGGACTGCTCGTTCACGCGCTCGGTGTACTTCTTGAAGATGTCGTAGCGGCCGGTGCGCGTGGAGTGCTGGAGGCGGAAGACCGTCTCCGGGTCGAACAGGTGCGGCTCGCCCTCGCGGCGCCACTGGTACTCGCCGCCTATCTCCAGCGCGCGGTGCGCCGGGGCGATGCCCGAGGCCGGGTACGCCTTGGCGTGCCGGGCGGCGACCTCCTTGGCGACCACGTCGATGCCCACGCCGCCGATCTTCGTGGCGGTGCCGTTGAAGTACTTCTCCACGAAGGTCTCGTCGAGACCGACGGCCTCGAAGACCTGGGCGCCACGGTAGGAGGCGACGGTGGAGATGCCCATCTTGGACATGACCTTCAGCACGCCCTTGCCGAGCGCGTAGATCAGGTTGCGGATGGCCTTCTCGGCCTCCAGGCCCGGCAGGAAGGTGCCCGCGCGGACCAGGTCCTCGACGGACTCCATCGCCAGGTACGGGTTGACGGCGGCGGCGCCGTAGCCGATCAGCAGGGCGACATGGTGGACCTCGCGGACGTCACCGGCCTCGACCAGCAGGCCCACGTGGGTGCGCTGCTTGGTGCGGATGAGGTGGTGGTGGACGGCCGCGGTGAGCAGCAGCGAGGGGATCGGGGCGTGCTCGGCGTCCGAGTGCCGGTCGGACAGCACGATCAGCCGGGCGCCGTTCTCGATGGCGCCGTCGGCCTCGGCGCAGATCTCCTCGATCCGCGCGGCGAGCGAGTCACCGCCCCCGCTGACGCGGTAGAGCCCGGAGAGCGTGGCGGCCTTCATGCCGGGCATGTCGCCGTCGGCGTTGATGTGGATCAGCTTGGCCAGCTCGTCGTTGTCGATCACCGGGAAGGGCAGGGTGACCGAGCGGCAGGAAGCGGCCGTCGGCTCGAGCAGGTTGCCCTGCGGGCCGAGGGAGGAGCGCAGCGAGGTGACCAGCTCCTCGCGGATCGCGTCCAGCGGCGGGTTGGTGACCTGCGCGAACAGCTGGGTGAAGTAGTCGAAGAGCAGGCGCGGGCGCTCGGAGAGTGCCGCGATCGGCGAGTCCGTGCCCATCGAGCCCAGCGGCTCACCGCCGGTCTTGGCCATCGGCGCCAGGATGATGCGCAGCTCTTCCTCGGTGTAGCCGAAGGTCTGCTGGCGGCGGGTGACCGAGGCGTGGGTGTGCACGATGTGCTCACGCTCGGGCAGATCGCTCAGCTCGATCTCGCCGGCCTCCAGCCACTCGGCGTAGGGGTTCTCGGCGGCGAGCTGGGCCTTGATCTCGTCGTCCTCGATGATCCGGTGCTCGGCGGTGTCCACGAGGAACATGCGGCCGGGCTGGAGGCGTCCCTTGCGGACCACCTTCGCCGGGTCGATGTCGAGGACGCCGACCTCGGAGCCGAGGACGACGAGGCCGTCGTCGGTGACCCAGTAGCGGCCGGGGCGCAGACCGTTGCGGTCGAGGACGGCGCCGACCTGGGTGCCGTCGGTGAAGGTGACGCACGCCGGGCCGTCCCAGGGCTCCATCATCGTGGAGTGGTACTGGTAGAAGGCGCGCCGGGCCGGGTCCATGGAGTCGTGGTTCTCCCACGCCTCGGGGATCATCATCAGCACCGAGTGGGGCAGCGAGCGCCCGCCGAGGTGCAGCAGTTCGAGCACCTCGTCGAAGGACGCCGAGTCGGAGGCGTCGGGCGTGCAGACCGGGAAGACCTTCTCCAGCTTCCCGGGGGCGCCGAACAGCTCGGAGTACAGCTGCGACTCCCGGGCCCGCATCCAGTTGCGGTTGCCCTTGACGGTGTTGATCTCACCGTTGTGCGCGACGAAGCGGTACGGGTGCGCCAGCGGCCACGACGGGAAGGTGTTCGTGGAGAACCGGGAGTGCACGAGCGCGATCGTGGAGGCGAACCGGCGGTCGGACAGGTCCGGGAAGAACGGCTCCAGCTGGCCGGTGGTCAGCATGCCCTTGTAGACGATCGTCCGCGCGGACAGCGACGGGAAGTAGACGCCGGCCTCGCGCTCGGCGCGCTTGCGCAGCACGAAGGCCTTGCGGTCCAGTGCGATGCCCTCGGACGCGCCGTCCGTCACGAAGATCTGCCGGAAGGCGGGCATCGTCGAGCGGGCGGTGGCGCCGAGCAACTCGGGCGCGACCGGCACCTCGCGCCAGCCGAGGACGGTCAGGCCCTCGTCCGCGGCGATCGTCTCGATCCGTGAGACGGCCTCGTCGGTGCCGTCCTCGGGCAGGAAGGCGATACCGACGGCGTAGCCACCGGCCTGCGGCAGTGCGAATCCAGCCACCTCGCGGAAGAAGGAGTCCGGCACCTGGGCGAGGATGCCCGCGCCGTCACCGGAGTCCGGCTCGGAGCCGGTGGCCCCGCGGTGCTCCAGGTTGCGCAGCACGGTGAGCGCCTGTTCGACCAGCGCATGGCTCGCCTCACCGGTGAGGGTGGCCACGAAGCCGACGCCACAGGCGTCGTGCTCGTTGCGGGGGTCGTACATACCCTGCGCAGCAGGGCGAGCATCCATGAAAGACCAGTTCCGGCCATTCGCGGAGTGCTGGGACGGCTGGCGCGGCGTACGCATCGGCTCTCCCGTCGTCAAGTGGCATGTTCAAGTGCCGAGGGACGACGCTGGCCCTCGCGTGAGATCAAAATTTCGTGCAGGTTACATGATGGAGCGGATCTCGGGAACCGGATAGACCATTCCAACATGCGGACTTCTCGCGAGGGTGCGCGACGAAGGCACCGCGGCTCGGCGGCAGCAGATTATGGGGGGCCGGGGAGGACAGATCCTTGTCCGTCGGCCCGGTAGAAGGGCGAGCAGCGCCGCTCGCCCCGTGAGTGCGCCAAAGGCCTCATTGCCCACAGCGCTTACGGCTCATGCCCGGCGATTACGCACTCGAAACCAGGCGGTAACGGCTACTTATGCGGCCCTCCGCATAAAGCCCGGAGACCCTATCCTACGGCCGTTCCGAACAGACTGCCCAGGGCATACGTCACACCGGCGGCCGCACCGCCGAGGGCGAGCTGCCGCAGCCCGCTGAACCACCAGGTCCGCGCCGTCACCCTCGCCACCACGGCACCACATCCGAACAGCCCGAGCAACGCGAGCAGCACCGCGGGCCACAGCACCGTCGCACCGAGCAGGTACGGCAGGACGGGAAGCAGGGCCCCGAGTGCGAAGGAACCGAAGCTCGACACCGCCGCGACCAGCGGCGAGGGCAGATCGCCCGGATCGATGCCGAGCTCCTCGCGGGCGTGGATCTCCAGCGCCTGCTCGGGATCCTTCGACAGCTGCCGGGCCACCTCGCGGGCCAGCTCCGGCTCGACGCCCCGGGCCTCGTAGAGGTGGGCGAGCTCGGCCTCCTCGTCCTGCGGGTGCTTGCGCAGCTCGCGGCGCTCGACGTCCAGCTCGGCCTCGACCAGCTCACGCTGCGAGGCCACCGAGGTGTACTCGCCGGCGGCCATCGAGAAGGCTCCGGCGGCGAGGCCCGCGAGGCCGGTCAGCACGATCGTCTGCTGACCGACCGCGCCACCCGCGACACCGGTCATCAGGGCGAGGTTGGAGACCAGGCCGTCCATCGCGCCGAACACGGCGGGGCGCAGCCAGCCGCCGTTGACGTCCCGGTGCGTGTGGTTGTCGCGATGCGCCTCGTGCAGCGCGGCCTCGGTCTCGATGATCGCCATGTCGGGTCCCCCAGAAGAGCAAACTTGGATGCGTTCTACTTTTTGACATTACCCAGCCTACGCCCCGGATTTCACCCCCGCCAGGAAGGAAAGGCTCGTCTAACCTGCGGCTTTACCCTTTCTTGCTCATTCGATTACTGAACCGCTCAAATGTCGACCGGGTGACACTGAGGCGCGTGAGGCTGCGCGGCACACCGCACCGGGGACAGTTCCGCAAAGGGTTCAACGCCCTGAGAGGAGAGGCCGCGATGCCATCGATCGCCCGCGTTCCCTCGGAACCGGCCCCCGGGGAGGCCGACGCACTACGGTCCCGGGCCCGCGGCGCCCTGCTCGGCCTCGCCGTCGGCGACGCCCTGGGCGCCCCCGCCGAGAACATGAAGCCGTCCGAGATCCGCGCCCGCTGGGGCCGTATCACCGGCTACGTCGCCGAGCGCCCGTCGGGCACCGACGACACCGAGTACGCGATCTTCTCGGGCCTGCTGCTCGCCCGGCACGGCTCCGCGCTCACCCCCGCCCATGTGGAGGCGGCCTGGCACGCCTGGATCGCGGACCGCGCCGAGGGCCAGTTCCGGGGCGCGGGCTTCAGCGAGCGCGGCACGCTGGAGAACCTCCGCCGCGGCCTCGCCGCCCCCATCTCCGCCCAGCACCGGCACGCCTGGAGCGACGGCCTCGCGATGCGCGCCGCGCCGTTCGGGGTGTTCGCCGCCGGCCGCCCCGCCGAGGCGGCCCGTCTGGTCGCGATCGACGGCTCGGTCAGCCACGAGGGCGAGGGCATCTACGGCGGCCAGGCGGTCGCGGCCGGGGTCGCGGCGGCGATGGCGGGCGCCCCGGCCACCGCCGTGGTGGCCTCCGCGCTCGCCGTCGTGCCGGACGACTCCTGGACCGCGCGCTCCCTGCGCCGGGCCGTGGTCGTGGCCCACCGCGGCGAACGCGCGGTGCGCTCGGCCGTGGTCATCGGCGGCTACCCCTGGACCGACCTGGCCCCCGAGGCCGTAGCCCTGGCCTTCGGGGCCTACGCGGCGGCCGACGGCGACTTCAAGGAGGCGGTGCTCACGGCCGTCAACATGGGCCGGGACGCCGACACCACGGCCGCGGTCGCGGGCGCCCTGGCCGGAGCCTCGCAGGGCGAGTCCGCGATCCCGCAGGAGTGGGCTGCGGCGATCGGCCCGGCGCGGGGGAGCTGCCTGCCGTCGATGGCCGGCCACCACGTGCTGGAGGTCGCGGACCTGCTCACCCCGGAGGACGACCGCCCCCACCGGGCCGGGCGGGCGACGGCCGCGCCGGGAGGGGCGGTCCGATGAGACCTCCGGCCCCGTGGGACGAGACGGCCCCCCTGACCCTGGACACCCCGCCGACGTCGACGGACCTCGAAGAGGCCCTGACAGGCCACCCGGACCCCGAGCCCACAGACACCGACACCGACACCGCCGACGCAACCCGCACGGGCGGTGCGGTCGAGCAACCCAGGGCCGCGGTCGCAGCCGACGCCGAGACGGCACCCCACCCCGCAGGCAGCAGGATCGAGGGCCTCCTCCTGGGCCTGGCCGCGGGCGACGCCGCCGGCTGGCCCGCCGCCCGCCACCGCGCCGCCCGCATGCCCGAATGGACCCGGCGCCTCACCCGCGAACTCGACACCTTCGCCGAGAACAACGCGACGACCACCCTCCCCGTCCCCATCGCTCTGAACCAGCCCCCCGAGCCCCTGCGCCTCGGCCCCTCCGACGACGCCGAGTGGGCGGCCTTCGCCGCGGAGGCCGTGCTGCGCGCCGGCGACGACACCGTCCTCGGCGACCTCAGCCGGGAACGCCGGGTCCGGGCGGCCATCGACCTCACCTGGAACTCCGTGGCCAGCGAGGTCGCGGCGGCGGCGATGCGTGCCCCCGAGATCGAGTCCGCCGTCCTCCCGCTGCGCGCCCGCATCTCCGTCCGGGCCGGCCTCGGCAACCTCGCCGCCGGCCTGCGCCCGCCCGCCACCGGCCACGACAACCCGCACTACTTCGACGACGCCGCCTGTGTCCGGGCCTGCGTGCTGGCCGTCGCCCACCCCGGTGACCCCGCGCTCGCCGCGTCCCTCGCGGAGTTCGACGCCCGCTACACCCAGGACGGCGACGGTGTGCACGGCGCCCGGGCGATGGCGGCCGCCGTGTCCGTCGCGCTCACCGGCGCGAGTCCGCACGCCTGTGCGACCGCGGCACTCGCCGAACTACCCGAAGGGACGGAGATCGGGCGCAACGCCCGCCACGCCCTGAAGCTCGCGGCGGAGGCCGTCAGCGCCTTCGCGCTCATCCCCCTCCTGGAACACCAGATCGTCGACCACGTCTACAGCTACGGCATCGCCGCCGCCGAGACCGTCCCGGTCGCCCTCGCGCTCACCGTGGCCTCCCGGGGCCGGATCGCGGAGGCGGTGCCCGCCGCGGCCTGCCTCTCGCGCGTCGCGGACTCGGCCCCGGCCCTCGCGGGTGCCCTGACCGGCGCGCTCGGCGGCGGCGCGGCGATCCCCGGCACCTGGCGCGAGACCTGCCGGCACCTCTCCGGCTGCGTACTCCCCCGCCTCACCGGCACCGACCTGGTGGAACTCGCCGAACTCCTGGAAGCCGCACAACCGGCCCCGCCAGGGGGATGATTCGGCTCATGACCCCCAAAGGAGAAGAAAGCCGAGCAGACTCCCTCAGTCAGCGGATCACCGGCGCCCTGGTCGGCGCGGCCGTCGGCGACGCTCTCGGCGGCCCCGTCGAGGGCTACTCCCCCGACCAGATCACCGAGCGCCACGGCGGCCGCGTCCACGGCATCGTCGGCCCCTGGAACGGCGGCGCCTGGCGCACCGCCCGCCCCATCGCGCCGTACCACAAGGGCGACGGCCACGTCACCGACGACACCTTGATGACCCATGCGCTGGTACGGGTCTACACCGAGGTCCGCGACCACCTCGACGCCTATGCCGTCGCCGACCACCTGGTCCCGGACCTGATCACCACCCCGCGCTGGATCCCGGAGCTGGAGGCGCAGGCACTCCCCCTGCAGCGCATCTTCCTGGCGGAGAAGTGGCTGGTGGCACGGATCCACTACGGTCACGTCGACCCCCGGGAGGCGGGCGTCGGCAACATCGTCAACTGCGGGGCCGCGATGTACATGGCCCCGGTCGGCCTGGTCAACGCGGCCAACCCGGCCGGCGCCTACGCCGAGGCCCTGGACGTCGCGGGCGCCCACCAGTCCTCGTACGGCCGCGAGGCGGCGGGCGTCTTCGCGGCGGCGGTGGCGGCGGCCTGCGTCCCCGGGGCGACACCGGAGTCGGTGGTGGCGGCCTGCCTGGAGCACGCGAAGGACGGCACCCGGGCCGCGATCGCGGCGGTGTGCGAAGTGGCGGGCCGGTACTCGGACTTCGAGTCCGCGCTGACTCCGCTGCGCGAGGCGGTGACCCCGTACGACACGGTGGGTCCCGACTACCGCGCCCCCTCGCTCGGTGCCCGCCGCCCCTCCCGGCTGCACGCCATCGAGGAACTGCCCGTCGCGCTCGGCATGTTGCTGGTCGCGGGCGGCGACTACCGCCAGGCCGTCCTCGGCGCGGTCAACTACGGCCGCGACTGCGACTCGATCGCGACGATGGCGGGCGCGCTGGCGGGGGCCCTGGGCTCCCCGGTGCCGGACGAGTGGTCGAAGACGGTGGCGGAGGCCAGCCGCCTCGACCTGTGGGAACCGGCGCGCGCGCTCGGCGAGGTCACGGCGGAGATCTTCCAGCGGGACGTGGAGCGGCGCCGTGCCCACGAGGAGTCGTTCACCGCGCTGGGAGGCAGCGGATGCTCCGACTGACCTGGGTCCAGCCCGAGGACCTGCTCGGCCACGAACTCCGCCAGGCGCACCAGGACGGCCGCCGCCCGACCGCCGTCGAGAGGCGCTGGAAACTGGCGGGCGGCCCCGACGCCCCGGTCCGGGCGGGCGCCTCTCCCCAACCGGCCTCCCGCTACCTGCGGCAACTGGCCGAGGACCTGCTGGACGAACTGGCGGACCTGCCCAGCCGGCTCCAGGACCGGGAGCCGACGGGACTGGCGAGGATCAGGTCCCTGTGCCCCGACTGGCCGTCGCCGGACCGCGCCGCCGGAGTGCAGGCCGGCCTGGAGGCACGCCTGCACGCCGCCTGGCTGGGCCGGGCCGTCGGCTGTCTGCTGGGCAAACCGGTCGAGAAGCTGCCCCTCACGGGAATCCGCCAACTCGCCCGCGCCGCCGGCAACTGGCCCCTGGCCGCCTACTTCACCGCCCGGGGAGTCCCCCGGGCGCTCCTCGACACCTACCCCTGGAACCGCCGCTCGGCCGGTACCTCGCTCGCCGAGAACATCGACGGCATGCCCGAGGACGACGACCTCAACTACCCCCTCCTCAACCTCCTCCTGCTCCAGCGGCGCACCAGGGACTTCACCACCGCGGACGTGGCGGGACTCTGGCTCGACGAACTCCCCGCCGGCCGCGCCTTCACCGCCGAACGCGTCGCCTACCGCAATCTCCTCACCGGCATCGAGCCCCCGCACACCGCCCGCCACCGCAACCCCTTCCGCGAGTGGATCGGCGCCCTCATCCGCGCCGACCTGCACGGCTGGACCAACCCCGGCGACCCCGCCGCAGCGGCCGAGCAGGCACACCGGGACGCCACGCTCAGCCACACCGCGAACGGCGTCTACGCGGCGATGTTCACCGCCGCCACCATCGCCACCGCGGCCACCGGCACCGCCGACGTCCACACCAGCCTGCGGACCGGACTCGGTGTCGTCCCCCCGCACTCCCGCCTGGCCGAGGCCGTCCGGCACGCCGTCGAACTCGCCCGGTCCCACGAGGACTTCGACACGGTCGTGGACGAACTCCACACCCGGCACGCCGCCTACCACTGGGTGCACGCCGTGCCCAACACCGCCCTGATCGCCGCCGCCCTCACCCACGCGGACGGCGACTTCACGGGCGCCGTCTGCCGTGCCGTCTCCGGCGGCTGGGACACCGACTCCAACGGGGCCACCGCCGGCAGCGTCGCCGGCCTGCTCGCGGGCACCCCCGCCGCTCTCCCGGACCACTGGACGGCCCCCCTCAAGAACCGCCTCGCCACCTCCACCGCGGACTTCGACGGCACCGGCTTCGACACGCTGGCCCACCTCACCCTCCTGGAGGCGACCCGCCCATGACCCGTACCGAGTGCACGACATGACCACGCCCACCCCGCCGCTCGGCGGCCTCCGCGTCCTCGACCTGGCCACCCTCTTCGCCGGCCCCCTCGCCGCCACCCTGCTCGGCGACTTCGGCGCGGAGGTCGTCAAGATCGAGCACCCGAGGAAACCGGACCCCTCCCGCGGCCACGGCCCCGCCAAGGACGGCATCGGCCTGTGGTGGAAGCACCTCGGCCGCAACAAGCGCACCATCACCCTCGACCTCTCCAAGCCCGGCGGCCAGGCCACCCTGCGCCGCCTGGTCGCGGAGGCGGACGTCGTCATCGAGAACTTCCGCCCGGGCACCCTGGAGAAATGGGACCTCGGCTGGCCGGAGCTGTCCGCCGTCAACCCCCGCCTGGTCCTCACCCGCGTCACCGCCTTCGGCCAGTTCGGCCCCTACGCCCATCGCCCGGGCTTCGGCACCCTCGCCGAGGCGATGAGCGGCTTCGCCGCCATCACGGGCGAGCCCGACGCGCCCCCGACCCTCCCGCCCTTCGGCCTCGCCGACTCCATCGCCGGACTGGCCACGGCGTACGCGGTGATGGCCGCCCTGGCCGCCCGCGACCGCACCGGCGAGGGCCAGGTCGTCGACATGGCGATCATCGAACCGATCCTCACGGTCCTCGGCCCGCACCCCCTCTGGTACGACCAGCTCGGCCACGTCCAGCCCCGCACCGGCAACCGCTCCCAGAACAACGCCCCGCGCAACACCTACCGCACGGCCGACGGCAGTTGGGTCGCGGTCTCGACCTCGGCCCAGTCCATCGCGGAACGCGTCATGCGGCTGGTGGGCCGCCCCGAGCTGATCGACGAGCCGTGGTTCGCCACGGGCGCCGACCGCGCCCGGCACACGGACGTGCTCGACGAGGCGGTCGGCAGCTGGATCGCCGAACGCCCCCGCGAGGAGGTCCTCGCGGCCTTCGAGAAGGCGGAGGCGGCGGTGGCCCCGATCCAGGACGTCCGCGACGTGATGACCGATCCCCAGTACGCGGCCCTGGACACGGTCACGACGGTCGACGACCCCGACCTGGGCCCGCTCCGTATGCAGAACGTCCTCTTCCGCCTCTCCGCCACGCCCGGCTCGATCCGCTGGGCGGGCCGCCCGCACGGCGCGGACACCGACGAGGTGCTCACCGAACTGGGCCTGACCCCCGAGGAGCTGACCGCCCTCCGTGCGGAGGGCGCCCTGTGACCACACCACTGACCTGGCTGTACGCCCCCGGTGACCGCCCCGACGTGGTCGGCAAGGCCCTAGTCGCGGGCGCCGACGTCGTCGTGGTCGACCTGGAGGACGCCGTCGCGCCCGAACGCAAGGACTACGCCCGCGCCGCCACCGCGGAACTGCTCTCCGAGCCCCGTCACCCCACACCGGTGCACGTCCGCGTCAACGCCCTGGACACCCCGTGGGCCGACACGGACCTGAAGACGCTGGCCGCCCTCCCCGGCGTGGCGGGACTGCGCCTGCCCAAGGTGGCGTCGCCCCGCCACATCACGGAGGCGGCGGGCAGGACGGACGCCGACGGCAGCCGGCCACCCCTGTACGCGCTGCTGGAATCGGCCCTCGCGATCGAGCACGCCTACGCCATCGCCTCCGCCCACCCCGCGCTGCGCGGCATCTCCCTGGGCGAGGCCGATCTGCGGGCCGACCTGGGCGTGCGGTGCGACAGCGGGCTCGACTGGCCGCGCTCCCGCGTCGTCAACGCGGCGCGGGCGGCGGCCCTCGCCCCGCCACCCCAGTCGGTGCACCCCGACGTCCGCGATCTGGAGGGGCTCGCGGCGACCTGCGCCCACGGCCGGGCCCTCGGCTTCATGGGCCGGGCGGCGATCCACCCCCGCCAGCTCCCGATCATCGAACGGGCCTACCTCCCCACCCCGGAGGAGATCGAGAAGGCGCGGACCATCCTCCGGGCGGCGGCCGTCAACAGCTCCGCCCAGGCCCTCCCGGACGGCACGTTCATCGACGCGGCCGTGGTCGGCGAGGCGACCCGGACGCTGGCGCTGGCCCAGCGCGACTGACGCCCCGGAACACGACGAGGGCGCCCGGCGGAACTCCGGGCGCCCTCGGACGTGTACGACGCGGTCGTCAGGTCTTCTTCGTCGCCGTCCCGGCCTCGTCGGCCTCGGCCTCGTCCCCGGCCGTGTCGGACGCACCGTCACCGTCGGTCTTCTCCGCCGTCCGCGTCTTCTCGGCATCGCCGGACTCGCCGCCCGCGTCGGTCTCGTCCGCCGCGTCGGCCTCCCCGGCCCCGGCTCCGTCACCGACGGCGGCGGGATCCGGTTCCACCACGGCCTCACGGCCCGGCCGCTTCTTCGCGGACACCACGATGTAGACGACGGCCAGCACGAAGACCAGCAGCGCGGTCCAGTTGTTCAGCCGCAGCCCGAGGATGTGGTGGGCGTCGTCGACGCGCATGTACTCGATCCAGAACCGGCCCGCGCAGTACGAGGCGACGTACAGCGCGAACGCCCGGCCATGACCGAGGTTGAACCGCCGGTCGGCCCAGACCACCAGCACCGCGACACCGATGCACCACAGGGACTCGTACAGGAACGTCGGATGGTAGTACCCCGGCACCCGCCCGTCCGCCGTGGACGTGATGTGCAGCGCCCAGGGGAGGTCGGTCTGCCGCCCGTACAGCTCCTGGTTGAACCAGTTGCCCCAGCGCCCGATGCCCTGCGCGAGCGCGATACCGGGGGCGACGGCATCGGCGTACGCGGGCAGCGGGATACCCCGCCGGCGGCAGCCGATCCACGCGCCGACCGCGCCCAGCGCGATCGCGCCCCAGATGCCGAGGCCGCCCTCCCAGATCTTGAAGGCGTCCACCCAGTCACGGCCCTCGCTGAAGTACAGCTCGTAGTCCGTGATCACGTGGTAGAGGCGGCCGCCGACCAGGCCGAACGGCACCGCCCAGACCGCGATGTCGGCCACCGTGCCGGTGCGCCCACCACGGGCGATCCAGCGCTTGTTGCCGTACCACACGGCCACGAAGACGCCGAGGATGATGCAGAACGCGTAGCCGCGCAGCGGGATCGGGCCGATGTACAGCACTCCGCGCGAGGGGCTGGGGATGTAGGCAAGTTCCATGGCAAGGTCGACGCTACCGTGCCGGGCAGGCCCGATGTCGAGCAGCCCGGCAACGGCTCCATAACAGGGCCGCGGCGGCCCGGTGGGCGCGTGCCTCAGCCCTTGGCGGCCTCCTGCACCTGCTGCTTCAGCTTCTCCGGCGTCATCGTCTGGTCCTGGTAGATGTTCTTGCCGTTGAGCAGCACGGTCGGCGTGCCGCTGAAACCGCCCTTGCCGAAGGCGGCGCTGGACTTGTCGACCCAGCTGTTGTGCCGGCCGTCCTCGACGCACGTGCGGAACGCGGGCGTGTCCAGTCCCTTGACCTTCCCGGCCAGTTCGATCAGCTTCGCGTTGTCCGCGAAGGCGTCGTCGGTCTCGGGGGGCTGGTTGTCGTAGAGCACGTCGTGGTACGCGGTGAAGTGGCCGGCGTCCTGCGCGCAGGCGGCGGCGTTGGCCGCGTTGCGGGAGCCGGTGCCGCCCATGTTGCCGTCGATGATCGTGGCCAGCCGGTAGTCCACCCGCAGCTGGCCGGCGTCCGTCAGTTCGTGGATCGTCGAGCGGTAGGTCTGCTCGAAGGACTGGCAGGCCGGGCAGCGGAAGTCCTCCCAGACCGTGAGCGTCGATTTGGCGTCGCTCCTGCCGACCGGGATGGCGAGGTTGTCCTCGCCGTTCGCCCCCGAGGGGGCCACGACCGGGCCCGCGCTGTCGCCGGTGTCCTTGCCGGCGTTCGCGGCGACCACGCCGATCACCGCGGCCAGGCCCAGGACGCCGACGACCGCGGTGCCGACGATCAGCGTCCGCCTGCGCTTATCCGCGGCCTTCTGCTTGTCACGCTCGACCGCCAGCCGCTCACGGGCGGTGCGCTTTCCGTCACGGTTCTTCTCGCTCACACCCCGCAGAACGAACCGGGGAGGCGCACCGCGCCTCCCCGGTCCCAGGTCCACCCGTACGAGGGACCCGGGAGTCCTCGGGGCCGCTACGCCTGTCCCCGCACGCCCTTGGCCAGGTCGCCGGCGAGCGCGCGCACCGCCTCGATGCCGGCCGCGTCGTCCGGCGCGTCCAGCATCCGCTTGACGAAGGCCGAGCCGACGATGACCCCGTCGGCGAAGCCGGCCACCTCGGCGGCCTGCGCGGCGTCGGAGACGCCGAGCCCGACGCAGACCGGCAGCTCGGTGCCCGTGGCCCGGGTGCGCCGCACCAGGTCCTGGGCCTGCGTGCCGACCGTCTCGCGGGTGCCCGTGACACCCATCAGCGAGGCGGCGTACACGAAGCCGCTGCCCGCCGCGGTGATCTGCGCGAGCCGCTCGTCCTTGCTGCTCGGCGCGACCACGAAGACCGTCGCCAGGCCGTGCTTCTCGGCGTGCTCCCGCCACAGCGCCGACTCCTGCACCGGCAGGTCGGGCAGGATGCACCCGGCGCCGCCCGCCTCGGCGAGCTCGGCGGTGAAGCGCTCGACGCCGTAACGGTCGATCGGGTTCCAGTAGGTCATGACGAGGACCGGCTTGCCGGTGGCCTCGTACGCCTCGCGGACCGTGCGCATGACGTCCGCGATCTTCACGCCGCCGCGCAGGGCGATGTCGTCGGCGGTCTGGATGACCGGGCCGTCGAGCACGGGGTCGCTGTGCGGCAGCCCCACCTCCACGACGTCGGCGCCGCCGTCGAGGACGGCCTTGATCGCCTCGATGCCGCCGTCCACGGTCGGGAACCCGGCCGGGAGGTAGGCGATCAGGGCGGAGCGCCCCTGCGACCTGGCGGCGGCGAGGGCGTCGCTCAGCAGCCGGATGTTCCCGCTCACTTGGCGTCCCCCTCGATCTCGGCGGTGCCGGAGGCGTCCTCGGCGACCTCGGCGTCGGTGTCGTACAGCCCGAAGTAGCGGGCGGCGGTGTCCATGTCCTTGTCGCCGCGGCCGGACAGGTTGACCACGATCAGCCCGTCCTCGCCGAGCTCCCGGCCGACCTCCAGGGCCCCGGCGAGCGCGTGCGCGCTCTCGATGGCCGGGATGATGCCCTCGGTCCGCGAGAGCAGGCGCAGTGCCTGCATGGCGGCGTCGTCGGTGATCGCGCGGTACTCGCCGCGGCCGATGTCCTTGAGGTAGGAGTGCTCGGGGCCGATGCCGGGGTAGTCGAGTCCGGCGGAGATCGAGTACGGCTCGGTGATCTGGCCCTCGTCGTCCTGGAGGACGTACGAGCGTGAACCGTGCAGGATGCCGGGCTCGCCCGCGGTCAGGGTGGCCGCGTGCTCGCCGGTCTCCACGCCGTGCCCGGCGGGCTCGCAGCCGATGAGGCGTACGTCGGCGTCCGGGATGAAGGCGTGGAACAGGCCGATGGCGTTGGAGCCGCCCCCGACGCAGGCGACGGCGGCGTCGGGCAGCCGGCCGGCGCGCTCCAGCAGCTGGCGGCGGGTCTCGACACCGATCACGCGGTGGAAGTCGCGGACCATGGCGGGGAAGGGGTGGGGGCCGGCCACGGTGCCGAACAGGTAGTGGGTGTGGTCGACGTTGGCGACCCAGTCGCGGAACGCCTCGTTGATGGCGTCCTTCAGCGTGCGGCTGCCGGACCGCACGGCGATGACCTCGGCGCCGAGCATGCGCATCCGGGCGACGTTCAGTGCCTGGCGCCTGGTGTCGATCTCGCCCATGTAGATCGTGCAGTCGAGGCCGAAGAGGGCGCACGCGGTGGCGGTGGCGACGCCGTGCTGGCCGGCACCGGTCTCGGCGATGACGCGGGTCTTGCCCATCCGCCGGGTGAGCAGGGCCTGGCCGAGCACGTTGTTGATCTTGTGGGAGCCGGTGTGGTTGAGGTCCTCGCGCTTGAGGAAGACCCGGGCACCGCCCGCTTCCGCGGCGAACCGGGGCACCTCGGTGAGGGCGCTCGGGCGGCCGGTGTAGTTGACGAGCAGGTCGTCGAGCTCGCGGGCGAACTCGGGATCGGCCTTGGCCTTGTCGTACTCGACGGCGACCTCGTCGACGGCGGCGACGAGGGCCTCGGGGATGAACTTGCCGCCGAAGGAGCCGAAGTAGCCCTCCGTGCTGGGGAGCTGACCCAGTGGGTCGGGGATGAAGAAGTTGCTGGGCATGCGTGGGCCTCACGGTGAGTGCGCGGAAAGGACACTGAGCGCCGTGGGGGCGGGGGTGGTGCGTCGATGCGGACGCGCCGTGGCGCGTCGCCCGTTCCCCGCGCCCCTAAGAGGCCTGCTGCCATCGACGGCCGTTGACCTGGCCGGGTTCGTCACCGATGACGTAGCGCACCCGGCGGCCGTGCACCCGGCGGGCGGGGGCGCGGCAGCCTCGCGGGCGGCAGCCGCGCGCGAGGCGGGCGTGCCGGTCCTGGGTCGTCATGGTCGTCATCGCGGCCAAGCCTACCGGCGGGTCAGCCCCGGCCGTGCCGCAGCGCCGGGTGGGCGCCCGCCGCGACCAGGTCGGAGACCGCCGTCCTCGGGTCCTTGCCGGTGACCAGGGACTCGCCGACGAGCACGGCGTCCGCGCCCGCGTTGGCGTACGCGATCAGGTCGTGCGGGCCGCGGATGCCGGACTCGGCGATCTTCACGACGCCCTCCGGGATCTCGGGGGCGACCCGCTCGAAGGTGCCCCGGTCCACCTCCAGCGTCTTGAGGTTGCGGGCGTTGACACCGATCAGCTTGGCGCCGGCGTCGACCGCGCGGTCGACCTCGTCCTCGTCGTGCACCTCGACGAGCGGGGTGAGTCCGATGGACACCGCCCGCTCGATCAGGGACTCCAGGGCGGGCTGGTCGAGGGCGGCGACGATCAGCAGCGCGAGGTCGGCGCCGTAGGCCCGGGCCTCCCACAGCTGGTACGAGGTGACGATGAAGTCCTTGCGCAGGACGGGGATGTCCACGCGCGCGCGGACCGCCTCCAGGTCCGCGAGGGAGCCGCCGAAGCGGCGCTGTTCGGTGAGGACGGAGATGACGGCCGCGCCGCCGGCCTCGTAGTCCGCCGCGAGGCCGGCCGGATCGGCGATGGCGGCCAGCGCGCCCTTGGAGGGGCTGGACCGCTTGACCTCGCAGATGACCTTGACGCCGTCGCCGCGCAGGGCGGCCAGTCCGTCCTTGGCCGCGGGGGCCTTCGCCGCGCGCTCCTTGAGCTCGTCGAGGCTCACGCGCGCCTGCCGCTCCGCGAGGTCGGCACGGACTCCGTCGATGATCTCGTCGAGCACACTCACGCGAGTGGCCCCCTTCCAGACGGTTGACTGTCGAAGCGGCACCGAAGAGGAAAACCGGTGGTCACTGCGATGGTATCCGGAGCCGGGCGTTGGCCTCACATCCGGTTGACGGCGGTCCCACTACCTGGACATCCGCCAGTTGATCAAGGGTGGAGCCAGCCACCGAAGGGCAGGTTCCGGACAACCGTGAAGAGCAGCAGCAACGCGCCCACGGTCCACAGGGCCGCGGGCGACGGATCGCACCGCGTCGGACGCCCGCGCGCCGCGCGGACCACCCATACGGTCCACAGCGCGGCGCAGAGCAGGAAGCCGGCGACGGCGACGGCGTTGGCGTGCAGCGCCGCGGGCAGGTCGCCGTGCACGAAGGCGTGCGCGCTGCGCAGGCCGCCGCAGCCGGGGCAGTACAGGCCGGTCACGCGCAGCAGGGGGCAGACGGGGTAGTGGCCGGGCTCGTTGGGGTCCACGGCGCCCACGTAGGCGAAGGCGGCGGCGACGGCCGCGAGGACGCCGACGGGGGCGGCCAGCCGTCCGGTCCGGGTGCTGCGGCTGTCGGCGTGCATGCCCCGCATTGTGCCCGGCCCGCCCACGGACGTGCGCGAGGGGCGGACCCGCGCGGTGCGGGTCCGCCCCTCGACGAGGTCGCGACGGAGGAAAGCCGTACGGGAAGGATCAGCTCTCGGCGGCGACCGGCTCGCGCGTGGTCACGGCCGGGGCGGGCCGGGTCACGTCGCCGGTCATCTTGAGCGGCTGCGCCTTGGGCGCGCCGAGGCCCATCGCGCGCATGATCCCGCCGATGACACCGCCCAGGGCGATGATCGCCATGCCACCCCAGAAGCCGAGCGGGTTGTCCATCACCATGAAGGCTCCCGCGACGCAGAAACCGATGAAGATGATCATGACACCGGTCCAGGCGGCGGGGGTGTGACCGTGCCCGTGGCTGCTGTCCGCCATTGCTTGCTCCTCGTTGCTGTATGCGTGTGTGAGCCTGACGCTCGACATTCATTGTCCCGTACCCGCGCGCCCTTCAGGCGCCGGGGGCTCATCCCGGGTGCGTCTCTTTCGCCACACCAGGGCGGGCTGTGACGCACCGGGCAGGGGCCCGGAGGCTACGCCGGGCCGGTGCCCGTCGGATCCTCGCCGCGGTCCAGGGCCTTCCAGAGGTCCTCGGGCCGGTCGGGGTCCACCGCCGGGGCGCTGGGGCGCGGCCGGGGGGCGCCGCCGCGCTCGTAGCGGCCGGACATCGCGGGCCACAGGCGGCCGTAGCGCAGGGCGAGCAGCCCGGCGAGCAGGATGAGGGCGCCGCCCACGGCCGCGGCGTACGGCCACGCCGTGTGGGTGAGGGCCTCGACGCCCGCGGAGGTGTCGCCGGAGGCCTGCGCGGCCTTCTCGTCGAGCGCGGAGCTGTCGGAGGCGCCGTACAGGGCGGCGGCGACGGTGCCGGCGCCGCAGAGCGCGAGCAGCCCGGCCACCAGGAAGCGGCCGGCCCGGCGGACGGCGAAGACGGCGACGAGCGCGGCGAGGCCCACTATGGCGAGGGACGCCGGGACGCCGGTGACGTCGCTGCCCCGGGCGGTCAGCGGGAAGGCGCCACCGGCCACCGACGCCGTGCCCTGCGACCACTGCTGACGGGTGGCCAGCAGCGCCACGGCCGCCCCGAGCGCACCGCTCAGCAGGGCGAGGGCAAGACTCCGGCGCCCGGCGCGCGCGTCGCCGGGGGCTTCGGAACGGGGGTGAGGAACAGCAGTCACGTACTCCACTATCGCCTGCCCGGGCGGTGCGGCGTCACCCGGGGTTCACGTGAGAAGCGCCCTATTGTGCGAGCCGGTTCGCCGTGTGGACCGCGCGCAGGACCGCCGCCGCCTTGTTGCGGCACTCCGTGTCCTCGGCGACCGGGTCGGAGTCCGCGACGATGCCCGCGCCCGCCTGCACGTACGCCGTGCCGTCGCGGAGCAGGGCGGTGCGGATGGCGATCGCGGTGTCGGAGTCGCCGGCGAAGTCCAGATAGCCGACGCAGCCGCCGTACAGCCCGCGCCGGGACGGCTCCAGTTCGTCGATGATCTGCATCGCGCGCGGCTTGGGGGCGCCGGAGAGGGTGCCCGCCGGGAAGCAGGCCGTCAGCACGTCGAAGGCGGTGCGGCCCGCCGAGACGCGGCCCGTGACCGTGGAGACGATGTGCATCACGTGCGAGTAGCGCTCGACGGACATGAAGTCGACGACCTCCACCGAGCCGGGCTCGCACACCCGGCCGAGGTCGTTGCGGCCGAGGTCGACGAGCATGAGGTGCTCGGCGCGCTCCTTGGGGTCGGCGAGCAGCTCCTCGGCGAGCGCCTGGTCCTCCTGCGGGGTGGCGCCCCGCGGCCGGGTGCCGGCGATGGGGTGCACCAGTGCCTGGCCGTCCTCGACCTTGACCAGCGCCTCGGGCGAGGAGCCGACGACGTCGAAGCCCTCGAAGCGCAGCAGGTACATGTACGGCGAGGGGTTGGTGGCGCGGAGCACCCGGTAGACGTCGAGCGCGCTCGCCGCGCACGGCGTCTCGAACCGCTGCGACGGCACGACCTGGAAGGCCTCCCCGGCGCGGATGCGCTCCTTGATGTCCTCGACGGCCGCCTGGAAGTCGGGGCCGCCCCACAGGGCGCTGTACGGCGGCAGCTCGGAGGGCGGCAGCACGGCCGGCGGCTGGGCCACGGCCCGCGTGAGGTCGGCCTCCATGGCGTCGAGGCGGGCCACGGCGTCGGCGTAGGCCTCGTCGACGCCGGTGTCGAGGTCGTTGTGGTTGATCGCGTTGGCGATCAGCAGGACCGAGCCCTCCCAGTGGTCCATCACCGCGAGGTCGCTGGTGAGCAGCATGGTCAGCTCGGGCAGCCGCAGGTCGTCGCGCTCACCGGGACCGATCTTCTCCAGGCGGCGGACGATGTCGTAGCCGAGGTAGCCGACCATGCCGCCGGTGAAGGGCGGCAGGCCCTCCTGGTGGGGCGTGTGCAGGGCCTCGATGGTGGCGCGCAGGGCGGCCAGCGGGTCCCCGTCGACGGGCACGCCCACGGGGGGCTCGCCCAGCCAGTGCACCCGGCCGTCGCGCTCGGTGAGGGTGGCGGCGCTGCGGACACCGACGAACGAGTAGCGGGACCAGGAGCGGCCGTTCTCCGCGGACTCCAGCAGGAACGTGCCGGGGCGCTCGGCGGCGAGCTTGCGGTACAGCCCGACCGGGGTGTCTCCGTCGGCGAGGAGCTTGCGCGTGACGGGGACGACGCGGCGGTCGCAGGCCAGCTTGCGGAAGGTCTCGAGGTCCATGGCGGCTGACCTTACTGATCCCGGGCGGGCACGCCGTGGTCGGCGTCCGTGAGCAGCACGTCCGCGTCGAAGCAGGTGCGCGCGCCGGTGTGGCAGGCGGCGCCGACCTGGTCGACCTGGACGAGCACGGTGTCGGCGTCGCAGTCGAGGGCGACGGACTTGACCCACTGGAAGTGGCCGGAGGTGTCGCCCTTGACCCAGTACTCCCCGCGGCTGCGCGACCAGTACGTGCAGCGTCCCGTGGTCAGCGTGCGATGCAGGGCCTCGTCGTCCATCCAGCCCAGCATCAGCACCTCGCCGGTGTCGTACTGCTGGGCGATGGCGGGCAGGAGCCCGTCCGCGCTGCGCTTGAGGCGCGCGGCGATCTTCGGGTCGAGGCGACCGGAGGGAGAGCTGGTCATGGGTGCCATTGTGCCGCGCCGCGCCGACAGCCCCGGGCGCCGTCCACTGTGCGGTACGGATACGCGGTCGTAGGCTGACTTCATGTCGACCTTTGCCAAGCGTGAACGGCTTCTCCTCGCCGACCTCTTGGAGACCGCCGGTCCGGAGGCCACCACCCTGTGCGAGGGCTGGCGGACCCGGGACCTGGCCGCGCACGTGGTCGTGCGCGAGCGCCGCCCGGACGCCGCCGGCGGACTGCTGATCAAGCAGCTCGCGCCCCGCCTGGAGAAGGTGATGGAGGAGTACGCGGACAAGCCCTACGAGGAGCTGATCCAGCTCATCCGCTCGGGCCCGCCGCGCTTCTCACCCTTCCAGCTCAAGCAGATCGACGAGATGTCGAACACCATCGAGTTCTACGTCCACGCCGAGGACGTGCGCCGCGCCCAGCCCGACTGGACCTCCCGCGAGCTCGACCCGGTCTTCCAGGACGCCCTGTGGTCCCGGCTGGAGCGCACGGCCCGCCTGATGGGCCGCTCCGTGGTCACGGGCCTGGTGCTGCGCCGCCCCGACGGCCAGACGACGGTCGCCCACCGCGGCACCCCGGTCGTCACGGTGACGGGTGAGCCGTCGGAGCTGCTGCTGTTCCTCTACGGCCGGCAGAGCGCCGCCAAGGTGGACGTCGACGGCGACGCGGACGCGATCGCGAAGCTGGAGGAGGGCAAGCAGCTCGGCATCTGAGACCCCGGCCGGCGGCCGGGGTCACCGTACGGGGTGGCCGGCCGTCCGCAGGGTCTCCTTGACCTCGCCGATGCGCAGGTCGCCGAAGTGGAACACCGACGCCGCGAGCACGGCGTCCGCGCCCGCCCCGATGGCCGGCGCGAAGTCGGCCAGCCTGCCCGCGCCGCCGGAGGCGATCACCGGCACGGTGACGTGCCGGCGGACGGCGGCGATCATCTCCAGGTCGTAGCCGTCCTTGGTGCCGTCCGCGTCCATGGAGTTGAGCAGGATCTCGCCGGCGCCCAGCTCGGCGGCCCGGTGCGCCCACTCGACCGCGTCGATGCCGGTGCCCTTGCGGCCGCCGTGGGTGGTGACCTCGAAGGAGCCCGCGTCGGTGCGGCGGGCGTCGACCGACAGCACCAGCACCTGGCGGCCGAAGCGCTCGGCGATCTCGCGGATGAGGTCGGGCCGCGCGATGGCCGCCGTGTTGACGCCCACCTTGTCGGCGCCCGCCCGCAGCAGCTTGTCCACGTCCTCGGCGGTGCGTACGCCACCGCCGACCGTGAGCGGGATGAACACCTGCTCGGCGGTGCGGCGCACCACGTCGTAGGTCGTCTCCCGGTCGCCGGAGGACGCGGTGATGTCCAGGAACGTCAGCTCGTCGGCGCCCTCGGCGTCGTACACCTTGGCCATCTCGACGGGGTCGCCCGCGTCGCGCAGGTTCTGGAAGTTGACGCCCTTGACGACCCGGCCGTTGTCCACGTCCAGGCAGGGGATGACTCGGACCGCCAGGGTCATGACCGCTCGGCTCCTCTGTATGCCTCTACTTCGACCTCGACCAGGATGCGCGGGTCCACGAAGCCCTCCACCACGAGGAGGGTGGACACCGGCCGCACCGTGTCGAAGAGTTCCCTGTGGGCCCGGCCCACCTCGTCCACGTCCCGTGGGTGCGACAGGTACATCCGGGTGCGGATCACGGACCCGACGCCGAGCCCGAACTCGCCGATCGCCTCGATCGCGCCGGTGAAGGCCACCTTGGCCTGTTCGTACGGGTCGCCCTCGCCGTACAGCACGTCGCCCTTGAAGGACGTCGTGCCGCCCACCAGCACCCGGTCGCCCACCGCGACGGCGCGTGCGAAACCGTAGGACTCCTCCCAGGGGCTCCCGCCCCGCACCCGCCGCACGGCATCCGATGTCATGACGCCACAGCCTCCAGGGCCTCTTCCAGGGTGAAGGCCTTGGCGTACAGGGCCTTCCCGACGATGGAGCCCTCGACTCCGAGGGGCACGAGCTCGGCGATCGCCCGCAGGTCCCGCAGCGAGGACACCCCGCCGGAGGCCACGACCGGGCGGTCGGTCACCGCGCAGACGTTCTTCAGCAGGTCCAGGTTCGGGCCCTGGAGCGTGCCGTCCTTGGCGATGTCGGTGACGACGTACCGCGCGCAGCCCTCCTTGTCGAGGCGCTCCAGCGTCTCGTAGAGGTCGCCGCCGTCCCGGGTCCAGCCGCGACCGCGCAGGGTGGTGCCGCGTACGTCGAGACCGACCGCGATCCTGTCGCCGTGCTCGGCGATCACCTCGGCGACCCACTCGGGGGTCTCCAGGGCGGCCGTGCCGAGGTTCACGCGGGTGCAGCCGGTGGCGAGGGCGGCGGCCAGGGTGGCGTCGTCGCGGATGCCGCCGGACAGCTCCACCCTGATGTCCATCGCCCCGGTGACCTCCGCGATCAGCGCGCGGTTGTCGCCGGTGCCGAAGGCGGCGTCCAGGTCGACCAGGTGCAGCCACTCGGCGCCCGCCCGCTGCCAGGCGAGGGCGGCCTCCAGGGGGGAGCCGTACGAGGTCTCCGTGCCGGACTCGCCGTGCACGAGGCGGACGGCCTGGCCGTCGCGGACGTCGACGGCGGGGAGGAGTTCGAGCTTGGCCATGTCTCTACAGGGTTCCGATCCAGTTGGTGAGCAGCTGCGCGCCGGCGTCGCCGGACTTCTCGGGGTGGAACTGCGTGGCCCACAGGGCGCCGTTCTCGACGGCGGCCACGAACGGCTTGCCGTGCGTGGACCAGGTGACGAGCGGTGCGCGCATCGCCGGGTTCGCCGTCTCCAGGGTCCAGTCCTGGACGGCGTAGGAGTGCACGAAGTAGAACCGGGCGTCGGCGTCCAGGCCGGCGAACAGCTCGGAGCCGGCGGGTGCCTCGACCGTGTTCCAGCCCATGTGCGGCACGATCTCGGCCTGGAGCGGCTCGACCGCGCCGGGCCACTCGTCGAGGCCCTCGGTCTCGACGCCGTGCTCGATGCCCCGGGCGAAGAGGATCTGCATGCCCACGCAGATGCCCATCACCGGGCGCCCGCCGGCCAGCCGGCGGTCGACGATCCAGTCGCCGCGTGCCTCGCGCAGGCCGGTCATGCAGGCGGCGAACGCGCCGACGCCCGGCACCAGCAGGCCGTCCGCGTTCATGGCCTTGTCGAAGTCACGCGTTATCTCGACGTCGGCACCCACGCGCGCGAGGGCGCGCTCGGCCGACCTCACGTTGCCGAAGCCGTAGTCGAAGACGACGACGCTTCTCGACGCGCTCAATTCCACACCTCCAGCCGCAGGACGCCCGCGACCAGGCACATCGCGGCGCCGATGGAGAGCAGCACGATCAGGCCCTTGGGCATCTTCTGCTTGACGAAGGAGAAGATGCCGCCGACCAGGAAGAGGCCGACGACGATCAGCAGCGTGGAGGTGCCGGTCACAGCGCGCCCTTCGTCGACGGGAGGATGCCGGCCGCGCGCGGGTCGCGCTCGGAGGCGTAGCGCAGGGCCCGGGCCAGCGCCTTGAACTGGCACTCCACGATGTGGTGCGCGTTGCGCCCGTAGGGCACGTGCACGTGCAGCGCGATCTGCGCCTGGGCGACGAAGGACTCCAGGATGTGCCGGGTCATCGTCGTGTCGTACTCGCCGATCATCGGCGCCATCTTCTCGGGCTCGGTGTGCACGAGGTAGGGGCGGCCGGACAGGTCGACGGTGACCTGGGCGAGGGACTCGTCCAGCGGGACCGTGCAGTTGCCGAAGCGGTAGATGCCCACCTTGTCGCCGAGCGCCTGCTTGAAGGCGGCGCCCAGCGCGAGGGCGGTGTCCTCGATCGTGTGGTGCGAGTCGATGTGGAGGTCGCCCTCGGTCTTCACGGTCAGGTCGAACAGGCCGTGCCGGCCGAGCTGGTCGAGCATGTGGTCGTAGAAACCGACCCCGGTCGACACGTCGACCTTGCCCGTGCCGTCGAGGTCGATCTCGACGAGGACCGATGTCTCCTTGGTCGTGCGCTGCACGCGTCCCACGCGGCTCATGAACTCTGCTCCTTCTTCAACTCACGGACCGCGTCGAGGAACGCGTCGTTCTCGTCCGGCGTGCCGGCGGTGACCCGCAGCCACCCCGGAACTCCGTTGTCCCGGACCAGGACGCCCCGGTCGAGGATCTTCCGCCAGGCCTCGTGGGCGTCGGCGAACCGGCCGAACTGCACGAAGTTGGCGTCCGACTCGATGACGTCGTAGCCGATCGCCCGCAGTTCGCCGACCAGTCGGTCCCGCTCGGCCTTCAGCTGCTCGACGTATCCGAGCAGGGTGTCGGTGTGCTCCAGGGCGGCCAGCGCGGTCGCCTGGGTGACCGCCGACAGGTGGTAGGGCAGCCGGACGAGCTGCACGGCGTCGACGACGGCCGGGGCCGCGGCCAGATAGCCGAGGCGCAGGCCGGCCGCGCCGAAGGCCTTGGACATGGTCCGGGAGATCACCAGATGCGGGCGGCCGTCCAGCAGCGGCAGCAGGGACTCGCCGTGGCTGAACTCGACGTACGCCTCGTCCACGATCACCATCGAGGGCTTCGCCGCCTGCGCGGCCTCGTAGAGGGCCACCACCGTCTCGCGCGGGACCGCGTTGCCGGTGGGGTTGTTGGGGGTGGTGACGAAGACGACGTCGGGCCGGTGCTCCGCGATCGTCCGCGCGGCGGCCGCGGCGTCGAGCGAGAAGTCGGGCTGCCGGGGACCGGAGATCCAGCCGGTGCCCGTCCCGCGCGCGATAAGACCGTGCATCGAGTACGAGGGCTCGAAGCCGAGGGCCGTACGGCCCGGTCCGCCGAAGGTCTGCAGCAGCTGCTGGATGACCTCGTTGGAGCCGTTGGCCGCCCAGACGTTGGCGGGACCGACCTCGTGGCCCGAGGTCGCGGTCAGGTACGCCGCGAGCCGGGTCCGCAGCTCCACCGCGTCCCGGTCGGGGTAGCGGTTGAGGTGCCGGGCCGCCTCGCGCACCCGCTCGGCGATCCGTTCGACCAGCGGCTCGGGCAGCGGGTAGGGGTTCTCGTTGGTGTTCAGCCGTACGGGCACGTCCAGTTGGGGCGCGCCGTAGGGGGACTTGCCGCGCAGCTCGTCCCGTACGGGGAGATCGTCGATGCCAGTCACTTGCTCTCCGGTACCTTCCACCCGAACCTCGCCTTGATCGCCGCGCCGTGCGCCGGCAGGTCCTCCGCCTCCGCCAGCGTCACCACGTGGTGCGCGACCTCGGCCAGCGCCTCCCGCGTGTAGTCGACGATGTGGACACCGCGCAGGAAGGACTGCACGGACAGCCCCGAGGAGTGGCAGGCGCAGCCGCCGGTGGGCAGCACGTGGTTGGACCCGGCCGCGTAGTCGCCGAGCGAGACCGGCGCCCAGGGGCCGATGAAGATCGCCCCGGCGTTGCGGACCCGGTCGGCCACGGCGGCCGCGTCGGCGGTCTGGATCTCCAGGTGCTCGGCGCCGTAGGCGTCGACCACCCGCAGGCCCTCGTCGACGCCGTCGACCAGGACGATCGCGGACTGCCGGCCCTTCAGGGCCGGGACGATCCGGTCGTCGATGTGCTTGGTGGCCGCGACCTGCGGCTCCAGCTCGCGCTCCACCGCGTCCGCCAGCTCCACGGAGTCGGTGACCAGCACGGCCGCCGCCAGCGGGTCGTGCTCGGCCTGGCTGATCAGGTCGGAGGCGACGTGCACAGGGTCGGCGGTGGCGTCGGCCAGCACGGCGATCTCGGTCGGGCCGGCCTCGGCGTCGATGCCGATCCGGCCGGTGAAGAAGCGCTTGGCGGCGGCGACCCAGATGTTGCCCGGGCCGGTGACCATGTTGGCGGGCGGGCAGGACTCGGTGCCGTAGGCGAACATCGCCACGGCGGTCGCGCCGCCGGCCGCGTACACCTCGTCGACGCCGAGCAGCGCGCACGCGGCGAGGATCGTGGGGTGCGGCAGCCCGCCGAACTCGGCCTGGGCCGGGGAGGCGAGCGCGATCGAGCCGACACCGGCCTCCTGGGCGGGCACGACGTTCATGACCACGGAGGACGGGTAGACCGAGCGGCCGCCGGGCGCGTAGAGGCCGACCCGGTCGACCGGCACCCACTTCTCGGTGACGTGGCCGCCGGGCACGACCTGGGTGGTGTGGCCGGCGCGGCGCTGCTCACGGTGGACCAGGCGGGCACGCCGGATGGACTCCTCCAGGGCCGCGCGCACGGCCGGGTCGAGCTCCTTGAGCGCGCGGGCGAGCGCCTCGGCGGGCACCCGCACCTGCTCGAGCCGGACGCCGTCGAACTTCTCGGCGAAGTCGATCAGCGCCGCGTCGCCCCGATGATGCACGGCCTCGCAGATGGGACGCACCTTCTCGAGGGCGGCCGCGACGTCGAAGTCGGCTCGGGGCAGCAGGTCGCGCAGGGCGGGACCCTCCGGGAGGGCGTCGCCGCGCAGATCGATTCGGGAGATCACACACCCAATTCTCGCAGACCCGGACGCGGCGCCGTTCGCACGTATCAGTGGCTGATACGAGACCCCGCTCACGCTCCGTGCCAGGACCCGGAAGATCGCCTTCACCCGGCGTGTTCGAGGCGTCACCCAGCGGGCATGAACGGCAGTACGAAACCGAGGAGCGGCAGGGGAGGGAGGGAACACCGTGACCGAGGGGGCCGGCGTCCGGGACGGGGACCTGCCCGACGACCTGAACGCCGCCGAGGCCGGTATGTGGCAGGCCTTCCGCAACGGCAGCGTGTACGACCTGAGCAGCGGGGACGCCGTGGTGGACGATCCGCACGGCGGGCAGCCGTGGGGGCCCGGGCGGACGGTGCGGGCCCGCATCGTGTGCTGGCTGCTGCTGGACGGGCCGCCCGCCCTCGCCGGCCGGGTGGCCGCGCTGAAGCTGACCGGCGTGCGGATCAGCGGCAGCCTCGACCTCGCGGGCGGCGCGGTGGTGCCCTACGTCGAACTGCGCGGCTGCTGCTTCGAGCGGGAGATATCGATGCCGGAGGCCCAGTTCAGGACCGTACGGCTGGTGAACTGCGCGGTGCCGCGGCTGGAGGCGGCGCGGGTGCACACCGAGGGCGATCTGCATCTGCCGCGCTGCAGGTTTCCCGGCGGCGTCCGGCTGACCGACGCGCACATCGGCACGGACCTGCTGCTCAACCAGGCCGTCGTCCACCGGGACCGCACGGGCCGCTCGATCTCCGCGGACGGCATCACCGTGGGCCAGGACCTCCAGGCCGAGATGCTGGAGTCGCACGGCGAGCTGAGCCTGCGCAGCGCGAACGTCGGCGTCTCGCTCAGCCTGCGCGGGGCACGGCTGCGCAACCCGTACACCCGGCACGCGCTGAACGCCCCGCAGCTCACCGTGGGCCGCACGCTGTACCTCTCCCCGGCCGGCGTCGGCTCCCCGCAGCTGGCCGGACGCACCCCCGCGCGCGGGACCCGCATCCAGCACTTCGAGTGCCAGGGCGGGGTGCGCCTGGACGACGGCCGGTTCGGGGACGCGGTCGACCTGGAACGCGCGCGGTTCACCTTCACCGACGACCAGGAGCTGTCCCTGCGCCGGGTGCAGGCGCCCGAGCTGCGCTTCCTCGGGGAGCGGCCGCAGCGCGGCAAGGTGGTGCTGTCCGGCGTCCGGACGATCAACCTGGTCGACCGGGCGGGCAGCTGGCCCGGCATCGGCAATCTGGCCATGCGGGGCTTCGTCTACGAGAACCTGGTGCCGCAGGGGTCGTTCCCGCTGGCGCGGCGGCTGGCGTGGGTGGCCGCCGCGACCGCCGAGTACCACCCGGAGCCGTACGAGCGGCTCGCCGCCGTGCTGCGCGCGAGCGGGGAGGACGAGGACGCCCGCGAGGTGCTGCTCGCCAAGCACCGGCGGCGCCGGGAGACCCTGCCGCCGGCCGGGAAGCTCTGGGGGTACGCGCAGGACCTGGCGGTGGCCTACGGGTACCGGCCGGGGCGGGCCGCGGTGTGGATGGCGGTGCTGTGGGCGGCGGGCTCGCTGGCCTTCGCGTCCGCCGGGCGCCCCCGGACCGGCAGCAGCACGGGCGAGCCGCCGTGGAATCCCGCCCTGTTCGCCCTCGACCTGCTGCTGCCGGTCATCGACCTGGGCCAGATGGGTTTCTGGCATCTGGACGGCGGCTGGCAGTGGCTGGCCGCCGCGCTGGTCCTGCTCGGCTGGATCCTCGCCACGACGGTCGCGGCCGGGGCGACACGGCTGCTGCGGCGCAATTAGCGGGCCCCGCGCCGCCCGGGGAGCGGGCGGGGCGGACGGGTACGGTCCGGCGACCATTAGGCTCTAGCGTCGTGACCACCGTCCGGCTGCCGCTCTTCCCCCTGAACACCGTGCTGTTCCCGGGGCTGGTGCTCCCCTTGAACATCTTCGAGGAGCGCTACCGCGCCATGATGCGCACCCTTGTGAAGACCCCCGAGGACGAACCGCGCCGCTTCGCCGTCGTGACCATCCGCGACGGCCACGAGGTCGCGGCGAGCGAGCCGGGCCTGCCCGACCCGACGGCGGTGCCCGAGCGGGGCTCGGCGGCCGGCTTCGGCGCCGACCCGGTGAAGGCGTTCCACGGCGTGGGCTGCGTGGCCGACGCGGCGACGATACGGGAGCGGGCGGACGGCACCTTCGAGGTGCTGGCGACCGGGACGACCCGGGTGCGGCTGCTGTCGGTGGACGCCTCGGGGCCGTTCCTCACGGCGGAGCTGGAGGAGCTGCCGGAGGAGCCGGGCGACGAGGCGGGGGCGCTGGCCGAGGGGGTGCTGCGGGCGTTCCGGCAGTACCAGAAGCGGCTCGCGGGAGCGCGGGAGCGCTCGCTGTCGACGGGCGACCTGCCGGACGAGCCGTCGGTGGTGTCGTACCTGGTCGCGGCGGCCATGATGCTGGACACCCCCACCAAGCAGCGGCTGCTCCAGGCGCCGGACACCGCGTCGCGGCTGCGCGACGAGCTGAAACTCCTTCGCTCCGAGACGGCGATCATCCGTACGCTGCCGTCACTGCCGGCGTCCGAGCTGACGCGGGCACCGACGAGCCTGAACTGACCCGCGAACGACCTGGGGAACAGCCCGGATGGCGAAGAAGCCGAAGAAGAACCAGCAGTCCGGCGGCACGCCCGCCACGGTGGCGCTGACGGCGGCGGGCGTGGACTTCACGATCCACGCCTACGACCACGACCCGTCCCACCCCTCCTACGGCGAGGAGGCGGCGCAGGTGATGGGGGTCTCGCCGGAGCGCGTCTTCAAGACGCTGGTGGCGGACGTGGACGGCACCCTGACGGTCGCGGTGGTGCCGGTAGCGGGCTCGCTGGACCTGAAGGCGCTGGCGGCGGCCGTCGGCGGCAAGAAGGCGTCGATGGCCGACCCGGCCCTCGCGGAACGCACCACCGGCTACGTCCGGGGCGGCATCTCGCCCCTCGGCCAGCGCAGGAAGCTCGCCACCGTGCTGGACGGCTCGGCCGCCGCGCACGCCACGATCTGCGTCTCGGCGGGCCGCCGGGGCCTGGAGGTGGAGCTGTCGCCGAAGGACCTGGCGAGGCTCACGGAGGCGACGCTGGCACCCATCGGGCGCGCGTGACCCCTCGACGGGATGTCCTTTCTCGGTTAAGGAGACAGGACATGTCGAAGAAAACCCGGAAACGCAAGTGGCGCATACGCAAACGCCGGGCCAACCACGGCCGGCGTCCGTCGTAGCGGCCGAGGCCCGGCAACCGGGCCCGCGGCAGCCGATGTCCCGGCCGGTGAGTTACGGGGTCCGCCCGTGCGGCCCGTACCCCGCCGGCTCGGGATCCCGGGGCCCGAACAGCGCCGTCAGGCCGAGGTGCACCAGCAGCGCCGAGAACGACCAGGCCAGCAGCGCCCCCTTCGCCGCGAGTTCCAGCGGCGCCGAGAACGTCACGCCCTTGCCCACCTCCTTGGCGTGCGCCAGCACGTCGTCCCCGGGCCCGAGCCAGACCCCGAGCCGCCAGGCGAGCAGCGAGCCGAGCAGCCCACCGAGGCCGAGCGCGACCACGAGCGGCACGCCCCCGCGCCGCCGCACCAGGAACACCAGGACCGCGCTGAGCACGCCGAACGCCAGCGCGAGCAGAGTGAACGTTCCGTCCACCCCGATCGACTGCTCCCCCTCGGTGTCCTTGAGGAAGACGACCCAGGTCCCGCCGACCACGTCGCCGACCAGCGGCACCCGAGGCGCCAGCCAGTTCCACAGCACCCCGAGCAGCACTCCGCACAGCGCCAGGACCACCGTGATCACGGCGGCCTCCCGCACCTCGGTCTTCATCCCGGGCCCGTCCTCACCCTTGGTTCCCTGGGCGCTTGCGTAGGCATGCGGGTGAGCGACGGCGTGAGGATGCGCGCCCGCCCCGTGCCCGGCCCCTGCCGGGGGCCACGCATGGTGCGCGGACTGTTCATGCGGCGGCGGAGGCGGCGTCAACGGTGCTGTCACCCTGACATCGTGCCAGGCCTGTCCGTGGCGCGCGTCACCGGACGGCGGCCCGGCGGTACGCCCAGGTGGCGACCGCCAGCGAGATCACCCCGACCCCGGCGCACACGGCGAGGTCCGCGGCCACCCGGGCCCAGTCGGGCTGCGCGGCGAAGGTCCGCGCGTAGGCCTCCACGCCGTACGTCGAGGGCAGCAGATCGCGGGCGAACCGCACGATCTGCGGCATCCGGTCCGGCGGCAGCACGCCCAGCAGCAGCGCCGCGGACATCCCGAGCTGTCCCAGCAGGGTGGCCAGCTCGGGCCGCGGCGCGAGCAGTCCGAGGGCTGCCCCGAGCCCGGCCAGCGCGGCCCCGGCGAGCGGGATCACGGCCAGCAGCACCCACAGGTTGGCCATCGGCAGCCCGAACAGCACGCAGCCGAAGACGGCGGTCACCATCGTGCCCGGCACGGTGAAGGAGGCGTACGCCCCCGCGGCCCCCAGCACCACCGCGGCCGGCGGCACCGGCAGCGTGGCGTAGTGGTCGAGCCCGCCGGTGGCCCGCAGCTGCCCGAAGTACTGCGCGAGGAGGTTCAGCGCGACGAACGCGACGACCACGATGGACGAGCCGGCGACCACGGCGTGCGCCTCGCTCCCGCCGTCCACCACGCCCCGCATCATGATCATGATGCCGACGGACTGGAAGGTCGCCACGAACAGCAGCGGGATCCGCGCCACCCGCGCCCGGGACAGCTGCGCCCGGTAGACCGCCGCCAGGGACGGCCACAGCCGCGCGGGCGGTGCGAGCTCGGCCGCGCCCCGGGCCGCTCCGTCGGCGGCCAGGACACTGCCCGGCAGCACTTCTGCGGGTACGACACTCACGTCGCGCTGCTCCCCTTCCCCGGTTTCACTCCGGCGTCTCCCCCGTTCCGTACGGATGCGACGGCTCGACGACTCAGGCTCATGCCTTCACCAGCCCCTGCCGCGCCGCCCCGCCGAGTGCCATGTACACGTCCTCCAGGCTCGGCGTGGTCAGGGTGAAGTCGTCCAGCGCGGCGAAGGCGGCCCCGCCGGTGACCGTCGAGACGACCGCGCGGGCCTCCTCGGGCGCCAGCCGCAGCGTCCAGCGCCGTCCGGACTCCACGACCCGGTCCCGCAGCGCGGCCACCTCGGGCACGTCCAGCGGCGCCCGTTCGCGCCACACCAGGTCGACCCGCACCTCACCGGCGACCTGCTCCTTCAGACCCGTGGGCGTGTCGCAGGCGATCACGCGCCCACGGTCCAGGACGGCGACCCGGTCGAGGACGGTCTCCGCCTCGATGACGTTGTGGGTGACCAGCACGACCGTGGTGCCGCGCTCGGCCCGGCGCCGGTCCACCGCCGACCACACGGCCCGCCGCGCCACGGGGTCCATCGCGGCGGTCGGCTCGTCCAGCACGAGCAGCGGCCGCTCCCCCACCAGGGCCGCGGCGACACAGGCCAGCCGGCGCTGTCCACCGGAGAGCTTCTTCAGCGGCCGCCCGGCGATCGCGGTGAGTCCCAGCTCCTCCAGCACGGCGTCCCGCTCGTCCCGCGCCGGCCGCGCGTCCAGTCCGCGCAGCCGCGCGGTGGTCTCGGCGGCGAGGGCCACGGTCAGTTCGTCGAGGGCGGTGGACTCCTGCCCGAGGTAGGCGAGGATCCGCGAGGCCCGCTCGGGGTGGCGCACGATGTCGTGGCCGAGGATCTCGACACTGCCCTCGTCGGGCCGCATCAGCCCGGTCAGCTGGCGCACGAGGGTGGACTTGCCGGCCCCGTTCGGGCCGAGCAGCCCGAAGATCTCGCCCCGGCGCACGTCCAGCCGTACGTCGTCGGTGGCCCGGACCTCCGGGGTGCCGGGCGCCCCGCGCCGGCTCCGTACCGCCGGATAGGTCTTCGTCAGCCCACGCACCGCGCACACGACCTCACCACTGTCCCGGAAGGCCCCTGCCGCGCGCGTACTCACAAGGGACGAGCCTACGGGGTCCGCACCCCCGGCACGCTCCCGGGTCGGCCTACGCCACGAAAACCGCCTCTGAGCATGAATCCCCCGCAACGGCACACGCCCACGGCGGCACCGGGCCCCGCCGCACCCGCCCGGGCGGCCTCACTGCTCCGCGGCGGGGGCGGGTTCCGCCGCCGTGCGGACGTCGATCTCCCGCCAGAAACCGGCCCGGATCGCGTACCGGTCGTGCTCGTCGATCTGGTCGTCCTTGTGGGCGAGCAGCCCGAAGCGGGCGGCGTAGCGCAGCAGTTCCCCGTCGATCCGGTGCGGGACGCGCGGGTACATCCCGGACAGCTTCTGCAGGTGGGCCTGGTCGCCGAGCCGGGACATCCACCGGCGCGCGAACACCTGTCCGACCTCGTACGGGTCCCCGCCGACGGTCGTGATGTCCTCCTCCCGATCGGCCCACCGCTGCTCGGCCGTGGTCAGCTGGGCCAGCGTCGGCATCGAGGCGATCTCGGCCGGCTCCGCGGTGCCGCCGGGGCGGTCCACCCAGCCCTTGTCTGAGGACCAGCGCAGGGTCGCGGTGGCGGGCTGCGGGGGCTGCGGGCCGTGGGCGCGCAGCGCGGCGAGGTCCTTGGGCGTCGGCACGCCCTTGGGGGCCGGGACCCGTTCCTCGGCGCCGTTCTGCGCGGCGGCCGGGGCGGTGCGGGGCGGCTGGTCGACCGGCCGCTCGGCGGCCGGGGCGAGGGGGGAGTCGGGCAGCGGCGCGGACAGGATCGCGGCGATCTCGGGCCGGGGCGCGGGCGGCGGCGCGCAGATCCCGCCCAGTTCCTTGGCGCGTACGGCCTTGGTGATCCACGTCCGGTCGAGCACCCGCCGCTCGTCGGCCTCGGCGACGAGGTCCTCCGACTGGTTGTAGTCGCCGTCGGCGGCCTGCACGGCCCACAGGTGCACGGCGACCCCGTGCTCCTTGGCGGCCATCATGCCCGGCAGCAGATCGCCGTCGCCGGTCACCAGGACGATGTCGGAGCAGGCGCGGTTGCGGGCCAGCTCGGTGAGCTCGGCGTGCATCGCGGCGTCGACGCCCTTCTGGTTCCACCTGCCGTCGCTGCGGGTGAGCGCCCCGAGCCGCACCGTGACCCGGGGCATCACCCGCAGACGGCGGTGCTCGGGCTGCGGCACGCGGTCGGGGGCGCCGTCGAACCAGTAGATGCGCAGCAGCGGCCGTTCCGTGTCGGACTCGGCGCGTTCGCGCAGCCCCTGGATGAGGGCGGTGTGATCCACGGTGATGCGGGACCGTGAGGGCTCCCCGGCGAGGAGGCTGGCGGCGGCCCCCAGCAGATACCCGGCGTCCACCAGGACGACGCAGCGGTCCACGCGACTCACCCTCTTCCCGGGAGGTTTGCTTCGGGCTTCCTTCGAGTCTGCCCGACCACACGGGGGTTAACGGCCCGAACTCGATCTTCGGCGTGGCGTTTCGGGGATTCCCGCGCCCCTCCCGCACCGACAAGCCCTGTCACAGACGGTAATTGTCCGACATGCGATCGTTATCGGCATATGTGAATCTGGTCCCGGCCCTGGCCCCTAGATCCCCCTCAGGAGGCAGATCACCATGGCCAAGAACAAGAACCGTGACCGTAAGCAGCAGCAGACCGGCCGTGCCACCCGGCAGCCGGAGCAGCAGCAGTCGGCGGAGCCCATGTCGGAGCAGCAGGCCGCGCAGCCGTCGCCGATAGACATGGCCCGCAAGGGCCGGCAGAAGCGTTTCGGCCACAACTGACATCCGCACAGCGGGTCGTTGCGGCCCCCGAGGATGACGAGGGGCGCGTCCGGGATCGGACGCGCCCCTCGGTCATGTCGCGCACGGCGGGAAGGCGGCCTCAGCCGGCCAGGCAGGACGGTCCGAGCAGCACCTTCAGATCGCCGAACAACGCCGGATCCGGCTTCACCCGGTGCCGGTCCAGCCGCAGCACGGTCGTCTTCGTCGGCCCCTGGAGCTTGATCCGCACCTCGCTGTCGCCCTTGTGATGGGTGAGGATCTCACCGAGCCGGCTGATCATCGGCGGGGTGACCCGGGTGGCCGGGATGGTGAGGACCACCGGCGCGTTGGTGCCGGCGTTCGACAGGTCGGGGACCTGGAGCTCCATCGCGACCAGCCGCGGCACGTCCTCGCGCTTGTCCAGGCGGCCCTTGACGAACACGACGGCGTCCTCGACGAGTTGGGTCGACACCAACTGGTAGGTCGCCGGGAAGAACATGCACTCGATGGAACCGGCGAGGTCCTCGACGGTGGCGATGGCCCAGGCGTTGCCCTGCTTGGTCATCTTGCGCTGGAGGCCCGAGATGATGCCGCCGATGGTGACGACCGCGCCGTCCGCGTGCTCACCGCCGGTGAGTTGGGCGATGCCCGCGTCGGCCTTGTCGGACAGCACGTGCTCCAGGCCGAAGAGCGGGTGGTCGGAAACGTACAGACCGAGCATCTCCCGCTCCTGGGCGAGCAGATAGGTCTTGTCCCACTCCTCGTCGGTGAAGACGACGTCGAGTCCGAAGCCGGGCTCGTCGCTCTGCTCCTCGCCCATGCCGCCGAAGAGGTCGAACTGCCCCTCGGCCTCCTTGCGCTTGACCGCGACCACATTGTCGATCATCGGCTCGAAGTGCGCGGTGAGGCCCTTGCGGGTGTGGCCCATGCTGTCGAACGCGCCCGCCTTGATCAGGGACTCCGTGGTGCGCTTGTTGCACGCCGTCGCGTCGACCTTGTCGAGGTAGTCGGGGAAGGAGGCGTACTTGCCCTTGGCCTTGCGGCTCTTGATGATCGACTCGACGACGTTGGTGCCGACGTTGCGCACGGCCTCCAGGCCGAAGAGGATCACGTCGTCGCCCTGGGCCGCGAAGTTGTGCACCGACTCGTTGACGTTCGGCGGGAGCACCTTGATGCCCATGCGCCGGCACTCGTTGAGGTAGACGGCCGACTTGTCCTTGTCGTCCTTGACCGAGGTCAGCAGGGCGGCCATGTACTCGGCGGGGTGGTTCGCCTTGAGATAGGCGGTCCAGTACGACACCAGGCCGTACGCGGCGGAGTGCGCCTTGTTGAACGCGTAGCCGGCGAAGGGGACCAGCACGTCCCACAGCGCCTGGATGGCCTCGTCGCTGTAGCCCTTGTCGCGGGCGCCCTTCTGGAAGAGGACGAAGTTCTTGGCCAGCTCGTCGGGCTTCTTCTTGCCCATCACGCGGCGCAGGATGTCGGCCTCGCCGAGCGAGTACCCGGCGATGATCTGGGCGGCCTTCTGCACCTGCTCCTGGTAGACGATCAGGCCGTAGGTGACCGCCAGGACCTCTTCGAGGGGCTCCTCCAGCTCCTTGTGGATCGGGGTGATCTCCTGGAGCTTGTTCTTGCGCAGCGCGTAGTTGGTGTGCGAGTCCATGCCCATCGGGCCCGGACGGTACAGCGCGGAGACGGCGGAGATGTCCTCGAAGTTGTCGGGCTTCATCAGGCGCAGCAGCGAACGCATCGGGCCGCCGTCGAACTGGAAGACACCGAGGGTGTCGCCGCGCTGGAGGAGTTCGAACGTCGTCGGGTCGTCGAGCGGCAGGGACAGCAGGTCGAGGTCGATGCCCTTGTTGGACTTCACCATCTTGACGGCGTCGTCCATGATCGTCAGGTTGCGCAGGCCGAGGAAGTCCATCTTCAGCAGGCCGAGCGACTCGCACTGCGGGTAGTCCCACTGCGTGATGGTCACACCGTCCGTGTGCCGCACCCAGATCGGGGCGTGGTCCACGATGGGCTCGCTGGACATGATCACGCCGGCCGCGTGCACGCCCATCTGCCGCACCAGGCCCTCGACGCCCTTGGCGGTGTCGATGACCTTCTTCACGTCCGGCTCGTTCTCGTACATCCCCCGGATCTCGCCCGCCTCGCTGTAGCGCGGGTGCGAGGGGTTGGTGATGCCGTCGAGGTCGATGCCCTTGCCGAGGACGTCGGCGGGCATCGCCTTGGTGAGGCGGTCGCCCATCGCGTACGGGTAGCCCAGCACGCGCGCGGAGTCCTTGATGGCGTTCTTCGCCTTGATCTTGCCGTAGGTGCCGATCATGGCGACCTTGTCGGCGCCGTACTTCTCGGTCACGTACCTGATCACCTCGACGCGCCTGCGCTCGTCGAAGTCGATGTCGACGTCGGGCATGGAGACGCGCTCGGGGTTCAGGAACCGCTCGAAGATCAGGCCGTGCGGGATCGGGTCGAGGTCGGTGATGCCCATGGCGTAGGCGACGATCGAACCGGCCGCGGAGCCTCGCCCCGGACCGACCGCGATGCCGTTGTTCTTGGCCCACATGATGAAGTCGGCCACGACGAGGAAGTAGCCCGGGAACCCCATCTGGATGATGACGTCCATCTCGTACTCGGCCTGCTTCTGGCGGTCCTCGGGGATGCCGCCGGGGAAGCGGCGCTCCATGCCGCGGCGCACCTCCTCCTTGAACCAGGTGACCTCGGTGTACCCCTCGGGGATGTCGAACTTCGGCATGAGGTTCTTGGCCTCGAACATGCCGTCCGTGTCGACCATCTCGGCCACGAGCAGGGTGTTGGCGCAGCCCTCCTGCCAGGCGTCCGAGGAGTCGATGGCGTACATCTCCTCGGTGGACTTCAGGTAGTAGCCGGTGCCGTCGAACTTGAAGCGGTCGGGGTCGGAGAGGTTCTTGCCGGTCTGGATGCACAGCAGCGCGTCGTGGGCGGTCGCCTCGTGCGCGTACGTGTAGTGCGAGTCGTTGGTGACCAGCGGGGGGATGCCGAGCTTCCTGCCGATCTCCAGCAGGCCGTCGCGGACCCGGTGCTCGATCTCGATGCCGTGGTCCATCAGCTCCAGGAAGTACCGGTCCTTGCCGAAGATGTCCTGGTAGTCGGCGGCCGCCTTCAGCGCCTCGTCGTACTGGCCGAGCCGCAGCCGGGTCTGGAGCTCGCCGGAGGGGCAGCCGGTGGAGGCGACGATCCCCTCGGACCACTGGGAGATCGTCTCCTTGTCCATCCGGGGCCACTTCTGGAGCCAGCCCTCGGCGTACGCGTCGGAGGACAGCCGGAAGAGGTTGTGCAGGCCGGTCTTGTTCACGGCCCACATCGTCTTGTGGGTGTAGCCACCCGAACCGGAGACGTCGTCGCGCTTCTGGTGCGGCTGGCCCCACTGGATCTTGCGCTTGTTGCGCCGGGACTCGGGGGCGACGTACGCCTCGATGCCGATGATCGGGGTGACACCCGCCTTCTTCGCGCTGTGGAAGAAGTCGTAGGCCCCGTGGAGGTTGCCGTGGTCGGACATGGCGATGTGCGTCATGCCCATCTCGTTGCACGCGTCGAACATGTCCTTCAGCCGCGCGGCACCGTCCAGCAGCGAGTACTGGGTGTGGACGTGCAGGTGCGTGAACGGCGGCTTCGACACGGTTTCGGCCTCCAAGGAAAACGAACGTCGACGGGGGTCCGACAGGCTGCGGACAGTCTGGGGACAGCGTCGAAGTCTATGCCCCGGCTCTGACACGCGACGGGCACTCCCGCGTACCTTCGTGCGTTGGAGGGTGACGGACCGGCGCGCCGCCGGGCGCGCACCGTCCGTCCCACAGGTCACGCACGACCCGCACCAGGAGGCACCCAGCGATGTCGTTCCCGCAGCTCGACGAGGAGCACCGCGGCGAGGAGATCCTCGCCGTCTTCGACACCGCCTTCGGCGAGCTGCTCGCCGCCGACCCGGCCGCGTTCCGGGTGAAGTTCCGGAAGATGGCGGCCTCGGCTTTCGCCTTCTACCGGGGCACGGCCTGCCTCTTCTACCACGACCTGGACGCCGAGGGCGCCGCGCGCGGCGACGGCGGGATATACACCGGCCCGTTCCTGGACGAGCGCACCTCGCGCGTGTGGATCCACGGCGATCTGCACGCGGAGAACTTCGGCACGTACATGGACTCCAACGGCCGGCTGATCTTCAACGTCAACGACTTCGACGAGGCGTACGTCGGCCCCTTCACCTGGGACCTGAAGCGCTTCGCCGCCTCCATCGCCCTCATCGGGTACGCGAAGGCGCTCAGCGACGAGCAGATCACCGAGCTGGTGACGATCTACGCGACGGCCTACCGCGAGCGGGTGCGCGCGCTGGCCACCGGCGCCAAGAGCGACGAGGTCCCGCCGTTCACCCTCGACACGGCCGAGGGCCCGCTGCTCGACGCGCTGCGGGTCGCCCGCTCGCTGACCCGGTTCGGACTGCTGGACTCGATGACCGAGATCCGCGACTTCGAGCGCCGCTTCGCCCCGGGCGGCGGCTCCATCGAGCTGGACGCGGCCACGCGCTACAAGGTGCTCGCGGCCTTCGACGGCTACCTGGAGACGCTTCCCGAGTCCTCGCTGGCCCGCCCGGACTCCTACCGGGTCAAGGACGTCGTCGGCCGGCGCGGCATCGGCATCGGCTCGGCCGGCCTGCCGTCGTACAACATCCTGCTGGAGGGCAACAGCGACGCCCTGGAGAACGACGTGGTCATCTACGTCAAGCAGGCCCAGACCCCGGCCGTCTCCCGGCACATCACCGACCCGGCGATCCGCGACTACTTCCGGCACGAGGGGCACCGCACGGTGATCTCCCAGCGCGCGCTCCAGGCGCACGCCGACCCGTGGCTCGGCTGGACCGAGCTGGACGGGGCCGGCCAGCTGGTCGCCGAGGTGTCGCCGTACGCCGTCGACCTGGACTGGGGCGACATCGACGACCCGGAGGAGATCGCCGCGGTCGTCGCCGACCTGGGGCGGTCCACGGCCACCATGCACGCGGCCGCCGACGACGACTCGGGCCACTCCGACCTGGTGCCGTTCTCCACGGAGCGCGCCATCGACGCGGCCCTCGCGGGCGACGAGGGCGGCCTCGCGCCGCTCCTGGTCGACTTCGCGCACAGCTACGGCGCCCGCGCGCGTGCCGACCACCAGATCTTCGTCGACCTCTTCCGCAACGGCCGGATCCCCGGCCTCTGACCCACCGGCCGCCCAGGACCTCGCAGGGACCCTTTAGGAGTCCCTTACGGGAGTCCGTGACACACTCTCCCCGCTATGGACATATCCGGGACACATCTCAGAGCCGTACGCGCGGCGCTGTTCACGGCGATCGTCGTGACCCTCAGCACCGCGTCGCACGTGCTGCTGTCCCGGGCCCCGCTGCCGCTCGGCACGGTGGCGGCGATCGCCGCCGCCGTGTTCGTCCTCGCGTACGCGCTGGCCGGCCGTGAGCGCGGCTTCGGCCGCATCGCCGCACTGCTGGTCCCGCTGGAACTGGCCGCCGACACGGTGTTCACCGCGGGCCAGCACGCCTGCTACGGCCGGGCGGGCGGCCCGATCGCGGGCCCGCTGCGCTCGGTCGGCCTGGACGTGCTGTGCGGCGGCGGCGAGGTGGGTTCGCCGCTGGCGCGGATGGCGGGGACCACGGGCACCGACCGGGTCGCCTCCGTCCTTGCGCACGCGCACCCCGGGACCGCCTGGCTGCTGCTCGGCGCCCATGTCGGCGTCGGCCTGCTGGCGGCGGCCTGGCTGCGCCGGGGCGAGCGCGCCCTCGCACAACTGCTCGGCGCGATGGCCGCGACCACGTTCCGGCCGCTGCTGCTGGCGGCCGCCGCCCGGACGGTGCGGCCCGCCGCGCCGGCCCCCCGGCTTCCCCGCCCCACGCGCCGCACGGCGCCTGCGCGCGATCTGCTGCTCACGCACTCCCTGGGACGACGTGGCCCGCCGCGCGTCGCCGCCGTCGCCGCCACCTGACGGACCCACCGTCCGGCGAGGCCCGCGCGGCACCGCGACCCGAAGGCTTCGGGCGAACGCCTGCCGCGACCGGCGACGCACGTCCAGTCCCCCACCCGAGCAAGCGCACGCGATCCGTGCGCGTCCCACACGGAGAACACCACCATGAGCAAGCGGAACAGCCAGGCGGCGAAGACGGCGGCCCGGGAGCGGCTGCGGGTCGAGCGCGAGCGTGAGGCCAAGCGCGCCAAGGCCAGGCGGCAGATCATCGTCGCCTGCTCGGTCGTCGGCGTCCTCGCCGCGGCCGGCGGCATCGGCTACGCCGTCGTGCAGAACAACCAGCCGAGCAAGTGGGAGGCGGCCGCCGACGCCAAGGTCGTCGCCCCGGCCAACACCTCCGGCAAGGACGGCACCACGGTCCTCGTCGGCGACTCCACCTCCGACAACGTGATCCACCTCTACGAGGACCCGCGCTGCCCGGCCTGCGCCTCCTTCGAGCAGACCGTGGGCGAGACCGTCAACAAGGGCATGGAGGACGGCACCTACAAGCTCTCCCTCACGCTCGGCACCTTCCTCGACGGCAACCTCGGCGGCGAGGGCTCCAAGAACGCCCTGAGCGCGCTCGGCGCGGCGCTCAACGTCGGCCCCGAGGCGTTCCTGGACTACAAGGCCGCGCTCTACTCGTCCGAGTACCACCCCGAGGAGTCCTCCGACGAGTTCGCCGACGACAGCTACCTGATCAAGGTGGCGGACACGGTGGACGCGCTGAAGAACAACAAGAAGTTCCAGGACGCCGTCGAGAAGGGCACGTACGACGCCTGGGCCATGCGGATGAGCGACTCCTTCGACAACACGAAGGACGTCAAGTCGACCCCGACCATCAAGATCAACGACAAGGTGATCGAGAACCCGAGCTCGGTCGCCGAGTGGGAGAAGGCGCTCAAGGACGCGGGCGTCACCAAGTAACACGACGTCAGGCGGTAACGCCGTAAGAAAGCGCGAAGAACGAGCGGGCGAACTCTTCCCGGTTCGCCCGCTCTTCGCGTACCCGCGCCTTACCGAAAGCGCTACCGATCAGTAATCTGATCGCCCGTGACCAGTCGAAACAGACCCGACACGGGCCTCAACTCACCTGCTCCGCGCCGCCGTACGGTCGTCAAGGCGGCCGCCGCCGGAGCCGTTCTCGCCGCCCCGCTGGCCGGCGCCCTGCCGGCCCTCGCGGCCACCGAGACCCCCGCCTTCCTGCACGGCATCGCCTCCGGTGACCCGCTCCCGGACGGCATCCTGCTGTGGACCCGCGTGACGCCCATCGCCGAGGCGACCCCCGGCTCCGGACTCGGAGCGGACGTCACGGTCAGCTGGACCGTGGCCACGGACAAGGCGTTCACGCACATCGTCGCCACGGGTTCCACCACCGCAACCGCCGCCTCCGACCACACGGTCAAGGCCGACATCCGCGGCCTGGCGCCCGCCACCGACTACTGGTTCCGCTTCTCGGCCTCCGGCGTCGACTCCCCGGCGGGGCGCGCCCGCACCGCCCCCGCCGCCGACGCGGCGGTCGCGAACCTCCGCTTCGGCGTGGTCTCCTGCGCCAACTGGGAGGCGGGCTACTTCGCCGCCTACCGCCACCTCGCCGTCCGCGGCGACCTGGACGCCTGGCTGCACCTCGGCGACTACATCTACGAGTACCCGGCGGGCGAGTACGGCACCCGGGGCACCTCCGTGCGCGCGCACGCCCCCGCGCACGAGATCACCACCCTCGCCGACTACCGCATACGGCACGGCCGTTACAAGACCGACCCGGATCTCCAGGCCCTGCACGCGGCGGCCCCCGTGGTGGCCATCTGGGACGACCACGAGATCGCCAACGACAGCTGGTCCGGCGGCGCCGAGAACCACACCGAGGGCGCCGAGGGCACCTGGGCGGCCCGCCAGGCCGCGGCCAAGCAGGCCTACTTCGAGTGGATGCCGGTCCGCCCGGCCGTCGCCGGCACCACCTACCGCCGGCTGCGCTTCGGCAAGCTCGCCGACCTCTCCCTGCTCGACCTGCGTTCCTTCCGCTCCCAGCAGGTCGGCCTCGGCAACGGCGACGTCGACGACCCGGACCGCACGCTCACCGGGCGCGCCCAGCTCGACTGGCTGAAGGCGGGCCTGAAGTCGTCCGACACCACCTGGCGGCTGGTCGGCAACTCGGTGATGATCTCGCCGTTCGCCATCGGCTCGCTCTCCGCCGAGCTGCTCAAGCCGCTGGCCAAGCTGCTGGGCCTGCCGCAGGAGGGCCTGGCCATCAACACCGACCAGTGGGACGGCTACACCGACGACCGCCGCGAGGTCCTCGCCCATCTGCGCGCGAACGCGATCCGCAACACGGTCTTCCTGACCGGCGACATCCACATGGCGTGGGCCAACGACGTGCCGGTGAACGCCGGCACGTACCCGCTGTCGGCGTCCGCCGCCACCGAGTTCGTGGTCACCTCGGTCACCTCCGACAACCTGGACGACCTGGTGAAGGTCCCGGAGGGCACCGTCTCCGCCCTCGCCTCGCCGCTCATCCGCGCCGCCAACCGGCACGTCCACTGGGTGGACACCGACCGCCACGGCTACGGCGTCCTGGACATCACCGCCGAGCGCGCGCAGATGGACTACTACGTCCTCGCCGACCGCACCAAGGCCGACACGAGGGCTTCCTGGAGCCGCTCGTACCGGACCCGCAGCGGCACGCAGAAGGTGGAGCGCACGTACGACCCGGTGTAAGCCGCCGGCAGCCGCGTCAGAGACTGTCGAGGAAGCCGAGCGCCACCCGCCAGGTGGCCTCGGCGGCCTCCGCGTCGTGGTCCGGCAGCTCGGGGTCGGTGTACAGGTGGCCGGCCCCGGCATACCGGTAGACCTCCACGTCCGCCCCGGCGCGGCGCATCTGCAGGTACCAGGCGCTCAGCCAGTCGTCCGTCTCGAACGGGTCCGGCTCGGCGACGTGCAGCTGCACCGGCAGGTCGTCCACCGAGGTGTTCGGGGCGAGGTCCGAGGTGCCGTGCAGGAGCAGCAGTCCGCGGGCCCGCTCGTCGCCGAGCGCGAGGGTCTGTGCGACCGAGGCACCGAACGAGAACCCGGCGTAGACCAGACCGCGTTCCGAGTAGGGCGCGGCGGCCAGCACGGCCCGCTTCAGCAGCTCGTCCTTGCCGACCTCCTCCTTGAACGCCATGCCCTCCTCGGCCGTGGCGAACGTACGTCCCTCGAAGAGGTCCGGCGTCCACACCTCGTGACCGGCCGCGCGCAGCCGGTCCGCCGCGGCGCGCACCGCGGGCGTGAGGCCCCAGGTCGAGTGAAACAGCATGATGTTCATGAGGCCATGGTGCCAGCCGGATACGACGGCGCAGATCCGGGGCAGTACCCCGATCCGCCAGGAAGTCACATGTTCACTGCCCCCGATGACTGGTTACGTTCGAGGACATGGAGAACCTGCTCCGCCCCCTGATGGTCATCGGCGGCTCCGTCGTGCTCGGCCTGCTCATCGGGTGGGCCACCGACCTGCTGCTGCGCAAGGCCGACCAGCGGCATCCGGAGACCCCGCTGTGGGGTCTGCTGCGCCGTGGCCGCATCCCCTTCCAGCTCGTGCTGTGCGCCGCCGCGCTCAGAGGCTCCTACGACGAGGCGCAACTGCTGGAGGAGCACCGGGTCGGCATCGGCCAGACGCTCACGCTGGTCCTGATCGGTTCGGCGTCCTGGCTGGTGATCCGGATCGCGGCGGCGGTCGTCGAGACCTCCTACTCGCGCTACGCCAACTCCCGGGCCCGGCGTGACCCGGCCCGGGTCCGCCGGGTGCGCACCCAGGTGACGCTGATCATGCGGGTGGTCGCGGCGGTCGTCGGCGTGGTCGCCGTCGCGTCGATGCTGCTGACGTTCCCGGCGATGCGCGCGGCGGGTGCCTCGCTGCTGGCCTCCGCCGGAATCCTCGGCATCGTCGCCGGTGTGGCGGCGCAGTCGACGCTGAGCAACATGTTCGCGGGACTGCAGATCGCGTTCGGCGACATGGTGCGCATCGGCGACACCGTCGTGGTGGACGGCGAGTGGGGCACCGTGGAGGAGATCACACTGACCTACCTCACGGTCCGCACATGGGACGAGCGCCGGATCACGATGCCGGTGTCGTACTTCACGTCCAAGCCCTTCGAGAACTGGTCGCGCGGCACCCCGCAGATGACCGGCATCGTCTACTGGCACCTCGACCACACCGCGCCCGTGGCCGCGATGCGCGAGAAGCTCCGCGACATCCTGCGCGAGTGCCCCGCCTGGGACGGCCGCAACTACGGCCTGGACGTCACCGACACCACGCCCAACACCATGGAGGTACGGGCCCTGGTGACGGCGAAGGACGCCGACGACGTCTGGACGGTACGGGTCACGGTCCGCGAGCGGATGATCGCCTGGCTGATCCAGGAACACCAGTACGCCCTCCCCCGCGTCAACACGGCGGACGCCACGCCCCCTCCGGGGCGCAACGGCCACCGCCGCTCCCCCGACGGCCGGCGGGCGGTGGAGACGCCCAGGCCGGACCGCGGCTGACGGGGGCGCACGAGTCGGGCTCGCCCCTCTCCCGGCGGGAGGCGGGCGGTGCGTGGGCGGGAGTGGGCGGGAGACCGCCTCCCGCCCACGCATCCGCGCTCACCGCAGACTGCGCACGTCCAGCTGCCGCAGCACCCGGTCCACCACCTCCGGGTTCGCCCCCACCTCACTGCGCGCCGCCAGCACCTCGTGCCGCGCCGCGCTCAGCATCTCCCCCTCGATCCGCCGCAGCCTGCGCATGCGCCGGGCCCGCTGCTCGTGGCCCTCCCGCCGCTCGTCCTCCCCCAGCTCCGGGCTGATCCGCCACCCGATGTCCGCGGCCCGCCGCAGCATCCGCTCGGACACCTCGTCCGGCAGCTCCTCCACGTCCTCGATCTCCCGCAGCCTGCGCTTCGCTGCCTTCGCGGCCCGCACCGCCAGCGCCCGCTCGAACTCCTGCTCCTGCGCGGTGTCCGCCTGCACGCCGAGCCGCCGCACCAGCCACGGCAGGCTCAGCCCCTGGAGCACGAGCGTCGCCATGATCACGCCGAACGCGACGAACACGATCTCGTCGCGGTGCGGGAACGGCGCCCCGCTCTCCGTCCGCAGCGGGATCGCGAGCGCCAGCGCCACCGACGCCACGCCCCGCATCCCGGCCCACCACATCACCACGGTCTCGCGCCAGCTCGTCGGGATCTCCTCGTCGTAGTCCCGCCGGGCGTGCAGCCGCTTGGTGAGCCAGGTGGCCGGCAACAGCCAGGCCAGCCGCACCAGTACGACGACCACCACGACGGCCGCCGACCACCCGAGCAGCTCGCCCCACCGCCCGGAGGCCGTACGGATCGCGTTGTGCAGCTCCAGCCCGATCAGCCCGAACGCCACCCCGGTGACCAGGGTGTCGACGATGTCCCAGAAGGTGTGCCCGGCGAGCCGCGTCAGCACGTCGTCCGGATCGCTCGCGTACTCGGCGAGGAACAGCGCGGTGGTGAGGACCGCGAGCACCCCGGACCCGTGCAGTTCCTCGGCCAGCACGTAGGAGGCGTAGGGCACCAGCAGCGTCAGGCTGATCTGGAGGGTGGCGTCCCCGAGCACGTCCATCAGCTTGTTCGCGCCCCAGCCGAGCGCGAGCCCCACCGCCACCGCGACCACCGCGGAAAGCACCAGCTGGCCACCGGCCTCCCACGGCGAGAACGTCCCGCTCACCGCGGCCGCGATCGCCACGTGGTAGAGCACGATGGCCGTCACGTCGTTGAAGAGCCCCTCACCCTCCAGGATCGACACCAGCCGCCGGGGCAGCCCCAGTTGCCCCGCGACGGCGGTGGCCGCGACCGGGTCGGGCGGCGCCACCAGCGCCCCGAGCGCCAGGGCGGCGGCCAGGGGCAGCCCGGGCACGACCGCGTGGGCCACGGCGGCCACGCACACCATGGTGACGAACACCAGCGCCACGGCCAGCAGGAAGATCGGCCGGACGTTCGCCGTGAACTGCCGCCAGGACGTGCGCCGTACGGCCGCGTAGAGCAACGGGGGCAGCAGCAGCGGCAGGATCAGATCCGGCGGGATCTCGACGTTCGGCACGAAGTCCAGCAGCGCCAGCACGATGCCCAGCAGGGTCATCAGCACCGGCGCCGGCAACCGCAGCCGGTCCCCGACCGGGACGCTCACCACGGCCCCGAGCAGCAGCACGAACAACAGGGCCAACTGATCCACGGTCAGCACTCCGAGATCGGAACGGACGAAACCCCCGCCCTACGGTCAGGCCCCGCGCCGCACGGTCACGCCGCGCCGGACGTCAGAGCGGACGCCGCATGGAGCGGTGCGGTATCCCCGCGTCGGGGAACTCCGGGCCGTAGGCCACGTATCCGAGCCGCTCGTAGAACCCCAGGGCGTGCGTCTGCGCGTGCAGATCGACGGCGGCCAGTCCCTGCGCGCGGGCCGCGTCCTCGATGGCCCGCACCAGCGCGGCGCCCACGCCGAGCCCACGGGCCTCCCGGGCGACCGCGAGCCGCCCGAGGGCCCCCACCGACAGGTCGCCCCCGGTCTTGCCGGCCGCCGCGGCGCCGTACAGCAGCCGCCCGGTCCCGAGCGGCACGCCGTCCTCCCGCACGGCCAGCACGTGCAGCGCGCCGGCGTCGTACGCGTCGTACTCCACGTCCTCCGGCACGCCCTGTTCGGCGACGAAGACCTCCTTGCGTACCGCGAAACACGCCTCGCGGTCGGCCGCCTCCTCGGCGACCCGCACGACGTACCCGATGCTCATCCGTAGGTCTCCTCGCGCACCTTGTCCAAAGCGTTCTGCAGGTCCTCGGGGTAGTCGCAGGCGAACTCCACCCACTCGCCGTCGCCGGGGTGCTCGAAGCCGAGGCGGACGGCGTGCAGCCACTGCCGCGTCAGACCGAGCCGCTTGGCGAGCGTGGGGTCGGCGCCGTACGTGAGGTCGCCGGCGCAGGGGTGCCGGTGGGCGGCCATGTGGACGCGGATCTGATGGGTGCGGCCCGTCTCCAGCTTCACGTCCAGCAGCGAGGCGGCGCGGAAGGCCTCGATCAGGTCGTAGTGCGTCACGGAGGGCTTGCCCTCGGCGGTGACCGCCCACTTGTAGTCGTGCTGGGGGTGGCGGCCGATCGGCGCGTCGATGGTGCCGCTCGTGGGGTCGGGATGGCCCTGGACGAGGGCGTGGTAGCGCTTGTCGACCGTGCGCTCCTTGAACTGGCGCTTGAGCGAGGTGTACGCGCGCTCGGACTTCGCCACCGTCATCAGACCCGACGTGCCGACGTCGAGGCGGTGCACGATGCCCTGCCGCTCGGCGGCACCGGACGTGGAGATCCGGTACCCCGCGGCGGCCAGGCCGCCGATGACCGTCGGGCCGGACCAGCCCGGGCTCGGATGCGCGGCCACCCCGACGGGCTTGACGATCACGACCACGTCCTCGTCGTCGTGGACGATCTCCATGCCCTCGACCGGCTCGGCCACCACCTGCACCGGAGGGGCCGCCTGCGGCATCTCGACCTCCATCCAGGCGCCGCCGCGCACCCGCTCGGACTTGCCGACCGCCGCGCCGTCGACCAGCACCTTGCCCGCCGCGGCGAGCTCCGCGGCCTTGGTACGGGAGAAGCCGAACATGCGGGAGAGGGCGGCGTCGACGCGCTCGCCCTCCAGGCCGTCCGGCACGGGCAGGGTACGGATCTCGGGAATCGTGCTCACCCGTCGAGTATGCCGGACGGGTCCGACACCGCTGACCGGAGGCTGTTGATCAGTCCTTGTGGACGGTGCCGTCGGGGTCGAGGCCCTTGAAGGAGAGCAGCACGATCAGGATGCCGCCGCACACGATCGCCGAGTCGGCGAGGTTGAAGACGGCGAAGTGCTTGGGCGCGATGAAGTCGACGACCGCGCCCTTGAAGACCCCCGGGGAGCGGAAGATCCGGTCGGTGAGGTTGCCGAGCGCACCGCCGAGCAGCAGGCCGAGGGCGATCGCCCAGGGCAGGCTGTAGAGCTTGCGGGCGAGCCGGGCGATCACCACGATGACGACCGCCGCGATCACCGTGAAGATCACGGTGAAGGCCTCGCCGAAGCCGAAGGCCGCGCCCGCGTTGCGGATCGCCTCGAAGCGCAGCCAGTCCCCGATGACCTCGATGGGCTCGTGGTGCTCCAGCTCGGCGACCACGATCATCTTGCTGATCAGGTCGAGGGCGTACGCGAACCCGGCGACGGCGAAGAGCACGGCGATCCGCCGCCTGCCGCGGGGCCGCTCGGCCGGAGCGTCCCCCTCGTCGGTGCCGGACCCGCCGGCCGGGGTCCGTTCCGCCTCGGCACCGGGCCGGTCCTGCGGCGCGGCGTCGTCGCCGGGCCGCTCCTGCTCGGCCCGCGCCGCGTCCGGGGTGCCCGGCGTACCGATGATGCGCTCCGCCTCTGCCACGTGAGTCCCTCAACCTAGGTGCCTGACTGAGCACGAGGGTACGGCACGCCGCCGACGGCGCACGTGCTCAGGAGGCATCCGGAGGGCAATCGGCGGATCAGTAACGCCGCTCCTGCTTCTGCTTGCACTCGACGCACAGGGTGGCCCGGGGGAAGGCCTGCATACGGGCCTTGCCGATGGGGTTGCCGCAGTTCTCGCACAGGCCGTACGTGCCCGCGTCGAGGCGTTGCAGGGCGTGCTCGGTCTGGGTGAGCATCTCGCGCGCGTTGGCGGCCAGGGCCAGTTCGTGCTCGCGCGTGATGTTCTTCGCGCCGGTGTCGGCCTGGTCGTCCCCGGCGCCGTCCCCCGAGTCGCGCATCAGGCCGACCAGGGACGACTCGGCGTTGGCGATCTCGGCGCCCAGCCGCTCCATCTCGGACGTCAGCTCGGCGCGGGCCTCCTCGACCTCTTCCGGGGTCCAGGGGTCTTCACCGGGGCGCACCGCGAGGTCGCCCGGCTCCGCCGCGGCGACGCGCGCCTTGGGGACAGCCGTCTTCGCCGCCGCGGCTTTCCCAGGGGTCTTCTTCGCAACCACCGTCGTGGCTCCCGTCTGCTTCGCGGCCTGCGCCGCGCCCGCCTTCTTGCCCGAACCCCGCCCGCCCGCCCCTGGCGGGGCGTGCTCCTGCCCGGCCCCGGTCTCCGCCGCGGCACCAGCCGCCGCGCCCCCGGTTGCCGTCACCTTCGCGCCGACCTCCTCCTCGTCCCCCGCACGCGCGGAGTCGGCCCTCTTCCGGGCCCCACCCGCCTTCGCGGACGCCACCTTCCTACCCACGACCTCGTCACCGGCCACCGTCTCCCGGCCCCCGGCCTTGTCACCGGGCACCGCCTTCTTGGCCGCGGCCTTCTTCGCGGCCTTCTTCGCGGCCGGCTCCTTGGACGCCGGGGCCTTCTTCGCGGCCTTCCCGGGCCCCGAAGCCTCCTCGGCGACGGCTTCCGCAGGCACCGCGGTCTTCCTCGCAGCAGCCTTCTTGGCGGCGGCCTTCCTCGGCTCCGCCGCGGTCTTCTTGGCGGCCGCCTTCTTCGGCCCCCCAGCCTCCGCGGGCACCGCGGCCTTCTTCGCCGCCGGCTTCTTCCCCACCGCGCCGGTGGCCTCGGCAGTCTTCTTAGCGGCCGCCTTCCTCCCCACAGCCTCAGCCGCCGCCGCATCCTCCCCGGCGACCGCTTTACTCGGCACCGCGGTCTTCTTCGCCGCCGGCTTCTTCCCCACCGCGCCGGTGGCCTCGGCAGTCTTCTTAGCGGCCGCCTTCTTCCCCACAGCCTCAGCCGCCGCCGCATCCTCCCCGGCGACCGCTTTCCTCGGCGCCGCGGTCTTCTTCGCCACGGTCTTCTTCGCGACGGTCCTACCGGCGGCAGCCTTCTTCGCCGCCGTCTTCTTGGCCGGGCCTTCCCCGGTGACGGCGTCGGCCTTCTTGGCGGCGGCCTTCTTCGTGGTCGCCTTCCCGTCCCTCACACTCGCCGCCGACCCCACCGCCGAGGCCCCCGAGTCCTCCCCGTCCGGCGACGTCCCCCCGCCCATCCCCGCCGAGGCCACGCCCCGTAGCTGCTTCACGCTCTCCACGGCCTTGTCGACCGCGCGCTTCGCCGCCGAGGCCATGCCCTGCGCGCCCGTCCTGCCGTTCGCGCCCTTGGCCGCCCCGCCGGGGGCGTGCCTCGACCTGCCGGACGCCGACTGCTCTGCGGCGGTCTTTTTCGCCACCATGGCCGCGGCCCCTTCACATATTGTGATCTTGCACGCGAATCGTGCTGGGACGATAAATCGACGCGACGCCCGCGGCAACGGGGCACGCCGCCCGAATCGCCCACCCCGCGACCGCCACGCGCCCGGCATGCATGCGTTGTGCCCAGCTCCCCGCGGGGTAATCCGCCAAGCCGGACATCACAGGATCCGACTTCACATAATTGACCAATCGGGTCAAAATACACCCACATCATCGCCGCGCAAAATACGGGCGGCCCCGCTCCGCCGGGCGCCGTACACTGGGCGGAGCGAAAGGCGTGGATGGGGACGAGTAGCGGCGTACGCAGCCCAGAGCGACCCGGGGACGGTGGAAGCCCGGGGGCGAGCGCGACGTGAAGATCACCCCGGAGCCGCCGGAAGAAAGCCCCGCTCACGAGCGAGGGCCGTAGAACCGGTGTCGCGACCCCAATGAGGGGGCTCACCGACGCACACCCCGCGCCGGCGAGCCAAGGAGGGTGGTACCGCGGGAGCGCGCCAAAGCGGCGTAGGAAGTCGGAGCTCTCGTCCCTCCGGACGGAAGGCAGCAAGTCCGCCGGAGGAAGCTCGCTGATGACAACGCCGACGTACCGCCAGGTGCCCGCCCAGGTCGACCTGCCCGCCCTCGAGCACGCCGTGCTCGACTTCTGGCGCGAGCAGAAGATCTTCGCCAAGAGCCTGGAGCAGTCCGAGGGCCGCCCCGAGTGGGTGTTCTACGAAGGCCCCCCCACCGCGAACGGCATGCCGGGCGCCCACCACATCGAGGCCCGCGTCTTCAAGGACGTCTTCCCCCGCTTCCGCACCATGCGCGGCTACCACGTGGCCCGCAAGGCCGGCTGGGACTGCCACGGCCTGCCGGTGGAGCTCGCGGTGGAGAAGGAGCTGGGCTTCTCCGGCAAGAAGGACATCGAGGCGTACGGCATCGCCGAGTTCAACGACAAGTGCCGCGCCTCCGTGCTCCGCCACACCGACGCCTTCTCCGAGCTGACGACCCGCATGGGCTACTGGGTCGACCTCGACGAGGCGTACGTGACCATGGAGCCCGAGTACATCGAGTCCGTCTGGTGGTCGCTGAAGGAGATCTCCAACAAGGGCCTCCTCGTCCAGGACCACCGCGTCGCCCCCTGGTGCCCCCGCTGCGGCACCGGCCTGTCCGACCACGAGCTGGCCCAGGGCTACGAGACGGTCGTCGACCCCTCGGTCTACGTCCGCTTCCCCCTCACCTCCGGCCCCCTCGCCGGCGAGGCCGCGCTCCTGGTGTGGACGACCACCCCGTGGACCCTCGTCTCCAACACCGCCGTGGCCGCCCACCCCGACGTCACCTATGTCGTCGCGACCGACGGCGAGGAGAAGCTCGTCGTCGCCGAGCCGCTGGTGGGGAAGGCCCTCGGCGAGGGCTGGGAGACCACCGGCGAGACCTTCACGGGCGCCGAGATGGAGCGCTGGACGTACCGGCGCCCCTTCGAGCTGGTCGAGTTCCCCGAGGGCACCGAGGCCCACTTCGTCGTCAACGCCGAGTACGTCACCACCGAGGACGGCACCGGCCTCGTCCACCAGTCCCCCGCCTTCGGCGAGGACGACCTCAAGGTCTGCCGCTCCTACGGCCTGCCGGTCGTGAACCCGGTGCGCCCGGACGGCACCTTCGAGGAGGACCTCCCGCTCGTCGGCGGCGTCTTCTTCAAGAAGGCGGACGAGAAGCTCACCGAGGACCTCGGCGAGCGCGGCCTGCTCTTCCGGCACCTGCCGTACGAGCACAGCTACCCGCACTGCTGGCGCTGCCACACCGCGCTGCTCTACTACGCGCAGCCGTCCTGGTACATCCGCACGACGGCCGTCAAGGACCGCCTGCTCGCGGAGAACGAGCGGACCAACTGGTTCCCGGACACCGTCAAGCACGGCCGCTACGGCGACTGGCTCAACAACAACATCGACTGGGCCCTGTCCCGCAACCGCTACTGGGGCACCCCGCTGCCGATCTGGCGCTGCGAGGACGACCACCTCACGGTCGTCGGCTCCCGCGCCGAGCTCACCGAGCTGACCGGCACCGACCAGTCGGGCCTCGACCCGCACCGCCCGTTCATCGACGACGTCACCTTCGCCTGCCCCGAGTGCGAGAAGACGGCCACGCGCGTCCCGGAGGTCATCGACGCCTGGTACGACTCGGGTTCGATGCCGTTCGCGCAGTGGGGCTACCCGTACAAGAACAAGGAACTCTTCGAGTCCCGCTACCCGGCGCAGTTCATCAGCGAGGCCATCGACCAGACGCGCGGCTGGTTCTACACGCTGATGGCGATCGGCACCCTGGTCTTCGACAAGTCGTCGTACGAGAACGTCGTCTGCCTCGGCCACATCCTCGCCGAGGACGGCCGCAAGATGTCCAAGCACCTGGGCAACATCCTGCAGCCGATCCCGCTCATGGACCAGCACGGCGCGGACGCGGTCCGCTGGTTCATGGCGGCCGGCGGCTCCCCCTGGGCGGCCCGCCGCGTCGGTCACGGCACCATCCAGGAGGTCGTGCGCAAGACCCTCCTGACCTACTGGAACACGGTCGCCTTCCAGGCGCTGTACGCCCGCACGTCGAACTGGGCCCCGTCCGCGGCCGACCCGGCCCCGGCCGACCGCCCGCTGCTCGACCGCTGGCTGCTGTCCGAACTGCACGCGCTGACCGACCAGGTGACCCAGTCCCTGGAGGCCTACGACACCCAGCGCGCCGGCAAGCTGCTCTCCGCGTTCGTCGACGACCTGTCGAACTGGTACGTGCGCCGCTCCCGGCGCCGCTTCTGGCAGGGCGACAAGGCGGCGCTGCGCACCCTGCACGAGGTCGTCGAGACGATCACCAAGCTGATGGCCCCGCTGACCCCGTTCATCACCGAACGGGTCTGGCAGGACCTGATCGTGCCGGTCACGCCCGGGGCTCCGGAGTCGGTGCACCTGTCCTCCTGGCCGGAGGCGGATCTGACCGCCATCGACCCGGAACTGTCGCGGCACATGGTGCTGGTGCGCCGCCTGGTGGAGCTCGGCCGGGCCACCCGCGCGGAGTCGGGCGTCAAGACGCGTCAGCCGCTGCGGCGCGCGCTGATCGCCGCCACGGGCTTCGACGCGCTCTCCCCCGAACTGCACACGCAGATCACGGAGGAGCTGAACGTCGAGTCGCTCGCGTCGCTGAGCGAGGTCGGCGGCTCCCTGGTCGACACGACCGCCAAGGCCAACTTCCGCGCGCTGGGCAAGCGGTTCGGCAAGCGGGTCCAGGACGTCGCCAAGGCCGTGGCGAACGCCGACGCGGCCGCGCTCTCCCTCGCCCTGCGCGAGGGCACGGCGTCGGTGGAGGTCGACGGCGAGACCATCACGCTGGCCCCCGACGAGGTCATCATCACGGAGACCCCGCGTGAGGGCTGGTCGGTGGCCTCGGACTCGGGCGCCACGGTCGCCCTCGACCTGGAGATCACGGAGGAGCTGCGCCGCGCGGGCCTCGCGCGGGACGCGATCCGCCTGATCCAGGAGGCCCGCAAGAACAGCGGCCTCGACGTCTCCGACCGCATCGCGCTGCGCTGGACCGCGACCGACCCGGCGCTGATCGCCGCGCTCGGCGACCACGCCACGCTGATCGCCGAGGAGGTCCTGGCGACGGACTTCGCGCAGGGCGAGGCGGACGACAGCTACGGTGCCCCGTTCACGGACGAGCCGCTGGCGCTGACGTTCCGCCTGCGCAAGCAGTAGCACCCGCGCCGAAGGCCCGGGCCCACCGGAGAATCTTGGTGGGCCCAGGCCTTCGGCATGGTGTGCACCCATACAACTGCGCCCACATCCGAACACACACGGCAAATACCGTGAACACGCGTAGCACAAGGGCGGGGCCCCGGATCGGAATCCGGGGCCCCGCCCTATGAACGCTGCCGACGTCTACGCCGTACTACCGACCGTCAGTTGTCGTCCTCGTCGATGAGGAACCCGCGCATCGGCGAGGGGGCCTGACCCATCGGCGAGGGGCCCTGCGGCCGCACCGGAGCCATCGGCTGGGTCATCGCCGGGGACATCTGCTGCTGGCCACCGTAGGACGGGCCGGCCGGCGAGGGGCCGCCACCCATCGTCGGGTTGCCGCCGTAGGACGGGGCACTCGCGCCGGCCGGGGCCATCGAGGGCGCCGGGGACGGCGGGAGGGACGCGGTCGCGGGGGTCCGCGGCGGGGCGAGCGAGTCGTCCGCCTGGGTCTCCAGCTGACGCAGCTGCGACTCCAGGTAGGACTTCAGGCGCGTGCGGTACTCCCGCTCGAAGCCGCGCAGGTCCTCGACCTTGCGCTCCAGCGTGGCGCGGGCGGACTCCAGCGAGCCCATCGCGACGCGGTGCTTCTCCTGGGCGTCCCGCTCCAGCGCGTCGGCCTTGGCGCGGGCGTCCCGCTCCAGGCCCTCGGCGCGCGAACGAGCCTCTCCGACGATCTTGTTGGCCTCGGAACGGGCCTCCGCGATCGCCTGGTCGGCGGTCTGCTGGGCAAGCGACAGGACGCGCGCGGCGCTGTCGCCACCGGGGCCCTGACCGGGCATACCGGGGCCACCCATCGGACCGCCCATGGGACCCGGGCCCATCTGGCCCTGCATCGGTCCCTGGCCCATCGGTCCCTGGCCCATCGGACCCTGACCCATCGGACCCTGACCCATCGGACCCTGACCCATCGGGCCGGGACCCTGCGGACCCTGACCGCCGGGACCGGCGGGCAGCTGCGGGGCACCGCTCGGCAGCTGGGGCGGGCCACCCATGGGGCCACCCATCTGCTGCTGCGGCGGGCCCGATATGCCGGCGGGTACCGGAGCGCCGGGACCGCGCATGCCCTGCTGCGGCATACCCTGCGGCGGCATGCCCTGCCCGGGCATGCCCTGCTGGGGCATCCCCTGCTGCTGGTCCTGCCCCTCCGGGGGCTTGCGCATGTTCTGCTGGTTCTGCGCGGCGGCACGGGTGGCCGCGGCCAGCTTGGCGCGCAGGTCCTCGTTCTCACGCAGCAGACGGGTCAGCTCGGCTTCGACCTCATCGAGGAAGGCATCGACCTCGTCCTCGTCATAGCCTTCTCGGAGGCGGACGGTCGTGAACTGCTTGTTCCGCACGTCCTCGGGGGTCAACGGCATCTCTTCACCTCAACGTAGTCGTCGGCATTCGGCAAGACCGTAGTTCACATCGCTCACAGCCGACTCACGATCGAGATCAGGATGTAGACGATGATCATCAGTACGAAGAAGGACAGGTCGAGCGCCACGCCCCCGAGACGCAGCGGCGGAATGAACCGCCGCAGAAGCTTGAGCGGTGGATCAGTGACAGTGTAGGTGGCCTCCAGAACGACCACCATCGCCTTGCCGGGTTGCCATGAGCGGGCGAACTGGAAGACGTAGTCCATGACCAACCGGAAGATGAGCACGATGAGGAAGCACATCAGCGCGATGTAGACGACATCCAGGACCACGCTCATGACCCTTGCTTCCCTCTCCCCTGATCCATGCTCTGGGTACTGCTCGGTGATGCTTGTACTGATGTTTCCGGTCGTACGTCTCAGCTCTGGTTGAAGAACCCGCCCTCTGCGATGCGGGCCTTGTCCTCCGCCGTGACATCGACGTTAGCAGGAGACAACAGGAACACCTTCTGCGTCACCCGCTCGATACTGCCGTGAAGACCAAACACCAAACCCGCCGCAAAGTCGACAAGTCGCTTGGCATCTGTGTCATCCATCTCAGTCAAGTTCATGATCACCGGGGTGCCCTCACGGAAGTGTTCCCCGATGGTACGGGCTTCGTTGTAGGTCCGCGGGTGAAGCGTGGTGATCCGGTACGGCTCTCGTTCCGACACGACCTTGGGCATGATCACCGGTGCGTTCTTCTCCAGGCTCTGACGTTCTTGTGTGATGGATGCCACGGGCGCGATGCGCGCCGGACGTCCGGATTCCGCGGGAAGCGAAGCGGCGTGGGCGACCGGCTCGCGCTGCGCCGGAGGCTGCACCATTCGCACCGGTTCGTCCCTTTGGGACTGATGTGCACTGTGAGACTGGTGCGACGACTCGTGGCGCCGGTGGTCCCGCTCGGGCTCCGGGTCGAGTTCGGGTTCGAAGTCGTCGTCGGGGTCGAATCCCCGGCCGTCGTACCCATCGTCCTCCACGAGGCCGAGGTAGACCGCCATCTTGCGCATCGCGCCGGCCATGCTCTGAGTCCTCCGCTCTGTGGTGGATCGGCTGACGACTGCCAAGTGCCCGCGATCCACGAGGTCGTTACGCCCGCCCTGCGACGGCAATGACCATATTTTCTGCTGTGGTCCGACTTCTTGGCGACGTTACCCGAGCCTGGGGCGGACTCCGAGTACCGCGGTGCCGACGCGCACATGTGTCGCTCCGGCGGCCACGGCCTGTTCGAGGTCCGCACTCATCCCTGCCGAGACCATGGTGGCAGCCGGATGGGTCCGGCGCATGTCAGTCGACAAATCCATCATCCGCTCGAACGCCGCCAGTTCGCGTCCCGCGAACTCCCCGGTGAGCGGCGCGACGGTCATCAGTCCGTCCAGCCGCAACCCCGGCGCCCCGGCCACGAGGTCGGCCAACTCCCCGACGCCGCCCGGGGCCACACCGCCCCGCTCCCCCCGCGCGCTCTCGCCCGCGTCGAGCGCGACCTGGATCAGGCACCCGAGCTCGCGCCCGGCGCGTACGGCCTCCTTGGACAGAGCCGTGACCAGCCTGGAGCGATCCACGGACTGCACGACGTCCGCGTACCCGACCACGGAGCGCACCTTGTTGGTCTGCAACTGACCGACGAAATGCCAAGTAAGGGGCAGATCCGAGCATTCCGCGGCCTTCGGTGCCGCGTCCTGGTCCCGGTTCTCGGCGACATGGCGCACGCCGAGCTCCGACAGGATCCGCACATCGGCCGCGGGGTAGGTCTTGGTGACCACGATGAGGGTCACCTCCTCGCGCCGCCGCCCGGCGGCCGCGCACGCGGCGGCGATGCGCTCTTCCACATGTGCCAGATTCCTGGCGAGTTCGTCCTTACGGTCCGTCATGTCCGATCAGTCCAGCCACACATAGCCCGCGAGCCGACCGGTCGTGCGGTCGCGGCGGTACGAGAAGTGATCGCCCGACTCCAGCGTGCACACGGGCGACTGCTCCCGGTCACTCACCCCGAGCCGGGCGAGCTGGGCGTGCACTCCGGCGGTCACGTCGACCGCCGGCGTGCCCCAGCTCGTCTCGGCGTACGCCTCCGGCTCGACGGCGGCCACCTCGGCACGCATCGCTTCCGGCACCTCGTAGCACCGGCCGCAGACGGCGGGGCCGGTGCGGGCGACGATCCGCTCCGGCTCGGCACCCAGTTCCATCATCGCGCGTAGCGCGGCCGGGACGACCCCGGCGACCATGCCGGGACGGCCCGCGTGGGCGGCGGCGGCGACCCCGGCGACGGGGTCGGCGAGCAGGACGGGTACGCAGTCGGCGGTGAGGACACCGAGGGCCAGGCCCCGCTGCCGGGTCACCGTCGCGTCGACCGAGGGGATCTTCGCCGCGGAGCCCCAGGGTCCGTCGACGACGGCCACGTCGTCGCCGTGCACCTGGTTCATCCAGACGACCCGTCCGGGGTCGAGCCCGAGGGACTTGGCCGCCAGCTCACGATTGGTCCGTACGGCTTCGGGGTCGTCCCCGACCGCCCCGCCGAGGTTGAGCTCCTCGTACGGAACGGCGCTCACCCCGCCCCACCTGTCGGTGAAAGCGAAGTGCGCGCCGTTCACGGTCTCGCGCTGTCCTATCACTTCAGGAAGTCCGGTACGTCCAGCTCCTCGGCCGCGCTGTCCGAGTAGGCGCGCGACGGCGGCACCGGCGGGGGCGCCTGGATCTCGCTCACCGGCTCGGGCGCGGGCTCCGGCTCCTCCTTCGGCTTGACGCTGCCGAGGGCGCCGAACGACGGGCGGCTCTCGGTCTGCTGCCGTGCCGGAGCCGGCTCCTCGCGCTTGGCGGAGGACGAGCCGAGGACGGTGTCCCGGCGGGCGGGGGGCTGGCCCCCGTCGAAACCGGCCGCGATCACGGTGACCCGCACCTCGTCGCCGAGGGCGTCGTCGATGACCGCGCCGAAGATGATGTTGGCCTCGGGGTGGGCGGCCTCGCTGACCAGCTGGGCGGCCTCGTTGATCTCGAACAGTCCGAGGTCCGAGCCGCCGGAGATGGACAGCAGCACGCCCCGGGCGCCGTCGATGGACGCCTCCAGGAGCGGCGAGGAGATCGCCATCTCGGCCGCGGCCACCGCGCGGTCGTCGCCGCGGGCCGAGCCGATGCCCATGAGGGCCGAACCGGCCTCCGACATGACCGACTTGACGTCGGCGAAGTCGAGGTTGATGAGGCCGGGGGTGGTGATGAGGTCGGTGATGCCCTGGACACCGGAGAGCAGGACCTGGTCGGCCGACTTGAAGGCGTCGAGGACCGAGACCTGGCGGTCCGAGATGGACAGCAGCCGGTCGTTCGGGATGACGATGAGGGTGTCGACCTCTTCGCGGAGTTCGGCGATGCCGTCCTCGGCCTGGTTGGCGCGGCGCCGTCCCTCGAAGGTGAACGGGCGCGTGACCACGCCGATGGTGAGGGCGCCCAGCGAGCGGGCGATGTTCGCCACGACGGGCGCGCCGCCGGTGCCGGTGCCGCCGCCCTCTCCGGCGGTCACGAAGACCATGTCGGCCCCCTTGAGGACCTCCTCGATCTCCTCGCGGTGGTCCTCGGCGGCCTTGCGGCCGACGGCCGGGTTGGCTCCGGCGCCTAGTCCGCGGGTGAGTTCCCGGCCGACGTCGAGCTTCACGTCGGCGTCGCTCATCAACAGCGCCTGCGCGTCGGTGTTGATGGCGATGAACTCGACACCCTTGAGACCGACCTCGATCATCCGGTTGATGGCATTGACACCACCGCCGCCGACACCGATGACCTTGATGACTGCGAGGTAGTTCTGCGGTGCTGCCACGTCGAAGGCCTCTCGCCTCGAATTACGTGCCGTCGTCTCGCGGTGCCCCGCGGTCCGACGACTGATGCCGAATGGGACGGTCCGTAACGCCGACCCGAACCCTAACGCTGAAGTTTAGGGTTACCAGTGTGTGTGTTCCCTGGAGTCTTCTGAACAGGACACTAAGTCGACAAGTGGCGCACGTTCAACGAACACGCCGAACCTCCCGTTTTTCTTTTCACCCTATGTGATCAGCCGTAGCGCTGCCCAACCAGGGTGCTGGCCTGCGCTGATGTGCGTCAACTCCCTGATGACGCAGGGGCGGTGGGAACGCTGACGTCGAAGTGCCGGGCACCGGAGGCGGCTTTCATGAGGGCGGTGAGACTACGGGCCTTCGCCCGCCCCTTCTCGCCACTCCCCCACTCGACCGTGCGTCCGCCGGTCAACTCCAGTGAGATGTCGTCGAAGGAGCGGACCTTGACGACCCGGGTGTCCTGGGCGACCGCCGGGGGAATCGCGGCGGTGACCCGGACCGCCTCGCGCACCAGGCGCCGCTCCCCGAAACGCCGGTGACTGGGCGCGGCCGAACCCGACCGGGACACCGTCAATTCCAGGAGCGGAACGCCTTTCGGGGTCTCAGAAACCGTGGCGAAACGGACACCCTCGTCGTCCACTTCGATGAACTCGCGGCCCTTTTCGACGAGCAGGACCGGGGTCCGCTCGGTCACTTTGAGACTGATTCCATGCGGCCAGGAACGCACCACCCGAACCGCGTCAATTCGGGGCAATTTCCGGCGCAGCCGCGTCTCGATCCGGTCGGTGTCGACGGAAATCAGCGGGGCGCCGACCGGTACGTCGGCGGCCTCACGCACCTGCGTGGGCGTCAGGACGCCGGTCCCGGAGACGGTGACCCGCTCCACGCGCGTCCACTGCGCGCCGTACAGGAGCCAGCCGACGCCGGCGCCGAGGAGAATCAGGACAAGCCCAAGAATGATGATCGTACGAAGCCTGGGCAGCCCCAACCTCCGGACGGGGGGCGGGCCGGACGTCTCCTGCTGGCGTGCACCGCGCTCGGCGGTGGTCGGTCCGGCCACGCTCCCTGCCTTCCGTTCAAACGTGCCTAGCGCTGTGCACGGTGGGCGGCGATCGCCTCGTACACCATGCCGACGAGGATTTCGTCGGCGTCCCGGCGGCCGAACTCACCGGCGGCGCGGGACATCTCGTACAGCCGGTGCGGGTCGGCGAGCACGGGCAGGACGTTCTGCTGCACCCACTCCGGGGTGAGTTCCGCGTCGTCGACCAGCAGGCCGCCGCCGGCCTTGACCACCGGCTGGGCGTTCAGCCGCTGTTCGCCGTTGCCGATGGGCAGCGGGACGTAGGCGGCCGGCAGTCCGACGGCGGAGAGCTCGGCGACGGTCATCGCGCCGGCGCGGCAGAGCATCATGTCGGCCGCGGCGTACGCGAGGTCCATCCGGTCCAGGTAACTTACCGGGATGTACGGGGGCATCCCCGGCATCTGGTGGACCTGCGGCAGTTCGTTCTTCGGGCCGACCGCGTGCAGGATCTGGATCCCGGCCTGCTGGAGCCACGGGGCGACCTGCTGGACCACCTCGTTGAGCCGCCGGGCGCCCTGCGAGCCGCCGGTGACCAGCAGCGTGGGCAGGTTGGGGTCGAGGCCGAACATCGCGCGGGCCTCCGGACGGGCGGCGGCCCGGTCCAGGGTGGCGATGGAGCGGCGCAGCGGGATGCCGATGTAGCGGGCGCCGCGCAGCTTGCTGTCAGGGGTGGAGACGGCGACCTGGGAGGCGTACCGGGAGCCGATCTTGTTGGCGAGGCCGGGGCGGGCGTTCGCCTCGTGGATCACGATCGGCACGCCGAGCCGCTTGGCGGCCAGGTAGCCGGGCAGGGCGACGTAGCCGCCGAAGCCGACCACCGCGTCCGCCTTGGTGCGTTCCAGGATCTGCTCGGCCGCCTTGATCGTGCCGCGCAGCCGGCCCGGGACGGTGATCAGCTCGGGAGTGGGCTTGCGCGGCAGGGGGACGGCCGGGATCAGCGCCAGCTCGTAGCCGCGTTCCGGGACGAGCCGGGTCTCCAGGCCGCGCTCCGTGCCGAGGGCCGTGATCCCCACCGTCGGGTCCTGCCTGCGCAGCGCGTCCGCGAGGGCGAGCGCGGGCTCGATGTGGCCGGCGGTCCCCCCACCAGCGAGTACGACATGCACCGAAATTCACCGCTCTCCGGACGAGCGCGCCGTGGCGCGCCGTCGCATCGTGTTCCAACTCCGGGGACTCCGATTGGACGCAGTACCCCCGGCCCCCCGTTTTCTACCAAAGCGGGGTTGCCGCATCGCAAGCGCCGCCCGCGCAGCGGGCTCGTCGCGCGCGAAGGCGATCAGCAACCCGATGGCGAACATGGTCGGCAGCAGGGCGGATCCCCCGTAGGAGAACAGCGGAAGGGGGACTCCGGCGATCGGCAGCAGGCCGAGCACCGCACCGATGTTGATCACGGCCTGGGCCGTGATCCAGGTGGTCACGCCTCCCGCGGCATACCTGACGAAGGGGTCCTCCGTGCTTCCGGCCACGCGGATACCCGCATAGCCTAGAGCGGCGAACAGGGCGAGCACCGACAGCGTCCCCGCCAGGCCCAGTTCCTCACCGGTGACGGCGAAGATGAAGTCGGTGTGCGCTTCGGGGAGTTGCCCCCATTTTTCCACACTCGCGCCCAGTCCGGAACCGAAGAGTCCGCCGGAGGCCAGGGCGTAGATGCCGTGCACGGCCTGCCAGCAGGAGCCGTCGGGGCCCATCTCGGTGGCGCCGATGCAGCGGAACCGGTCGAGCCGGTTGGAACTGCTCTGGATGAGGATCACGCCCAGCACCGCGGCGACCGCCAGCACACCGACGAACAGCCGGGTCGGGGCGCCCGCCAGCCACAGCAGCCCGAACAGGATCGCCGTGAGGATGATCGCGGTGCCCATGTCGCCGCCGAGCATGATCAGGCCGAGCAGCATGAAGGCGACCGGCACCAGCGGCACCAGCATGTGCTTCCACTGCGCGAGCAGGTTCTTGTCCTGCTTGCGGGCGAGCAGGTCCGCGCCCCACAGCACCAGCGCGAGCTTGCCGAACTCGCTGGGCTGGAGCTGGAAGGAGCCGCCGAGGGAGATCCAGTTCTGGTTGCCGTTGACCGCCATCCCTATCCCCGGCACCTGCACCAGGGCCATCAGGAAGACCGCGCCGGCGATGATCGGGTAGGCGAGCGCCCGGTGCAGCTTCACGGGCATCCGGGAGGCGACGTACAGCAGCACCGCGCCGATGACGGCGGCCAGCAGCTGCTTGCGGAAGAAGTACGACCCGGGCAGGGACATCTGCAGCGCGGTGATCTGGGAGGCCGAGTAGACCATCACCAGGCCCAGCACGGTGATCAGCAGACTGCCGCCGAGGATGAGGTAGTACGCGGTCAGCGGCCGGTCCCAGGCCCGGCGCACGCGGATGTAGATCCGTACCGCGCGGTTCTCCCGTGGCGGACGGGGGGCGTCGGACACACGGACGGGTCGGGGGACCGGAGGACGTCCGGTACGGCTGCCGGACATCAGCGGCTCCCACCGGCGGGGAGCCGTAGCCGGCCAAGAGCGAGCCTCATCCGAGTCACCTGTCCCTCCAAGGGTCCCCACAGCACCCGCCGTGGCCGAGACCCGCCGTCAGGCGCCCGCGCCGAGTTCGCGAACCGCCTCCGCGAACGCGTCTCCTCGCTTGTTGTAGTCGGCGAACATGTCCATGGAGGCACAGGCAGGTGCCAGAAGCACCGTGTCTCCGGTGACGGCCAGGCGCCGCGCCTCCCGGACAGCCGCGAGCATCGCCCCAGTGTCGGTCCGGTCGAGGTCGACGACGGGTACTTCCGGCGCGTGTCGCGCCAGGGCTTCCCGGATCAGGGCGCGATCGGCGCCGATGAGCACGGCCCCGCGAAGCCGCTTCGCCGACTTGGCGACCAGTTCGTCGAAGGCCGCGCCCTTGGCCAGTCCGCCCGCGATCCACACGATCGACTCGTAGGCCGCCAACGAGGCCTCGGCGGCATGGGTGTTGGTGGCCTTGGAGTCGTCGACGTAGGCCACCCCGTCCACGTCGGCGACGTGCGCGATGCGGTGGGCGTCCGGGGTGAAGGCGCGCAGACCGTCCCGCACGGCGCGGGCGGGCACGCCGTAGGCGCGGGCGAGGGCCGCCGCCGCAAGGGCGTTGGCGACGTTGTGCGGGGCCGGCGGGTTGACGTCCGAGACCTCGGCCAGCTCCTGGGCGTTCTTGTGGCGGTCCTCGACGAAGGCGCGGTCGACCAGGATGCCCTCCACGACGCCGAGTTGGGACGGCGCCGGGGTCCCCAGCGTGAAGCCGACGGCCCGGCAGCCCTCCTCGACGTCCGCCGCGCGCACCAGGTCCTCGGTGGCCTTGTCGGCCGCGTTGTAGACGCAGGCGACGCGATTGCCCTCGTAGACGCGGCCCTTGTCGGCGGCGTAGGCCTCCATGGAGCCGTGCCAGTCGAGGTGGTCGGGAGCGAGGTTCAGCACGGCCGCGGAGTGGGCGCGCAGCGAGGGCGCCCAGTGCAGCTGGTAGCTGGACAGCTCGACGGCGAGGACGTCGTAGCGCTCCTCGCCGAGCACCGCGTCCAGCAGCGAGACGCCGATGTTGCCGACGGCGGCGGTGCGCAGTCCGGCCGCCCGCAGGATCGAGGCGAGCATCTGGACGGTCGTGGTCTTGCCGTTGGTGCCGGTGACGGCGAGCCAGGGGGCGGCGTCGGGGCCCCGCAGCCGCCAGGCCAGTTCGACGTCGCCCCAGACCGGGACCCCTGCCTCGGCCGCCGCCGTGAATAGCGGCTTGTCCGGCTTCCAGCCCGGCGCGGTGACGATCAGCTCGGTGCCCTCGGGCAGGGTGGCGCCGTCGCCGAGGCGGACGGTGACGCCGAGCGCCTCCAGCTCCGCGGCCTGGGCCCGGGCGCGCTCGTCGGCGCCGTCGTTGACGACGGTGACGTGCGCGCCGAGGCCGTGCAGGACCTTGGCCGCCGGGACGCCGGAGACGCCGAGCCCGGCGACGGTGACGTGCTTGCCCTTGAGCTCCGAGGAGGTCACTTTTCCGCTGCCCATCCCGCATAGAAGAGGCCCAGTCCGACAATCACACAGATGCCCTGAATGATCCAGAAGCGGACCACGACGAGGACTTCGGACCAGCCCTTGAGTTCGAAGTGGTGCTGCAGTGGTGCCATCCGGAAGACGCGCTTGCCGGTGAGGCGGAACGACCCGACCTGGATGACCACCGACATGGTGATCAGCACGAAGAGACCGCCGAGGATGGCCAGCAGCAGCTCCGTGCGGGAGCAGATGGCCAGACCGGCGAGGACACCGCCGAGCGCCAGGGAGCCGGTGTCACCCATGAAGATCTTGGCCGGCGAGGTGTTCCACCACAGGAAGCCCAGACAGGCGCCCATGAGGGCCGAGGCGACCACGGCGAGGTCGAGCGGGTCTCGCACCTCGTAGCAGGCGCCCGGGTTCGTCAGGGTTCCCGCGTTGGCGCAGGACTCCTGGAACTGCCAGACGCCGATGAAGGTGTAGGCGCCGAAGACGAGCACGGAGGCGCCGGTGGCGAGGCCGTCGAGGCCGTCGGTGAGGTTCACGCCGTTCGACATCGCGAGGATCATGAACAGCGCCCAGATGACGAACAGCACCGGGCCGATCGTCCAGCCGAAGTCGGTGATGAACGACAGCTTGGTGGAGGCCGGGGTGTTGCCGCGGTTGTCCGCGAACTGGAGCGACAGCACCGCGAAGGCGATACCGACGATCAGCTGGCCGGCCATCTTCGCCTTGGCCCGCAGACCCAGCGAACGCCGCTTGACGATCTTGATGTAGTCGTCCAGGAAGCCGACCAGACCCATGCCGGCCATCAGACCGAGCACCAGCAGACCGGAGAAGGTCGGCGGCTTGCCGGTGATCACCTTCGACAGGAAGTACGCGGCGATCGTGGCGAAGATGAAGGCGATACCACCCATGGTGGGGGTACCGCGCTTGCTGGCGTGCTCACGCGGACCGTCGTCGCGGATGTACTGGCCGTAGCCCTTGCGGGCCAGCAGCTTGATCAGCAGCGGTGTGCCGACCAGCGTCAGGAACAGGCCGATGACGCCCGCGAACAGGATCTGATTCATCATCGGGCGGCGACCTCACCCTCGGCACCCGTGGCGAGCAGCGCCTCGGCGACACTCTCCAGCCCGACCGAACGGGACGCCTTCACGAGGACGACGTCCCCCGGGCGCAACTCGCTGCGCAACAGGTCGACCGCCGCCTGTGCGTCGGACACGTGCACCGACTCCTCACCCCACGAACCCTCGTTATATGCGCCCAGTTGCAGCCAGGCGGCTTCCCTGCCCCCGACCGCGACGAGCTTGCTGACGTTGAGCCGGACGGCGAGCCGCCCGACCGCGTCGTGCTCGGCGAGCGCCTCGTCCCCGAGCTCGGCCATCTTGCCGAGCACCGCCCACGTACGACGCCCCCTGCCCATGGCCACCAAGGCGCGCAGGGCGGCCCGCATGGACTCGGGGTTCGCGTTGTAGGCGTCGTTGACGACCGTCACGCCGTCCGGGCGCTCGGTGACCTCCATACGCCAGCGGGAGAGGGAGTCTGCCTCGGAGAGCGCGGTGGCGATCTCTTCCGCGGACATGCCCAGCTCATGGGCGACGGCGGCCGCGGCGAGCGCGTTCGACACGTGGTGCTCACCGTACAGGCGCATGGTCACATCACTGCACCCGGAGGGTGTGTGAAGGGTGAAAGAGGGCTGGCCGGAGTCCGTCAGACGCACGTTCTCGGCCCGTACGTCCGCTTCGTCGGCCTCTCCGAAGAGGACCACCTTGGCCTTGGTGCGCGAGGCCATGGCGCGTACGAGGGGGTCGTCGGCGTTGAGGATCGCGGCGCCGCCGTCCTCCGCCGGCGGCAGCGCCTCGACCAGTTCGCCCTTGGCCTGCGCGATCTGTTCCCGGCCGCCGAACTCGCCGATGTGCGCGGTGCCGACGTTCAGCACCAGGCCGATTTTCGGTGGCGTCAGGCCGGTGAGGTACCGGATGTGGCCGATGCCGCGCGCGCCCATCTCCAGTACCAGGAAGCGGGTTTCCTCGGTGGCGCTGAGCGCGGTCAGCGGCAGCCCGATCTCGTTGTTGAACGATCCGGGCGTCCACACCGTCGGCGCCTTGCGCTGGAGCACCTGCGCGATCAGGTCCTTGGTGCTGGTCTTGCCCGCGGAGCCGGTGAGCGCGACGAGGGTGGTGCCGAGCTCGCGCACGACGTGCCGGGCGAGGGCGCCGAGGGCGCTTGGGACGTCGTCCACGACGATCGCGGGCACGCCGACGGGACGCGACGCGAGTACCGCGACCGCGCCCGCCCCGACGACCTGTGCCGCGTAGTCGTGGCCGTCCACGCGTTCGCCGACGAAGGCGGCGAACAGGCTGCCGGGCACGACCTCACGTGAGTCCCGGACGACCGGTCCGGTCACCTGTGCCGACGGATCCGGTATGTCGTGCGTCTGCCCGCCGACGACTTCTGCGATCTCGGCGAGGGAGAGGGCGATCACAAGTTCATCCCCTGGGTCTTCTGGATTTTCATCCCTGGGTCTTCCGGATTGCTTCGCGCAGAACCTGGCGGTCGTCGAACGGACGGACCACCCCGGCGATGTCCTGGCCCTGCTCATGGCCCTTGCCCGCGACCAGTACGGTGTCCCCCGGCCGCGCCCGGCCGACGGCGGCGGCGATGGCGGCGGCCCGGTCCTCGAACAGCAGCACCTCCCCGCGTTCGTGCGCGGGCACCGTCGCCGCGCCCTGCAGCATGGTGGCGAGGATCGCGAGGGGGTCCTCGGAGCGCGGGTTGTCGGAGGTCAGTACGGCCGTGTCGGCGAGCCGGGCCACGGCCGCGCCCATCGGCTCCCGCTTGGTGGTGTCCCGGTCGCCGCCGCAGCCGAGCACGACGTGCACCTGACCCTTGGTGACCTTGCGCAGCGCCTTGAGGACGGATTCGACGGCGTCCGTCTTGTGGGCGTAGTCGACGACCGCGAGGTAGTCCTGGCCGGCGTCCACCCGCTCCAGGCGGCCCGGCACCCCCGGCACGGCGGCGACGCCGTCGGCGGCGGTCTGCGGGTCGAAGCCGGCGGCCGCGAGCGCGACGATCGCGGCGAGGGTGTTCGCCACGTTGAACGGCCCCGGCAGCGGCGACCTGGCACGGATCCGCGCGCCGTCCGGACCGACCACGGTGAACGGCGAGTCCAGCGGGCCGACCTCGACGTCCTCGGCGCGCCAGTCGGCGTCGGGGTGGCCCTCGGCGGAGTAGGTGACGACCGGGACGCCGGCCTCCCGGGCGAGCCTGCGGCCGTACTCGTCGTCGACGTTGACCACGCCGAGCCTGCTGCGCTCCGGCGTGAACAGCTGCGCCTTGGCCCGGAAGTAGTCCTCCATGTCGGAGTGGAACTCCATGTGTTCCGGGCTGAGGTTGGTGAAGACCGCGACGTCGAAGACGCAGCCGTCGACCCGGCCGAGGACCAGCGCGTGGCTGGAGACCTCCATGGCGACCGCCTCGACCCCGCGTTCCCGCATCACGGCGAACAGGGCCTGCAGATCGGTGGCTTCGGGCGTGGTGCGCTCGGACTTGATGCGCTCGTCGCCGATCCGGGTCTCGACCGTGCCGATCAGACCGGCGCTGCGGCCCGTCCTGATCCCGCCCTCGACCAGATAGGCGGTGGTGGTCTTGCCGGAGGTGCCGGTGATGCCGATCTGGAGCAGCTCGCGGCCCGGGTGGCCGTAGATCGTCGCCGCCAGCTCGCCCATCTCCGCGCGCGGGTCGGCGACGGTGAGCACCGGCAGCCCGGTGGCGGCGGCGCGCTCGGCGCCGGCCGGGTCGGTCAGCACCGCGGCGGCGCCCAGACCGACGGCCTGGGTGACGAAGTCGGCGCCGTGCACGCGGGCGCCGGGCAGCGCGGCGTACAGGTCTCCGGGGCGGACGGCGCGCGAGTCATGGGTGATCCCCGTGACCGCGGCGGCTCCTTCCGGGGCGGTGACACCCAGCTGATCGGCGAGCTCCGCGAGGGGTGTGGCGGAGACCCGTTCCGGCCTCGGCGGTCCCGGGTAGGTCACGGGAACGTCCTTCTGAGTGGTGGGGGACTGATCAGCGTGTGGCACGGCGGTGAGCGTACCGGGCGCACCCGCTCCGGAGCGAAGTGAGGGGCGGGGGCTGCTCTGGTTCCCGGGATCGGGGGTGATCGTTGTCACGGATGGTTCCTGGGGGTGCTCGTGCTGCTCAGGGTTTGAAGGTGACCGGGAGCCTCGCGGGCCCGGCTCCCGTCGGCGGGACCTGGAGGGTCTTCAGGGCGAACTCCATCACCTGCTTGAAGACGGGGCCGCAGATCTGGCCTCCGAAGTAGCTGCCCTTGGTGGCGTTCTGGATGGCGCAGTAGACGGTGACGCGGGGCTTGTCCGCGGGTGCGAATCCGGCGAAGGACGAGGTGTAGCCGCGGTACTTGCCGGTGTCCGGATCCACACGGTTGGCGGTGCCGGTCTTGCCCGCGACCCGGTAGCCGGGGATGCGCGCCTTGGTGCCGGTGCCCTCCTCGTCGTCGACGACCGACTCCAGCATCCGGGCGAGCGTCGTGGCCGTCTTCTGGCTCACCACCCGTGTCCTGTCCGGTTCCTGGGCGGGCGTGAAGCGTCCGTCGGGTCCCTTGGTGCCGCGTACGAGCGTGGGTTCGACGCGCATGCCGCCGTTGGCGATGGTGGAGTACACGGAGGCCGCCTGCATCGCGTTGATGGACACGCCCTGGCCGAAAGGAATCGTGTACTGCTGCGACGTCGACCACTGGTCCGGCGGCGCCAGGATGCCCTTGGTCTCGCCGGGGAAGTCCAGTCCGGTGTAGCCGCCGATGCCGAACTTCCGCAGGTACGTGTGGAGTACCCGGTTGGCCTCCGCCTGCGTCCTGCCGAGCTGCCCGGTGGCCAGGATGGTGCCGATGTTGCTGGACTTGGCCAGCACGCCGTTGAGCGTCAGGTACCAGGTCGGGTGGTCGATGTCGTCCTGGAACAGCCGGTCGCCCCGGTGCAGCCGGTTGGGCACGACGACGTGCGTCTGGGGCGTGGCGACGTTCTCCTCCAGCACGGCGGCCATCGACATGACCTTGGCGGTGGAGCCGGGCTCGAAGGCGTCCTGGAGCGCCGCGTTGCCCATGGCGGCCGCGTCGGCCGTGGTCAGGTCGTTGGGGTCGAAGCCGGGCGAGTTGGCCATGGCGAGGATCTCGCCGGTGCGGGTGTCCTGCACGATCACGTAGCCGCGGTCCGCGTCCGACTCCTCCACCTGCTCGGCGATGGCGTTCTGCGCGGCCCACTGGATGTCGCGGTCGATGGTGAGCTCGATGTCGGAGCCGGGCACCGCGGGCGTCTCGGTGGAACCGACCGTCGGCACCTGGAGGCCGCCGGACTGGGCGTAGCGGATCTTGCCGTCCTCGCCGGCCAGCTGCTCCTCCAGCTGCTGCTCGACACCGCCGCCGCCCTTGCCCTCGGCGTTGACCCAGCCCAGTATCCCGGCGGCCAGGTCGCCGCCCGGGTACACCCGCTTGCTGCTGGGTTCGGCGAGGACGCCGCCGAGCACGTTGACGGTGCTCCTGTCGGTCTCCGCCTTCGCGGCCAGCGCGGTCCTCAGGTCCTTGATCTGCTTCCAGACCTGCGGGGTCTGCCGCGTGGCGAGCCTGACGTAGCGGAGCTTGCCGTCCTTGGGACGCAGCTTGCTCGTGAGCTCGGCCTGGTCCGTGCCGAGGATCGGCGCGAGGAGCGCCGCCGCCTGCTCGGGCGCGTCGTCGATCTTCAGCTGCTCGCGGGTGAACAGCGTGGGGTCGGCGGTGATGTCGTAGGCGTCGACGCTGGTCGCCAGGGCCACGCCGGTGCGGTCGGTGATCTCGCCGCGCTGGGCGGCGAGAGTGTGCACGACATACCGGTTCTGCTGCGCCTTGGCCGCGTAGGCGCTCGCGTCGACCGCCTGCACCTGGAGCAGCCGGACGACGAAGACCATCATCACGAGGGTCAGCGCGAAGCCGATCAGGCGCAGCCGGGGGCGGGGGCTGCCGAGCCGGAGGGCGGGCGGGGCCGCGGGACGGGGCCGGCCGGGCCCGCGGGCCGGGCGGGCGCCGGGACCGGGGCGCCGCCGGCCCGCCGGGTGGTCGGGCCGCGCGGGTCCGGGCACGCGGCGGCGCGGCGGTTCCCTGTCGGTCACTTCCGTCACCTGCCGGAGGGTGTGGGCGGGAGGGGGGCGGGGGGGCCGGCGGGCGCCCGGGAGGACGCGCCGCCGGGGGTGCCGGTCGGTGCTGCCGTGCGGGTGGCCGGGGGCGTCGGGGTGGTGGTCGCGGCGGCCGTGGGGGCGGTGCGGGTGCCCATGGGCGCGGGTGAACCGGACAGGGTGGGCGCGGGGCCGGTGGCCATCGCCTCGGGCGCGAGGACGAGGGGGCCCTGCGCGGAGGCCGGTTCGGCGGCGACGGCGGACGGGACACCCTTGACGGTGCCGTCGGGGTCGAGGAAGGCGGGGTCCGAGCCGGGGACCATGCCGAGTTCGCGGGCGCGCCGCTGGAGGGCGTGGGGGGCCGAGTACGCGTCGATGTCGCGCTGGAGGGCCTGCTCCTCGTCGGTGAGGTTCTTGGTCTCCTTCTGGAGGTCGTCCAGCTGGAACGACCCCTCGCTGAGCGCGGAGTTCAGCACCAGCAGGCCGATGAGGCCGCCGCCGAGGAGCAGGACGACGAGCAGGACGAAGGGCGTCCGCGCGGCCTGCGCCCGTCCGGTGGGGAGCAGCTGCGCGAGCCGTGCCGCCCTTCCCCTCAGTTCGGGTTTCCTGCTCACTCACCCTCCCCTGGCGCGGATGCCGGACCCGGTCGTGCGGTGAGGGGGGACCGGGGACCCGCTGCGGGGTCCGCAGCCGAGCCCCCGCCCCGTCGGCTGCCTCACGAGACGTCCTCCCTGATCCGCTGGGCGGCGCGCAGTCGCGCCGGGGCCGCCCTGCGGTTCTCGGCGACCTCCTCCTCGGTGGGAAGTTCGGCACCACGGGTGAGCAGCTTGAGCCGGGGCTGGTACTGCTCGGGCACCACCGGCAGCCCGGGCGGCGCGGTGGTGGCGGCGCCCGCCGCGAAGACCTGCTTGACCAGCCGGTCCTCCAGCGAGTGGTACGACAGCACGGCGATCCGCCCCCTGACGTCCAGCGCCGCGACCGCCGCCGGGATCGCCCGCTCCAGCACGGACAGCTCGCCGTTGACCTCGATGCGCAGGGCCTGGAAGGTGCGCTTGGCCGGGTTGCCGCCGGTGCGCTTGGCGGCCTGCGGCAGCGCGTCCCTGATCAGCTCCACCAGCCGCGCGCTGTTGCTGAACGGCTCCTTCTCGCGCTCGCGCACGACGGCGGCCACGATGCGCTTGGCCTGCTTCTCCTCGCCGTACGCCCGCAGGATCCGCACCAGCTCACCGGCCGGGTAGGTGTTGAGGACCTCGGCGGCGCCGACGCCGGTCGACTGGTCCATGCGCATGTCGAGCGGGGCGTCCTGCGCGTAGGCGAAGCCGCGGTCGGCCTCGTCGAGCTGCATGGAGGAGACCCCGAGGTCGAACAGGACGCCCTGCACGCGCGCGATGCCGAGCCTGTCCAGCACCTCGGGCAGCTCGTCGTACACGGCGTGCACGAGGTGGGCGCGCTCCCCGTAGGGCGCGAGCCGCTCGCCGGACAGGCGCAGCGCCTCCTTGTCCCGGTCCAGGGCGACGAGGCGGGCCTCGGGGAAGCGGGCGAGGAGCGCCTCGCTGTGGCCGCCGAGGCCGAGCGTGCAGTCGACGACCACGGCTCCGGGCCGCTCCAGGGCGGGTGCCAACAGGTCCAGGCACCGCTGGAGCATCACCGGGACGTGTCGACTCTGGCTCAAGGGGCCCTCTCAGGTCCGGCGGGCCGCACGTACTGCCGGGTCCCCGTCCTCCCCCAGCGAGCTGGGGGACCCCCAGTGAAGGGAAGGCCTGCCGGCGCCGGAGGCGTCAGCCGGCCGGGAGCGGTGGAGGCCGAGCCGTACGTACGCGCCGCGCACGTGGGAGATCTCCGGCGGCCACGCCGGAATCCGGGGAATTCGCTGCAGCGGGGAGAGCCTCGCCTCCCGCTTCGCGTCACTTTAGTCCACCCTCTGTCCCGGTCAATCAACCGGCCTGCGCGTCGCGGCGGCCGTCGGCGACGACCCGCGCGCCGGCGGGGATCACTCGGAAGGCCGCACGGCGCCACGCGTGTGGGTTAGCTCACATCAAGGCCCGATGACGTTCTTTGTCCTGCCGCACAACAGGACCCGCCCGTCCGTGACCAGTACCGTCATCACCATGACGACTTCTGCATCGGTTCCCGCCGGCCCTGAGGACGCCATAGCCGGCGTCGGCACCGTCACCGACCGTCTCGTCGAGGCCAACGAGCGCTACGCGGCCGCCTTCGGCGACCCGGGCATGGACGCCCGCCCGGTCCTCCAGGTCGCGGTGGTGGCCTGCATGGACGCCCGGCTCGACCTGCACGCCGCACTCGGCCTGCAGCTCGGCGACTGCCACACCATCCGCAACGCGGGCGGCGTCGTGACCGACGACGTGATCCGCTCGCTCACCATCAGCCAGCGCAAGCTGGGCACCCGCAGCGTGGTCCTCATCCACCACACCGGCTGCGGGCTGGAATCCCTCACCGAGGACTTCCGCACCGAACTGGAGGCGGAGGTCGGCCAGCGTCCCGCCTGGGCGGTGGAGTCCTTCAAGGACGTCGACCAGGACGTCCGGCAGTCGATGCGGCGGGTGCGCACCTCGCCGTTCCTGCTCCACACCGACGACGTGCGCGGCTTCGTGTTCGACGTGCGGACGGGCCTGCTGCGCGAGATCGACCCCGCGTGACCGTCGCCCGGGGCTCTCGTTCTTCGGGATCCCCGGGCACAGGGCAGAACAAATTGCCGTAAGACCCGACATATCGCGGCCAGTTGTCCACAGTCGAGTGACACGAATCGGTAACGGCAGCAAGAATGCGGGTGGCGGCGTCACGCGGGACCATTCACGCGTGGTGTCCGTGTTTCGGGGTGGGCCGGATACGCATCGCAGAGCGTCGGCCCGTAAGAAAGTAACGGGCCGAGGAGGGCCGGGTGACGACCTATGACGATCGAGCGAGCCTCACTGATCTGACTGCCACCGCGGATCGGGTCCGCAGTGCGGTGGAAGAAGTGATCGAGGGCAAGCCCGAGGTCGTGCGGCTTTCGCTGACCGTACTGCTCGCCGAGGGGCATCTTCTGATCGAGGACGTCCCCGGCGTGGGCAAGACGATGCTGGCCAAGACGCTGGCACGGTCCATCGACTGTTCGGTGCGGCGTATCCAGTTCACGCCCGACCTGCTGCCCTCGGACATCACCGGGGTGTCCATCTGGGACCAGCAGCGCCGGGACTTCGAGTTCAAGCCGGGCGCGATCTTCGCCCAGATCGTGATCGGCGACGAGATCAACCGCGCCTCGCCGAAGACCCAGTCCGCGCTGCTGGAGTCGATGGAGGAGCGCCAGGTCACCATCGACGGGCAGACCTACGAGCTGCCCAGCCCCTTCATGGTGGTCGCCACGCAGAACCCGGTCGAGATGGAGGGCACCTACCCCCTCCCCGAGGCACAGCGCGACCGCTTCATGGCCCGGGTCTCCATCGGCTACCCGAGCGCGGAGGCCGAGCTGGAGATGCTGGACGTGCACGGCGGGGTGAGCCCGCTGGACGACCTCCAGCCGGTGGCGCACGCGCACGAGATCGTGAAGCTGATAGAGGCGGTGCGCGGCGTCCACGTCGCCGAGAGCGTCCGGCGGTACGCGGTGGACCTGGTCGCGGCCACCCGCAACCACCCCGACCTCAGACTCGGCGCCTCGCCGCGCGCGACGCTGCACCTGCTGCGCGCGGCGAAGGCCTCGGCGGCCCTCTCCGGCCGGGACTACGCCCTGCCGGACGACGTCCAGGCCCTCGCGGTGGCCGTGCTGGCGCACCGCCTGCTGCCCACCGCGCAGGCCCAGCTCAACCGCCGCACGGCGGAGCAGGTGGTCCAGGAGATCCTGCAGCGCACCCCCGTGCCCTCGACACCCCAGCAGAACGCCTTCGGCGGCCTCGGCCACGGGGCACAGGCGTACGGCCAGCAGCCGCCCCGGAGGCTGTGATGACCGCCCCGGCGGCTCCCGGGTCCACCGACGCCGCCCAGGGCGACAAGGGCGGACCCCGCACGGCCCTGTCCGGTCTGACCACCCGCGGCCGGTCCTTCCTCGCCGCCGGGATCGCCGCCGCGGTGTGCGCCTACGTCCTCGGCCAGAGCGACCTGCTCCGGGTCGGCCTGCTGCTGGCGGCGCTCCCCCTGGTGTGCGCGACGGTGCTGTACCGCACGCGCTACCGGGTGGCCGGCAGCCGCAGGCTCGCCCCCGCGCGCGTGCCCGCCGGTGCCGAGGCGCGGGTCCATCTGCGGATGGACAACGTCTCCCGGCTGCCGACCGGACTGCTGATGCTCCAGGACCGGGTGCCGTACGTGCTCGGCCCGCGCCCGCGTTTCGTGCTCGACCGCGTGGAGCCGGGCGGCCGCCGCGAGGTGTCCTACCGCGTCCGCTCCGACCTGCGCGGCCGCTATCCGCTCGGCCCGCTCCAGTTGCGCCTGACCGACCCGTTCGGGATGTGCGAGCTGACGCGGTCCTTCTCCACGTACGACACCCTGACGGTGATCCCGCGCGTGGAGGCGCTGCCTCCGGTGCGGCTGACCGGCGAGGCGAAGGGGTACGGCGACGGCCGGCTGCGCTCGCTGGCGCTGGCCGGCGAGGACGACGTGATCCCGCGCGGGTACCGCTACGGCGACGACCTGCGCCGTGTGCACTGGCGCTCCACCGCCCGCTACGGCGAGCTGATGGTGCGCCGCGAGGAGCAGCCGCAGCGCGCGCGCTGCACGGTGCTGCTGGACACCCGGGGCGTCGCCTTCGCGGGCGCGGGCCCCGACTCGGCCTTCGAGTGGGCCGTCGCGGGCGCCGCGTCCGTGCTGGTGCACATGCTCGAACGCGGCTTCTCGGTCCGGCTGTTGACGGACACCGGCACGTCGGTGCCCGGGGAGGGCGCCGACGGCTTCGCCGGTGCGAGCCAGGAGTCGGCGGACGCGGCCGGACTGATGATGGACACCCTCGCGGTGATCGACCACTCCGACGGCACGGGCCTGTCGCGGGCGTACGACCTGCTGCGCGGCGGGCACGAGGGGCTGCTGGTGGCCTTCTTCGGCGACCTCGACGAGGAGCAGGCGGCGGTGGCCGCCCGGATGCGCCAGCGCACCGGCGGCGCGGTCGCCTTCGTCCTGGACAGCGCGGACTGGGTGCGGGAACCCACCGACGTGCCCGGCCCGTTGACCGGTGAGGAGGACCGGCTGCGGATGCTGCGCGAGGCCGGCTGGACGGCCGTGCGGGTCCCGCGCGGCGCGCCGCTGCACGAGCTGTGGCGCCAGGCGGAGCGGGAGCGCACGGGCGTCGTGGCGGCGGGCGGCACGGCCGGCGGGGAGGGGTGGTCATGAGCGGGCAGGCGCGGATGGCGCTGTGCGCCACGGCGGCGACGCTGATGGCCGCGTGCGCGCTGCTGCCCCTGGTCGACCAGGTGTCCTGGTTCCTCCAGGCGGCCGTCCTGCTGGCCCTTCAGACAGGGGTGGGCGCGGCCGCCCGGCGGGTGCCGCTGGCGCGTCCGCTGACGGTGACCGTGCAGACCCTGGTCACGCTGATGCTGCTGACCCTGGTCTTCGCCCCGGAGTACGCGATCATCGGGGTGATCCCGGGCCCCGACGCCTTCGTGCACTTCGCCGACCTGCTCCAGCAGGGCACCCAGGACGTCGGGCGGTACGCCATCCCGGCACCGCTGTCCGTCGGCATCAAGCTGATGCTCGTAGGCGGCGTGCTGGTGATCGGGCTCGCCGTCGACGTGCTCGCGGTGACCTTCCGCAGCGCCGCCCCCGCCGGGCTCCCGCTGCTCGCGCTGTACTCGGTGGCCGCGGGTCTGTCCGACGGCGCCGGCGGCTGGGTGTGGTTCCTGATCGCGGCGGCCGGCTATCTGATGCTGCTGCTCGTGGAAGGACGCGACCGGCTGTCGCAGTGGGGCCGGGTCTTCGGCGGCGCGCAGCGCGGCCGTGGCGGGGAGCCGAGCGGTCCGGTGGCGCCGGTGCGCGCGGGGCGGCGGATCGGTGTGGTGGCGCTGGGCATAGCCCTGGCCGTCCCGCTGGCCCTGCCCGCTATGGACGGCGGCCTGCTGGACCCGGCCGGGACGGGTGTCGGCACGGGCGGCCAGGGCGGCGGCACGATCTCCGCGGTGAACCCGCTGGTGTCCCTGCGCGACAGCCTGAACGTCGAAGAGGACCGCACGGTCATGACCCTGCGCACCAGCACGGGCGACCTCTCCAACATGTATCTGCGGATCGTGTCCCTCGACGACTTCGACGGCACCACCTGGAAGCCCTCCCGGCGGAACATCGTCGCGGTGCCCGACGAGCTCCCGACCCCCGCGGGCCTCGGCCCGGACGTCCGGCGCGCCGAGGTCCGCACCCGGATCGCTGCCTCGGACTCGTACGCCCAGGACTGGCTGCCGATGCCCTATCCGCCGAGCGGCGTGGAGGTCGACGGCAACTGGCGCTACGAGCCGGTCGGCATGACGCTCGTCGGCGACCACGGCCAGACGACCCGCGGCTCCACCTACGAGGTCACCAGCCTCGACGTCCGGCCGACGGCGGAGCAGCTGGCCTCGGCACCGGAGCCGCCCTCGGTGCTCCAGCGCGAGTTCACCCAGGTGCCGGACTCGCTGCCGGGCGTCGTGTCGCGCACGGCCCGCGAGATCACCAGCGAGGCCAAGAACCCCTACGAGCAGGCGGTCGCGCTCCAGGACTACTTCGCGGTGAGCGGCGGCTTCCAGTACGACACCGAGGTGCAGGCGGGCAGCGGCTCGCAGGCGATCGCCCGCTTCCTGCGGGACAAGCGGGGCTTCTGCGTCCACTTCTCCTTCGCCATGGCGTCGATGGCCCGCACGCTCGGCATTCCGGCCCGGGTCGCCGTGGGCTTCGCGCCCGGCACGACGCAGGCGGACGGCACGGTGACGGTGGGGCTCCGGGACGCGCACGCGTGGCCCGAGCTGTACTTCGAGGGCGTGGGCTGGACCCGCTTCGAGCCGACCCCGAACCGGGGCTCGACGCCCTCGTACACCCAGCCCGAGGTGCCCAGCGACATCCCCGACCTGCCGGAGGCCTCGCAGCCCGCGGACACGGCCCCCTCGGCCGAGCCGTCCGCGAGCGCCAGCTGCGCGGAACAGGACCGGCGGGACCAGATGTGCGGCGGAGCGCTGCCGCTGGACCCGGGCTCCTCGGACGACGGCGGCCGGCCATGGTACGAGACGGCGGGCTGGACGCTGCTGGTGGCCGCGCTGGTCGTGGTGCCGCTGCTGCCCATGCTGTGGCGGCTCAGACGACGGTCCGTGCGGCTGGCCTCGGCCCGGCACACCGGCTCCGCGCCCCCGGGTGCGGACGGTGGTGACGACGTCGCGGTGAGCACCCTCGCCGTGCAGCCGGACGAGCGGTACGCCGCCGAGAGCGCCGCCGGGCATGTGCTGGCCCTCTGGCGCGAACTGACGGACACCGCCTGGGACTACGGCATCGCGCCGGACGACGCGCTGACCCCGCGCAAGGCGGCCGCGCGGATCGTGCGGCTCGGCCATCTGGACGAGCCGACGTCCCGGTCGGTGCACCGGGTGGCCACCGCCGTGGAGCAGGTGCTGTTCGCACCGGAGCCGCGCGCGGAGTCCGGGCTGGCCGACGACGTGCGCGCGCTGCGGGGGGCGCTGCGCTCCCGGGCCGGGTGGCGGACCCGGGTCCGCGCGGTCGTCGCCCCGCGTTCGGCCGTTCGCGCGCTGTGGGACCTCAATGATCGGTGGCTTGCGATGAAGGGCCGCGTGGCGGCCGGCTGGTCGGCGGCACTCGCCCGCCGCCCGTTCGGCCAGCAGAGCGGCTGAGAGGACCCGACGGAACGAGGTGAGGGGGCCGGCACCCGGTGGGTGCCGGCCCCCTCACGTGTCCGCGGTGCCCCGGCGCCGTGCGTCTGCCCATGTCACGGCATGCGTGAGGGGTTGCCGTCCGGTGGACGGCAACCCCTCACTCACGTCGTGGGAGCGTTCGGGAGTCAGTGGCCCTGTTGCTCGTCGCGGCGTCGCTGCCAGCGCTGCTCGATGCGATCCATCATCGAACGCCGCTGACGTCCTTGACGGCCGGCGTGGGGGGCTCCCGCGGCGGGCTGCTCGCCCGGCTTGGGGGCCTTGCGCCAACCGGTCACGGCGAGTACCGCGCAGCCCAGCATGACGAGGAAGCCCACCACGCTGAGCCAGACCTGCTTGGCGACCATTCCGGCCATGAGGAGCGCGATACCTACGAGGAAGCCCGCGACCGCCTGGTAGACCCGTCGCCGGGTGTACGTACGCAGCCCGCTTCCCTCAAGCGCTGTCGCGAACTTGGGATCTTCGGCGTACAGCGCTCGCTCCATCTGCTCGAGCATGCGCTGCTCGTGCTCTGAGAGCGGCACGGAGTCCTCCTCATCGTGCAGTCGCCGGGGCGACCCGGGGGGTCCCTTCAGGATAGGCAGGGAATCGCCCCCGTGAAACCCGCCCCTCTGCGCCAATTGGCCAACCGGAACCCGCCATGGCCGGACCGGCCCGCTGAGATTGACATTCCCCGGCGGCCGACCCGTCATGCCGGGCGGTCTCCCTCGATCATACGGCGACAAGGCCCCGATCGGGGGGCCTGTGGCGTACTCCATCCGCAAGCAACGCGCTGATCAGCGGCGTCTCACAGGAGGCGCTCAGGCCCCGGTGGGCACCCGCGTCTCACCCAGCACATGAAGCTGCGTGGCCACCGCGTGGAACGCGGGCAGCTCGGCCGCGGCGGCCTCCAGCTTGAGCAGGGCGTCCATGGCGCCCGGCTCGGTGTCCACCAGGACGCCGGGCACCAGATCGGCGAAGACCCGCACCCCGTGCACGGCGGCGACGGCGAGGCCTGCACCCTCGACCAGCCCGGTGAGCTGGTCGGCGGTGAAGCGGCGCGGCATCGGGTCACCCGAGCCCCAGCGGCCGTTCGGGTCCTCGAGGGCCTGCTTGGCCTCCGTGAAGTGCCCCGCGAGGGCGCGCGCGAGCACGGCGCCGCCGAGGCCTGCGGCGAGCAGGCTGAGGACGCCCTCGGGCCGGAGCGCGGCGACCGCGTTGCCGATGCCCTCGGCCGGGTCGTCCACGTACTCCAGGACGCCGTGGCACAGCACCGCGTCGTAGCCGGCCCGCTCGACCACGTCGAACAGGCCCCGGGCGTCGCCCTGCACGCCCTTCACCCGGTCGGCGACGCCGGCCTCGGCGGCGCGGCGCTCCAGGGCGAAGAGCGCGTTCGGGCTGGGGTCGACGACGGTGACGCGGTGCCCGAGGCCGGCGACGGGCACCGCGAACTTGCCGCTGCCGCCCCCGGTGTCGAGGACGTCCAGCGACTCCCGGCCGGTGGCCTTGACCCGGCGGTCCAGGGCGTCCCGGAGGACGTCCCACACCACGGCGGTGCGGAGCGCGGTGCGCGGACGAGGAGGGTCGGAACGCAGCGACGCCCCTTGCGGGTGACGAGGGGAGGCGGGCGGGCGCATCGGGTCCGACACGGCAGTTGACTCCTCGGCGCGGCACCGCCCTCGTGCGGGGCGGAGCGAACGGGCTGCCTCCCGCCCGGGACGCGGGGTGGAAGGCTTCAGGCGCCTTCCACCCTATTGCCTCCGGCGCGGCGGCCGGTCATCGCGTTCGGCGCATGTTCCTCCTGACCACGCGTGGTTTCGGCGGCGGCACACGGCCCTCAGCCGGCGTCGGGCATGCCGTGGTGACGGTCCGTGGAGGGGCCGCGGTCCTGGACACCGTCCGCGTCCGGGCGGGGCTGCGGGAGGACCGGCTGGAGCACCAGCATCCGCTCGACGAGACGGAGGAACATCGCCACGTCGCGTATCAGGTCGTCGGCGTCCCGGCGGCCGGCCGCGCCCTGGATGCCCGCCTCGGCCCGGGCACGGCGCCGGGCCCCCGAGGCGAACAGGGCGCTCCATTCGGTGAGCTCCGGCGCTATCTCGGGGAGCACTTCCCAGGCGCTCCTGATCCGGGCCCGGCGCCGGGGGCTGGTCTCCGGCCGGCCCCGCGCGGCCAGTACGGCGGCGGCGGTGCGCAGGGCGGCGAGGTGGGCGGTGGCGTAGCGCTCGTTCGGCGTTTCGAGGGCTGCTGCCTCTTCGAGCCCGGTGCGGGCCTGGGCGAGCAGGTCGAGGGCGGCGGGCGGGGCCGAGGCCCGGCGGAGCACGGGGTGCACGTCGCCCGCCGGACCGGTCAGTGAGGGGGCAGGGCCGGATGCGCGGCGCCGACGGGCGGCGGCTGCGGACGAGTTGGCCATGACGAACCTCCTGTCGTCTTGGTGACGGCACGCCCTCATACGGGGTGCCGTATGTGCCCATCGTGGGGTATGGCACTGACAATCCGTTCTGACCTGGTCTTTTGCTTCGATCGAAGGTTCGGGTTACTTTTGCACTGACCAGTCAGTTCAAAAGTCGGTTCGGCAATCGGCTCAAGTAGTCCGGATCATCTGGGGGCACTGTGGGGGGAACCGTGGCGGGACTCGCCGTCACCACCCGCGACTTCGGGCTGGAAGGGCCCCGTGGCTGGGCCTTCCGCGGCATCTCCTTCACGGCGGAGCCAGGCTCGCTGATCGCGATCGAGGGCCCGTCCGGGTCGGGGCGCACGAGCCTGCTGCTCGCGCTCACCGGGCGGATGAAGGCGACCGAGGGGGCGGCGGAGGTGGGCGACGCCCGGCTGCCCCGGCAGATGGCGGCCCTGCGCGGGGTCAGCGCGCTCGCGCACGTCCCCGGCGTCACCGACCTCGACCCGGCCCTGACCGTGGGCGAGCACCTGCGCGAAAGGGCACTGCTGCAACGCCGCTTCGGCGGCTCGCTGCGAGGTCTGCTGCGGCCGCGCGCGGAGCGCGCCGAGAAGGCACGGCTGCGCATCGAGACCGCGTTGGGCGCCGCCGGACTCGACCGGGAGGCACTGCCCAAGGGCTCGCGGACGGCCGTGCGCGACCTGGAACGCGTTCAGGCGCTGCGGCTGTCCGTCGCGCTGGCGCTCGTCGGGCGCCCGCGGCTGCTCGGGATCGACGACACCGACCTCAAGCTCTCGGACGCCGAGCGGGCCGAGGTGTGGGCGCTGCTCAGGTCGCTCACCGAGGCCGGGACGACCGTGGTAGCGGTGTGCAGCGAGGCGCCCGGGGACGCCGTGGTGCTGTCCACCGGGCGGACCGGGGGCGACGTACCGCGGGAGCCCGGCGCCGAGGGCGTACGCGAAGGCGACGCCGACGGCGAGTCCGCCACCGAGTCCGACGACGCGGCGGCGGACGGCGGAACGGACCCGGAGGGCGCCGGCGATGTCCCGGACGCACGCGACGACGTGAAGGAGGCGGCGGATGCGTTCGCCGAGGCTGGCCGCGCTTGAGCTGCGGCGGTTCGGCCGGGGGAGGCTCCCCCGGGCGGCCCTGGTGGCGCTGCTGCTGCTCCCGCTGCTGTACGGCGCGCTGTACCTGTGGTCCTTCTGGGACCCGTACGGCCGCCTGGACCGGATCCCCGTGGCGCTGGTCAACGACGACAAGGGCGCGACCGCCGACGGGAAGCGGGTCGAGGCGGGCGACGACATCGTGGCGGGCCTGCGCGACAGCGAGGTCTTCGACTGGCGCGAGGTGAGCGCCGAGGAGGCGCGCGCGGGCGTCGAGGACGGCAGGTACTACCTGTCGCTCACGATGCCGGCCGACTTCAGCGGGCGCATCGCCTCCGGTGCGGGTGACTCCCCCGAGACGGGCGCGCTCCAGGTCCGCACGAACGACGCGAACAACTACATCGTCGGGCAGATATCGCGGACGGTGTTCAGCGAGGTCCGCACGGCGGCGTCCACCAAGGCGTCGCGGTCCTTCCTGGACCGGATCTTCATCTCCTTCTCCGACATCCACGGCGAGACGGTGAAGGCGGCCGGCGGCGCCGACAAGCTCAAGAACGGCATCGGTACGGCCGAGCGGGGTTCCAAGGACCTCGCCGACGGGCTGAAGGAGGCCAAGGACGGCAGCGGGGACCTCTCCTCGGGCCTGACGAAGCTCACCACCGGCGCGAGCGACCTCAAGGACGGTTCGGCGCGGGTCGCGGAGGGCACGCAGACGCTCGCCGACCAGGTCAACGGCATCGCGGACAAGCTGGGGCCCTTCCTGGAGGACAACGAGCGGACCATCGGCGACACGGCGCTGCTGGTCGCCGACTCCTCCGCCGCGATCCGCGACAACCTCGGCACGCTGGTGAAGCGGGCGCCGGCCGCCGCCACCGGGGCCCATCTGGCCTCCGACACGCTGAGCGACATCCACAAGAGGCGCTGCGAGACCCCGGTGCTGCCCGACCCCGCCTGCTCCGACCTGGCGAAGGCCATGGACTCGGCGGGCGACGTGGCGACGATCGCGGACGACCTCAATACGGTGATCAGCGGCTACGACGGCGACATGGACGCGCTGGACGGGCATCTCGCCACGCTGGAGACGCAGGCCCGCGCGCTCGCCCAGGACGCCCCCCACCTGTCGGAGGACCTCGACGAGGCCGTCGCGAAGATCAACAAGCTGAACGAGGGCGCCGGGAAGGTGGCCAAGGGCGCCGAGGCGCTGCACACGGGGCTGGGCACCGCCCGGACCGGCGCGGTCGACCTCGACGCGGGCGTCGGCGAGCTCAAGACGGGCGCGGACGATCTCAGCGGGGGCATGTTCAAGCTGGTCGACGGCTCCGTGAAGCTCGCGGACGGGCTGCACGACGGCGCGGAGCAGATCCCCGACTACGACGAGCGGGAGCGCGACGCGCGTACGCAGGTCATGGCGGACCCCGTCCAGCTCGCCTCCAGGTCGCTGCACGAGGCGCCCAACTACGGCACGGGTTTCGCGCCCTACTTCATCCCGCTGTCGCTGTGGGTGGGCGCGATGGTGGCCTACATGCTGATCGCGCCCCTCAACCGCCGGGCGCTGGCCACCGGCGCATCCGCCTGGCGGATCGCGCTGGCGGGCTGGCTGCCGGTGCTGGCGATCGGCGTGCTCCAGACGGTGGCCCTGATGTCGGTGCTGCACTGGGCGGTCGGGCTGGAGATGGTGCGGGCGGCCGGGACCGTGGGCTTCCTCTTCCTGGTGACGGCGTGCTTCGCGGCGATCGTCCAGTGGCTGAACGCGCGCTTCGGCGCCGCCGGCCGGATCCTGGTGCTGGCCCTGCTGATGCTCCAGCTGACGTCCGCCGGAGGCACCTACCCCGTGCAGACCAGTCCGGGCTTCTTCAACGCGCTGCACCCGTTCCTGCCCATGAGCCATGTCGTCGAGGCGCTCAGAAGGCTCATCACGGGTGGGGGTCTCGGTCCCGTGTGGCAGGCCTGCGTGGTGCTCGCCGCGTTCACCGTGGGGGCCCTCGCGCTGACCGCGCTGTCGGCGCGCCGCCGCCAGGTGTGGACGCTGGACCGGCTGCACCCGGAGCTGAGCCTGTGACCTCGTCGGCTGCGCCCTGCAACGATGCCGTTCCTGTGACAATCAGGGCCATGGAAAGCAGCAGCGCCACGTCGGGGGCGAGTACCCGCCGCGAGGCGACCCGGCAGAAGCTCTACGAGGCGGCGGTCACGCTCATCGCGGAGCAGGGCTTCTCCGCGACCACGGTGGACGAGATCGCCGAGCGGGCCGGGGTCGCCAAGGGCACCGTGTACTACAACTTCGCCAGCAAGTCCGTCCTCTTCGAGGAGCTGCTGCGGCACGGAGTGGGTCTGCTCACCGCCTCCCTGCAGGAGGCGGCCGAGCGGACGGCGAAGGACGGCGGCACCAAGGTGGCCGCGCTGGACGCGATGATCCGGGCCGGGCTCGTCTTCATCGACCGGTACCCGGCCTTCACGCAGTTGTACGTGGCCGAGCTGTGGCGCACCAACCGGGCCTGGCAGTCCACGCTGCTGGTGGTCCGCCGGCAGGCGGTGGCCGTCGTCGAGGGCGTGCTGCGCGAGGGCATCGAGCAGGGCGAGTTCAGCGAGGAGATCGATGTGCCGCTGACGGCGGCGGCGCTGGTCGGGATGGTGCTGGTGGCCGCGCTGGACTGGCAGGCCTTCCAGCCGGAGCGTTCCCTGGACGACGTGCACGCGGCGTTGTCGCGCCTGTTGCAGGGGCGGGTGAGCGGGCGGCCGTAGGCGCGGGCGGTCGGAGGGGCGGATGAGCGGGCGGTCGGAGGGGCGGGAACGGAAGGCGCCGGTCCGGATCGTGGCCGCGTCCCCTGCGGGCCACGCCGAACCGGCGCTTCCTCGTGCTCCCCCGTGCTCCCCCGTGTTCCCGTTCCCCGTACCCCCGTCTCCGTTCCCCCGTCGGGCCCCGTACGGTCGTTCCTCCCCGGGCTCCCCCCGTGTCTCGCTCCCGCCGACGCGCGCCGGCGGAAGGAGCGGTCCAGGGCCTCGCCGTTCCGCCGCCCCGTGTCGGCGGTGCCGGCGAGGGCCCCCTTTCCGTGCCCCCACTCTCTCGTTCGCGCCGGTGCGGCCCCATCCGCGCGCGTACTCATCTCCGCCGCTGAGTACGCGTACTCAGTCGTCCGTGTCCGTCCCCAGGACGCGCGGCCGCCCCGTGGTTACGATCGCGTCCGTGTCGGTACTCCCTCTCGTCTTCACCAGCGGCTGGGCCAGCGGCGTCAACGCGTACGCCGTGGTGCTGCTGCTCGGCTTCTTCGGTGCGACCGGGCTGAGCGACGAGGTCCCCCAGACGCTGCAGCGCCCCGAGGTGCTCATCACGGCGGGCGTGCTGTTCCTCTGCGAGGCGGTCGCCGACAAGATCCCGTACGTCGACTCCGTGTGGGACTCGGTGCACACCCTGATCCGGCCCGCCGCGGGCGCCTGGGTCGGGGCGCTGCTGGCCGGACAGAGCGCTTCGCTGTCCGAACTGGCGGCGGGCGCCATCGGCGGTTCGACGGCGCTGGCCAGCCATGCCGTCAAGGCCGGGACACGGATGGCGGTGAACGCGTCACCGGAGCCCTTCAGCAACGTGATCATCAGCATCGCCGAGGACCTGGGTGTCGGCGGCCTCGTGACGTTCGCGGTCTTCCACCCCGAGGCGGCGGCGATCATCGCGGCGATCCTGCTGGTCGCCGGGCTGATCACGCTGTACTTCCTGGCCTCCCGCATCCACCGCTTCCTGCGCCGCAGGGCACAACGCCGGGAGGAACGGCGCATGGCCCGGCACGAGGGCGGTCCGCCGGGGTGACGCCGGGTGTCCGCCCCCGGTCGCAGACCCGGTCACGGAGTGTCAGTGCGGGCCGATAAAGTCGCGGTCATGGCACGGATTGCGGTGATCGGCGCGGGGATGGGCGCCATGGCGGCCGCCGCGCGGCTGGCCGTGGCGGGCCACCGGGTGACGGTGTACGAGCGTACGGAGACCTACGGCGGGGCGGTGCGCCGGCGGGAGCGGGACGGGTTCGCCTTCGACACCGGCCCCGGCGTGCTGCCGTTGCCCGCCGTCTGGCGGGACCTGTTCCTCAAGACCGGCAAGGAGCCGCTGGAGGCGTGCGTCGAGCTGGCGCAGGTCGATCCCTCGGCCCGGCACGTCTTCGCGGACGGCACGGAGCTGTCCGTGCCGAACGCCTCGCGCGCGGGCGTCGTCGCCGCACTCGACGAGGCGCTGGGCTCGGGCGCGGGCGACCGCTGGGGCGACTTCCTGGTGCGGGCCCGCGAGGCCTGGGACCGTACGCGCCGGCCCCTCCTGGAGGAGCCGCTGTGGTCGGACTGGCCGGTGCTGGCCGAGCGCGAGCCCTACCCCTCGGTCCCGCACAAGAAGCTGCTGCGCACCCGCCGGGCCGGCACGCTCGCCGAGGTCGGCGCCTGGGAGCTGCGCGACCCCCGCCTGGTCGCCCTGCTGGAGGGCCACGCGCTGGCCTACGGCCTCGACCCGCGCGTGGCACCGGCCGGCGCGGCCGTGCTGCCGTACATGGAGCACGCCTTCGGCACCTGGTACGTGCGCGGCGGCATCCGGGAACTGGCGCGCGCGGTGCACGAGCGCTGTCTTGCCCGCCGGGTCGAGTTCGTCTTCGGCGCCGAGGTCACCGGACTCCTTGAGAAGGACGGTCGGGCGACGGGAGTGGAGCTGGCCGACGGGACGGCGGCGGAGGCGGACTTCGTGGTCGCCGGTGTCGCGCCCGGCGCCCTGCCGGGCATGCCCCCACGGCCCGCGGGCGAGGTCGCTCCCCAGCACGGGCTGCCCAGCCGTCTGACGGTGCTGCTCGCGCTGCGGGGCACCCGGCCGCAGGGCACTGCGCACCGCACGGTGGTGCACACCGCGGACCGGGACGGCGAGTTGGAGGCCGTCTTCGGCACCGGACCGGCGACCCGGGGTGCGCGGCCCACGGTCACCGTCCTGCGCCCCGACGATCCGCGGCTGGTCCCGGACTCCGGCCACGAGGCGGTCACCCTGACGGCCACCGTCCCGGCCGCGGCCTCGGCGGAGAGCTGTGCCGAGCGCGCCGAAGCCGTGATCACCGCCGCCGAGCGCGCGATACCGGACCTGCGTTCCCGGCTCCTGTGGCACGAGCCGTACACCCCGGCCGACATCGCCGGGGCGACCGGCGCGCGGGGCGGCGCGATCCCGGCTCCGGCGCTGGCGGCGGCCGGCGGCGCACTGCTGCATCCGTCCAACAGCACCGCACTGCCGGGCCTGTTCACCGTCGGCGGCTGGTCCCACCCGGGCGGCGGCCTTCCGCACGCCGGGATGTCGGGAGCGCTGGTCTCGGGACTGATCGTGGAGGGACCGGACTTCAGCGGCTCCCGGTGAGGAGGCGCTGACGCCCGCTCAGCGACTCAGAACCGGTACCGCTCGTCGTACCCGTTCCCCTGCTGCGCCTGCCCGTCGCCCTGGTACGGATACGGCTGCTCCGGCGGCAGCTCGCCCCCGTACGGGTCGTCGGCACTGCGCTGCTGCGGCACCCACACGCCGCTGGCCGGGGTCTCGCCGCCGTAGCCGCCGTTGGCGTACTGGTCCTGGCCGTAACCCTGCTGGCCGTACTGCTGCTGGTCGTACCCGGTGTCGTACGAGCCGCTGTAGGTCTGGGTCCCGATGTACGGGTCGGAGTAGGCGGCGTACTGCTGCTGCCCGCCGGTGTCGTAGCCGTACTGCTGCTGGCCGTAGCCCGCGTAGCCGTCGTAGGCGTAGGCCTGGTCGGTGGACTGGGCGGTCGCGGCGTACTGGTCCTGGGTCTGACCCTGGCCGGCGTGGGTGCCGGTGTCGGCGTACACGCCGTAGGAGCCGGTGTCGTCGGGCATCGGCTGCGGCTCGTACACGGAGGTGGTCTCGGCGGCCGTCGCGGCACCGGGACGGGCGGGCGTGAAGACGTCGTCACGCTCGTAGTCGTCCTGGCCGTATCCGGCGCCGCCCTGCTCGTACGCGCCGTCGTCGTCGCCGTGACCGGACGCCGCGAGGTCGGAGACCTCCAGCGACGGATCCTGGTGCTCGGGCTCACCGCGGCGGCGCTTGCTGCCCAGGCTCGGACGCCCCGTGACCGCCCAGCCGGCGGCGAAGCCACGGCGGAACGACAGGGTGACGTAGGTCTGCCCGACCGCGAAGGCGGCCGCGCCCAGTCCGATCACGATGACGGACGGGATCAGTACGCCGACGACCACACCGAGGAATCCGGCGAAGGCCAGCAACCGCCAGCGCAGCCGCGCCTTGTACTGCAGCAGCACCTCGCCGAGCAGCCACAGCGCGACGATGCCGAACGCGATGTAGAGGACCGTCCAGCCCATGTACGCCCCTCTCCCAGTGGCCGTTACGCAGTGTGTCGTATGAGCGTGCGACCGGTCTAGGCCCGCGGTGGGTGGTGCAGGCCCAGGTTCTCGTAGATTTCCAGGGTCGCCGTGGAGTTGTTGAGCGTGATGAAGTGCAGACCCGGCACTCCCTCGGCCAGCAGCCGTGCGCAGAACTCCGTGGCGAACTCGATCCCCAAGGAGCGTACAGCGGACGGATTGTCTTTCGCTGTGAGGATCCGCTCTTTCAGAGTGGACGGAATGTGGGCGTTGCTGAGCTGCGGCAGCCGCTCCAGCATCCGCACGCTGGTCACGGGCATGACCTCGGGGATGACCGGGGTCGCGCAGCCCGCGGCGGCCACTCGGTCACGCAGTCGAAGGTAGGACTCCGGCTGGAAGAACATCTGTGTGATCGCGTAGTCGGCGCCGGCCCGGCACTTGTCGACGAAGTGCCGCACGTCCGTGTCCCAGTCGGCGGAACGCGGGTGCATCTCGGGGAAGGCCGCCACGCCCACGCAGAAGTCGCCCGACTCCTTGATGAGGCGGACGAGTTCGGCGGCGTAGGCCAGGCCCTTGGGGTGCGCCACCCAGTCGCCCATCGGGTCGCCGGGCGGGTCGCCGCGCAGGGCGAGCATGTTGCGGATGCCGACGTCGGCGAACTGGCCGATCACATTGCGCAGCTCGCCGATCGAGTGGTCGACCGCCGTGAGGTGGGCGACCGGGGTGAGCGTCGTGTCGGCGACGATCTGCTGCGTCTCCTTGACCGTGCTCGCGCGGGTGGAGCCGCCGGCACCGTACGTCACGGAGACGAAGTCGGGAGCCACCGCCTCGACCCTGCGCAGCGCCTCCCACAGGCTGCGCTCGCCCTTGGCGGTCTTCGGCGCGTAGAACTCGAACGAGTACGTCGTCTTGCCGGCGGCGAGCATGTCCCGCACGGTGCGTGCGCGGTCAGTCCTGGTGGACGCGGTTCCGAGGGCCATACGGGCAGGTTAGCCAGGGGGCGCCGGTCCCCCAACCGGATGCAGCAAATTTGCCCGGATTGTCGGCTTGTTGTCCATCCCTTGGACACCCTGCCGTCACATGGGCCCCGCCATCGGCGGCCGCCTCAGGCGCCCCGCAGACGCTTGGCGAACTCCGCCGCCGCGGCGCCCGGATCGTCCGCCTCGGTGATCGCGCGGACGACGACGGCCCTGCGGGCTCCCGCGTCGAGGACCTCGTCCAGGTTGCCGAGGTCGATGCCGCCGATGGCGAACCAGGGACGCTCGGTGCCGAGCGCCGCCGTGTGCCGGACCAGCCCGAGGCCGGGGGCGTGGCGGCCGGGCTTGGTGGGGGTGGGCCAGCAGGGGCCCGTGCAGAAGTAGTCGACGCCCTCCTGGACCGCCGCCGCCTCGGCCTCGGACTCCGCGTGCGTGGAGCGGCCTATGAGGACGTCGTCGCCGAGGATCGCCCGGGCCGCGGGGACGGGGAGGTCGCCCTGGCCGAGGTGGAGCACATGGGCGCCGGCGGCATGGGCGACGTCCGCCCGGTCGTTGACCGCGAGCAGCTTGCCGTGCCGCGCGCAGGCGTCGGCGAAGACCTCCAGGTGGGCGAGCTCCTCGGCGGCCTCCATGCCCTTGTCGCGCAGCTGCACGATGTCGACCCCGCCGGCGAGCACGGCGTCCAGGAACGCGGGCAGGTCGCCCTGGCGCTCACGGGCGTCCGTGCACAGGTAGAGGCGGGCGTCGGCGAGCCGGGCGCGAGCGGTGGCGGCGGTGTCGGACATGGATGGGTCCCCCCGTGGATCGGTACCTCTGGACGTGCCTGCCGGTGGCGTACGGGCCCCGCCGGGCGCGGTCGGCCGGGGGCCGGGGCCCTCGGACCACGGCCCGTACGCCGGTCAGGCTCTTTCGGTCGCGCAGGGATCAGACGGCGAGCGCCTGGGCCCGGCGCTTCACCTCCGTGCCGCGGTTCTCGCTGAGCGCCTGCGCGGGCGTGCCCGGCAGGCTCGGGTCGGGGGTGAAGAGCCACTCCAGCATCTCTTCGTCCGTGAAGCCGTCGTCCCGCAGGAGCGTCAGGGTCCCGGACAGGCCCTTGACCACCTTGTCCCCGTCGATGAAGGCGGCGGGGACGTGCAGCGCGCGGTTCTCACCACGGCGCACGGCGATGAGCTGGCCCTCCTTGACCAGCTGCCGCACACGCGTCACCTCGACGCCGAGCATCTCGGCGATGTCGGGGAGGGTGAGCCAGGCGGGGACGAGAGCATCGATCTTTGCGTCAATCTCGGTCACGGGAACAAGCCTGCCATCCTCCACCGACAGTCGGAAGTCAGCCCCGCCCACCGACCCCGCTCACCTGCGACGACGCGTTACGCCGTGGCCGCCTTCAGGGGGCGTGCCGGGTCGGCCAGCAGCTCCGGGTCCATGACGGTCCCGGCCTCGATCAGCCGCCTGCCCTGCGCCAGGTCCCGCGGGCGGCCCACCGCGAGCAGCGCGGCCAGCCGGCCCTCGCGCAGCCAGCACACCGACCAGGCGGGCCCGGCGGGGTCACCGCGCCACACGACGGCGTCGGCGGGCGCGTGGTGCCCGACGTACTGCACGAACCGCCCGAACTGCTCGGACCAGAAGTACGGCACCGGGTCGTAGACCTCCGGCGCCTCGCCGATGACGTTCGCCGCGACCGTGCGGGGGCCCTGCAGGGCGTTGTCCCAGTGGTGCACCATCAGCCGCTCGCCGTAGCGCCCCGAGGGGAAGGACGCGCAGTCGCCGACCGCGTAGACGTCCGGTGCCGAGGTGCGCAGGTGGTCGTCGGCCACGACCTCGCCGTACCAGCCGAGCTCGATGCCGGAGCCGGCCAGCCAGCGCGTGGCGGGCCGGGCGCCGATGCCGACCACGACGGCGCCGGCGGGGACCCGCGAGCCGTCGTCCAGGACGACGGCGCCGGGCTCGACGCGCAGCACGCGCGCGTGGGTGCGCAGCACCGCGCCGCTGTCGGCGTACCAGGCGCTCATCGGCGCGGCCACCTCGGCGGGCAGCGCTCCGGCGAGCGGGCGTTCGGCGGCCTCGACGACGGTCACCGCGCAGCCGGCCTCCCGGGCGGCGGTGGCGAACTCCGCGCCGATCCAGCCCGCGCCGACGACCACGATGTCGTGCTGCCGGGCGAGCACGGGCCGCAGCCGCTCGGCGTCGTCCAGGGTGCGCAGCAGATGCACGCCCGGGACACCCTCCGCGCCCGGCAGGGTGACGGGCTCGGCGCCGGTGGCGAGGACCAGCACGTCGTAGGGCACCGGCCCGGACCCGGTGTCCAGCTCCTGGTCGGCGAGGCGGACGCCGGTCACCTCGCGCCCCAGGTGCAGCTCGATGCCCAGCGCCTCGAAGTCGACGTCGAAGGCGGAGCCCTCGGCCTTGCCGAGCAGGACCGCCTTGGACAGCGGCGGCCGGTCGTACGGCTGGTGCGGCTCGGCGCCGATCAGCGTCACGGTGCCGGTGAATCCCTGTTCCCGCAGGGCGACCGCGGTCTGCACCCCGGCCATGCCCGCGCCCACGACGACCACGCGCCGCGCCTGTGCCCTCGTCTGCTCGCTCACCTGATCACCATAGACAACTGACAGTTTGTCAGTAAGAGGGAGGCCCCGTGGCCTTCTGCACACCGCTAGCGGATCTGCTCGACCACGCTCGTCCCGCTGCCCGGCTGCGACTCCCACTCCCAGCTCTCCTCCAGCCGCACCCGCCCGTCGGGCAGTTCCACGACCGTCGAGACGCAGTGCCCCGAGGACGTCGTCCCGTCCCGCTTGAGCTGCACGTACCGGAAGTCCAGCCGGTCGCCCTCGCGGGTGCCGACCAGATAGCCCCGGACGACGTCCCCGCCGGCGTACTCGGCCCGGATCTCGCCGTCCTGCTCGTGGTACGTGAACCGGGTGCGCGTCCCCACCTGTCCCGGGGCCTGGTCGGCGACGGGGGCGAGGACGAGGCCGTCCAGAGAGCGGGGCATGCCGGGAGGCTCCCTTACAGAGGCGTACGGGCAAGAGCTAGGGTGGCCACCGTAGAGCACTCGCGGGAGCCCGGACGTACCGGGCTGAGAGGGAGGCTGGCCGGCCTCCGACCGTACGAACCTGATCCGGGTCATGCCGGCGAAGGGAGGGGCTGAAGCCCGTGTCGTCCTCCGCACGTACGTCAGACGTCCTCGTCATCGGGGGCGGAATCATCGGCCTGGTCACGGCCTGGCGGGCCGCGCAGCGCGGACTCGCCACCGCCGTGCTGGACCCCGAACCCGGCGGCGGCGCCGCCCAGGTGGCGGCCGGCATGCTGGCCGCCGTCACGGAACTCCACTACGGCGAGCAGACCCTGCTCGGCCTGAACCTCGCCTCGGCCCGCCGCTATCCGGACTTCGCGGCCGAGCTCACCGAGTTCACCGGGCAGGACCTCGGCTACCGCCGGTGCGGCACGCTTGCCGTCGCGCTGGACGCCGACGACCGCGCCCACCTGCGCGAACTGCATGCCCTGCAACAGCGGTCCGGGCTGGAGTCCGAGTGGTTGTCGGGCCGGGACTGCCGCCGCCTGGAGCCGATGCTCGCACCGGGTGTGCGCGGCGGGCTGCGGGTGGACGGCGACCACCAGATCGACCCGCGACGGCTCGCCGCCGCCCTGGTGACCGCCTGTGAGCGGGCGGGCGTGGTCTTCCACCGGGAGTGGGCGGAGCGGCTGCTGGTCGTCCGGGAGCGGGCGGCGGGCGTCGTCACGCGCGCGGGGACCGAGGTGGCCGCCGGGCGGGTGGTGCTGGCCGCCGGGAGTCTCAGCGGGCGGCTGGCGGGGGTGCCCGACGCCGTGGTGCCGCCGGTGCGGCCGGTGAAGGGACAGGTCCTGCGGCTGACCGTGCCACCGGCGCACGCGCCGTTCCTGAGCCGCACCGTGCGCGCGATGGTGCGCGGGAGCCATGTGTACCTGGTGCCGCGTGAGAGCGGCGAGCTGGTCGTCGGCGCCACCAGCGAGGAAATGGGCTGGGACACCACGGTCACCGCCGGGGGCGTCTACGAGCTGCTGCGCGACGCGCACGAGCTGATCCCCGGCCTGACCGAGTTGCCCCTGACGGAGACCCGCGCGGGTCTGCGCCCCGCCTCGCCCGACAACGCGCCCCTGCTCGGCCCGACCGGACTCGACGGCCTGCTGCTGGCCACGGGCCACCACCGCAACGGCGTCCTGCTCACCCCGGTCACCGGTGACGTCATGGCACACGTCCTGACCACGGGTGAACTCCCGGACGAGGCCCGCCCCTTCACGCCGAAGCGCTTCAGCGCCGCACTCACGGAGCAGCCCGCATGATCATCTCCGTCAACGGGGAGCCCCGCCGGATCACCGACGGCACCGCTCTCGACGCCCTTGTCCGCAGTCTGACCGCGGCGCCCTCCGGTGTGGCGGCCGCCCTCAACGAAACCGTCGTCCCGCGCGCGCAGTGGCCCGTCACGCCCCTCTCCGAGGGTGACCGTGTCGAGGTCCTCACCGCCGTCCAAGGAGGCTGACCATGGCCGACGATCCCTTTGTCCTCGGGGGCACGACCTTCACCTCGCGGCTGATCATGGGCACCGGGGGCGCGCCCAGCCTGGACGTGCTGGAGCGCGCGCTGGTCGCCTCCGGGACCGAGCTGACCACCGTCGCGATGCGGCGCGTCAACCCCGATGTGCACGGCTCCGTGCTGTCGGTGCTGGACAGGCTCGGCATCCGGGTGCTGCCCAACACGGCCGGCTGCTTCACGGCCGGTGAGGCCGTGCTGACCGCCCGTCTCGCGCGTGAGGCGCTCGGCACCGACCTGGTCAAGCTGGAGGTCATCGCCGACGAGCGCACCCTGCTGCCGGACCCGATCGAGCTGCTGGACGCCGCGGAGACACTGGTCGACGACGGGTTCACGGTGCTGCCGTACACCAACGACGACCCCGTGCTGGCGCGCAGGCTCGAGGACGTGGGGTGTGCCGCGATCATGCCGCTCGGCTCGCCGATCGGTTCCGGGCTCGGCATCCGCAACCCGCACAACTTCCAGCTGATCGTCGAGCACGCGCGCGTGCCGGTGATCCTGGACGCCGGGGCCGGTACGGCTTCCGACGCGGCGTTCGCGATGGAGCTGGGGTGCGCGGGTGTGATGCTCGCCTCAGCCGTGACCCGGGCGCAGGAACCCGTGCTGATGGCCGCCGCGATGCGCGGCGCCGTCGAGGCGGGGCGGCTGGCCCGGCGCGCGGGGCGCATCCCCCGGCGGCACTTCGCGGAGGCCTCCTCGCCCGTGGCGGGGATGGCCGCGCTGGATCCGGAGCGGCCCGCCTTCGGGTGATCCCCTACCACGTGGCCGGGGGCGGGCGCGTCGGACACGTCACAGGTCCGCTGCAGTACCGCCCCGATGCCACGCGAAGCGGCGAGCGGTGTCGGTGACGGCTCGTACACTCGCCTGCGTGGACACGACCCTTCAAGACCCTCTGGTCGGGCAACTGCTCGACGGCCGTTACCGCGTCGACGCGCGGATCGCGGTCGGCGGGATGGCCACGGTCTACCGAGCCGTGGACACCCGCCTCGACCGCGTTCTCGCGCTCAAGGTGATGCATCCGACCCTGGCCGCCGACGGCTCGTTCGTCGAGCGCTTCATCCGCGAGGCCAAGTCGGTGGCCCGGCTCGCCCACCCCAACGTCGTCCAGGTGTTCGACCAGGGGGCGGACGGGTCGTACGTCTACCTGGCCATGGAGTACGTCTCCGGGTGCACCCTGCGGGACGTGCTGCGTGAGCGCGGCGCGCTCCAGCCACGGGCCGCGCTGGACATCCTGGAGCCGGTCCTGGCCGCGCTGGGCGCCGCCCACCGCGCCGGGTTCGTGCACCGGGACATGAAGCCGGAGAACGTCCTCATAGGGGACGACGGCCGGGTCAAGGTCGCCGACTTCGGACTCGTGCGGTCCGTGGACACGGTCACCCAGACCACCGGGTCGGTCCTCGGCACCGTCTCCTACCTCGCCCCCGAGCAGATCGAGCACGGCAGCGCCGATCCCCGCGTCGACGTCTACGCCTGCGGCGTGGTGCTCTACGAGATGCTGACCGGCGGCAAGCCGCACACGGGGGACTCCCCCGCCCAGGTGCTCTACCGGCATGTGCACGAGGACGTCCCGCCGCCCTCGGCGGCCGTGCCCGGACTGGCGTACGAGCTGGACGAACTGGTCGCCGCGGCGACCGCCCGCATGCCGGACCTGCGCCCGTACGACGCCGTGGCGCTGCTCGCCCGGGTCCGTGAGGCGCGGGCCGCGCTCGGCGCCGAGGCGCTCGACGTGGTGCCCCCGCAGGCGGTGGCCGCGGAGCACGACAACGCCGACGACCGGACGAGCGTCATCCCGCGCGCGCTGACCGCGCTGCGGCAGCTGCCGGTGAACGAGGACGACGACGAGTCCCGGTACAACAGGACCAGCCGGCTGGAGTCGGCGCCCCTGGACACCCCGCGCCGCCGGCCCCGCCCCCGGCGCACGCTCGTCACGCTCGTCGCCTCGGTGCTGCTGGCACTGGGCCTCGGCGTGGGCGTCTGGTACATCAACTCCGGCCAGTTCACCGAGGTCCCGCCGCTGCTGGCGAAGACCGAGGCGCAGGCCGAGGACCGGCTCGCGGACGCCGGCCTGGAGGTCGGGCAGGTCGAGCACGCCTACAGCGACACGGTGAAGCGGGGCACGGTGATCAGCACCGACCCGGCGCCGGGCGCCCGGATCCGGCACAACGACTCCGTGACGCTGACGGTCTCCGACGGCCCCGAGACGGTGAAGGTGCCCGACCTCTCGGGCTACCGGCTGGACAAGGCACGCACCGTCCTCAAGGACGGCGGTCTGGAGCCGGGCATGGTGACCCGCGAGTTCAGCGAGGACGTCCCGCGGGGCTTCGTGATCAGCTCGGACCCGGCGACGGACACCGAGACGCGGGCCGGCACGGCGATCGCGCTCACCGTCAGCAAGGGCGCGCCCGTCGACATCCCGGACGTCACCGGCAGCGGGCCGGGCGAGGCCAGGGAGCAGCTGCTGGAGGCGGGCCTGAAGGTGCGCGTCGCCGCGGAGCGGATCAACTCCGAGCACGAGGCGGGTCAGGTCGCCCGGCAGGACCCGGGCCCCGGCGGCGAGGCCGCCGAGGGCGACACGGTGACGCTGACGCTCTCCAAGGGCCCCGAGATGATCGAGGTCCCGGACGTGGTGGGCGCCGGCGTGGACGAGGCCAAGCGCGAGCTGGAGAGCGCCGGTTTCGAGGTCGAGGAGGACCGCGGCCTGCTCGGCCTGTTCGGCGACACGGTGCGCAAGCAGTCCGTGAAGGGCGGCGAGACCGCGCCCAAGGGGTCGACGATCACGCTCCAGATCCGCTGACGGGGGCGCTCGGGGCGCGTGACACCCTGAACGGGTGAAGAGTCAGCACCCCGGCCCCTCCCGCAACCCCGTCGGCGGGCACGTCCCCGTCGCCGGCGGCCTGCACTCCGTGGGCCTCACCTACGCCCACGACCTGAAGGCCGAGGCCGTGCAGGTCTTCGTCGCCAACCCGCGCGGCTGGGCCACGCCGGCCGGTGACCCGCGGCAGGACGAGGCGTTCCGCGCGGCGTGCGCCGAGGAGTCGATCCCGGCCTACGTGCACGCGCCGTACCTGATCAACTTCGGCTCGCACACGGAGGCCACCGCCGAGCTGTCGGTACGGTCGCTGCGGCACTCGGTGCGGCGCGGGCGGGCGATCGGCGCGCTCGGCGTGGTCGTGCACACCGGAAGCGCGACCGGCGGCCGGGAGCGGTCGGTGGCACTGCGCCAGGTGCGGGAGTACCTGCTGCCGCTGCTCGACGAGCTCACCGACGACGACCCCTACGTCCTGCTGGAGTCCACGGCCGGCCAGGGCGCCTCGCTGTGCTCACGCACCTGGGACTTCGGGCCGTACTTCGAGGCCCTGGACGCCCACCCGAAGCTGGGCGTCTGTCTCGACACCTGCCACATCTTCGCCGCCGGGCACGACCTGACCGGACCGGACGGGATGCACCAGACGCTGGACCTGCTGGTCGGCACCGTCGGTGCGGGCCGCCTGAGGCTGATCCACGCCAACGACTCCAAGGACCTGGTCGGGGCCCACAAGGACCGGCACGAGAACATCGGCGCCGGCCACATCGGCGAGGACCCGTTCCGCGCCCTGATGACCCACCCCGCGACCGAGGGCGTACCGCTCATCATCGAGACGCCCGGCGGCAAGGAGGGGCACGCGGCGGACGTGGAGCGGCTGAAGAAGCTCCGGGACGGCTGAAGAAGCTCCGGGACGGCTGAAGTAGCTCGGGAACGGCCGGGAAAGTCGTTCCCGCCGAAGCGTCCCCACACGTTCCTGGAATACCCCCTGGGGGTATATGGTTCCCCCTCGTGTTCCCGCTCGACGCGGGAACCCTCACCGACGCAGGGGGCACGAATGCAGCACGCCGACGCACACGCACACCACGCCCACACCCCGTCCGGCTGGCCCATGGCCGTGCAGGCCACCCTGCACTGCCTCACCGGCTGTGCCATCGGCGAGGTGCTCGGCATGGTCATGGGCACCGCGCTCGGCTGGGGCGACATGGCGACCCTGGCCCTGGCGATCGCGCTGGCCTTCTTCTTCGGCTACGCCCTGACCCTGCGCGGGGTGCTCAAGGCGGGCGTCGGCCTGCGGGCCGGCATCCGGGTGGCGCTGGCCGCGGACACGCTGTCGATCGCCGTGATGGAGCTGGTCGACAACGGCATGATCGCGTTCTGGCCGGGCGCGATGGACGCGGGACTGGACACCGCGCTCTTCTGGGTCGTCCTGGCGATCGCCCTCGCGGTCGCCTTCGTGGTCACGGTCCCGGTCAACAAGTGGATGATCGGGCGGGGCAAGGGCCACGCGGTGGTGCACCAGTACCACCACTGAGCCGTCAGAGCTCAGGGCCCTCCCCGGGCTCCTCCTGGTAGGAGTAGCGCTGCTCCTGCCAGGGGTCGCCGATGTTGTGGTAGCCGCGCTCCTCCCAGAAGCCGCGGCGGTCGGCGGTCATGTACTCCACGCCGCGCACCCACTTGGGGCCTTTCCAGGCGTACAGGTGCGGCACGATCAGGCGGAGCGGGAAGCCGTGCTCGGCGGTGAGCAGCTCGCCGTCCTTGTGGGTCGCGAAGATCGCGCGCTCCGAGGTGAAGTCCGCGAGCCGCAGATTGGAGCTGAAGCCGTACTCCGCCCACACCATCACATGGGTGACGTTCGAGGCGGGCGGCGCGAGGTCCACGACGGTCCGGGCGGGGATCCCGCCCCACTCCGCGCCGAGCATGCTGAACTTGGTGACGCAGTGCAGGTCGGCCGTCACGGAGGTGTACGGCAGAGCCGTGAACTCCTCGTGGGTCCAGCAGCGCTTGTCCCCGTCGGCGGTGGCGCCGAAGACCCTGAACTCCCAGCGCTCGGGCCGGAACTTGGGCACCGGGCCGTAGTGCGTGACCGGCCATCCGCGCTGCACTCGCTGCCCCGGCGGGAGCTCGAACGATGCCGTTGCTGCCGATTCGCGCTCCTTCGGGTGACCCATGACTCCATCCTGACAGACGGTGGACGGTACACAGGACCAGCCTCGTACCGAATCGGATGACTCGAACAATCCGGTCAAGCAGGACCAAGCATGCACTTACTTACTAAGTACGCACTTACTGGACGATCTTCGACACCCGGTGCAATCATGCGGCGCAACCTCCAGTTTCGACCTCCCGACGTGGAAGGAGCCCCTTCATGCAGGGCGACCCCGAGGTGCTCGAACTGCTCAACGAGCAGCTGACCGCCGAGCTGACCGCGATCAACCAGTACTTCCTGCACTCCAAGCTGCAGGACCACAAGGGGTGGACGAAGCTCGCCAAGTACACCCGGGACGAGTCCTTCGACGAGATGCGGCACGCGGAGGTGCTCACCGACCGCATCCTGCTGCTGGACGGGCTGCCCAACTACCAGCGGCTGTTCCACGTCAGCGTCGGCCAGACGGTGACCGAGATGTTCCAGGCGGACCGGCAGATCGAGGTCGAGGCCATCGACCGGCTGCGGCGGGGTGTGGAGGTCATGCGCGCCAAGGGCGACGCGACCTCGGCCAACATCTTCGAGGCGATCCTCGCCGACGAGGAGCACCACATCGACTACCTGGACACGCAGCTCGAACTGATCGACAAGCTGGGTGAGTCGCTCTATCTGTCGACCCTGATCGAGCAGAGCCAGCCGGACGCCTCCGGACCGGGCACGGGCGGCTTCTCCACCCACTAGCGCCGGGGCTCAGGCGGCCTCGGCGGTCACCTGCGCCACGTCGGTCAGGGGCGACCTGCCCTGCTCGGCCAGCTCCCGGCGCGGGCAGCTGCCGCGACCGAGGAGCGCCTGGATCCGGCGTACGCAGCCGCCGCAGTCCGTGCCCGCCTTGCAGGCCGAGGCGATCTGGCGAGGGGTGCAGGCACCGTCCTCCGCGTGCTTCTTGACCTGCTGCTCGGTGACACCGAAGCAACTGCAGACGTACACGCGGTTCACCTCCCGCCGGGTCGGTTCGTGGCGCTCTCCCCGTGAATCGGTGAGGCTAACCTAACCTTACCTGGCACACCCGGGCGGCAAAAGTGGAGGGGCGCGGATCATTTGTGATCCGCGCCCCATCGCGTGCGCCGACGGCAGCCGGTTCCGGCCGCCGGGTCCTACTGGTCCCGGTACATCTCCGCGACCAGGAACGCCAGGTCGAGCGACTGGCTGCGGTTCAGCCGCGGGTCGCAGGCCGTCTCGTAGCGCTGGTGCAGATCGTCGACGAAGATCTCGTCGCCGCCGCCCACACACTCGGTGACGTCGTCACCGGTGAGCTCGACATGGATGCCGCCCGGGTGCGTCCCGAGCCCCTTGTGCACCTCGAAGAAGCCCTTGACCTCGTCGAGCACGTCGTCGAAGCGGCGGGTCTTGTGGCCGGAGGCCGCCTCGAAGGTGTTGCCGTGCATCGGGTCGGTCACCCACGCCACCACCGCGCCGGACGCCGTCACCTTCTCGACCAGCTCGGGCAGCCGCTCGCGGATCTTGTCGGCACCCATCCGGACGATGAAGGTCAGCCGCCCGGGCTCCCCCTCGGGGTCGAGACGCTCGATGTACCGCAGCGCCTCCTCCGGAGTGGTCGTCGGGCCGAGCTTGATGCCGATCGGGTTGCGGATCTTCGAGGCGAACTCGATGTGCGCGTGGTCCAGCTGCCGGGTGCGCTCACCGATCCACACCATGTGGCCGGAGACGTCGTACAGCTGCCCGGTGCGCGAGTCGACGCGGGTGAGCGCGGACTCGTAGTCGAGCAGCAGCGCCTCGTGCGAGGAGAAGAACTCGACGGTCTTGAACTCCTCCGGGTCGGCCCCGCAGGCGTGCATGAAGCTGAGCGCGTTGTCGATCTCGCGGGCGAGCTGCTCGTAGCGCTGGCCGGACGGGGACGACTTCACGAAGTCCTGGTTCCAGGCGTGCACCTGGCGCAGGTCGGCGTAGCCGCCGGTGGTGAAGGCGCGCACCAGGTTCAGCGTGGAGGCGGACGCGTGGTACATCCGCTTCAGCCGCTCGGGGTCCGGGACGCGCGCCGTCTCGGTGAAGTCGAAGCCGTTGACGGAGTCGCCCCGGTAGGTCGGCAGCGTCACGCCGTCGCGGGTCTCGGTCGGCTTGGAGCGCGGCTTGGAGTACTGGCCGGCGATCCGGCCCACCTTCACCACCGGCACGGAGGCGGCGTACGTCAGCACGGCGCCCATCTGGAGCAGCGTCTTGAGCTTGCTGCGGATCTGGTCAGCGGACACCGCGTCGAAGGCCTCGGCGCAGTCGCCACCCTGGAGGAGGAACGCCTCTCCCTTGGCGACGGCCGCCATCCGGGCGCGCAGCTGGTCGCACTCGCCCGCGAAGACGAGCGGCGGATACGACTCGAGGTCCGCGATCACTGCGCGCAGAGCCTCGGTGTCGGGGTACTCGGGCTGCTGCGCCGCGGGCAGGTCTCGCCAGGTGTTGCCAGCGCTCGCGCTGGTCTTAGCGTTCACGGTCACGACCTCAACACTACGGGGTGCCGTGCGGCCGTTCTGCCCGTCGCCCAGGAAATGAGACACGGGTGACGCTCCGTGGACATGGGGTAAGGTGCGGCACATGCACGCGCACTCGATCCAGAACTGGTGGTGGACCGCTTCCTCGGCGGCCCACTGACTGCGCGTACGCAAGACTTCGCGAAGGCCGCCCGAGGGGCGGCCTTCTGCGTGTGCGGAGCCCGTTCCTCGAACCGATCACATCGACGGAAGAGGAACCATGGACCTGGCACAGCTCGCGCACGGCGACCGCCCCTTCGCCCTGCTCCGCCGCCGCACCCCGGGCCACCACCACGACACCGTGGAACTGCTGCTCGGACCGGTGACCGCCCACGACCGCCTCGCCGACCTCCCCGGGGAGAGCCTCGCGCTCGTCCCGCACCGGCAGATCCGCGAGCGCGGATTCGACGTCCGCGACGACGGCACTCCCCTGCTGGCGCTCACCCCCGAGGAGACGTACGGCATCCCGCTCGCCGAGGCGCTCAAGCAGCTGCCGGCGCACGAGGTGCGCGTCGAGGGCGGCGGCTTCGACGTCGAGGACGAGGAGTACGCCGGGATCGTCGGGCGGGTGCTGCGGGAGGAGATCGGGCGGGGCGAGGGCGCCAACTTCGTCATCCGGCGGACGTACGAGGGGCGGATCCCGGGGTTCGGCCGGGCCGACGCGCTGGCGCTGTTCCGGCGGCTGCTGGTCGGGGAGCGGGGCGCGTACTGGACGTTCCTGGTGCACACCGGGGAGCGGACCCTCGTCGGGGCCAGCCCCGAGGTGCACGTGCGGATGTCCGGCGGCACCGTCGTCATGAACCCGATCAGCGGGACGTACCGCTATCCCGCCGAGGGCCCCACCCCGGAGCACCTGCTCGCCTTCCTCGCCGACGGCAAGGAGATCGAGGAGCTGTCGATGGTCGTCGACGAGGAGCTCAAGATGATGTGCACGGTCGGCGACATGGGCGGCGTGGTGGTCGGGCCGCGGCTGAAGGAGATGGCGCACCTCGCGCACACCGAGTACGAGCTGCGCGGCCGGTCCTCCCTGGACGTGCGGGAGGTGCTCAAGGAGACCATGTTCGCGGCGACCGTCACCGGCTCGCCGGTGCAGAACGCCTGCCGGGTCGTCGAACGGCACGAGGTCGGCGGGCGCGGCTACTACGGCGGGGCCCTGGCGCTCCTCGGCCGGGACTCCGGCGGGGCGCAGACCCTCGACTCCCCCATCCTCATCCGCACCGCCGACATCGACGCGGCCGGACGGCTGCGGGTGCCGGTGGGCGCCACGCTCGTGCGCGGCTCGGACCCGGCCAGTGAGGTCGCGGAGACGCACGCCAAGGCGGCGGGGGTGCTGGCGGCGCTGGGCGTGCGCGCCGGGCGACCGCGGGCGCGGGCCGCGCGGCCGGTGCTGGCCGACGATCCCCGGGTGCGGGCGGCGCTGGACGGGCGCCGGGCGTCCCTCGCGCCGTTCTGGCTGCGGATGCAGGAGCCGACCGCGGACCTCACCGGGCACGCCCTGGTCGTGGACGGGGAGGACACCTTCACGGTGATGCTCGCGCACGTGCTGCGCTCCTCGGGGCTGACCGTCACCGTCCGCCGCTACGACGAGCCCGGACTGCGCGCGGCCGTACGCGCGCACGACGGGCCCCTCGTCATCGGGCCCGGCCCCGGCGACCCGTCCGACCTGGGCGATCCGAAGATGCGCCTGCTGCGGGAGCTGACCGCCGAGGTGCTGCGCGACCGTCGGCAGGGGGTGCTCGGCGTATGCCTCGGGCACGAGCTGATCGCGGCGGAGCTGGGGCTGGACATCGTGCGCAAGGAGGTGCCCTACCAGGGGGCGCAGACGACGGTCGACCTGTTCGGCAGGGCCGAGACCGTCGGCTTCTACAACAGCTTCGTGGCGCACTGCGACGACGCCGCGACGGCGGAGCTGGCCGCGCACGGCATCGAGGTCGCCCGCGCCGGCTCCGGGGAGGTGCACGCGCTGCGCGGGCCCGGGTTCGCCGGGGTGCAGTTCCACCCGGAGTCGGTGCTGACGCTGGACGGCGCCGGCATCCTGCGCGAGCTGATCGGTCAGCTGCGCGGCACCAGGACGTTCTCCGAGCGGCGGCCGGCGAGGTAGTCGAGGACGTTGCGCACCGTGGCGTCGACGATCTGGCCGACGGCGTCCTCGGTGTAGTAGGCCTGGTGGGACGTGACGAGGACGTTGGGGAAGGTGACGAGGCGGGCGAGGGTGTCGTCCGCCACGGCCTGCAGGGAGTTGTCGAGGAAGAACAGCCCCGCCTCCGCCTCGTACACGTCGAGACCGACTCCCGTGAAGCGGCCCGCGCGCAGTTCGTGGACGAGTGCCGCGGTGTCGACGAGGCCGCCGCGACTGGAGTTGACCAGGATGGCGTCGTCCCGCATCGCCTTCAGGGCGTCCGCGTCGATCAGGTGCCGGGTCTCGGACATCAGCGGGACGTGCAGGGTGACCAGGTCGGACTCGGCGAGCAGTCGCTCCTTGGGGACGTAGGCCATGCCGAGCCGCCTGCACTCGGGGTTCTCGGCGATGTCCCAGCCGAGCAGCCGCATGCCGAAGCCGTGCGCGATCCGGGCGAAGGCCTCGCCGATCTTGCCGGTGCCGATGACGCCGGCGGTGCGGCCGTACATGTCGCGGCCCATCAGTCCGTCGAGGCGGAAGTCGAAGTCGCGGGTGCGGGTGGAGGCCCGCACGACGCGCCGGTTGACGGCCAGGGCGAGGGTCCAGGCGAACTCGGCGACCGCGTAAGGGGAGTAGTACGACACCCGGGCCACGGTGATGCCGAGCCGCTCGGCGACGTCGAGGTCGATGTTGTTGAAGCCCGTCGAGCGCTGGGCGACCATCCGGGTCCCGCCGGCCGCGAGGGCGGACAGGACGGGCGCGCCGAGGTCGGCGTTGACACTGGTGGAGACGATCTCGTGGCCGGCGGCGATGGGCGCCGTGTCCTCGGTGAGGAAGACGCCCAGGCAGTGGATGTCGTGGTGGCCCCGGAACGCCCGCTCGATCAGCGGCTTCTCGTCGGCCTGCACGCCGAAGGCCAGGATCTCCACGGGGTCTCCGTTCTGTACGGGTATGGGCCGAATATAGACCCATACCCGTACGACGCCGGTCAGCCGAAGAAGACCCCGACCTCCTCGTACAGCGTCAGGTCGACCGTCTTCAGGCGGGCCGTGGCGTCGGCGATCGGGACCCGGACGATGTCGGTGCCGCGCAGGGCGACCATCGAGCCGAAGTCCCCCTCGCGGACGCAGTCGATGGCGTGCAGGCCGAAGCGGGTGGCGAGCCAGCGGTCGAAGGCGCTGGGCGTGCCGCCGCGCTGGACGTGCCCGAGGACCGTCGTGCGGGCCTCCTTGCCGGTGCGCCGCTCGATCTCCTTGGCCAGCCACTCGCCGACCCCGGACAGCCGCACGTGCCCGAAGGAGTCGAGAGAGGTGTCCTTGAGCACCATGTCGCCGTCCTTGGGCATGGCCCCCTCGGCGACGACGACGATCGGCGCGTAGGACGCCTTGAACCGTGACGTCACCCAGGCGCACACCTGGTCGACGTCGAAGCGCTGCTCGGGGATGAGGATGACGTTGGCGCCGCCGGCCAGGCCCGAGTGGATGGCGATCCAGCCGGTGTGCCGACCCATCACCTCGACCACCAGGACGCGCATATGGGACTCGGCGGTGGTGTGCAGGCGGTCGATCGCCTCGGTCGCGATGCCGACGGCGGTGTCGAAGCCGAAGGTGTAGTCGGTGGCGGACAGGTCGTTGTCTATCGTCTTCGGGACGCCGACGCAGGGCACGCCGTAGTCGTCGGACAAGCGCGCGGCGACGCCCAGGGTGTCCTCGCCGCCGATCACGATGAGCGCGTCGACCTCCTGCTTGGCGAGGTTCTCCTTGATCCGGGCGACGCCGTTCTCGTGCTGGAACGGGTTGGTGCGCGAGGAGCCGAGGATGGTGCCGCCACGGGGCAGGATGCCCCGCACGGCCGGGATGTCCAGGCGCATGAGGTCGCCTTCGAGCGGACCGCGCCAGCCGTCCCGGAAACCGACGAAGTCGTAGCCGTACTCCTGCACGCCCTTGCGGACGACGCCCCGGATGACGGCGTTGAGCCCGGGGCAGTCGCCGCCTCCGGTCAGTACTCCGACCCGCATGGAAATGTCCCTTCGCCGCGGTTGCCGTGTGCCGTACGAGCACGCTAATGGTGACTCAGGTCACTACGGCATGGCCCGTAAGGGCAATTCCGGTGAGTCGGCGTCAGGTTGGCGCGGGCCGGGGCGGCCCCGCCTCACTCCTCGTCGAGGCCGCGCTCTATCGCGTACCTGACCAGTTCCACCCGGTTGTGCAACTGGAGCTTGCCCAGGGTGTTCTGGACGTGGTTCTGGACGGTGCGGTGGGAGATGACCAGCCGTTCGGCGATCTGCTTGTAACTGAGGCCCTTGGCGACCAGCCGCAGCACCTCGGTCTCGCGGTCGGTCAGCCGGGGGGCCTTGGGCTCGTCGGCGCCCGGCGCGGCGCCCGGCGCCGGGTCGGAGGCGAGGCGCCGGTACTCGCCGAGCACCAGGCCGGCCAGGCCCGGCGTGAAGACCGGGTCCCCGACGGCCGTACGGCACACCGCGTCCAGCAGTTCCTCGGTGGACGCCGACTTCAGCAGATAGCCGGTCGCGCCGGACTTCACGGCCTCCAGCACGTCGGCGTGCTCCCCGCTCGCCGACAGCACCAGCACGCGCAGCGCCGCGTTGTGCGCGACGAGTTCCTTGCAGACCTGGACGCCGGGCTTGGCGGGCAGGTTGAGGTCCAGGACGAGGACGTCGGGCGCCGCCGCCTTGGCACGGCGCACCGCCTGCTCGCCGTCGCCGGCGGTGGCGACCACCTCGAAGCCGGCCTCGGCGAGGTCACGGGCGACGGCGTCGCGCCACATGGGGTGGTCGTCGACCACCATCACCTTGATCGGGCCCTGCTGTGCGCTCATCGCCACCCCCGTGCCATCTGCTTCGGTACCTTCAGCTCTACTTCCGTGCCCTGTCCGGGCGTCGAGATCAGCTCGGCCGTGCCGCCCAGGTCGCGCAGCCGGCCCCGGATGGACAGCGCCACCCCGAGCCGGCCCTCGCCCTCGGCCTGCGCGAGGCGGCCCTCGGGGATGCCGGGGCCGTCGTCGCGCACCGTCACGATCACCGCGTCGGGTTCGTCCTCGACCAGGATGAAGGCCCGCGCGTCCGCGCCGGCGTGCTCCCGGACGTTGTCCAGGGCCGCCGACACGGCGGCGGCCAGCTCCCGCGCGGCAGGCGAGGGCAGCCGGACCGGCGCGCCGGGCTCGGCGAGGCTGACCCGGGCGGCGGCGAACGGGGCGAGCAGCGTGCGCAGATCGACGGGGCCGTCGTCGTCGGGTTCCTCCACGGCGCGTACGACCGCCCCCTCGGCGGCGTCCTCCGACACCCGGGAGACGGGCAGCAGGCCACCGGAGACAAGGGTGCGCAGGGCGACCTCCTGCTCGCCGGCGAGGCGTCCGAGTTCGGCCGCCTCGCCGCCGATGACCGCGCCGCGCCGCTGCACCATCGCCAGCACCTGGAGCACGCCGTCGTGGATGTCCCGGGCGAGCCGCTCCCGCTCCCGGGTGGCGGCCTCGATCTCCAGGGCCCGCGCGAGGGTGCGCTCGGAGGCGCGGGCGACCTCCACGACGTAGCCGATGGCGATGGAGGCGACCCAGACGAGGAGCACGTTGTGCACGGTGTCGCGGGCCGGGCTGCCGCGCTGCACCAGGTTGGCGGCGGCCACCAGGCTGGAGGCGACGGCCGCCCAGCGCCAGCCGCCCTTGATCGCGAAGGCCAGCACCGAGCCGGCGGTCCATATCGTCGGCAGGGTCGGGCGGCCGTCGGCGATCCGCTCCGGGGTGTCCGCGACCAGGGTGAGCAGGATGCCGGTCAGGGCGACGGTGAGGTCAGCGGTGAGAAAGCGCTTGGTGCACCGCGCGGCGCCGGATACCAGGGGCAGGGTGGCCAGGGTCCACACGAACAGGACGGTGAAGTAGCCGACGGCGACCCAGGGCCGGGCGAACTCCTCGTAGGAGGTGGCGAACACCCCGATCGCGTACAGCATGGTCAGTACGCGGTAGCCGGCGAGAGCACGCCACAGCGGCTGCTCGACCGACATCCTCATGACCCTCTCGCGCGCGGCCATGTCCCCCCACCCCCGGTTCGGCCGTCACTCCTGGTCGGCCTGGTCCTTTTCCTTCTGCGCCTGGTCCTTCTCGGCCTGCGCGAGCGCCGCCCTGGCGGCCTTGGCCGCCTCCTTCTCAGCCTTGGCCGCGTCCGCGATCTGCCGCTTGGCGGCGGTCGCGTACATGTCCACGTACTCCTGGCCGGAGAGCTTCATGATTTCGTACATGACCTCGTCGGTCACCGCCCGGAGCACGAACCGGTCCTGTTCCATGCCCTGGTAGCGGCTGAAGTCCAGCGGCTTGCCGATGCGGATCCCGGGCCGCATCAGCTTCGGCAGGACCTTGCCCGGCGGCTGGATCTTCTCCGTGTCGATCATCGCGACCGGGATGACGGGCGCTCCGGTGGCCAGGGCCACCCGCGCGAGCCCGCCGGGCTTGCCGCGGTAGAGGCGGCCGTCGGGCGAGCGGGTGCCCTCCGGGTAGATGCCGAACAGCTCCCCCTGCTCGATGACCTCTATCCCGCTCCTGATCGCCGCCTCCCCAGCGCCCCGGCCTCCGGAGCGGTCCACCGGGAGCTGGCCCACGCCCTTGAAGAACGCGGCCGTCAGGCGCCCCTTGACCCCGGGGGTGGTGAAGTACTCGGCCTTCGCGATGAAGGTGACCTTGCGGTCGAGCACCGCGGGCAGGAAGAACGAGTCGGAGAACGACAGGTGGTTGCTCGCCAGGATGGCGGGGCCCTCGGCGGGGACGTTCTCCAGGCCCTCCACCCAGGGCCGGAAGACGAGCTTCAGCGGTCCCCCGATGGAAACCTTCATCGCGCCGTACAACAACCGAGTGCCTCCTGTGTCTGTCGATGAGACCTTAACCCGGCCGCACGGCGGGGGCCTGCCCGCCCTGGGACTCCGACGGCCCTGGTCGGTGTCGGTGCCGTCGCGTACGGTGAAGCAACCTGAACTCTTCTCACGCCCCTCTCACATGAACAGGAGACCGAAGGTGCCGGTCCTTCCTGGAGCCGAGCCGTACCGCCACGACGGTGGAGAAGTCGGCGTCCTGCTCTGCCACGGCTTCACCGGTTCCCCCCAGTCACTGCGCCCCTGGGCGGAGTACCTCGCCGAGCGCGGTGTGTCCGTCTCCCTGCCGCTGCTGCCCGGGCACGGCACGCGATGGGAGGACATGGAGCTCACGGGCTGGCAGGACTGGTACGCCGAGGTGGACCGCGAGCTGCGCGCGCTCGGCCGCCGGTGCGCACAGGTGTTCGTGTTCGGCCTGTCGATGGGCGGCGCCCTCGCGCTGCGGCTCGCGGCCCGGCACGGGGTCGCGGTCAGCGGTGTCGTGGTCGTCAACCCGGCGAACAAGGTGCACGGACTGTCGGCGTACGCCCTGCCCGTGGCCCGCCATCTCGTGCGGTCGACGAAGGGGATCACCAGCGACATCGCCCGGCCCGGCGGCGTGGAGGTCGGCTACGACCGCGTCCCGCTGCACGCCGCGCACTCCCTGCGGACCTTCTTCAGGGTCGTCGACGGCGAGCTCCCGCAGGTCACGCAGCCGCTGCTGCTGCTGCGCAGCCCTCAGGACCATGTGGTGCCGCCGGCGGACTCGGCACGGATCCTGAGCCGGGTGTCCTGCACGGACGTGCGCGAGGTCCTGCTGGAACAGAGCCACCACGTCGCGACGTTGGACAACGACGCGGACCGGATCTTCGAGGAGAGCCTCGCGTTCATCGGCCGGCTCGCACCCAGTGTCGGCAAGGAAGGGACGGCCGCAGGTGGCTGAGCACGACTCCGACCGCGAGGACCGCGAGGAGCGGGAGGATCGGGAGGGCCGCGCCGGGGACCCGCGCGAGCCCGCTGAGCAGCACGTTCCCTTCGACGAGGACGCCGCCTGGGCGGCGATCGTCGCCGGCTTCGGGGAGGAGCCGCCGGACCCGCCCGGCGCCAAGCCCTTCAAGTCGGTCGAGGACCTGGCGCTGCTGGAGCCCGAGACGAACGACGGCGGCGGCGAGCCGGCCGGCCGGGAGCCGGAGCCCGAGAAGGAGACGCCGGAGCCGCTCGGCAGCTCGGTGACCTTCGCGCCCGGCGTGGGCGGCGGGCCCCGGGACTACACGACGCCGGAGCCGTCCGAGGACGACTTCACCGCAGACGACGAGGGCCACTTCGTACCGCCGGAGCCGCCACCGCTGCCCACCGCCGACGCCACGGCGAAGTTCGCGTGGCTGGGCGTGCTGGGCGGTCCGGTGCTGCTTCTGCTGGCGGTGCTGCTCGGCTGGGACATGACCTGGTGGCTGACCACGCTCGGCATCGGCGGCTTCCTGGGCGGTTTCGCGACGCTGGTGATGCGGATGCGCACGGACGAGGAGGACGACGACGACCCCGGCCGGGGCGCGGTGGTCTGACCCCGCTCACGCGGCCGGGACTCCGGCGCCGCTCACGCGGCCGGGACCCTGAGGGCGGCCAGGACCGGAAGATGGTCCGTGGCCGCCCTCAGGTCTGCCTCCGTCACCCCCGGCTGCCCGTGCGGGACACCGCAGCCGAGCACCTCGATCCCCTTGGTCGCGAAGATCGCGTCGATGCGCTGGTGGGGGTCGGCGGGTGTCGAGGTGTACTCGCCGCCCCAGGGCGCGGTGGCCCAGCAGTCCTGGAGCCCGTCGGCCAGGAGCCGGAAGGTGCGGCCGCCGGGGCGCTCGTTGAGGTCGCCGCCCGCGATCACATGCTCCGTCCCCAGGCCGGCGAGCCGGTCCAGGAGCATGCCGCCCTGTGTGTGGCGCTCGTCCTCCTGGAGCGAGAGGTGGCAGCTGAGCACCCCGAGGCGGGTGCCGGCGAAGCGGACCACCGCGGTCGAGAAGCCACGCCGGTGCAGTCCGGGGGTGAGCGGCAGCAGCACGTCCTCGGTGCGCTCCACGGTGGCCCGCGGTGAACACAGCAGCGCCGGGCCCGCGGCGGTGGCCCCGCCCGCCAGGACCATCCGGCCGGAGGCGGCGGCGAGCCGGGCCAGCTTCTTGCGCCAGCGGAAGAAGCGGGGGGCCTCCTGGATCAGGACCAGGTCGGGGTCGCAGGCGGCGACGACGCGGGCGAGCGCGGCGGTGTCGTCGCGCATCGAGCGGATGTTGTAGCTGAGCACGCGGAGGATCACGGAACCGTCGTCCTCGGTGCGGGAGTTGGGGAGCGGCGAGGAGGTTGCCATGCAGGTCAATCTAGTGCGGACCGGGGTGCTCGGCGCCCGGCGACCCGGGGCGCGGGGGCCGTGTGCGGCCGCCGGTGGTGCGGCGGTCGCGCACGGACCCCGCACCCAGGTGGGCACGGCAGGCACGGTCGGGGTGTCCCGAGACGGCGGGTCACATGATCGGGTCGGGCTCCCGGGCCAGGTCGGCGGCGCCCACCAGGCCGGCCTTGTTGCCCAGCTGCGCGGCGATCACCTCGGCGACCGGGCGCCAGTTGCCGCCGACCAGCCACCGCTTGTAGGACTTGCGGATCGGGTCCAGGACCAGCTCGCCCTCGTCGGACAGCCCGCCGCCGACGATGAACGCGGACGGGTCGAAGAGCGAGGCGAGGTCGGCCAGGCCCGCGCCGGCCCAGCGCGCGAGTTCGCGGTAGGAGTCGACGGCGACGGGGTCGCCCTGACGGGCGGCCATGGAGATGTGCTTGCCCTCGATGCCGTCGGGGCTGCCGTCACCGAGGCCGAGGAGCACCTCGGCGTTCTCCGGGGTGGCGTTGGCGCGCTGCTTGGCGTACCGCACGAGGGCGCGGCCGGAGGCGTACTGCTCCCAGCAGCCCTGCGAACCGCAGCCGCACAGCAGCCCGTCCGGCACCATCCGGATGTGGCCGAACTCGGCGGCCACGCCGAAGTGTCCGCGGCGCAGCTTGTTGCCGATGATGATGCCGCCGCCGAGGCCGGTGCCGAGCGTGATGCAGATGACGTTGCGGTGGCCCTTGCCCGCGCCGAACTTGTACTCGCCCCACGCGGCGGCGTTGGCGTCGTTCTCCACGACGACGGGCAGCCCGGTGCGCTCCTCGACCTTTTCCTTGAGCGGCTCGTTGCGCCAGTCGATGTTGGGCGCGAAGTAGACCGTGGAACGCTGCCGGTTGACGTATCCGGCCGCGCCGATGCCCACGCCCACGATCTCGTGCCCCGCGCGTGCGCCCTCCACCGCAGAGGCGATGGCGTCCACGATGCCCTCGGGCGTGCCCGGGGTCGGCACCTTGTGGGTCGAGAGGATGTTGCCTTCCTCGTCTACCACGCCGGCCGCGATCTTCGTGCCGCCGATGTCGACGCCGATGGTGAGTCCCATGAATCCCTCAGTTCCGGTCGAGCCCCGCTACGGCCAACCGTACCCGAGCAGAGGGTCAGTCCAAGTCGATGCGCTGGCCCGGACCCGTGCCCTCACCGGGGTCGCGAGGGGTCTCGTCGAGGTTCTTCAGCTCGTCGGAGGCGCTCGCCGCGTCCGGGCCGGCCGTCCAGCGGCGCTCCTGGGCCTGCACCGCGGAGCGGTAGGCGGCGAGCAGTTCGTGGCCGGCCGAGGCGAGGTGGTCGAAGACGTCCGGGTTGCGCTCGATCACCGGTTCCACGGCGGCCCTGGCCTGCTGCACGACCTGCTGCACCACCTGCTGGGCGGCGGGCCCGGCGACCGCGCCGAACAGCGGCGCCTGCAGTCCGGAGAGCTTGTCGGCGACGGTGTCGACGAGCCGGCGCAGCTCCTCGGCGGCCGAGCCGGGCGGCGGACCGCCGTGCTGTTCCCGGCGGCGGGCCTTCTCCGCCTCCAGGTCCTCGGCGCACGCGGTCGCCCACGCGTCGGCGTCACCCGTGGGCAGCGGCTCCTCGGCCGGCTGGTCCTGAGCGGCGTCGGGGAAGGGGCGCTCTTCGCTCATGGCGGGCTCCTGACTACGTCTTGTCCCTACGACGTTACCCGAACCGGCGCGGCGGTTTCACGGCGTCCGCGGCCACAGCTCGGGGTCCGGCGTGAACCGGATGCGCAGTTCCCCCTCGCGCAGCCCCGCCCCGGCGACGGCGCAGCGGCGCAGGGCGGACGGCAGCCGCAGGACACGGCGGAACGGGCCCGCGGTGACGACCACTTCGTCGCCGCGCCGGACCAGGTCGAGCTCCTCGCGCACGGCGCCGGGGAGCGGCAGGCGCCAGACGAGCACACCGTCCTCGGCGAGCCGGTCCTCGACGGGGAACTCCCGCTGGGCGGGGGCGGCCCGGAGCACGGGTGCGGCCAGGGCGGCGAGGTCGTCGGTGCCGCGTGGATCGTGCCCGAGGTGGGGGACGGCGTGCAGGTCGTGGACGGTGCGCCAGTCGTCGAGCGCCTTGCGCTGCTGGGCGAGCGGCCCGGCGAGCCAGCCGCCGCCCTCCTCCTCGGGGAGCACCCGGTTGGCGATCAGCGCGTCCGGGCGCAGGCCGCGCAGGGCGAGGCCGAGGGCGGCGGTGTGGACGGCGTCGGCGCCGGCCGGGGAGGGGTCGGCGACAAGCCGTACGGTCGTGTCCCGATCGGCCAGGACGGCTTCCACGGCGGCGAGTTCGAGGTCCCAGCGGGCGGCGGTCTCGTACAGCCGGTCCGCGGGCATCGGCACACCGGCGAGCCGGCCGAGGACGGGGCGCAGGGCGCGGGCGGCCTGCCGCTCGGGCGGGAGCAGCCGGCGCAGATAGCGGCGGAGTTCCTCGGGGAGGGCGAGGAGGGCGAGGGCCGCCGGGGTGGGCGGCAGGTCGACGACGAGCACGTCGTGCGCCTCGGCGAGGGCGGCGTCGCGCAGGGCGCGGAGCACGGCGAGTTCTCCGGCGCCGGGCAGCGGGGTGAGCTCGTCGGGTTCGAGCGGGCCGGCGCCGAGCAGGTCGAGCAGTCCGGAGGCGCGGTCCTGGAGCCGGGTGAGGTCGTCGCGGAAACCGGCGGCGGGGTCGGGCCGCCAGGCGGTGAGGCCGGGGACGACCGTCACGGGGGCCGGGCCGGTCGCGGTCCCCAGCGCGGCCCCGAGGCTGTCGCCGCGGTCGGTGCCGAGGACGAGGGTGCGGACGCCCTGACGGGCGGCGGCGAGCGCGGTGGCCGCGGCGATGGTGGTACGGCCGCTGCCGCCGGGCCCGGTGATCAGGATGGTGCGCATGAGGGTGAACCGTACCGGGGTGGGGGCGGCCCGGCCGCGTGCGGCCGACGGCGTGGTGGGAAAGCTACCGGCCGGACTCCACGCGCTTCTTCAGGCCCGCCAGCGCGCGGTCGGTGATCACCTTCTCCGCCTTGCGCTTGATCATCCCCAGCATCGGGATCTTGACGTCCACGGTGAGCTGGTAGGTGACCTCGGTGCCGCCGGCGCCGACCGGCTTGAGGAGGTAGGAGCCGTCCAGGGAGCGCAGCATCTGGGATTTCACGAGCGTCCAGGAGACCTCGTGCTCGCCGGTCCAGGTGTACGCCAGCGTCTGGTCGTCCTTGATCGCGCCGGCGTCCATGACCAGCCGGACGTGCTCGGCGCGGCCCTGGCCGTCGGTCTTGAGGACCTCCGCCTCCTTCACCTCACCGGTCCAGTCCGGGTAGCGGGCGAAGTCGGCGATCACCGCCATCACGTCGGCCGGAGCCGCCTCGATCTCGATGCTCGAGCTGGTGTGTTCCGCCATCGCCGTGGCTCCTCCGAACGCGGTCGGGCAAGAGGTGGTCGTGCGCACGTGTGTGCAGCGTGAAGGCTACCGCGCGGGACACCCCCCGCCGTCACCGCTGCCTGCGCCGACCGGCCCGAAGCCTCACCACTCCAGGGCCCATGGACGTCCGGTGCTCGCGAAGTGCCCCACGTTCACGCACTCGGTGGCCCCGATCCGCATCCGGGCGGCGAGCGGCTGGTGGACGTGCCCGAAGAGGGAGTAGCGGGGCCGTGTGCGGCGGATGGCGTCGAGCAGCGCCCGGCTGCCCCGCTCGAAGCGCCGCGCCACCGTGTCGTAGACCAGCTCCGGCACCTCCGGCGGGATGTGCGTGCACAGCACGTCGACCTCACCGACCGCCTCGACCTTCGCCGCGTACTCCTCGTCGCCGATCTCGTACGGCGTGCGCATGGGTGTGCGCAGGCCGCCGCCGACGAAGCCGAAGACGCGGCCGCCGATCTCCACCCGCTGGCCGTCCAGCACGGTGGTGCCCGGTCCGGCGTACTCCTCCCACAAGGTCGGCATGTCGACATTGCCGTAGGTGGCGTACGTCGGTGTCGGGAACGCCGCGAACATCTCGGCGTACTGCTTGCGCACCGCCCGCTCGATCACCGCGGCCCGGTCCTCCCCCACCCCGCCCCACAGCCGTGCGCCCAGCTCACGCGCCTCCTCGAAGCGACGGGCGGTGCGCAGGGCGACGATGCGGTCGGCGTTCTCCACGCCGAACAGGTCGGGGAAGATGCCGCGCGAGTGGTCGGCGTAGTCGAGGAAGAGGACCAGGTCCCCCAGGCAGACGAGCGCGTCCGCGCCGTCCCCGGCCCGTGCCAGGTCACGCGCGTTGCCGTGCACGTCGCTGACCACATGGATCCGCGTCCTGCGGTCGCCGGCTGGTGTGGGTGCCATGGCGATCAAGGGTAAGCGTGTGCGGCAAACGTGAACAGTGGCGGCCGGACCTGCGATTACTCGCCAGTCGGGAAGGCCGTCGACTACTGTGCGCGCAGGAGCACCAACAGAAACATCGTTGACGCACCAACTGTGTGACGCAGCGAACATCTCGACGGCCCCCCTGTCCGAGACGCCATACCGGCGGGTAACGTCCGGGCAGTCCAGTCGTGCTCAGGAATTCAACCAGCGGGATCCACCGGCTTCCGCCGGTTCCTGAGCACCCTGCCCGAGCCTTGGACCGGACCGTCGCATCACACAACGTCGTGGCGCCGGCGCCCTATGAGGAGCAGCAGTCTTGCGCGAGTTCAGCCTTCCGGCTTTGTACGAGGTCCCCTCGGACGGCAATCTGACGGACATCGTCCGCAGAAACGCCGCGCAGCATCCGGACGTCGCCGTGATCGCCCGCAAGGACGGCGCGGCCTGGCGGGACGTGACGGCCGCCGTCTTCCTCGACGAGGTCCGCGCCGCCGCCAAGGGCCTGATCGCCTCGGGCGTGCAGCCCGGTGACCGGGTCGGCCTGATGTCCCGCACCCGCTACGAGTGGACGCTGCTGGACTTCGCGATCTGGAGCGCGGGCGCGGTCACCGTGCCGGTCTACGAGACCAGCTCGCCGGAACAGGTCCAGTGGATCCTCGGCGACTCGGGCGCGACCGCCTGCATCGTCGAGACGGACGGCAACACGGCCGCCGTCGAGTCGGTGCGCGACGCGCTGCCCGAGCTCAAGCACCTCTGGCAGATCGAGGGCGGCGGCGTCGAGGAACTCGGCCGCCTCGGCCAGGACGTCAGCGACGCGGCGGTCGAGGAGCGCAGCTCGCTGGCGAAGGCCGACGACCCCGCCACGATCGTCTACACCTCCGGCACGACCGGCCGCCCCAAGGGCTGTGTGCTGACCCACCGCAGCTTCTTCGCGGAATGCGGCAACGTGGTCGAGCGCCTGCGCCCGCTGTTCCGCACCGGCGAGTGCAGCGTGCTGCTCTTCCTGCCGCTCGCCCATGTCTTCGGCCGGCTGGTGCAGGTCGCCCCGATGATGGCGCCGATCAAACTGGGCTGCCTCCCGGACATCCAGAACCTCACCGACGAACTGGCCGCGTTCCGGCCGACGTTGATCCTCGGTGTGCCGCGCGTCTTCGAGAAGGTCTACAACTCGGCCCGCGCCAAGGCCCAGGCCGACGGCAAGGGCAAGATCTTCGACAAGGCCTCCGACACGGCCATCGCGTACAGCAAGGCGCTGGACACCCCCTCCGGCCCCTCGATGGGCCTGCGGATCAAGCACAAGGTCTTCGACAAGCTCGTCTACGGCAAGCTGCGCGCGGTGCTCGGCGGCCGCGGCGAGTACGCCATCTCCGGCGGCGCGCCGCTCGGCGAGCGGCTCGGCCACTTCTTCCGCGGGATCGGCTTCACGGTCCTGGAGGGGTACGGCCTAACCGAGTCCTGCGCCGCCACCGCGTTCAACCCCTGGGACCGGCAGAAGATCGGCACGGTGGGCCAGCCGCTGCCGGGCTCGGTGGTGCGGATCGCGGACGACGGCGAGGTGCTGCTGCACGGCGAGCACCTGTTCAAGGAGTACTGGAACAACCCGGGTGCCACCGAGGAGGCCCTCGCCGACGGCTGGTTCCACACCGGCGACATCGGCACCCTCGACGAGGACGGCTACCTCGCGATCACCGGCCGCAAGAAGGAGATCATCGTCACCGCGGGCGGCAAGAACGTGGCGCCGGCCGTGATCGAGGACCGGATCCGGGCGCACGCGCTGGTCGCGGAGTGCATGGTGGTCGGCGACGCGCGGCCGTTCGTGGGCGCGCTCATCACCATCGACGAGGAGTTCCTCGGCCGCTGGGCCGCCGAGCACGGCAAGCCGGCCGGCTCCACCGCCGCGTCGCTGCGCGAGGACCCCGACCTGCTGGTGGCGATCCAGTCCGCCGTCGACGACGGCAACGCGGCGGTCTCCAAGGCGGAGTCGGTGCGCAGCTTCCGCGTCCTGGGCTCGCAGTTCACCGAGGACTCGGGGCACCTGACGCCCTCGCTGAAGCTGAAGCGGCACGTGGTGGCGAAGGACTTCGCGACCGAGATCGAGGCGATCTACCGGAAGTAGCGGGGCGGCTGACACTCCGTCACGGCGCGGGTCCCCAGGTCGACGGGGCCCGCGCCGTGCCGTTCCTACAGCAGTTCCTTCAGGCGCTCGGCGAGCAGGTCCCAGCGCCACTTCTCCTCGACCCAGGCGCGCCCCCGCTCCCCCATCCGGCGGCGCAGCTCGGCATCACCGAGGAGCGTGACGATCCGGTCGGCGCAGTCCTCCACGGAGCCGCCGCGCACGACCCATCCGGTCTCCCCGTCGAGGACGGCGTCGGGCGCGCCACCGGAGTCCCCGGCGACGACCGGCAGCCCGGTCGCCGACGCCTCCAGGTAGACGATGCCGAGCCCCTCGACGTCGAGCCCGCCGCGCCGGGTGCGGCACGGCATGGCGAAGACGTCGCCGGCTCCGTAGTGGGCAGGCAGCTCCGACCAGGGCACGGACCCCGTGAAGACGACGGAGTCCTCGACCCGGGTCTCCCGCGCCAGCTTGCGCAGCTCCCCCTCGTAGGGCCCGCCCCCGACGATCAGCAGCACGGCCTCCGGCTGCTTGGCCAGGATGCGCGGCATGGCGAGGATCAGCGTGTCCTGCCCCTTGCGCGGCACGAGCCGGGAGACGCACACGACGACGGGCCGGTCGGTGAGCCCCAGCCGGGCCCGTACGCGGTCGCCGCCGGAGCCCGGGTGGAAGGTCTTCTCGTCGACACCGGGCGGCAGTTGGGTCATCCGCCCGGCGGCGTCCGGGGTCAGCGCCCCCGCGATCCGCGAGCGGGTGTACTCACCGAGATAGGTGAGGGTGTCGGTGGAGTCGCCGATCCGGCGCAACAGCTGCCGTGCGGCGGGCAGTTGGGCCCATCCGGCCTCGTGTCCGTGGGTCGTGGCCACCAGCCGCTCGGCGCCCGCCCGCCGCAGTGCCGGCGCCATCAGCCCGAGCGGGGCCGCGGCGCCGAACCACACCGACCGGCATTCGTGCGCGCGCAGCAGGGCCGCGGCCCGCCGGGTCACGGCGGGCGTCGGCAGCAGCATGGTCGTCCGGTCGCGTACGACGGTGAAGGGCTGCTCGGCGTCGAAGGCGGCGGTGGCCTCGGCTCCCTCGCGGCCCCGCTTCCACGTCGAGGCGTAGACGACGAGCCGGTCGGGATCCAGCCGGAGCGCCATGTTGTGCAGAAACGCCTGGATGCCGCCGGGTCTGGGCGGGAAGTCGTTCGTCACGATCAAGGTCTTGCGCATCAGCGCCGACCCTACCGAACGCACTCTCGCGGCTCGGCACGGCCGCGCTGCGTCGCTCCGGCCCGGACGGGCGGGGGATCATGGGCCCCGTCGGACGACGGGCGGCCCGCGCCCCATGCGCCGGGGACCGCAGCGAGACGAACAGGGGCGCAGGTGGACAGGACGGACGGAACGCGATCCGTGACCGGACTTCTCGCGCTCTGGGCGCCGACCCGGCTGCTGCTGCTCCTGTTCGTCCTCAAGGTCCGCGTCTTCCCCGGCCCGGACGTCACCGGCGACGTCTCGGTGATCTACCAGGGCTGGTACGAGGTGCTGCGCACCGGGACGTTCCCGCTGGACGACGTCACCTGGCAGTACCCGCCCGCGGCCGCCCTCGCGATCCTCTCCCCGGCGCTGCTGTTCTTCCTCGACTACGCGCACGCCTTCTTCGTCCTCGTCCTGCTCGCGGACCTCCTCGTCCTCGCCCTGCTGGTCACCGCGGGCCTGCGCCCCGGCCGGACGCTGCGCGGCGCCTGGGTGTGGGTGGCGGGCGTCCCGCTGCTCGGGCCGACCGTGTACGCGCGCTACGACGTGATGGTCACGGCCGTCGCGGTGGCCGCGCTCCTCGCGGGTGCCCGCCGGCCCCGTCTGATGGGGGCGCTCGCGGCCTTCGGGGCGATGCTCAAGGTGTGGCCGGTGCTGCTGCTGATCGGCGCCGTGCGGCGCCGCGCGTGGGTCGCGGCGGGGCTGACGGCGGGGACGCTGACGGCACTGTTCGCGCTGGCCATGCCGGGGGCCTTCGCGTTCCTGACCTTCCAGCGGGACCGGGGCACCGAGGTGGAGTCGCTCGGCGCCCTGGTGTTCCACGTGGCACGGCACTTCGGCTGGGAGGGGCAGGTGCTGCTCAACTACGGCTCGGTGGAGTTCCTCGGCCCCTACGTCGACGTGGTCAGCACCGGCGCCCTGGTGCTGACCGGCGTCGCCTTCGGCTGGCTGCTGCTGTGGCGGCTGACGGCCACGGAGTTCCTGCCGCACACACCGGCGGACGCCGCCTTCGTGGCGGTGCTGATGTTCACGACCACGAGCCGGGTGATCAGCCCGCAGTACCTGGTGTGGCTGGTCGGGCTCGCGGCGGTCTGCCTGTGCCGGCGCGGCTCCGGGATGCGCGTGCCGGCCGCCCTGGTGCTGGCGGCGTCTGGCGTGACGACTCTGGAGTTCCCGCTCTGGTTCTCGCACGTCGTGGCCGGCGACCCGCTCGGCGTCACGCTCCTGTTCGTGCGCAACGGCCTGCTGGTGCTGGCCACCGTCGTCGGTGCCCGCGCGCTGTGGCGTGCCGCGGTGCCCCGGCGGCAGGAGCCGTTCGCCCGCGAGGACACCGACGACGAGGGGGCGGTCCCGGCCCGGGAGGGCGACTCCCCGATCGGGGCCCGCCGAGGGGTCACCTCCCCGACTTCGCCAGGGGCTGGTTGAAGCGCAGCAGGTTGCCTGCGGGGTCGCGGAACGCGCAGTCGCGGACGCCGTAGGGCTGGTCCATCGGCTCCTGGAGGACCTCCGCCCCCGCGCCGCTGATGCGCTCGAAGGTGGCGTCGCAGTCCTCGGTGGTGAAGATGACGCCCCGCAGCAGGCCCTTGGCCATCAGCTCCGCCAGGGCCTGCTTGTCGGCCGGGGAGGTGCTCGGGTCGGCGGCGGGCGGTTCCAGGACGACACTCACGTCGGGCTGCGTGGGCGACCCGACGGTCACCCAGCGCATTCCCTCGAACCCGACGTCGGCGCGTACCTCCAGGCCGAGCACGTCACGGTAGAAGGCGATCGCCTTGTCATGGTCGTCGACGGCGATGAAGCAGGTGGAAAGCGTGAGATCCATGCAGCCGAGGCTACGGCCGATCGGCGCGGCCGGCTTCTCCGTTCCTGACCGGCCGGGTGTAGATCTTGGCGATGCAGGCCGGGATGGCGGCGCCGTCGTCGTGGCCGCGGGCCCGGTAGGCGCTCGGGGTCTCGCCGACGAGTTCCGTGAAGCGCGAGCTGAACGACCCGAGCGAGGTACAGCCCACCGCGAAGCACACCTCGGTCACCGAGAGGTCGCCCCGGCGCAGCAGCGCCTTGGCCCGCTCGATGCGGCGGGTCATCAGATAGCTGTACGGCGTCTCGCCGTAGGCGGCGCGGAAGCTGCGGGAGAAGTGCCCCGGCGACATCAGCGCGTCCCGCGCCAGCGCCGGGACGTCGAGCGGCTCGGCGTAGTCGCGGTCCATCCGGTCGCGGGCCCGCCGCAGCCGCACGAGGTCGTCGAGCTCCTGCCGTCTCACCCGCCGAGTCTCGCACAGGACGCCGTCCCGGGTGACGGGCCGAACCGTCACCCGGGGCTCCACGGCCGGCACGGTCAGCCGCCGACGTAGGCCGCGAGGTGCTCACCGGTGAGGGTGGAGCGCCGGGCCACCAGGTCGGCCGGCGTGCCCTCGAAGACGACCTTGCCGCCGTCGTGGCCGGCACCTGGGCCGAGGTCGACGATCCAGTCGGCGTGCGCCATGACCGCCTGGTGGTGCTCGATGACGACGACCGACTTCCCGGACTCCACGAGCCGGTCCAGCAGGCCGAGCAACTGCTCGACGTCCGCGAGGTGCAGACCCGTGGTCGGCTCGTCGAGGACGTATACGCCGCCCTTGTCGGCCATGTGCGTGGCCAGCTTCAGCCGCTGCCGCTCGCCCCCGGACAGCGTGGTCAGCGGCTGGCCGAGGGTGAGGTAGCCGAGTCCCACGTCGGCGAGCCGGTCGAGGATCTTGTGCGCGGCCGGCGTCGCGGCCTCGCCGGAGCCGAAGAAGTCCTCGGCCTCGGTCACCGACATCGCGAGCACCTCGCTGATGTCCCGTCCGCCGAGCCGGTACTCCAGCACCTCGGCCTGGAAACGCTTCCCGTCGCAGTCCTCGCAGGTGGTGGCCACGCCGGCCATCATCGCCAGGTCGGTGTAGATGACACCGGCGCCGTTGCAGGTGGGGCAGGCGCCCTCGGAGTTGGCGCTGAACAGCGCGGGCTTGACGCCGTTGGCCTTGGCGAAGGCCTTGCGGATCGGGTCGAGCAGTCCGGTGTACGTCGCCGGGTTGCTGCGCCGGGAGCCGCGGATGGGGCTCTGGTCGACCGAGACCACGCCTTCGCGGGCCGGGACCGAGCCGTGGATGAGCGAGCTCTTGCCGGACCCGGCGACGCCGGTGACGACGCACAGCACCCCGAGCGGGATGTCGACGTCGACGTCGCGCAGGTTGTTCGCCGTCGCGCCGCGGATCTCCAGCGCGCCCTTGGGGGTGCGCACGCTCTCCTTGAGGGAGGCACGGTCGTCGAGGTGGCGGCCGGTGACGGTGCCGCTGGAGCGCAGGCCCTCGATGCTGCCCTCGAAGCAGACGGTGCCGCCCGCCGTTCCGGCGCCGGGGCCGAGGTCGACGACATGGTCGGCGATGGCGATCGTCTCCGGCTTGTGCTCCACGACGAGCACCGTGTTGCCCTTGTCGCGCAGCCGCAGCAGGAGTTCGTTCATCCGCTGGATGTCGTGGGGGTGCAGGCCGATGGTGGGCTCGTCGAAGACGTAGGTCACGTCGGTGAGCGAGGAGCCGAGGTGGCGGATCATCTTCACGCGCTGCGCCTCACCGCCCGACAGGGAGCCGGACGGCCGGTTCAGGGAGAGGTAGCCGAGGCCGATCTCCACGAACGAGTCGAGGGTCTGCTGGAGCGCGGCGAGCAGCGGCGCGACCGAGGGCTCGCGCAGGGCGCGGACCCATTCGGCGAGGTCCCGGATCTCCATCGCGCAGGCGTCGGCGATGCTGATCTTGTCGATCTTCGAGGACCGGGCGCCCTCGCTGAGCCGGGTGCCGTCGCACTCGGGGCAGACGGTGAAGGTGACGGCCCGCTCCACGAACGCCCGGATGTGCGGCTGCATCGCCTCCTTGTCCTTGGACAGGAACGACTTCTGGATCTTGGGGATCAGACCCTCGTAGGTCAGGTTGACGCCGTTGACCTTGACCTTCGTGGGTTCGCCGTAGAGGAAGGCGTGCATCTCCTTCTTGGTGAACCGGCTGATCGGCTTGTCCGGGTCGAGGAAGCCGGACTGCGCGTACAGGCCCACGGTCCAGACGTTGTCGGACTTCCAGCCGGGGATCGTGAATGCGCCCTCGGAGATGGACTTGGAGTCGTCGTAGAGCTGGGTGAGGTCGATGTCGGAGATCGTGCCGCGGCCCTCGCAGCGGTTGCACATGCCGCCGGTGCGCTCGAACGTCGCCTTCTCCGCCTTGGTCTTGGCGCCGCGCTGCACCGTGATCGCGCCGCTGGCGCGCACGGAGGCGGTGTTGAAGGAGTAGGCGCTGGGCGGGCCGATGTGCGGCTCGCCGAGGCGGCTGAAGAGGATCCGCAGCATGGCGTTGGCGTCCGTGGCCGTGCCGACGGTGGAGCGGGGGTCGGCGCCCATCCGCTGCTGGTCGACACTGATCACGGTGGTGAGCCCGTCGAGCACGTCCACCTCGGGACGCGCCAGCGTCGGCATGAAGCCCTGCACGAAGGCGCTGTACGTCTCGTTGATCAGCCGCTGCGACTCGGCGGCGATGGTGTCGAACACCAGCGAGCTCTTGCCCGAGCCGGACACTCCGGTGAACACCGTCAGCCTGCGCTTGGGGATCTCGATGCTGACGTCCCTGAGGTTGTTCTCGCGCGCGCCGTGCACCCGGATCATGTCGTGGCTGTCGGCGGCGTGCGGCACGGGCGACTGCGTGTTCTTTCTCGTGGGCATGCTCATCTCTCCATCCTTCGGGGCGGGCCGCCGTCGCGGGCGTCGCCTGGCTCGATCCAACCAGCTTCGGGCGTCACGCGGGGGCGTGCTTCTCCGGCCTGGGCATCCGTGCAGGTCACCGGCTCAGCGGAGTTCCCGGATCCGGATCAGGTTGCCCGCGGGGTCGCGGACGGCACAGTCCCGCGGGCCGTACGGCTGCTCGAGGGGCTCCTGGACGATCTCGGCGCCCCGGGCCCGCAGCCGGGCGAAGACGGCGTCGAGGTCGCGGGCGGCCAGCAGGATCCCGGCGTAGGTGCCCTTGGCCATCATCTCGGCGACGGTGCGACGCTCGTCCTCGGTGACACCGGGGTCGGCGGCCGGCGGCTGGAGCACGAGGGAGGTGCCGGGCTGCCCGGCGGGGCCGACCGTGATCCAGCGCATCCTCTCGTGGCCGACGTCGGCGCGGACCTCGAAGCCGAGGGTGTCCCGGTAGAAGGCCAGTGAGGCGTCGGCGTCCTCGTGCGGGAGGAAGCTCGCGTGCAGGGAGATGTCCATGCCCGTCACGCTAGGCGGGGCCCGGACCGGGACGCTTCTCGATTCCTGACCGCTTCCGGGCCCCGGCCGGCCCGCCTCAGGCGAGCTGTGCGCGCAGGTACTCCTGCCACATTCCGGTGAACTCCCCCGGCGTCGTCCCCAGCACGTCCGCCAGCGCGGTGTCGAGGCCGTCGGCGCCCACCGCCCGGTAGAACTCGCCCAGCCGCCCCTCGCCCCACCGCTCCGCGATGAGCCGGCCGGCCAGCCAGCCGCCCTCGTAGGCCTGGGCCAGCGCGTTCGCGTCACCGGTGAAGCCGAAGGCGGCGTCGTCCGGCAGCCCGGCCGGGACGTCCCCCGCGGCCACCGCGCGGGCCAGCTCCGGCGCGGCCTCGGCCGGGGTGCGGCCGGTGTCGCGGTAGCCGACCCAGTCGGCGTACCCCTCGGAGAGCCACAGCGGGGTACTGCTGCCGGTGTGGGCGCGGGTGGCGACATGGGTGGTCTCGTGGGTGAGGACCACCTGCTTGCCGACGGAGCCCAGCTCCCCGTACGCGTCGGGATTGACGATGATCCGGTCGGCGGGCGCCGTCGGCGCTCCCGTCTCGCCGGTCGTGACCGCCGCGATGCCCCGGTACGAGGAGGCGGGCGAGCCGAGCAGGGCGGCCATCGCCGCGAGGGACCGCGGCACGAGGACGACGACGCGCCCGCTCCAGTCCGTCCCCCAGGCCCGCGAGACCGCGGGCACGGCCCGGTCCCCGAGGTCCGCGTAGGCCTCCAGCGTCTCCCGGGACTGGCCCGCCCCGAGCACCAGGGTGTGCGTCCCGCGTACGGCCGTCACCTCGCCCCGGTCCCACAGTTGCTCGGGCGCCTGCGGAGCGGGCCGCTCGGAGGTGACGGACCACCGCCCGTCCGCGTCGCGCCTCAGCGCCAGGGTGCGCCTCGCCGACACGGGTGCCCTGTCGAACCCGTCGATCCGGTAGCGCAGTTCGGCGTCGGCGCTCGCCCGGCCGCCGGTGCGGTGCAGACCCGTCACCCGGTACGACCAGTCCGCCAGCGGCAGGTCCCGCACCGCCGCGAACCCGGCCGCCGAGCCGGTGTCGCGGTAGCCGCTCTCGTCCCGGCCGAGGACCGCAGCGGCCCGCCGGTCCAGCAGCCGCTGCACGTCGTCGCGGGCAGTGTCGGCGACGGGGCCGCCCCCGCAGCCGACCAGGGCGACCAGCAGCAGGCAGAGCGCCACCACCGAGGAACCCGACGCCCGCCTTCGACCCGCCACGTTCCCGATCGTACGGGTGCCGGCACCGCCGGGTCAGACCCTGGTGACCCCCGAGACCGGCATCATGCCGACCGGGTCGTAGCGCACCGGCGCGCCCGGGTAGGGGGCGTGGACGACCTGCCCGTTGCCCATGTACATCGCGACATGGCTCGCGTCGCCCCGGTAGGTGATCAGGTCGCCGGGCCGGACCTGGGAGAGCGGGACCTGCCGGCCGGCCGCGCGCTGGGCCTGCGAGGTGCGCGGCAGCGCGACCCCGGCCTGGGCGTAGGACCACTGCATCAGGCCGGAGCAGTCGAATCCGCTCGGCCCGGACGCGCCCCAGACGTAGGGCCTGCCGAGCGCGGCGCGGGCGGCGGCGACCGCGGCGGCGGCCCGGCCCGAGGCGGGGGCGGCCTCGCCGGGTTCGGGCATGTCGTGGCGGCCGGAGCGGGACGCCCGGTCGTAGGCGGCGCGCTCGCTCTCGGGAAGGGCGTTGAGCAGCTCGCGGGCCTCGGCGAGCTTCTTCTCGACGGTGCGCTTGTGGGAGGCGACGGCCGTGCGGCTCCGGTCCAGCTCGGCGAGCTTCTCGGTGGCCTGGCCGCGCTCCTGGGTGAGGCCGCGCATCGCCTCCTGGAGCTCCCTGAGCTGCCCGGCCTGGTGCACGGTGATCCGGTCCAGGGCGGCGGCCCTGGCGAGGTAGTCGTCCGGGTCGTCGGAGAACAGCAGCGCGAGGGAGGGGTCGAGTCCGCCGGTGCGGTACTGCGCGCCGGCCAGCGAACCCAGCGCGTCCCGCAGGGAGTTGATGCGCTCCTGCTGGCGGGCGATCCGGTCCTGGGCCCGGCCGACCTCCCCGCGCAGCGCGTCGGCACGCTCGTCGGCCTTGTTGTAGGCCTCGGTGGCCTTCTCCGCCTCCGCGTAGAGGCGGTCCACCTCGGAGCGCGTGTCGTCGTGCGGAGCGGCGTGCGCCGGTACGGCGGAGAGAGCGGCCGCGGCGGCGGACAGCACGCCGACGGCGAGACGGGCCACGCAGGCGCCCCGGTCGAACCCGGACGGTGCAAGGCGGCGATGGGACCCCACGGGAAGCCGCGCTCCTTCCACTGGCGGACAGGAAAATCCCCCGACCCCGGGCGGCGGCCCGGTGGTGGGGGAAACGCGGCAGACAGTAGCCCCGCCGTGGGGCGGGGGCCAAAGACGTCGGCGGGCACACAACGTGACACCCCGCCGCTGACGCAGGTCACCGGCGGGGTGCGGGGTCACAGCCCGTTCCCGTAATTCGCTCGAACGGGCGGTACGGGGTCCTGATCGCGAAGGGGCCCGGAAGGCCTCAGATCCGGACGCCGAACTGGTACGGCATGTTGTTGATCGACTCGTAGCGCACGACGGTGCCGCTGCGCGGGGCGTGCAGCACCTGGCCGTTGCCCGCGTAGAAGCCGACGTGGTGCAGGTCGCCGTAGAAGATGACCAGGTCGCCGACCTGGAGGTCGCTCTGGGAGTAGATCCGGGTGCCGGCGTTGGCCTGCGCCTGCGAGGTGCGCGGGATCTGGATGCCGGCCTGGGCGAAGGCCCAGGAGGTGAGGCCCGAGCAGTCGAAGGAGGACGGGCCGGAGGCGCCGTAGACGTAGGGCGAGCCGATCACGCTCTGGGCGGCGCCGTACGCCGAGGAGGCGCGACCGGTGGCGGGGGCGCCCGAGCCACCGAGGGCGGTGCGCTCGCTGGCCCGGCTCGCCCGGTCCTCCTCGGCCGCCAGGGCCGCCTTCTCGGCGGCGGTCAGGGAGTTGAGCAGCTTCTGCGCCTCGGCCAGCTTGCCCTGCACCTGGCTCTTCTTCTTGCCGAGCTCGCTGCGGGTGGTGGCGAGGTCCTTGAGCTTGTCCGCGGCCTCGGCGCGGTCCTGCGCGAGCTCGCGCTGCTTCTCCTGGATCTTCTTCAGCGAGTCGACCTGCTGGGCGCTCAACTGGTCGAGCGTGGAGGCCTTGTCGAGGTAGTCGTCCGGGTCGGCGGAGAGGAAGAGCTGCAGGGCGGGGTCGATGCCGCCGGAGCGGTACTGGGCGCTGGCCATCGAACCCAGGCCGTCGCGCAGCTCGTTGACCTCTTCCTGGCCGCGGGCGACGTTGTCCTGGATGGTGGAGATCTCCTTCTGGAGCTTCTCCTGCTTCTCCTTGGCGCCGTTGTACTTCTCGGTGGCCTGCTCGGCCTCCTCGTAGAGCTTGTCGACCTTGGCCTTGACCTCGTCCTTGCTCGGCTTCTCGCTCGGCGCGGCATTGGCGGCCTGGGAGCTGAGGGCGACGGCAGCGGCGGCTGCGGTGGTCAGCACGGTCACGCGCGTGCGACTCGGCTGCTTGGGTCGACGGTGGGACGCCACGGGGGCAATCTCCTTCTTGTGAGTGATCACCCGATCGGAGGTTCGAGGCCAGACCCTAGTGACCCAGCTGTGATCAGATCAAATCCTCACATGAAAAATCTCGGTGACCGACCGCATCCTTTACCTACAACTCACGTGCAGTGATGCATGTTGACGCTACGTTGCGTGACGGTCCCGTCAATTCGGGCATTCCCGGGGCATATTGCGCGGTTGGTGTTTAGGTTGCGGAAGGGGCGCGCGTCAACTGCGCGAGAGCCGCTTCAGAAGCACCGCGGAGGCCACCGGCCGCGCCCCCGCACGCGCCACCCCGTCGGCCACCTCACGGTCGGTCGAGACGACGATGACCGGCCGCCCGGGCGGCTCGGCGCGCACCAGTTGGCGGATCAGCTCGTCGGCGGTGACGCCCGGCTTGGAGAACAGCACCCGCACACCCCGCGGCGGCGCCAGCAGCACCGGCGCGGCCAGTTCGGCGCCGTCGAAGACACATGTCACCTCGGCTCCGGACTGCGCGGCGAGCTGCGAGAGCTGCCCGAGCAGCCTCAGCCGCTGCTTCTCCAGGGGCATTTGGGGATAGCCGGTCTTGGTGACGTTGTAGCCGTCGACGACCAGATGGGCCTGCGGCAGCGCGAGGAGCTGGTCGAGCACCGCGGGGTCGCTGTCGGACAGCGCCCGTGCGGCGATGTCCTTCGGGGTCATTCGTCCCGGTTCGACCGCGTCCACGGTCTCGGCGGGGCGGACGGAGACGGGCGGCAGCGCCAGTTCGCGCCGCAGCCCCTGCGCCGCGTCCAGCACCGTGTCGAGCAGCAGCCGCACCCGCATGTCCTCGACGCTGCGCCCCTCACGCGCGGCCCGCCGGGTGGCCTCCAGGACGGCCTCGACCTCTCCCAGCCGCGCCTTGAGCCGCCGCGTCTCGCTCTCCGCGGCGGACACCTGGATGTGCCCCTCGGCGCGTACGGCCTCCATCTCGCCCTGCACCTTGCGCAGCGCCGCCTCGCCGCGCTTGACGTCGCTCAACGCGGCGCGCAGCTTGCGGTGAAGCGATTCGGCTTCCTTGCGGGCGCTGTCCAGCTCGGCGCGCAGCCGCTCGGTCTCGGTCCGGGTGTGGTCGCGGGCGGCGGCGAGTTCGGCGCGCAGCCGCTCCAGTTCGGCGCGGCTCTCCTCGTCGGCGCGCTCGGCATCCGCCCGCTGGGCCTCCTCGCCGGCGGCCGCGACCAGCTTCACCCAGCCGGTCGGGCGCAGCACGTAGGCGGCGGCCGCCACGTCCAGCGGGTCCGCGGCCGGGGGCGGCGCTCCGGCGGCGAGGGCGCCGGCCAGCTCGGGCTGGGCCTCGCGCAGCTTCTCCCCGATGCGCTGCCGGAAGAGCGGGTCGGTCTCCAGTGCCGCGGCCATCGCGTTGCCGGCGAACTTGGCCCGGCGATTCGGGGCGAACCGGGCGTACTGCCGCAGCTGTGCGGGGAGTTCGGCCATCGTCAGCCCGCCGAAGCCGTCGGAGACGATCTGCACGACCCTCCGGCGCACGCCGTCGGGCAGCGGACGGTCGAGCACCTCAGCGGCGCCGTCGCCCGGCCCCCCGCCTGCGGTCTCCACCATCCGTCACCCCACTACACCTTCGGGACCGGCCCCTGTCAGGAGTCGGCGCCCGGCCTGTCCACGAGTTCCACCTGATCCACGGCGTTGCACCACCGGCACCGCACCGACTCGATGGTCTCACTGACCACCTCGCGTTCCTCGACCTTCGGCTCACCGGCGAGGTCGAGGTGCACGTACTCGACGACCTTCGAGGAGCGCGTCACGTCGAAGCGCGTCAGATTGCCGCAGAGGGTGCAGCGCCACCGCGTGGTGTCCGTCGGCAGGGGGACCGTCATCGTGGCTGTTCGCTTTCCTTCTAGTTTCGGTGATGCGTGGTTTCCGTGCTGCGCCAGTTTCCCTGGAGCGTGTGGCTCGTAACCCTACGGCCTGGCGGGTCCTCGACGCCCGTCCGTCCCGGGCGGCGAGGCGGTCTGCGCGGTTGCGTCCACTTACGTCATGCTCTGTGTCCATGATCAGCTTCTGGAGCACGGCGGGCCGCCTGACGGGCCCCCGACGGCAGGCGCCGGTGATGTACGCACTGATCGTCCTGTGCTGCCTGATCTTCCTGATCGGACCCGCCTCGGGCCTGAATCCGGTGTACGGCCTGGGCGACGAGCTGCTCGCCGCGCAGCGGGCGTACTTCCGCCGCTGGGGGGTGGTACCCGCAGAACTGTTCGATGGTTCCCCCCGGGCCCTCCTCACCCCGGCGACGGGCCTCTTCGTGCACGGCACCTGGGTGCACCTGCTCGGCAACATGCTCTTCCTCTACGTCTTCGGCGTGATGACCGAGGAACGGATGGGCCGCGTCGAGTTCACCCTCTTCTACCTCGGCTGCGGCTACCTCGCGCTGCTCGGGTACGCCGTGGCCAACGCCGACTCCGAGCAGTCCCTGGTCGGCGCGTCGGGGGCGATCTCGGCGGTCCTCGGGGCCTTTCTCTTCCTCTTCCCCCGGGCGCGGGTGACCAGCCTCCTGCCGTTCCTGTTCTTTCTGCCGCTGCGGTTCCCGGCCTGGGTGGTGCTGCCCTTCTGGGTGGCCCTCCAGTGGCTCGCGGCCGGCCAGGCGTCCAGCGGCCCGGGGGTGGCCTATCTGGCCCACCTCGTGGGCTTCGGCCTGGGCTTCGCCTACGCGTGGGCGCGATTCGGGCGTAGGACTAGAGTGAAGGCCGCCCCTGCTCCGGCCCCCGAGGGAGAGAACCAGCCGTGATCACCGCGATCGTCCTCATCAAGACCAGCGTGGACCGGATCCCCGAGATCGCCGAGCAGATCGCCGCGCTGGACTCCGTCAGCGAGGTCTTCTCCGTCACCGGCACCTACGACCTGATCGCCATGGTCCGGGTGAAGCAGCACGAGAACCTCGCCGACGTCATCCCCGGCAGCATCAGCAAGATCGCCGGCGTGGAGGCGACGGACACCCACGTGGCGTTCCGCACGTACTCGCAACACGACCTGGAAGCGGCCTTCGCGATCGGCCTGGACAACTAGGGCCTGCCGCCCGGATCGATGCTCCGCCTCGACGCCCTCCTCCGCCTCGCGGCTGCACCCACCGGACCCCGCTCACCGACGCCTGCGAACCACCGTCGATCCTCCGCGACCTGGTCCGGACGACCCGCGGGAGGGCTTGCGGGCGGACGGCCCCCGCCCCGTCGGTGCCGAGCGGCGGAACGCCGAGCAGGAGGCCGCCCCGGCTCACGCCACGGACGCGGAGTCCGGCAGGCGTACAGGCGCCGGCGAACCACCCTCGAAGCTCCGCGGCGTGATCCACCTCCGCCGACGCTCCGCCACCCGGGCCGGACGACCCGCGGGAGGGCGTACGGCCGCACGGCCCCCGCCCCGACGGTGCCGCGCGCGGCGGAACGCCGAGCAGAAGGCCGCCCCCGGCTCACGCCACGGACGCGGAGTCCCGCAGCCGTACCGGCGCCGACGAACCACCGACGATGCTTCGCGACCCGGGCCGGACGAGCCGCGGGAGGGCTTGCGGGCGGGCGGCCGCCGCCCTGTCGGCGCGACGCCGGGCGGGAGGCCGGCCGCCCGGCGTGGGGGCTGTGGATCAGACGGCGGGGACGCAACGGCCTTCCACTGTGCGGTAGTTCCACTTCGCGCCGTTCCGGACCAGCTCGCGCGCCGCCCCGACGAACCGCTCGACGTGCTCGTCCGGCGTCCCCGCGCCGAAGCTCACCCGGACGGCGTTCAGCGACTTCTCCCCGGGAGCGGCCTCGGGCGCGCCGCACTCGCCCTGGGTCTGCGGGTCGCTGCCGAGCAGGGTGCGGACGAGGGGGTGGGCGCAGAAGAGCCCGTCGCGGACGCCGATGCCGTACTCGGCGGACAGGGCGGCGGCGAAGTGCGAGCTGTTCCAGCCCTCGACGACGAAGGAGAGCACCCCGACGCGGGGCGCGTCGTCGCCGAACAGGGAGAGGATCCGGACCTCGGGAACGTCGGCGAGCCCCTCGCGGACCGTGCGGATCAGGTGCTGCTCCCGGGCGACCAGGGCGTCCTGACCTGCCTCGGTGAGGGCCTTGCAGGCCGACGCGACGGCGTAGGCGCCGATCACGTTCGGGGAACCCGCCTCGTGCCGGGCGGCGCTGTCGTGCCACTCGACGTCCACCCCGCCGTCGGCCCGCCGGGCGACCGTGCGGCTGGCACCGCCGCCGGCGAGGTACGGCTCCGCCTCGCGCAGCCAGTCGGCGCGGCCGGCGAGCACTCCGGAGCCGAACGGGGCGTACAGCTTGTGCCCGGAGAAGGCGACCCAGTCGACGTCCAGCTCCCGCACGGAGACCGGGTGGTGCGGCGCGAGCTGGGCGGCGTCCAGCACGATCCGCGCGCCGTGCGCGTGCGCGGCCGCGGCGAGCTCCCGCACGGGCCACAGTTCGCCGGTGACGTTGGAGGCGCCGGTGACGCAGACCAGGGCCGGGCCGTGGGACCCCCGCCCGGCCAGCGCGCGCTCCAGGGTGCGTACCGCCTGCTGAGGGGTGCGCGGCGCGTCGAGGTAGGTGACGTGCGCGTTCCGCCAGGGCAGCAGGGACGCGTGGTGCTCGGTCTCGAAGACGAAGACCTGGCAGCCGGCGGGGAGGGCGCCGGCGAGCAGGTTGAGCGAGTCGGTGGTGGCGCGGGTGAAGATCACCTGGTCGTCGTCACGGCAGTCGAGGAACTCGGCGACGGTCCCGCGGGCGTTCTCGAACAGGTCGGTGGAGAGCTGGGACAGGTAGCCGGCACCGCGGTGCACGCTCCCGTAGTACGGCGCGTAGGCCGCCACGTCGTCCCAGACGCGCTGGAGGGCGGGGGCACTGGCCGCGTAGTCGAGGGCGGCGTAGGTGACCTCGCCCCCGGTCACGAGCGGGACGGTGACATCCCGCCCCAGAACTGGCAGCGGGGCACAAACGGACTGGTCGGCGGCAGCGGTGAAGACGGACATGGGTGCACTCCCGTGAGGCGGACGGACACCACCACGCGAGCGGCACGCTCCAGCGCGGAGGCGGAAGAAAGAAGAAACAGGGCGATGCGGAGGCGGGGCTCTGCGGCCCTATCGCATTCGGTTGCTCACGGAAGGCTCCCTCGACGACCAGGACCCCTGGTGACGCGAGGGGTCCGCGCTTGTCGTAGGCCTTGCTGCCTACGACCTGGTCTTCACCCGGGGCACCCCGCCACGGACGGAGGGTTGCCGGACAGCCGGCCGGGGCCTTTCAGCTGTCGCTCATGACCTGGTACAGCATCTTGCCACATGATCTTCGGCTCGCAAGGCGCGGTCCAGGATCCGGACCGCGCCCCGCCGCACCGCCGGTGGCGTCAGGCGTTGCTCGCCGCCACCCAGCGCTCCAGCACCCGCCCGGCGGCACCCGAGTCGATCGCCTCCGCCGCCCTCGCCATCCCGGCCCCGATCCGCGCGGCCAGCGGCTCGTCGCCCGGCTCCAGCGCCACCAGCGCCGCCGCGGCGTTCAGCAGCACGGCATCCCGTACGGGGCCCGGCTCGCCGTCCAGCAGGCGCCGGGCGACCTCCGCGTTGTACGAGGCGTCCGCGCCCCGCAGCGCCTCCACCGGCACCAGGTCGATGCCGACCTCGCGCGGGTCGAAGGCCTCCTCGGTCACCTCGCCGTCGCGGACCACCCAGACCCGGGACGTCGACGTCGTGGTCAGCTCGTCCAGCCCGTCGTCGCCGCGGAAGACCAGCGAGGAGTTGCCGCGCCCGGCGAAGACACCGGCGACGATCGGCGCCATCCGGGGGTCGGCGACACCCACGGCCTGCGCCTTGACCTTCGCCGGGTTGGTCAGCGGGCCCAGGAAGTTGAACGTCGTCCGGATGCCGAGCTGTCCGCGGGCCGCCGCCACGTGGCGCAGCGCCGGGTGGAACTTCACCGCGAAGCAGAAGGTGATCCCCGCCTCCTCGGCGACCTCGGCGACCCGCTGCGGCGTCAGTTGCAGATTGACGCCCAGCTTCTCCAGCACGTCGGAGGCCCCGGAGGCGGACGAGGCGGCCCGGTTGCCGTGCTTGACGACCTTCGTGCCCGTACCGGCGACCACGATCGCCGACATGGTGGAGATGTTGACCGTCTTCGCGCCGTCGCCGCCGGTCCCGACGATGTCGACCGTCGCGCCCGGCACCTCGATGACGTTCGCGTGCTCGTACATCGTGCGCACCAGCCCGCTGATCTCCTCGACGGTCTCGCCCTTGGCCCGCAGGGCCACCGCGAATCCGGCGATCTGCGCGTCGGTCGCCTCGCCGCGCATGATCAGGTCCATCGCCCAGGCGGTGTCGTCCGCGCTCAGGTCGCGGCCGTCCAGCAGGCCGTTCAGCAGGGCGGGCCAGGAGCGGCCCGCCGCGGTGTCGCCTCCAGCGGGGGTCACAGCGCTCATAAGCCGCTCCTGGTCCAGTCCCGTCGTACGGGACACGTGTCTCGAACTGGGTCCACCCTATCCAGCCCCGGGCACGGCGAAGGGCCCCGTCCGAACACCGGACGGGGCCCTTCGCCGTGGCGTGGCGAGTCAGCGATCAGTGGTGGCCGTGGCCGCTCGTGATCTCCTTGTACTCATCGACGGTGGGCTTGGGGATCTGGGCGTCCTCGCCGTAGTAGGCGTTGCTGAGCTTGGCGCGCAGCTTCTCGGGCCCCGTCACCTTGCGCTCGACGCCGTTCTCGTCGACCGCCGGGCCGATCTCGGCCGGCTGGTACTGCTCGTGGGCCGTGAGCGTGTACAGCGCCTCCTGGCTGAGCGGCTCGTGGACCTCGATGAACTCACCGTGCGGCAGGCGCTTGATGGTGCCGGTCTCACGGCCGTGCAGCACCTTGTCCCGGTCCCGGCGCTGCAGGCCGAGGCAGATCCGCTTGGTGACGACGAAGGCGAGGATCGGTCCGGCGAAGAAGCCGATCCGGACGAACCAGGTGACCGCGTTGATCGACAGATGGAAGTGCGTGGCGACGATGTCGTTGCCACCGCCGATCAACATGATCATGTAGCCGGTGACCCAGGCGACACCGAAGGCCGTACGGGTCGGGGCGTTGCGCGGGCGGTCCAGGATGTGGTGCTCGCGCTTGTCGCCGGTGACCCACGACTCGATGAACGGGTACAGGGCGATCACGCCGAGGAACAGCCCGAACAGGACCAGCGGGATGAACACGCCCAGGACCAGTGTGTGGCCCCAGAAGTTGATCTCCCAGCCGGGCATGGCCCGGACGAGTCCTTCGGCGAAGCCCATGTACCAGTCGGGCTGGGCGCCCGTGGAGACCTGGTCGGGCCGGTACGGGCCGAGGACCCAGATCGGGTTGACCGAGGCGATGCCGGCCAGGGCCGCGATGGCACCGAAGACCAGGAAGAAGAAGCCTCCGGCCTTGGCCGTGTAGACCGGCAGCAGCGGCATGCCGACGACGTTCTTGTTCGACTTGCCGGGACCCGCGAACTGCGTGTGCTTGTGGTAGAAGACCAGGATCAGGTGGCCGACCACCAGACCGAGCATGATGCCCGGCAGCAGCAGGATGTGGATCGAGTAGAAGCGGGCCACGAAGTCGGTGCCCGGGAACTCCCCGCCGAACAGGAACATCGAGATGTACGTGCCGACGATCGGCATGGACAGGATCGCGCCCTGGGTGAAGCGGACACCGGTGCCGGAGAGCAGGTCGTCCGGGAGCGAGTAGCCGGTGAAACCGGTGAACATGCCGAGGACGAACAGCAGGAAGCCGAACAGCCAGTTGATCTCACGCGGCTTGCGGAACGCGCCGGTGAAGAACACACGCATCATGTGCACGAACATGCCGGCGAGGAAGATGATCGCCGCCCAGTGGTGGATCTGCCGGATCAGCAGACCGCCGCGCACGTCGAAGCTGATGTCCAGGGTGGAGGCGAAGGCCTCCGACATCAGCTGGCCCTGCAGCGGGACGTAGCTGCCGTGGTACTCCACCTCGTTCATCGACGGGTGGAAGAACAGCGTCAGGTACACACCCGTGAGGATGATGATGATGAAGCTGTACAGGCAGATCTCGCCCAGCATGAAGGACCAGTGGTCCGGGAAGATCTTGCGCATGTTGGCCTTGGCCAGGGAGTAGATCCCGAGCCGGCCGTCGGCCCAGTCGGCGACACGTTCGCCGGCCGGCGCCTTCCCGCGAGAGCGGGAATCGGAGGTGGTCGTAGTGCTCATCCGCGCTCCCAGAATGCAGGACCGACGGGCTCGTCGAAGTCGCCGAGCGCCTCGAGGTAACCCTCGTCGTTCACACCGATCCGCAGCTGCGGAAGGGCGTGGCCGGCGGGGCCGAAGATGACCCGGGCACCGTCGGACAGGTCGAAGGTGGACTGGTGGCAGGGGCACAGCACGTGGTGCGTCTGCTGCTCGTACAGCGAGATCGGGCAGCCCACGTGGGTGCAGATCTTCGAGTACGCCACGATGCCCTCGTGCGACCATTCGAGCTCGCGCTTGTCCTTGATGTCGCCCGGCTGGAGCCGCACGATCATCAGGGCCGCCTTGGCGATCTCGTTCTGGAAGTCGTGGTCGTGCTCCTCCAGGCCCTCGGGCTTGGCGAACGTGAGCGAGCCGACGGCGACGTCCGAGGGACGCAGCGGCTCGTTCGTGTTCATGTTGACGAGGAGCTTGCCCTTCTTCCACAGGGTGTGGCGGAGCTTGTCCTCGGGCAGCGGGCCCAGGTCGCGCAGCAGGACGATGCCGGACAGCGGCACCAGCGTGAGCGCGCCGAGCATCGTGTTGCGGATCAGCTTGCGACGGCCGAGGGCGGACTCCTTGGCACCCTGCTTGAAGTCCGCGTGGACCTTCGCGCGGACCTCGGGGGTGGCCTCGATCGGGTGACGCTCGTCCGCGATCTCCACGTCGGACATCAGGGTGCGGGCCCAGTGGACCGCACCCGCGCCGATGCAGAACAGCGCGAGACCGAGGGTCAGGCCGAGCGCGAGGTTCAGGGCGCTGACGTGACCGAGCGGCCAGACGTAGACGGCCTTGTCGACCGGCACCGCCACGAACGCGGCGATGAAGGCCACCGTGGCCAGCATCGACACCGTGAACAGCATGGCCACCGTGCGCTCGGACCGCTTGGCGGCCCGCTCGTCGATGTCCTGGATCCGGTGCTCGTGCGGCGGCAGACCCGGGTCTGCGAACGGGTTCTTCTCGTCGGCGACGTCGACCGCGCCGGCCCGCTCGGCGGGCAGCTTCTCTTCTGGAATGTCTTGGCTACTCATGACTTCTTGGCCTTTGCGGTCCGGGCGGCGACCCACACGGCGACGGCGATCAGGCCACCGAGGCCGAAGATCCAGCCGAACAGGCCCTCGCTGACCGGCCCGAGGCCGCCCAGCTCCAGACCGCCGGGGCTCTCCGTGGTGGAGCTGTTGACCGCCTCCAGGTACGCGATGATGTCCTTCTTGTTCTGCTCGGACAGCGTCGTGTCGGGGAAGGAGGGCATGTTCTGCGGGCCGGTCTGCATGGCCTCGTAGATGTGCTTCGGGTCGACGCCTTCCAGGGACGGCGCGTACTTGCCCCTGGTGAGCGCACCGCCCTTGCCGGTGAAGTTGTGGCACTGCGCGCAGTTGGTGCGGAAGAGCTCGCCACCCTCGGCGATGTCCGCGCCCTCCGTGCCGTACTGCTCCTTGGTCGGGATGTTCGGGCCGGCGCCGAGCGAGGCCACGTAGGCCGCGAGCTGGTCGATCTGGGCCTGCGTGTAGATGACCTTCTTCGCCGGCACCTGGGCGCCCTGCGAGGTCGCCGCCGGCATACGGCCGGTGCCCACCTGGAAGTCGACGGCCGCGGCGCCCACGCCCACCAGGCTGGGACCGTCGGAGGTGCCCTGACCATCGGTGCCGTGACAGCTGGCGCAGCCGACGGCGTAGAGCTTCTTGCCCTCGTCGATGGCGAGGGACTGGGCCGTTTCGTCGGCCTGCGCCTTGTCCGCGGGCGCGAACACGGCGTACAGCCCCCCAGTGGCCGCCAGCGCAAGGAGTAGGACGACGACCGCCGCCAGCGGATGGCGTCGTCGTGCGGAGAGCTTTTTCACGGATTACCCCGGTGTCAGGATCTTCTGCGTCGAGTCTTCTGGAATGCGCGGGAGCGGGTCCCGGCTACTTGATCATGTAGATCGTGGCGAAGAGGCCGATCCAGACGACATCGACGAAGTGCCAGTAGTAGGACACGACGATGGCGGCGGTCGCCTGCTCGTGGGTGAACCTCCGAGCCGCGTAGGTACGGCCGAGGACCAGCAGGAAGGCGATGAGTCCGCCCGTCACGTGCAGGCCGTGGAAGCCGGTGGTCAGGTAGAAGACCGAGCCGTACGGGTCGGAGGAGAGCGAGAGGCCCTCGTGCTTCACCAGCTCGGTGTACTCGAAGACCTGGCCGCCGATGAAGATCGCACCCATCACGAAGGTGACGATGAACCACATCCGGAGCTTCTTCACGTCACCGCGCTCGGCGGCGAACACACCGAGCTGGCAGGTGAGGGAGGAGAGCACCAGGATCGTGGTGTTGGTCGCCGAGAACGGGAAGTTCAGGGCAGAGGCCTTCTCGTGCCAGAACTCGGGACCGGTCACCGATCGCAGGGTGAAGTACATCGCGAAGAGGGCCGCGAAGAACATCAGCTCGGAACTCAGCCAGATGATGGTTCCGACGCTGGTGAGGTTCGGCCGGTTGACCGACGGGTGCGCGTGCCCGGTATCTACTGTCGTTGCTGTCGCCACGACCGACATTATGTCGGTCGCTTATCCCGCCCTCACTCCGGGGGGTGCCGTTCGGAGTGTCCGCAGCGTGTGTACTGCCCGGATGGCCCAGGGAAGGCGTGTGCGAACCGGTGTTGACGAGGTGTTCAAGGGAGTAGCATCCGCCGCATCGGGCCGTTCCGTCCCGGCCCTCGCGTACGACGCCGACGTCTCGGAGGAAGCATGCAGCCGACCGCCACGGTGCTGGTCTACAGCGACGACTCCAACACCCGCGCCCAGGTGCGGCTGGCCGCGGGCAAGCGGCCAGCGCCGGACGTCCCGGTGGTGGAGTACGTGGAGTGTGCCACCCCCGCCGCCGTCCTGACGGAGCTGGACAAGGGCGGGATCGACGTCTGCGTCCTGGACGGTGAGGCCGTGCCCATGGGCGGCATGGGCCTGTGCCGGCAGATCAAGGACGAGGTCTTCGCCTGCCCGCCGGTGCTCCTGCTCATCGGGCGGCCGCAGGACGCCTGGCTGGCCACCTGGAGCCGCGCCGACGCCGCGGTGACGCTGCCCGTGGAGCCGGTGGAGTTCGCGAACGCCCTGGCCGCCCTGCTGCGCCGGAAGAAGCTGGCCAGCGCCTGAGAGCGCGGAGGCGACAGGCCACCCGGGGCCGGGCCCCGGGTGGCCTGTCGCATGCTTTCCCCGCGCCCCTGAGGGGCGTTGCTCCGCCGGGCCTCAGACGGTCTGGGGCTGCAGCCTGACGCGTTCCGTCTCGTCGGGGCCCTCGGGGCTGCCGGTGACCAGGGCACTGCCCTTGCGCCAGTTCGCCCACTCGACGTTCCAGTCGCCGAAGCCGTTGCCGAACGGTTCCATCGTCTTGCCGTAGGAATTGACGACCTGCACGATGTCGCCGGGGCGCACGGTCTCGTAGAACCACGAGGCGTTGCTGGTGTTCATCCCGACGCAGCCGTGGCTGACGTTGGCCGAGCCCTGGTCGCCGACGGACCACGGGGCGGCGTGCACGTACTCGCCGCTCCAGGTCACCCGGGTGGCGTAGTAGACGGGCAGGTCGTACGACTCGGAGGTGCCGTCGGCGATGCCGACGGTGGTGCCGCGCATGCGTACGAAGTACTCCTTGCCGATGACCACCTTGACCCCGTTGCGGGTCTCGAAGCCGGGCTTGCCCATGGTGATCGGGAGGGTGTTGATCTCCTTGTCGTTCTTGAAGACCGTCATGTGGTGGCTGGCGCCGTCCGCGATGGCGACGATCTTGTCGCCGGTGGTGATCTTCAAGGGCTTCGCCGTACCGCCCCAGAGCCGATCGCTGATCTTGATGCCGTCGAGGTTGCTGCGCACCTGCAGGGTGGCGTTGGCGGGCCAGTACTCCTTGGGCCGGTAGTGGAGCTTCTTGTCGTCGACCCAGTGCCAGGAGCCCTCCACGACGATGTTGGAGTCGACCTTCAGGCCGCGTTCGACGATCGCGCGCTGCGCCTTGTCCTTGACGGGCTGGCTCAGGTCGGCGGTGATCGGCTGGCCCACGCCGTACTTGCCCGCCTCGGGGCCGAAGGTGACGGCCAGTCGCTTCTGGGTACGCGGCTTGCCGGTGTCGAAGGTGACGACCCGTCGTCCCGGGGCCCCGTCCTCGTCCTCGGTGCTCACCCGGACCGTGTAGTGGGCGTCGGCGGCCAGCGGGGAGGTGCTGTGCCAGCGGCCTCCGTCGGCGGAGAGTTCGCCCGAGACATGGCGCCCTGCGGCGTCCACGGCCGTGACGTCCGTGATCCGGCCCTCGGAGCCCTCGGAGGTGATCTCCAGGGGCTTGTCCGGGTCCGCCTTCTTCCCGGCCTTGGTGGGGCCGTTGAAGGAGATGTGCTCGGCCGCGTCGTACGGCGTGGCGGACAGCGGGTTGCCGTCGTCGCTGCTGCAGGCGGTGACGCCCGCGCCGAGGGCGATCACCACCAGCGTGCAACCGGCGATTCTGCGGGTGCGCGAGGAGTGGCTCATGGCTTCACGCTAGGAAGATTCGTCAATCTCGGCGCGGTGAGTCATCCGTACGAGGGACACCCTTGGTGTGAAACGTGGAGAACGAAGGAGCCCGGACCCTCCTGACGGAGGATCCGGGCTCCTTGAGCGCTCGGCGCGAGCTACTGGGTGCGGTTCTCACCGCGGTAGTACTCGAAGACCCAGCCCCAGATGCCGATCAGGATCAGCGGGGCGGAGAAGTACAGCAGCCACCAGCCGACCGCGACACCGAGGAAGGCGAGCGCGCCACCGATGCCGAGGGACAGCGGCTGCCAGCTGTGCGGGCTGAAGAAGCCCAGCTCGCCCGCGTCGTCCGCGACGTCGGCCTCCTTGTTGTCCTGGGCACCCACGTCGACCCGCCGGGCAGTGAAGCCCAGGTAGAAGCCGATCATGATGGACAGACCGAAAGCCAGGAAGAGGGCCGTGGTGCCGGCCGGCTCCTTCGACCACAAGCCATAGACGATCGCCATGGCCAGGATGAAGACGCTCAGCCACATGAACATCTTGCCCTGGATCTTCACTTACCGGCCTCCTTGCTACCCGCCAGGGCGCTGGCACCGTGGCCGCCGTGGCCGAGCTCCTCGAGCGCGGCGATCTCGGGGTGGTGCAGGTCGAACGCCGGGGACTCGCTGCGGATCCGCGGCAGGGTGAGGAAGTTGTGCCGCGGCGGCGGGCAGGAGGTGGCCCACTCCAGCGAGCGGCCGTAGCCCCAGGGGTCGTCGACGCCGACCGGCTTGCCGTACTTGGCCGTCTTCCAGACGTTGTAGAAGAACGGCAGGACCGACAGGCCGAGCACGAACGAGCTGATCGTCGAGATCGTGTTCAGGGCGGTGAAGCCGTCGGCCGCCAGGTAGTCGGCGTACCGGCGCGGCATGCCCTCGGCGCCCAGCCAGTGCTGGACCAGGAAGGTGCCGTGGAAGCCGATGAACAGCGTCCAGAAGGTGATCTTGCCGAGCCGCTCGTCGAGCATCTTGCCGGTCCACTTCGGCCACCAGAAGTGGAAGCCGGAGAACATCGCGAAGACGACGGTGCCGAAGACGACGTAGTGGAAGTGCGCCACCACGAAGTACGAGTCGGAGACGTGGAAGTCCATCGGCGGCGAGGCCAGGATGACACCGGTCAGACCACCGAAGGTGAAGGTGATCAGGAAGCCGGTCGCCCAGAGCATCGGGGTCTCGAAGGACAGTGAGCCCTTCCACATCGTGCCGATCCAGTTGAAGAACTTCACACCGGTCGGGACCGCGATGAGGAACGTCATGAAGGCGAAGAACGGCAGCAGCACACCACCGGTGACGTACATGTGGTGCGCCCACACCGTCACGGACAGACCCGCGATGGCGATGGTCGCCGCGATCAGGCCCGAGTAGCCGAACATCGGCTTGCGGGAGAAGACCGGGATGACCTCACTGATGATGCCGAAGAACGGCAGCGCGATGATGTACACCTCTGGATGCCCGAAGAACCAGAAGAGGTGTTGCCATAGCAACGCCCCGCCGTTCGACGCGTCGAAGACATGGGCACCGAACTTGCGGTCCGCCTCCAGGGCGAACAACGCGGCCGCGAGGACCGGGAAGGCGAGCAGGACCAGGACACCGGTCAGCAGCACGTTCCAGGTGAAGATCGGCATGCGGAACATCGTCATGCCGGGCGCGCGCATGCAGATGATCGTGGTGATGAAGTTGACCGAGCCGAGGATGGTGCCGAAGCCGGAGAAGGCCAGACCCATGATCCACATGTCGGCGCCCACACCCGGCGAGCGGACCGCGTCCGACAGCGGGGAGTAGGCGAACCAGCCGAAGTCGGCCGCGCCCTGGGGGGTGAGGAAGCCGGCCACCGCGATGAGCGAGCCGAAGAGGTACAGCCAGTAGGCGAACATGTTCAGCCGCGGGAACGCCACGTCGGGCGCGCCGATCTGCAGCGGCATGATCCAGTTCGCGAATCCGGCGAACAGCGGCGTCGCGAACATCAGCAGCATGATGGTGCCGTGCATCGTGAACGCCTGGTTGAACTGCTCGTTCGACATGATCTGCGTACCCGGACGGGCGAGCTCGGCGCGCATGAAGAGCGCCATCACGCCACCGATGCAGAAGAACGCGAACGACGTGACCAGGTACAGCGTGCCGATCGTCTTGTGGTCGGTGGTCGTCAGCCACTTCACGACCACGTTGCCGGGCTGCTTGCGCCGCACCGGCAGCTCGTTCTCGTACGAGCCGGCCTCGGCGGCACCCGCGGGTTCGTTGAGGATGCTCACAGTTGGTTCGTCTCCCGGTTCTTCTCGTGAGGCGTCTGCTCGATGCCCGCGGGAACGTAACCGGTCTGCCCCTTCTTGGCGAGGTCCTTGAGGTGCTGCTCGTAGCGCTCCGGAGAGACGACCTTCACGTTGAACAGCATCCGGGAGTGGTCGACGCCGCACAGTTCGGCGCACTTGCCCAGGAAGGTGCCCTCCCTGTTGGGGGTCACCTGGAAGGCGTTGGTGTGGCCGGGGATGACGTCCTGCTTCATCAGGAACGGCACCACCCAGAAGGAGTGGATGACGTCACGCGAGGTGAGCACGAAGCGGACCGTCTTGCCCTCGGGCAGCCAGAGGGTGGGGCCCGGGTTGCCCGTCTGCGGGTTCCGCTCCCCGGGCGTGCCGCAGGCGTAGACGCCGCCGGCGTCGGCCGGGAACTCCTTCTTGTAGCGGTCCGGAATGGCGGCCAGTTCCTTGGACGTCTTGGCGTCCCCCGTGGAACCTTCGACATTCTCGATGTAGTTGAAGCACCAGCTCCACTGGAAGCCGACCACGTTGACCGTGACGTCGGGCTTCTTGGACATGTCGAGGAGCTTCGTCTCGTCGCGCGCCGTGAAGTAGAAGAGGACCGAGACGATGATGATCGGGACCACCGTGTACAGCGCCTCGATGGGCACGTTGTACCTGGTCTGCGGAGGAACCTCGATCTTGGTGCGGCTGCGCCGGTGGAAGATGGCACTCCACAGAATGAGGCCCCACACCAGCACGCCGACGGCGAGCGCGGCAGCCCAGGAGCCCTGCCACAGGGAGAGGACGATCGGCGCCTCTTCCGTGGTGGGGGTGGGCATACCAAGGCGGGGGAAGTCCTCCCATGTGCAACCGGTGGCGGTCGCCAGGACCAGGCCCGCGGTCAGTGCCTGCAGCAGCTTCCGCCGCATCGGGCGCCGCGGCGAGCGGTCGGAGCCGTTGGGACTCACGTAGCGCCTTCCCGAGAGTCTCGCCCGCGCTGTCGGCTGCGGCCTTCTCGCTGGTCGGTCGCCGCCCTGCGTCGGGCAGGGGTTTGGATGTTTATGCGGACCAAACCCTAGCCGACGGTCTCCGGGGGTTCGCGGGGAGGGTGCCCGAACGCGCCGCCGGGTCAGCCGAAGGGGTCGGTTGCCCGGCTCTGGGCTACTTCTGACGGTGGGTTCGGGGCGTCCGGCGACCCGGACCAGCGGGTTTTTCGGCGGGCGCGGACCGTCGCCCGCTCCGTGGACGCTTCCCCGCGCCCCTCCGGGACGCTTAGCGTTGCCGTATGTCCTACTTCGACGCCGCCTCCTCCGCCCCCCTCCATCCCGTCGCGCGACAGGCCCTGCTGGCCTCCCTCGACGAGGGGTGGGCCGATCCGGCGCGGCTGTACCGCGAGGGGCGGCGGGCCCGGATGCTGCTGGACGCGGCGCGGGAGGCGGCCGCGGAGGCGGTGGGGTGCCGCGCGGACGAGCTGGCGTTCACCCCCTCCGGAACCCGCGCCGTGCACATGGGGATCGCGGGTGCGCTGGCCGGACGTCGGCGCGCCGGGCGTCACCTGATCGTGTCAGCGGTCGAACACTCCTCGGTGCTCCATGCGGCGGAGGTGAACGAGAGGGACGGCGGCACGACCACACAGGTCGCGGTGGGCCGGGAGGGCGCGGTGCGCGCCCAGGGGTACGCCGAGGCGCTGCGCCCCGACACCGCGCTGGCCTGTCTGCAGTCGGCCAACCACGAGGTGGGGACCGTGCAGCCGGTGGCCGAGGTGGCGTCCGTGTGCCGGGCGGCCGGGGTGCCGTTGCTGGTGGACGCGGCGCAGTCGCTGGCGTGGGGGCCGGTTGCGGGCGACTGGTCGCTGCTGACGGCCAGCGCCCACAAGTGGGGCGGCCCCTCGGGGGTGGGGCTGCTGGCGGTACGCAAAGGGGTGCGCTTCGCGCCGCAAGGGCCCGCCGACGAACGGGAGTCGGGGCGTGCCGCCGGTTTCGAGAACATCCCGGCGATCGTCGCGGCGGCGGCCTCGCTGCGGGCCGTGCGGGCCGAGGCGGCCCAGGAGGCACTGCGGCTGCGGGAGCTGACGGAGCGGATCCGGACGCGGGTGCCGGAACTGCTGGGGGACGTCGAGGTGGTGGGCGATCCGGAGCGGCGGCTGCCGGGGGTCGTCACCTTCTCCTGTCTCTATGTCGACGGGGAGACCCTGCTGCACGAGCTGGACCGCGCCGGTTTCTCCGTCTCGTCCGGATCGTCCTGCACGAGCAGCACGCTGACGCCGAGCCATGTACTGAAGGCGATGGGCGTGCTCAGTGAGGGCAACGTGCGGGTGTCGCTGCCGCCCGGGGCGGCGGAGGAGGACGTCGAGCGTTTCCTCCAGGTGCTGCCCGGGGCGGTCACGGCGGTCCGGGAGAAGCTCGGGGCGCCGGCGCCCCGCACGGTCGTCGAGGACGACGCGCTCGTCGTGGACGCGCTGGGCAAGCTCTGCCCTCTCCCCGTGATCGAGCTGGCCAAGGTCATCGGGGAGGTGCCGGTGGGCGGCACGGTCCGGGTGCTCGCGGACGACGAGGCGGCCCGGCTGGACATCCCGGCGTGGTGCGCGATGCGGGGCCAGGAGTACGTGGGTGAGGAGCCGGCGGACCGGGGAACGGCCTACGTGGTCCGCCGGCGGGCGTAGGGCCTGTGGGACAGGCCCTGGTCAGCGCAGGTGGGTGCGGACCTCTTCGGCGGCGTCATGGCCGTACGCCTTGGTGAAGCGGTCCATGAAGTGGGCGCGGCGCAGGGCGTACTCCTGGGTGCCGACCGTCTCGATCACGAGCGTGGCCAGCATGCAGCCGACCTGCGCGGCGCGCTCCAGGCCGACGCCCCAGACCAGGCCGGACAGGAAGCCGGCGCGGAAGGCGTCGCCGACGCCGGTGGGTTCGAGCTTGCGCTCCTCCTCGGGGCAGCCGACCTCGATGGGGTCCTCACCGGCCCGCTCGATGCGCACGCCCCGGGCGCCGAGGGTGGTGACGCGGTGGCCGACCTTGCCGAGGATCTCCTCGTCGCTCCAGCCGGTCTTCGACTCGATGAGGCCCTTCTCGTACTCGTTGGAGAAGAGGTACGTCGCCCCGTCCAGCAGGATCCGGATCTCCTCGCCGTCCATGCGGGCGATCTGCTGGGAGAAGTCGGCGGCGAACGCGATGTCGCGGGAGCGGCACTCCTCGGTGTGCCGGAGCATCGCCTCCGGGTCGTCGGCGCCGATCAGGACCAGGTCGAGGCCGCCGACCCGGTCGGCGACGGTCTTCAGCTCGATCAGGCGGGCCTCGCTCATGGCGCCGGTGTAGAACGAGCCGATCTGGTTGTGGTCGGCGTCCGTGGTGCACACGAAGCGGGCGGTGTGCAGGGTCTCGGAGATGCGTACGGAGGCGGTGTCGACGCCGTGCCGGTCCAGCCAGGCGCGGTACTCGTCGAAGTCGGCGCCGGCGGCGCCGACCAGGATCGGCCGGGTTCCGAGCTGGCCCATGCCGAAGGCGATGTTGGCGCCGACCCCACCCCGGCGGACATCGAGCTTGTCGACCAGGAACGACAGCGAGACCGTGTGCAGCTGGTCCGCGACGAGCTGGTCGGCGAAGCGGCCGGGGAAGGTCATGAGGTGGTCGGTGGCGATGGAGCCGGTGACTGCGATGCGCACGGCGTGGAATCTCCCGGGTGGAGGGGGTTGACGATTCACGCTACCCGGTTGCGGTGACGCCGTTGAAGTGGATGGCCGGATGGGCGCGAAGTACCGGCCGGAAGGGGGGTGGGCGGCGCCCAAACGGCGAAAACTACCCGATAGTAGATCTTTCTTCACCTGCCACTCCGTGCCTACGGTGCCGCTATGACGAAACTCGACGCTCCGGTTCCCGCCCCCGTCGACCTGGAGGGTGACCTGGCCGCCCTGCGGGGCGACTGCGCCCGGATGGTGCCGCACTGGTCGGCTCCCGACCGGCACGCCGCCCGTCCGGTCCCGCCGTCGCTGATCCACGGCGTGACCGTGCCGCCGAGGTCGGCCCGTCTGCTGGACGCGATGTCCGACTACGGCGACTGAGCCGGCTCGCGCGGGAACCGCGCGCTCCCCTGCTGCGTCCCATCGCTGTCCCCCGTGGAGGGGATACGGGATACGACCCACCAGCGTGAGCTGTGCAGCCGAAGGAGCGATGCGGTGAACACCGAGCGACCCGACAACGACGACGGCGTCGCGGCCGGGACCGGCGCCGCCGAGCAGGACGCGCAGGTCACGGGGGAGACAGAGGTCGTACCGACCTCGGAGGGTGACGCCGAACCGGCCCCGGACGCCGCGCAGGCCCGGACTCCGGACGAGACGGAAGCCCCGGACGCGGACACTGAACCGGCGCCGGGCGACACGCAGGCCCAGGCCCCCGACGAGGCGCAAGCTGCCGAGCCCCAGGAGCCGCCGGCCCCGGACGCGGACGCCACCGAAGCCCCCCGGCCGGACGAGGCGGACGCCGAAGCGGCGCCGGACGCGGACGGCCCGCAGGCCCAGGTTCCCGACGACGCGGAAGCTGCCGAGCCCCAGGACCCGCCGGCCCCGGACACGGACGACGCCGAAACCCCCCGGCCGGACGACGCGGCAGCACCGGACGCGGACGCCGAACATGCACCAGAGGCAGACGGGCCGCAGGCCCGGACCCCCGACGAGGCACAAGCCGCCGAGTCCCAGCACCCTCCGGCGCCGGACGCGGACGGCCCGCAGGCCCAGGTTCCCGACGACGCGGAAGCTGCCGAGCCCCAGGACCCGCCGGCCCCGGACACGGACGACGCCGAA
>NZ_JBIVHU010000005.1:434248-504023 GCF_044749345.1 Streptomyces sp. NPDC089424
CCGAAACCCCCCGGCCGGACGACGCGGCAGCACCGGACGCGGACGCCGAACATGCACCAGAGGCAGACGGGCCGCAGGCCCAGGCTCCCGGCGAAGCGCAATCTGCCGAGCCCACGGAAGCGCCGGCCCCGGACGCGGATGAGTCGCAGGCCCAGGAGGCGGGTCACGGGCCGGTCGCCGAGGGCCGCTTTCGGTTCGGTCGTCGTCGCTCCCCCGCCGTCGTCGCCTCCGTCGCCGCCGCCGTTCTGCTGGCGGGGGGTGGCGGTGCCTACCTCGCGGCGTCGGCCGCCGGGGGCTCCGGTTCGGGCGCCCCGGCGCGGAGCGCGACGCCCCCGCCGCTGGCCCTGGACGGTTACTCGTCCGGCGGCGACAAGGGCATCGCCCCGGGCGAGCCCGTCCCCAACGGCGTCACCTACAGGGCGGACGGCGCCCTCCCGGAGGGTCCCGGCTCGGCGGCCGTGCACTGGCCGAGGGGCGAGGTCACCGAGGAGGACGTGGTGCGGCTCGCCGGCGCGCTCGGCCTCGACGGGAAGCCCGTCGCCGAAGGAGGGGCCTGGCGGATCGGCGGCGGCGACGGTCAGGGCCCGCGCCTCCAGGTGAACCGGGAGGCGCCCGGCACCTGGACGTTCCATCGCCACAGCCCCGGCACGGACAACTGCCGGAGCACCACGGTGTGCGCCAAGGCCCCCGCCACCGGCACCGACGTGCCGGTGGGCGAGGAGACGGCGAGGAAGGCGGCCGCGCCCGTCCTGAAGGCGGTCGGGCAGGACTCCGCCAAGGTCGACGCCGACCTGGTCCTCGGCGCCCGGCGCGTGGTGAACGCCGACCCGGTGGTCGGCGGGCTGCCGACGTACGGCTGGCCCACCGGCGTCACGGTCGGCGCCCAGGGCGAGGTGGTCGCCGCCAACGGCCAGTTGACCGCGCCGGACAAGGGGGACACGTACCCCGTGCTGAGCGCGGAGCGGACGCTGGAGCTGCTGAACGGGGCCCAGGACACCGCCCCGCGGGCCGGTATCGGCGGCTGCGCCGATCCCGTGCCGCTGGAGGGCGAGCAGCCGGCGGCGCCCTGCGAGGAGGCGCCGAGCAGCGCGCCGCGGGAGCCGATCGCCGTCGAGGACGCGGTGTTCGGGCTGGCCTCGCACTCGGTGGGCACCCGGCCCGCGCTGGTGCCGGCCTGGCTGTTCGAGGTGCGGGCGCCGGGGGCCCAGGACAGCCACACGGTGGCCTATCCGGCGATCGACCCGAAGTACCTGAGCCCGGCCCCGCCGGAGGGGCGGCCCAGCCCCGGGCCGTCCGAACCGGGCGACGGGACGGGCACCCGTGACGTCCGGGTGGAGGGCTACACCGCCGAGGGCCGCGAACTGACCGTGCGCTTCACGGGCGGGGTCTGCGCCGACTACACGGCGAAGGCCGTCGAGGCGCCCGGCCGGGTGACCGTGACGGTGACCGAGAAGCCGTGGAAGGACAAGGTCTGCATCCTGATCGCCAAGGTCCAGCACCGGACCGTGCAGTTGGCGGAGCCGCTCGGCGACCGGAAGGTCGTGGGCACGGACGGCAAGGCCGTGCCGCTGGAGAAGCCGGGGGCGCGGCTGCCCGGCTGACCTGGCACATGTGAAGGCGGCGGCCCCCTCGCGGGGGGCCGCCGCCTTCACATGTGGCCTCGGTGACGCGACCGCTCAGCTGAAGGAGTCGCCGCAGGCGCAGGAACCCGTCGCGTTCGGGTTGTCGATCGTGAAGCCCTGCTTCTCGATGGTGTCCACGAAGTCGATGGTGGCGCCGCCCAGGTAGGGAGCGCTCATCCGGTCGGTGACGACCTTGACCCCGCCGAAGTCCTTCTCCACGTCGCCGTCGAGCGAGCGCTCGTCGAAGAAGAGCTGGTAGCGCAGGCCGGAGCAGCCACCGGGCTGGACGGCGACGCGCAGGGCGAGGTCGTCACGGCCTTCCTGGTCGAGCAGCGCCTTCACCTTGGACGCGGCGGCGTCGGTCACGATGATGCCGTCGGTGACGGTGGTGGACTCGTCCGATACGGACATCTACATCTCTCCCGGGTTGTACGGAGACTGCTTGCCGACGGTTGCAACCGGCGGGGACGCGGATTCATTCCGGGCCGGGCCCGGGTCTTTCTCCTTGGCGCCCTCTTCATGCTCGCACATGCCCTCGCGGGCGCACAGCACTCGTGGACAGCGGGGCAACGCCATTCGACAGCGAGGTGTCAGGATTCACGTCACACCGACACTATGGCCATCGTCAAACTGACGTGAAGCGGTTATGATAGATAGCGTCATTCCGACGAAAAGTCGAGAAGATGTCCCGAATGTCCCGCCGGCCCGGCTTCCCCGGACCGGCGAGCCGCAGAACAGAAAGGGTGTGTGTCGTGACCACCGCCCAGACCCAGGAGCTCGACGTACAGCCGACGCCCCTCGCCCTGCTGCTGCTCGGCCGGGAGGCCGACCCGAGGAGCGAGCGCGGCGTCGAGTGTCCCGGTGACCTGCCGTCGCCGTCCGACCCGGACCTGGTGGAGCGCGCCCGCGCGGCCAAGGAGAAGCTCGGCGACAAGGTCTTCGTGCTCGGCCACCACTACCAGCGCGACGAGGTCATCCAGTTCGCGGACGTCACGGGCGACTCCTTCAAGCTGGCCAGGGACGCGGCGGCGCGCCCCGAGGCCGAGTACATCGTCTTCTGCGGCGTGCACTTCATGGCCGAGTCCGCGGACATCCTCACCGGCGACGACCAGAAGGTCGTGCTGCCTGACCTGGCCGCCGGCTGCTCGATGGCCGACATGGCGACGGCCGAGCAGGTCGCCGAGTGCTGGGACGTGCTGACCGAGGCCGGCATAGCCGAGCAGGTCGTGCCCGTCTCGTACATGAACTCGTCCGCCGACATCAAGGCGTTCACCGGCAAGCACGGCGGCACCATCTGCACCTCGTCCAACGCCGAGCGGGCGCTGGACTGGGCGTTCCAGCAGGGCGAGAAGGTGCTGTTCCTGCCCGACCAGCACCTCGGCCGGAACACCGCGGTACGGGACATGGGCATGTCCCTGGAGGACTGCGTCGTCTACAACCCGCACAAGCCGAACGGCGGGCTGACCGCCGACGAGCTGCGGGCCGCGAAGATGATCCTGTGGCGCGGCCACTGCTCGGTGCACGGCCGCTTCAGCCTCGACTCGGTCGACGACGTCCGCGCGCGCATCCCCGGTGTGAACGTGCTGGTCCACCCCGAGTGCAAGCACGAGGTGGTCTCCGCCGCCGACTACGTCGGCTCGACGGAGTACATCATCAAGACCCTGGAGGCCGCGCCGGCCGGCTCCAAGTGGGCCATCGGCACCGAGCTGAACCTGGTCCGCCGGCTGGCGAACCGTTTCGCGCCCGAGGGCAAGGAGATCGTCTTCCTCGACAAGACGGTCTGTTTCTGCTCGACCATGAACCGGATCGACCTCCCCCACCTGGTGTGGGCCCTGGAGTCGCTGGCCGAGGGCAACCTGGTCAACCGGATCGAGGTCGACAAGGAGACCGAGGCGTTCGCGAAGCTGGCGCTGGAGCGGATGCTGGCGCTGCCGTAGCCACCGGCACCGAAGCGACGTGAAGGGGGCCGCACCCGTGGGTGCGGCCCCCTTCGTCGTCCGGTCAGACCTGCGCCGGCTCCGGCTGGGGCTCCGCCGGGACCTGCGTCTTCGCCTGCCGCTTGGCGGCCCGCTTCTTCGCGCGGCGCTCCTTGCGCAGCTCCAGCATCGCGTACAGCGTCGGGACCAGCAGCAGGGTCAGCAGGGTGGAGCTGATCAGGCCGCCGATCACCACCACGGCCAGCGGCTGGGCTATGAAGCCGCCCTCGCCGGTGATCCCGAGCGCCATCGGGAGCAGGGCGAAGATGGTCGCCAGGGCGGTCATCAGGATCGGGCGCAGCCGGTGCCGGCCGCCCTCGACCACGGCCTCGACAACGCCGTAGCCCTGCTTGCGGTACTGGTTGATGAGGTCGATCAGCACGATGGCGTTGGTCACCACGATGCCGATCAGCATCAGCATGCCGATCATCGCGGGGACGCCCATCGGGGTGCCGGTCAGGATCAGCAGGCCGATCGCGCCCGTCGCGGCGAACGGGATGGAGACCAGCAGGATCAGCGGCTGGACCAGCGAGCGGAAGGTCGCGACCAGCAGCATGAAGACGATCGCGATGGCCGCCAGCATCGCCAGGCCCAGGTTGACGAAGGCCTCGTCCTGGTCCTCGGAGACGCCGCCGATCTGGGCGGTGGCGCCGTCCGGGAGGTCCAGGGCGTTGATCTTCGACTGGAGCTCGGTGCTGACCGCGCCCGTGTTGTCGCCGGTCGGCTTGGCGGTGATGGTCGCCGCGCGCTGACCGTCGATCCGGGTCATGGAGACCGGACCGTCCACCAGCTTCACGGTCGCGATCTCACCGAGCTTCACGGTGCCCAGCGGGAGCCTGCGCAGCTCGGCGATGGTGTCGGCCGGCTTCGCCGAGGTGATGACGATGTCCCGCTCGGTGTCGTCCAGCGTCGCCTTGCCCGCCGTGGTGCCGCGCACCGCCTGGGCGACGGCCGCGCCGAGCGTCTGGTCGTCGAAGCCGGCGGTGGCCGCCGCGTCCTTCGCGGTCACGGAGATGCGCGGGACGCTCTGCGCCAGGTCGCTGGTGACGTCGGTGACGTCGTCCAGGCCGGCCACCGTCTTGCGGACCTCCTCGGCGGCCTTGTTCAGCACGTCCGCGTCGGCCGCCTTCACGACGACGCTGAGGTCCTGGCTGCCGAAGCCGTCACCGGCCGCGATCGTGGTCGTGCCGAGCCCGTCGATCTTCTTCAGGCCGGCGTCGAGGCTGTCCTGGACGTCCTCGAAGGACGCCGAGTCCTCCAGCATCACCGAGTACGAGGCCTGGTTGGTGTCGGTGCCGCCGCCGAAGGCGGCCATGAAGCCGGAGGAGCCGACCGTCACCTGGTAGTCCTTGACGCCCTCGGTGTCGGCGAGCAGCTGCTCGACCTTCTTCGCCTCGGCGTCGGTCGCCGCCAGGCTGGTGCCGGGCTTCAGCTCCTGCTTGATGGTGAGGACGGCCTGCTCGCCCTGGTCGAAGAAGTTGGTCTTCAGCAGCGGCGCCATGCCGAAGGTGCCGAGCAGGACCACGACCGCGATGGCCACGCTGGTGAGCCGGCGCCGGGTGGCGAAGCGCAGGACGGGGACGTAGAAGCGCTGGAGCTTGCTGCGGGCCTCCTTCTCCTCCGCCAGGCGGCGCGCCTCGTCGGCGTCCTCGGGGGTGCCCTTGGGGGCCCGCAGGAACCAGAACGACAGGACCGGTACGACCGTCAGCGAGACCAGCAGCGACGCCAGCAGGGCGGCCGTGACGGTCAGCGAGAACGAGCCGAACAGCTCGCCCACCATGCCGCCGACCAGACCGATCGGCAGGAACACCGCGACGGTGGTGAGGGTGGAGGACGTCACCGCGCCCGCGACCTCGCGGACCGCGTTCAGGATCGCCGACTGGCGCTCCTCGCCGTAGCCGAGGTGGCGCTTGATGTTCTCCAGCACCACGATCGAGTCGTCGACGACCCGGCCGATGGCGATGGTCAGGGCGCCCAGCGTGAGCATGTTGAGGGACAGGTCCCGCGTCCACAGCACGATCAGGGCAAGCACGACGGAGAGCGGGATGCTCACCGCGGTGACCAGGGTGGAGCGGATCGAGGCCAGGAAGACCAGGATGACCAGGACCGCGAAGACCAGGCCGAGCGCGCCCTCCGTGGTCAGGCCCTCGATGGCCTTGGACACCGCCGGGCCCTGGTCGCTGACGACCGTGACGGTCGCGCCGGAGCCGAGGTCCGCGCGCATCTCGGGCAGCTTGTCCTCGACCGCCTTGGAGATGGCCACCGCGCTGCCGTCGTGGTCCATGGTGACGGCGACGGCCAGGCTGGGCTTGCCGTTGGTGCGCGTGAGGGAGTCGGCCTTGGCCTGCCGCTCGGTCACCTCGGCGACGTCACCGAGGCGTACGGGCTTCTTGACGCCCTCCCCGGTGAGCATCAGGTCCTCGATCTGCGCCAGCGAGGTGAAGGCGCCGCCGACCTGCACGGTGCGGTTGCTGCCGTCCTCGTCGAAGGAGCCGGCCGGGACGGTGGCGCCGCCCGCCTGGAGGGCCTGGGCGAGGCTCTGGACGGTGAGGCCGGCCCGGGCCAGGTCGCTGTCGTCGGGGGTGACGGAGACCTGGACGTCGCGCACGCCGTCGACCGTGACCTGGCCGACGCCGTCGATGTCCTCCAGGGACGGGACGACGGTCCGGTCCAGCCGGTCGGCGAGCGCCTGCTGGTCCTCGTCGGAGGTGACGGCGAGCACGACGGTCGGGATGTCGTCCGTCGATCCGGCGATGACCTGCGGGTCGACGTCGTCCGGGAGCTGCACGCGGGCCCGGTTGACGGCCTGCTGGACGTCGGCGACGAGCTGGTCGGTGTTGTTGCCGTAGTCGAAGGACGCCATGATCACGGCGTTGCCCTCGCTCGCCGTCGAGGTGACGCCGGTGATGCCGTCGACGGCTTCGAGGTTGTCCTCGATGGGCTCGACGACCTGCTTCTCGACCACGTCCGGGGACGCGCCCTGGTACGGGGCGAGGACCGACACCATGGGCAGTTCGATGGTGGGCAGCAGCTGCTGCTTGAGCTGCGGGATCGCGATCGCCCCGAAGGCGAGCGCGATGATCGACATCAGCCCTATCAGGGCCCGTTGCGCGAGGCTGAATCTCGACAGCCAGGACATGGGTCAGCGTCTCTCTTCTGTGGCCTGGGGCGGAAGCACCGGGCACACGTGAGCGCCCGTACCTACACCCTGAGCCATCGCCGGAGGGTGATCCGTCGGCCCTGGGTCCATTTCTCGGCCCGCGCCTACTCCCGCCGCAGTACGGCGATCCGGCGTCAGTCCACCCTCGGACGTACCAGCCCCGACTCGTACGCGATCACCACGAGCTGTGCCCGGTCGCGGGCGCCCAGCTTGGCCATGGCCCGGTTGACGTGCGTCTTCACCGTCAGCGGGCTCACCTCCAGACGCTCGGCGATCTCGTCGTTGGAGTGCCCGCCCGCGACCTGGACCAGCACCTCGCGCTCGCGCACGGTGAGCGCGTCGAGGCGCTCGGCGCGGGCCGGGTCGCGCTCGCCGTCGTGGCCGTCGCCGCCCTGGGCCAGGAAGCGGGCGATCAGGCCCTTGGTGGCGGCCGGGGAGAGCAGCGCGTCGCCGCCGGCCGCGACCCGGATGGCGGTGAGCAGCTCCTCCGGCTCGGAGCCCTTGCCGAGGAAGCCGGAGGCCCCGGCGCGCAGCGACTGCACCACGTAGTCGTCGACCTCGAAGGTGGTCAGGATGACGATCCGGACATGGGTGAGGTCGGGGTCGGAGCTGATCAGGCGGGTGGCGGCGAGACCGTCGGTGCCGGGCATCCGGATGTCCATGAGGACGACGTCGGCGCGCCGTTCCCTGGCCAGCTCCACCGCCTCCGCCCCGTCGGACGCCTCGCCGACCACCTCCATGTCGGGCTCGGAGTCGACGAGCACGCGGAAGGCGCTGCGCAGCAGGGCCTGGTCGTCGGCGAGCAGGACACGGATCGTCATGCGGGGTCCTTCGCTGAGGCGGCGCGGGTCTTGACCGGCAGGATGGCATGCACGCGGAAGCCGCCGCCGTAGCGGGGACCGGTGGTGAGGGTGCCGCGCAGGGCGGTGACGCGCTCACGCATGCCGAGCAGTCCGTGGCCGCCGCCGGAGACGGGGCCGTCGTCCTCGCCGGAGCCGTCGTCGAGGACGGTGATCTCGATGTTCTGGCCCACTCGCACGACGCTGACCTCGGCCCTGGCGGACGTTCCGGCGTGCTTCTGGACGTTGGTGAGGGCTTCCTGGACGACGCGGTAGGCGGCCAGGCCGACGGCGGCGGGGAGGTTGGTGCCGTGGTCGGCCCGGGCGACCTCGACGTGCAGTCCGGCGTTGCGGAAGGTGCCCACGAGTTCTTCGAGGCGGTCCAGGCCGGGTGCGGGTTCCGTCGGGGCCTCGGGGTCGTCGGACTGGCGCAGCAGGCCGACGGTGGCACGCAGTTCGTTGAGCGCGGAACGGCTGGCCTCGCGTACGTGCGCGAGGGCCTCCTTGGCCTGGTCGGGGCGCTTGTCCATGACGTGCGCGGCGACCCCGGCCTGCACGTTGACCAGGGCGATGTGGTGGGCGACCACGTCGTGCAGGTCGCGGGCGATGCGCAGCCGTTCCTCGGCGACCCGGCGGCGGGCCTCCTCCTCGCGGGTGCGTTCGGCCTTCTCGGCGCGCTCCCGGATGGCCTGCACGAAGTCCCGGCGGCTGCGGACCGCGTCGCCCCCGGCCGCGGCCATGCCCGTCCAGGCGAAGACGGCAAGGTTCTCCTGGGCGTACCAGGGCAGCGGGCCGGCGAGCATGGCGGCGCCGGTCAGCACGGTCATGGTGAGCAGCCCGACGCGCCAGGTGGTGGAGCGGTCGGTGGTGGCGGCGACGGTGTAGAGGGCGACCACGGCGGCCATGGCGACCGGGGCCCTCGGGTTGCCGGTGACGAACTCGACGACCGCGAAGGAGCCGGTGAGGGCGAGCACCCGCAGCGGGGCGCTGCGGCGGCGCACCAGGGCGCCCGCGGCGAACACCATGAGGACGAGGCTGAGGGGGTCCGGGGTGCGCAGCACCCAGTCGACGCCGTGCTTGTCGCGCGGGTCCACGAAGGAGCCCGCCACCATGCAGACCAGGACGCCGGCCGCGAGCGCCGCGTCCAGCGCCGTGGGGTGCGCCTTCAGACGGCGCCGGGCGCTTTCGAGGGTGCTCACGGCTGTCAACGGTACGGGTACCCCCCGGGGCTGGGAACGGGGGCCGACGGCGCTCGCGCCGTACGGCCCGGTCCGGTCCGTCAGCCTCCGGGGATCAGGCCGTCGTCGCTGAGCAGTTCGCGGACCTGCTCCAGGGTCGCGTCGGAGGAGGGGAGGATCAGCTCGGAGGGTTCCAGGGAGTCGTCCGGCAGGGGCTCGCCCAGTTCACGGACCTTGGTCAGGAGGGCCTGGAGGGTACGGCGGAAGCCGGGGCCGTCGCCGTTCTCCATCTCCGCCAGCAGTTCGTCGTCCAGCTTGTTCAGCTCGGTGAGGTGGCCGTCGGCCAGCCTCACCTGGCCCTCCCCCATGATCCGTACGATCATGTCGCCCTCCGGTGAGTGACTACTGCTTGTCGAAGCGCGGGGTGTCCTGCGGCTGCTGCTGCGACTGGGGCTGGTCCTTGCCGCCCTCGATGGCCTGCTGGCCGCTGGTGCCGCCGGCCAGCTCCGCCTTCATGCGCTGCAGCTCCAGCTCCACGTCCGTACCGCCGGAGAGGCGGTCCAGCTCGGCCTGGATGTCGTCCTTCGCCATGCCCGTGGGGTCGTCGAGAGCGCCGGAGGCGAGCAGTTCGTCGATCGCGCCGGCCCGCGCCTGGAGCTGGGCGGTCTTGTCCTCGGCGCGCTGGATGGCCAGGCCGACGTCGCCCATCTCCTCGGAGATGCCGGTGAAGGCCTCGCCGATGCGGGTCTGGGCCTGCGCGGCGGTGTACGTGGCCTTGATCGTCTCCTTCTTGGTGCGGAAGGCGTCGACCTTGGCCTGGAGGCGCTGGGCGGCCAGGGTGAGCTTCTCCTCCTCGCCCTGGAGCGTCGCGTGCTGCGTCTCGAGGTCCGTGACCTGCTGCTGGAGGGCTGCGCGGCGGGACAGGGCCTCACGGGCCAGGTCCTCACGGCCCAGCGCCAGCGCCTTGCGGCCCTGGTCCTCCAGCTTGGTGGACTGGGTCTGCAGCTGGTTCAGCTGGAGTTCCAGGCGCTTGCGGGAGGTGGCCACGTCCGCGACGCCGCGGCGGACCTTCTGGAGCAGCTCCAGCTGCTTCTGGTACGAGTAATCGAGGGTCTCGCGCGGGTCCTCGGCCCTGTCAAGGGCCTTGTTCGCCTTCGCGCGGAAGATCATCCCCATACGCTTCATGACACCGCTCATGGGCTTCGCGCGCCCCCTTCTGACGGACTCCGGCTCCAGCTCTGCGACAGAACCCACAGTACGGGCCCTGCATCCATTACCGCACTGTTCGGGGACGGATGCGCTCATCCCCAAGGACGACTGAGTGCGCTCCCGCTCCGGCGTAGGGAGTAGGTGGTCCCCGGGTATGCCCCGAGGGATCCGGGGGGATCCGAGAGCGTACGCATCGTCCCCTCTGTCCCCTTACAGACGACTGGTGTTGCGGGATCGTTCCCCGCGGGACTGGGGTCCATGCCCCTGGACCCCGTACCCTTGGGTTTTGTGTTCCGTAGCCGTGCCAAAGACGAGAAGGCCGCCGTCGCCGCCCAGGCCCAGGTGTCCGACTCCCAGCAGCCCCGTGACCCGCAGGCCCCGAAGGGTCGGCCGACGCCCAAGCGCAGTGCGGCCCAGTCCCAGCGCCGCAGCGTCGCCAATACGTCGATGACCCGCAAGGACGCCGCCAAGCGCCAGCGCGAGGAGCGCCGTGCCGCCATGGAGCGGCAGCGCCAGGCGCTCGCCGGGGGTGACGAGCGGTATCTGCCGGCCCGCGACAAGGGCCCGGTGCGCCGCTTCGCGCGCGACTTCGTCGACTCGCGGTTCAACATCGCGGAGTACTTCCTGCCGATGGCCGTGGTCATCCTGGTGCTGAGCATGGTGCGGGTGCCGTCGCTGCAGAGCATCGCGCTGCTGCTGTGGCTGGTCGTGATCGTGCTGATCGTGCTGGACTCGGTGCTCACCGGATACCGGCTGAAGAAGCGGCTGGCCGAGCGCTTCCCCGACGAGAACAGGCGCGGCGCGGTCGCCTACGCCCTGATGCGCTCCCTCCAGATGCGCCGACTCCGGCTGCCCAAGCCGCAGGTCAAGCGCGGAGAGCGGCCCTGAGCGCGACGTCCTTCCCCGAGGGTGCGGCAAAGGCCTGGCTGAGCAAGCTCGGCGGGCTGCGTGATGTCGTACGGCAGGAACTGGTGGCCCGGCAGCTCGACGAGCAGATAGCCGGGCGCTTCCCCGTCGGACAGCGCCTTCGGGTGCTCGACGTGGGGACGGGCCAGGGCACGCAGGCACTGCGGCTGGCCCGAGCCGGACACCAGGTGACCGGCATGGAGAAGGACACCACCATGCTCGCGGCGGCGCGCTCGGCGCTCGCCGCGGAGCCGGAGGGGATCCGCGAGCGGGTGCGGCTCGTCGAGGGGGACGGCCGGGACACGGGGGTTCATTTCCTGCCCGGCAGCTTCGATCTCGTGCTCTGTCATGGCGTGCTCATGTATGTCGACGACCCCGATCCGCTGGTGGCGGGGCTCGCGCGGATGCTGGCGCCGGGCGGGCTGCTGTCGCTGCTGGTGCGCAACGGCGACGCGCTCGCCCTGCGGCCGGGGCTCTCCGGCGACTGGGGCACGGCGCTCGCCGCCTTCGACACCACCGCGTACCGCAACCGGCTGGGGCTCGACGTCCGGGCCGACCGTCTGGACACGCTGACCGCCACGCTCGCCGGGATCGGGGCGCCGCTGCACGCCTGGTACGGCGTGCGCGTCTTCACCGACACCGCCGCCGACGGGGCGCAGCCGCCGGCCGACGTGGAGACCCTGCTGGCGGTGGAGGAACGCGCCGGCCGGACGGACCCGTACCGGGGGGTAGCGGCACTGCTGCATCTGTGCGGGGTACGCGGCTAGGGCCTGTCTGACAATTCGCGTCGTCGCACGGAGGGCGGCCGGACGGCGTCAGGTGCGTGCTCTCGGGGCGCCGGGCCCTGACCCGCGTACTGGACGTACTCGGGTCAGGGCCCGGTGCGGCGAGAGTGCGTGCATGGCGCCGTCCGGCAGACGGGAATTGTCAGACAGGCCCCAGGGCCTGTTGCCCGTTCGGGTGTATCGGGCGGGCCCTGGTGGGGGGCGGAACGCCAGACTCGGGGCATGGAAGCTCACCCCTACCGGGTCCCACGCCGTCGCGTGGGCGTCCTGTGCTGCCTCCTGCTCGTTCCCGGCTGCACGGTGGGCGGGACGGACGCGGGCAGGACCACCGCGCGCGCCGTGGCGCCGAGAGCGGCGAACGACCTCCAGACCGAATACCAGCAGGTGATCAAGGAAGCCCTGCCGTCGGTCGTGCAGATCCAGGGCCGCAGCGACCTGGGCTCCGGGGTGGTCTTCGACGACAAGGGCCACATCGTCACCAACGCGCACGTCGTCGGTGATCAGCGGACGTTCCGCGTGACGACGGCCAACAGCGAGGACCAGCTCACCGCGCGGCTCGTCTCCTCCTACCCCGAACAGGACCTGGCCGTGGTGAAGCTGGAAAAGCCTCCCCAGGGGCTGCGCCCGGCACGGTTCGCGGACTCGGCGAAGGTCGAGGTCGGGCAGATCGTGCTGGCCATGGGATCGCCGCTCGGACTGTCGTCGAGCGTCACCCAGGGGATCGTCTCCGCGACCGGACGGACCGTCACCGGGCCAGGCGAGGGCGGGGCCTCGGGCGCGACGATCGCCAACATGGTGCAGACCTCGGCGGCCATCAACCCCGGCAACAGCGGGGGCGCCCTGGTGAACCTCGACGGTCAGGTCATCGGCATCCCCTCGCTCGCCGCGACCGACCCGAGCCTCGGCGAGGGCGCGGCGCCCGGCATCGGGTTCGCGATCCCGGCGTCCACGGTCCGGTCGATCGCCGGTCAGATCGTGCGGGACGGGCGGGTCACGAACTCGGGGCGGGCGGCGCTCGGCATCACGGGCCGCACCGTCGTCGACGCCGACTACCGCTCGGACGGGGTGGCCGTCGTCGAGGTGCACCCGGGTGAGGCGGCGGCCGAGGCCGGTATCCGGGCCGGGGACGTCATCACCGGGTTGGGTGACACGGAGGTCACCAGCATCACCTCGCTCGCACAGGCGCTGGCGGCGCTGCGGCCGGGCGCGCGGACGACGGTGACGTTCACCCGCGACGGCCAGGAGCGGACCGTCGACGTGACGCTCGGCGAGCAGTGACGCGAGCAGTGACGGCGAGGAGAAGGGCGGCCGTGCGGCCGCCCCGTCCCGTCAGGCGTCTTCCGCGTGCAGGCTCATCGGCCCGTAGATCTCGGTGGTGTCCTCGAACAGCCGCACCTGGTCCGCGCCCCCGGCGACCAGCTCCTTCCACTGCTCGCCGAGCCAGGACTCGGCGTCGCCCTGCGTGGTGAACTCCTCGGGCTGCACCGCGGGCTGGACCTCCGTCCCGTCGGACTTCTCGAACCGCCACGTCCATGCCGCCATGTACGCCTCCCAGCTGTCGGCACCTGCAGGGCCGGGCCGGATCTCGCCCGGCACCGGCCCCGAGCCTATGCGCTCCGCCGGGTGAGCCGGCATCAGAGCGCGGGTGATCGGCCACATCGAGGGTGCGCGGCGGCCCGGCCACGCCGGTCGGGCCCTCCCGGGCGCGCATGACGGACGGCGACCGGCGAAAATCGGATCGTGGAACTGACTCTGCTCGGCACCGGCGCCCCCGCGGGACTCCCCCGCCCCGACTGTCCCTGTGCGGCGTGCGCGACCGCGCTCGGTGCCGACGCGCGGGCGGCGACGTCCGTGCTGGTGGACGGGGCGCTGCTGCTCGACCTGACGCCCGGCGCGGCGTTCGCGGCGGCGCGGGCGGGACGGTCGCTGGCGGGGGTGCGGCAGGTGCTGCTGTCGCACCCGCACAACGGGCCGCCGGTGGAGGTGCCGGCCGGGCTCCCGCAGCCGGGACGGGTGCCGGACGGGCGGGAGTTGGCGTTGCTGACGGGGCATCGGGTGCGGGCGCTGGCGATGGACTCGCCCGGGACGGGGTACGCCGTGACCGGGCCGGACGGCAAGCGGCTGCTGTATCTGCCGCCGGGGTGCGCGCCCGCCGGGCTGGAGGAGGGGACGCAGACGGCGGAGCCGTACGACATGGTGCTCCTGGACGTCGTGGGGCGGCCGGACGCGCTGGCGCGGCTGCGGGCGGTGGGTGCGGTCGGGCCCACGACGGACGTCGTCGCCGTGCACCTGGACCACGACGTGCCGCCCGGGCCCGAGTTGCGGCGCCGGCTCGCCGCGGCGGGGGCGCGGGCCGTACCAGACGGGGCGACCCTCGCGGTCGGGGCGTACGAGAACGTGCCGGACGTGCCGCGCCGGACGCTGGTGCTGGGCGGGGCGCGGTCGGGCAAGTCGGTGGAGGCGGAGCGGCGGCTGGAGGCGTTCCCCGACGTGCTGTACGTGGCGACGGGCGGGACGCGGAACGGCGACGGCGAGTGGGCGGAGCGGGTCGCCGCGCACCGGGAGCGGCGGCCGGGTTCGTGGCGGACGGTGGAGACCTGCGACCTGGTGCCGCTGCTCACGCAGGAGGGGCCGCCGCTGCTGGTCGACTGCCTGTCGCTGTGGCTGACGGACGCGATGGACGCCGTGGGCGCGTGGGACGACGCGGAGTGGGCGGACGGCGGGGAGAAGGCGCTGCGGGAGCGGGTGCACGCGCTGACGGACGCGGTGCGGAGCACCCGCCGGGTGGTGGTCGCGGTGTCGAACGAGGTGGGCTCGGGCATCGTCCCGGCCACCGCGTCCGGGCGGCGCTACCGGGACGAACTCGGCCGCCTGAACGCGGCGTTCGCGGCCGAGTGCGAGCAGGTGCTGCTGGTGGTGGCGGGGCAGGCCGTGGTGCTGCGGGGGTGACGCGACGGCCTGGGCGAGCCGTTCCGGGCGCGCCCTAGGGCCCGTCGGAGGACGGGTTCGGGGGCTGCGGGTTCTTGCGGGCGATCACCCGGTAGGCGTTGGAGCAGCCGGAGCGGCGGGCCAGCGGCACCAGGGCGTGGTCGAGGGCCCTCGCCGTCAGGCGCACCGGCGCGGTGGCCGCCGTCAGGGCCGTGCGCACGGCCTGCTGGAGGACCGTGGGCGGGGTGGCCCGCCAGGGGGCGTCGGGGGACGGCAGGGCCTGGGACAGCGCCCGGGCCGCCGCCGTGGCGAGGTCGGCGGGGACATGGGGCGCCACCGCGTCCGTGGCGAGGATCGTGCAGTTGCCGTCCTCCAGCGCCTTGTGCACGTTGGCCGGCGGGAGCAGGTGCAGCTGGTGCGGCTGCGCGTGGGCGGGCCACCACTTGCCGAGGAGCGCGGCGTAGACGCTGAGCGGGTCGGCCAGTTCGAGGACGAGGTGGCCGCCGGGGCGCAGGGCCGCGATCGCCGCCTTGAGTTCCTCACGGGGCGAGGGCGCCCGCTCCAGCTGGTGGAAGACGCTCACCACGTCGTAGCGGGAGCGCAGCCGGCCCAGCAGGCCGGGGGTGGTGAGGTGGCCGACGTAGGCCTCCTCCACGCGCTCCGTGGCGCGGGCGCGCAGCACCCGGGGGGTCGGATCCGTGCCGTCGAAGGCCGTGTACGGCAGCAGCTCCTGCGCGGCGGCGGGGAAGTCGCCCTCGCCCGTGCCGACGTCCAGCCAGCTCTCCGGCTCCGTGAGGTGCAGCATCGCCCGGACCCGCGCGCGGTGGCGGCGGCGGGCCGGCGGGCTCTCGTACCCGTCCCGGTCCCGGTGGTAGAACGCCATGCCCTCGGGGGTGAGGCCCGGGTTCTGGAAGACGTGCGCGCAGTCCTCGCACTCCTCGACGGTGAACGTGCCCGGCTTGCCCTGGACGACGTCGGGGGCCGTGAGGCGGACGCGCAGGCGCTGCCCGCCGCACCAGGGGCAGCTCTCGCGGCGGGGCGCGTGGAAGCGCTCGGTGCCCTGGGCGAGTTCGGCGAGGTATTTGGCACGGCGCAGGTCGATGGCCGGCGGGGCGGCGGGGGCGGACGACGACATGGGCGACTCCCGGGGCGCGACGGACAGGGCGGGGAGGGACGTACGACAATCCGCTGCAAAGCGGAACGTATGGGATCCCGATCTTGGGTGCAACGACGTGGTGGGTTCGTGGTCGCCATGTGGCGCCGTCCTGTTCGACCGGGGCCGGTACTGTTCGGCGAATGAGCTCGCTGAATCTCGACGACTTCACCGATCTGATCGAGCGCCCCGACGGCGGGGTGCGCCGCGACGCGGAGGCGCGCAGGGAGCGTCAGATCGTGCCGCCCGGTTCCCTGGGACGCCTCGACGACCTGGGTGAATGGCTGGCGGCGGCGCAGGGTGCCGTACCGGTACGGCCGGTCGAACGGCCGCGGGTCGTGCTGTTCGCCGGTGACCACGGTGTCGCGGAGCTGGGGGTGTCGGCGCGGCCCGCGGGCAGCGCGGTGGAACTGGTGCGCGACGTACTGGAGGGCGGCCGTCCGGTGTCGGTGCTCGCCCGGCGGCTCGACGTGCCGGTGCGGGTCGTGGACATGGCGCTCGACTGCGATCCGCGGGCCCTGCCGGAGGACGTCGTCAGGCACCGGGTGCGGCGCGGCAGCGGGCGGATCGACATCGAGGACGCGCTGACGGCGCAGGAGGCCGAGGCGGCGTTCCGGGCCGGGGTCGCGGTGGCCGACGAGGAGGCCGACTCCGGTACGGATCTGGTGGTGCTCGGCGATGTGAGCGTGGGCGGCACCACGGTGGCCGCGGTACTGGTCGCCGCGCTGTGCGGGACCGACGCGTCCGTCGTGACGGGGCGGGGCGGGGTCGCGATCGACGACCTGGTGTGGATGCGCAAGTGCGCGGCGATCCGGGACGCGCTGCGGCGGGCGCGGCCGGTGCTCGGGGACCAGTTGATGTTGCTGGCGGCGGTCGGCGGGGCCGATGTCGCCGCGATGACCGGGTTCCTGCTCCAGTGCGCCGTGCGCAAGGTGCCGGTGATCCTGGACGGCGTGGTGGCCGCCGCGTGCGCGCTGGTGGCCCAGCGGGTCGCGTTCCGGGCGCCGGACTGGTGGCTGGCCGGGCACGACAGCGGTGAGCCGGGGCAGGCCAAGGCGCTGGACCGGATGGCGCTGGAGCCGCTGCTGAACCATGGGGTCTCGGTCGGGGAGGGCGCCGGGGGCCTGCTGGCGCTGCCGCTGGTCCAGGCCGCGGCCGCGCTCGCGGCGGAACTGCCCGAACACCCCGAGGAGAAGCGACCCACCGAGGAGCCGGAGGCGGTGTAGAACACGCTGCGGCAACTCCCGAGGCGCCCGGCGGGCGCCTCCCTCCCGGCGGCCGCCTCCCGAGGTGGCCGCCGGGGCGGCTTCCGTGGTGGCTGGCAGGGCGACACCCGCGGCGCCTGGCGGGCGGCCCCGTTGTGCCCAGCGGGACTACTCCCGTGGCGTCCGCGGCCCCGTTGTGTCCAGCGGGACTAATCCCGTGCCATCCGGCAGGGCGACTCACGAGGCGCCCGGCGGGCGCCTCCCGAGGTGGCCGCAGGGGCGGCTTCCGTGGTGTCCGGCGGGACTACTCCCGCGGCGCCCGCAGGGCGGCTCCCGAGGTGTCCGGCGGAGCGATGCGGCGCCTGGCAGGCGGCTTCCGAGGTGTCCGGCGGGGCAACCCCCGAGGCGGCCGACGACCGGCTCCCGTTGCGCCCGGCGGGACCACTCCCGCAGCGCCCGGCGGGGCGACTCACGAGGTGTCCGGCGGAGCGATGCGGCGCCTGGCAGGCGGCTCCCGAGGTGTCCGGCGGGGCAACCCCGAGGCGTCCGGCGGGCGGCTCCCGTTGTGCCCGGCGGGACCAATCCCGCAGCGTCCGGCGGGACTGATCCCGTGCCATCCGGCAGGGCGACTCACGAGGCGTCCGGCGGGGCGACTCACGAGGCGCCTGGCGGGCGGCTCACGGGGTGCCCGGCGGGCGACTCCCTGATGGCCGGCGGGGCGACATCCGAGGTACCCGGTGGGTCAGTGGGTTTCCAGGGCGCGGGTTCGCTCCGGGTCCGGGGTGCCGCCGAGCCAGTCCTGGAACCTGCGGGTGGGGCCCAGCCAGCGGCGGTCGTGGTGGTAGGCGCGCAGGCATGACCTGGCCCGGGCGCGAGGGCGCCGGCGGTAGAGGCGTTTGGCCCAGGGCGACCCCGGGCGGGCCAGCCGGATCGCCCCGAACAGGGCGACGAACGGGATGATCACGCCGAGGATCGCCACCCGGGCCTTGCCCTTGGCGAGGGCCACCAGCGCGAACAGGAAGTTCCCGGTCACCGTGGAGATGACCGACCCCCGGTCCTGGAGCTCGTCCTGGTCGAGGTCGTTGACGCCGAACGGGGCGAATCCGGCCACCCACAGGCCGACCAGGGCGGCGGTGAGCACGACCGCCTCGACGCTCTGGCGGCCCTCCTCGGTCCAGTAGACGTCCGCCAGATGCAGGATCAGGGCGAACTCGTCCAGCACCAGGCCCGCGCCGATCCCGAAGACCACCGCGGAGACGTACGACCCGAAGCCGTACCGGCCGCCCGCCACCGCGCCGAAGCCGCCGACGAGGGTCAGGACGACGCCGGGCACCACGTGGTGCACATGCACGCCGCCCGCGCTGACGTTGCGGAACGGGCCCCGGCCCGCCCGGATCATGCGGGTGATGAGCCGGGTGATCAGGAAGGTCAGCACGAAGGCGGCGAGGGCGAGCAGCAGAGGGAGCTTGCCGGGCTCGACGATGTTGCGTTCCAGCCAGTTCCCCATACGCCCAAGTTTGCCCAGGAACGCGGTCAGGTGCTCTGCGAGCGGTCGCGTAACCTGCCCGGATGCCCCTGCTCCCGCCCCCGCACGGCCTGCGATTCGCCTTCGGCACCCTCACCGTCCTGCCGGTGCGCGTGACGCGCTGGGACCGGGAGGCCGCGCGCGGCGGCATGCTCTGCGCGCCGCTCGCCGGGCTCGTCGTCGGCCTCTGCGCGGCCGGAGCCGGACTGCTGGCGCTGGTCCTCGGCGCGGGTCCGCTGCTCGCCGCCGTCGCGAGTGCCGCCGTCCCCGCCGTGCTCACCCGGGGCCTGCATCTGGACGGACTGGCCGACACGGCGGACGGGCTGGGCAGCGGCAAGCCCGCCGAGGACGCGCTGCGCATCATGAAGCAGTCGGACATCGGCCCGTTCGGCGTGCTCACCCTGGTCTTCGTGCTGCTGGCCCAGGTGGCGGCTCTGGCGCAGCTCTACGACGCCTCCTGGGGCCAAGGCGCGCTCGCCGCCGTCGTCGCCGCGACCGCTGCCCGGCTGGCGCTGACGCTCGCCGCCCGCGCCGGGATACCGCCCGCCCGGCCGGAAGGGCTGGGCGCGGCCGTCGCCGGGGTCGTCCCGGTGCGCGGCGCGGTGGGCGTCGCCCTCGCGGTGACCGTGGCGGCGGCCGCGGGCGGGGCGCTCCTCGGGGCGTACGGCATGCTGCGCGCCGCCCTCGCGGTGGCCGTCTGCGCCGTCGTGGCCGAGGCGCTGCTGCGGCACTGCGTGCGCCGGTTCGGCGGCGTCACCGGCGATGTGTTCGGGGCCCTCGCCGAGACGGCGGCGACGACGGCGCTGCTGGTGCTCGTCCTGGGGTGAGCCCCCTCGGCGGATCCCTCAGCAGGTGCGGCGCCAGGCCCCCAGTTCGTACTTCTTCAGCAGCGAGCTCAGCCCCAGACGGCGGGACTCCGCGCAGAAGCGGTCGGTGGGGAGTTCGTACTCGGCGTGGAAGACCGCCTTGCCCGCCTTCACGAAGGGGGTGAGGGCCTCGCACTCGCCGTACTGGGCGCACTGTTCGTTGACCGCGAAGTCGAAGTCGCCGACCAGTTCGGGGATCTGGTCGAGGTCGTTCTTCAGGCCGACGGCCATGCCGCGCTCATGGGCCAGGCCGGCGATAAGCCGGTTGTAGCGGAGCTGGTCGGCGGCCGTGAGGGGGAAGCCGGTGACGTTCTTGTAGCCGTCCATGTTGTCCGGCTCGACGGCGTCGAAGCCCTTGTCGCGGCACATGTCGACGCGGGCGGCCATCAACGGCTCCAGGACGTCGGTGCGGCGGATGTCGAGCCAGCGTTCGCCCTCCCAGCCGTTGCCCTTGCCGAGGACGGACCGGGGGAACTCGCCGGCGTCCGGCCGCCAGTCCTCCCAGGCGCCGGTGGAGAGGTAGCAGATGACCTTGCGGCCCTCGTCGTGCAGCGCGGCGACCTTGGCCTCGGAGTTGTCGAAGCCGTCGATGTCGTAGACGGGGGCGTCGACGGAGGTGTCGAGGCGGCCGCGCAGCTGCCACTGCCAGTCGGTGCCGGGCCGCGGCTGCCATATGTCCTCCGGCGGCCGGGGGGCGGAGGTGCAGCCCGCGAGCAGCAACAGCAGGGCGACGAGGAGGATCGGGCGTCTCACCGGGCGGGCTCCAGGGTGTGCGGCGGGGTACCCCAGGGATGATCTCCCATGCGGCGGGGCGGGCGGCCGGGTGCTCATCGATGGGCGGTGGCCCTTCCCAGCAGGACGCAGACCAGGGCCGCCTGGGCCGCGGCGGCGCACCCGTACACCGCCACCGCGGTCAGGTGCGGGGCACCGGTGCGGGTGGCGAGGAGCAGTGTCTGCGCGAGCGCGGCCGCGGCGCAGATCAGCGCGGCGCCGAGGACCGCGCCGAACGACTGGAGCAGCAGGCCCGTCCACAGCACCACCCCGAGCAGCAGCAGCGCGGCCGACGCGGCGCCGCCGGGGAACGGGCTGTGCGGCCACAGCGCCGTGGTGGCCGGCACGAGGGCGAGCAGGACGGCGAGGTAGCAGGCGAGGCACCGGACGACGGTGCGGGCGGTGGCCCGCCGGAAGGCGCGGGGCGTGCCGGTGGAGCGCAGTCCGGCCAGGCTGCCGCTGCGGAAGCGGTGCAGCAGCCATTCGGCGGGACCCATGCTGAGCGTGAGCGCCACGGCGGCCGGCGCCGCCGACGCGCTGGGTGCCAGCCCGGCGAGGACGTCGCCAAGGGCGGCGTGGAGCACCAGGACGCCGCCGGCCGCGCCGAAGAGGGCGTACGGCAGGGACGCCGAGAGGCGGGGCCCGCTCGTGCGGCGGGGCGCCGGGCCCCGCGCCCCGAAGGGCAGCAGTGCCGTGAGCCCCGCGATCCGGCTGCCCTCGTCCGGTGCGCGCACGGCGGGCGCCACTTCCCGGCAGGCGACGGCCGTGACCGCCGCCAGGGGGACGAGCAGCAGGGCGAGGCGGATCGCCTCGGGCACGTCCGTGAACAGGCTGACGAGCGCGCCCGCCGCCATCGGCAGCAGCGCGGCCAGCAGGGCCCGTTCACGGCCGAGGACCAGCAGGGCGGTGGACGCGCCCAGGTAGCAGGACTGGCCCGCGGCGAAGGCCACGGCGGACGGGCCGGCGCCGCCCGCGGCGGCGAGGGCGGCGAGGGCGCCGAGCACGGCGCCGAGCGGGCCGCCCACGAGGAGACAGCGGCGGGCCGCGGTGCGGTCGCCGAGGCCCAGCCAGGAGTACGCGCGGTGGGCGAGCCCCTGGTTCCATGCCCAGCCGGTCAGGGCACCGACGAGCAGCGGGACCGTGCCGGACGGGAGGCCGAGCCCGTCGCGCGGGCCCGCGAGGAACGGGGCGCCCAGGACGAAGGCGAGGCCGGGGAGGGCGAAGACCACGCCGCGCAGCAGGCAGCCGAGGAGACCGGCCTGCCAGGGGTCGTGGGCCGGGCCGTCGGGTTCGGGATGGCGGCGCTCGACGCGTGCGTAGAGCGCCTCCGCCAGGGCGAAGGAGTTCTTGACGCCGTACCGCTCCCGTATCTGGGGGTCGGTCAGTCCGTCGGACTCCAGCAGCGCGGCTATCTCGTCGGGATGGACGGCGCCGGCCACGAAGTCGTCGAGGCGCGCGGCGAGTTCGTCGACGGGGTCCCGTTCCGCCCAGCCGGGGACGGCCCGCTGACGCGGGATCACGGACACGTTCTCGGCGTGGGCCCCGGGGGGCGTCCGGAGGTCTCCGCTCATCGGCCGGTCCCTCCCGCGGGCTCCGGGCGGGGGGACCCCGAGGTCGCGGCGGCCGTGTACCAGGGGTCGTGCAGTTCCGCGGTCCAGTCGGCCACCGTCTCCACCGTCGGCTCGTAGACCGTGGCCCGCCCGGCGAGTTCCTGGTAGATCGTGCCGAAGTTCTCCACGCAGCGGCGGAGCGTGAACCGCTCGATGACCCGCCCGCGCGCCGACTCGGCCAGTTTGAGGCGCCGTTCGTCGTCCCGCAGCAGCGTCAGCGCCGCCGCGGCCATCTTCTCCGGCTCACGTGGCGGCACGACGAGTCCGGTGTCGCCGACCGCCTCGCGCACTCCCCCGACGTCGGTCGAGACCGTGGTACGCCCGCAGGACATGGCCTCGATGATCGAGAACGGGAAGCCCTCGGAGATGGACGAGAGCATCACGACGTGCCCGGCGGCGTAGGCGCGCCAGACCTCGCTGATGCGGCCCTCGAAGGTGAGGCCGTCGGTGACGCCCAGTTCGGCGGCCAGCTTCTCCAGGCGGGTGCGGTAGGCCTCGCCGCCGGGCGGGACGGGGCCGAAGAGACGCAGCCGGGTCTCGGGGAGTTCGGCGCGCACCATGGCGTAGGCGCGCAGCAGGGTCTCCAGGTCCTTGATCGGGTCGACGCGGCCGCACCAGGTGAGGGTCGGGACGTCGGGTTCCGGTCCGGCGTGCGGGAAGGCGGCCGGGTCGACGCCGTTGTAGACGGTGCGGATCCGGTCGGCGTCGGCACCGCCGCGCTCCTCCCAGCGGCGGTTGTACTGGTTGCACGGGGTGATCAGGTCGGCCGTGCGGTAGCCGTGCGAGTTGAGGGCGCGGTAGAAGGCGAGCATGAACGCCTTCACCGGCCAGCGCTGGGCGTCACGGCGGTGTCCGAGGTAGCGCTCGCGCAGGTAGATGCCGTGCTCGGTGAGCAGGAACGGCACTCCGTCCAAGGCGTGCGCGGCGAGGGCGGGCAGCGTGGCGAGACCGCTGCTCACCGCGTGGGCGACGCTGTCCTGCCCGATCCGCACCCCGAGCGGACGCAGCGCGTGCTCCAGCAGGTCGGTCGCGGTCAGGGCGTCGTGGACGGTCGGCCGGGCCGCCGCCGTCGCCAGGTGCGGCATCGTCCAGATCCACATCAGCGACCGCAGCGCGGACTCGGTGCGCAGGGCCGCCGACAGCCGTCCGTCGCGGGCCACGCGGGCCAGTTCGTCGAGCGCCTCGCCGAAGTCGCAGGACGACTCCGGGTCGAGGAAGGACAGCAGGAAGCGCTCGTAGGAGTCGAGAAGCCGGCGGCGCGCACGGCCGGACGGTGCCCGCCCGCGGCCCGGGCGCGGGCCCCAGGTCGGAACGGTGGTGTGGCGGTAGACGTTGGGCGGCAGTTCCCAGGTCACGGGTTCGCGGCCGCTGCCGGTGAGCGAGACGATGTGGAAGTCGACCTCCGGCATGCCTCTGACGAGCTGGTCGCACCAGGTGCTGACCCCGCCGTGGACATGCGGATAGGTGCCTTCGGTGAGCATGGTGACGTGACGGCCGGTGCGCATCGCTGCGCCGCTCCCCCCTGTGTGCGGATTCTGTGCGGGGACCGCGGCCCGGACCCCGACCGCGGGTCTCGTCGTGGCCGGGCGCGCAGTCCCCGCGCCCCTTGGGGCGTCGCCCTACTGCAGCTTCAGGGTGAGCGCCGACTGCAGCAGGCCGGGGGCCGCCCAGGCCGAGGTCCGGCCGGCGTAGGGGGTGCCGAAGGCGCTGGTGCCCAGGAGGAGTTGCTGCCGGGTGCCCTGCGGGGCGGTCACCGGGATCTCCACGCCGTTCGGCGCGCTGACGGTGACGGTGTTGCCGATCCGGTACGCCGTGACGCGGTTGTCCGCGACGGCCTGCTGCCACTCGGCGCGGCGCTGGAGCTCGGTCCCGACGGCCTTCTGGCTGAGGTTCTCCACCGGGGTGTTGTCGGCGAACAGCGCCCGGTACTCGCCGAGCACCCCGTCCAGCACCGGGTACAGCAGCCGTTCCTCGGCGAGGTTGGACTGGTGCACGTAGTGCGGGCGCGGGTCGTTGTTCAGGGCGTGCCCGAGGGCGATCCGGGTCTCCTGCGGGACGATGTACGACGCGTAGCCCGTCGCCGGGTCCAGCGGGTCGTCCAGGCAGGTGGACGTCGGGTTGTTCTCGCAGATGCCGCTGCCGCCGTCGGCCTTGGAGGTGTAGATGAAGTTGTACTCGTCGGCCATCTCCGCGGCCGTCCCGACGTTGTAGTACACGTTCATCGGGTGCCGGGGCACGGTCAGCGCGCCGCCCACCGCCCGCTGCTCGGGCTCGCGGGAGTTGTCGGAGGCGACCCACTGGACGCCGCTGTCGGCGAGGGCACGGGCGAGGTGGGGGTTGTCCTCGGGCTGCTGCGGCAGCGTCCTGAGGCCCGAGTGCTCGCCGGTGACGAGTTCGGCGCGGTCGACGGGCAGGCCGTTGCGCACCCCCCAGTTGTGGTTGTCGCGGATCTGCGCGGTGATCTCGGAGCGGCTCATCCACCGCGTCGTGCCGTCGGCGTTCTTCGCGCAGGTCCACGGCACGGTGGTGGTGTCCTGGATGCAGCCCAGGTAGGGATGTGTGTAGGTGTGGTTGATCCAGCGGTACTGGTTGCGGTCGGCGATCAGCCGGGCGGCGAGCGGGTCGGTGCCGCCGTTCTCCGCCTTCCACTCCTCGCCGGAGCCGGCGTTGTAGACCATGTCGAGCGTGAAGCCGCGCTCGCGCTGCCACTGCGCGGCGTACTGCGCGTCGGCGGCGGTCATCCGGATCGGCTGGGTGCCCTCACCGGTGCCGTCCGCGCAGTCGAGGTCGCCGGGCGTGCAGTCCCGCTCGGTGTCCCAGCGGGCGTCGGGGGCGAAGACGTCGTCGACGTGCACGGCGAAGTAGTTGCGGTCGCGGCCGAGGTGCACGCCCTGGGTCAGCCACTCGACGATGCCGCGGGCCAGCGCCCGGAACTGCCGCTGGTGCTGGTTGTAGGCGAACGTGACGACGAGTTCGCGGCGGCCGTCGTGGGCGTACTCCCCGACCAGGCTGCCGCGGCCGGTCCCGGCCGGCACCGGGACGTCCACATAGCTGGTGTAGCCGCTGCGCGGGCGGGCCACGAAGCCGTAACTCTCCTGCACGGTGGGCGAGTTGTCCTCGAAGGCGAGGGCGCCCTCCAGATAGCCGAACGGCCCTGCCCGGCCCGCGTCGGTGACGGCGGCCTGCCGGCCGTCGAGGGTGCCGGCGTAGCCGCCCTCGCTGGTGTAGTCGAGACCGACCCCCGGATGTGCCCAGGTGTAGGCGTCCACCTGCGGGATGCCGTAGGTCCGCTCGTAGGTCTCCAGCGCGGTCTGCTCGGCGGAATCCGTCCCGAACGGGGCCTCGTTGGGCAGGACGACCCCCTGGAACCTGGCCCGGGGCGTGCCGTTCACGGTGTCGCTCAGGAACGCCGCGGTGATCGTCGGGCGGTTCGGGTCGGTGAGCCTCACCGTGGTGTACGGGACGCCCGTGCTCCTCAGTTGCGCGGTGATGGCCTGGACGGGGCTCTCCCCGTTGTCCACGACCAGCACCCGCAGGTCGATCCGCGGCGTGGGTGCCGCGGCGGCGCCGGGTGCGCCGATCCCCAGTGTCAGCAGTCCCGCGGCCGCCAGGACGGCTGCCGTGGATCTCCGTATGCGCGCGCGTCGCGCCATGGTGGTCCTCCCCCCAGAGGATCCCCGCGCGCCTCGGAAGGCCGGTGTGCACATGTGGCGGGCGCACGGCGGATCGGTGGAAATCATGCAAAACGGTGAGCGTCCGGCTCACCTGAACCCGACGAGTGTGACTCAGGTCATGGAGTGCGAGGATCGGTAAATGGCGACGACGCCACTGACAGGTGAACGCCCGTAGGAATGCTCGAACAGACACCGGGCGTAGGCTCGTGCCCGGTCGTTACCGGACCAGATACAGAGTCCACTGCACGAGCGATCCAGGGTCGGCTGTCGGGCCCGGTCGGCCCACCCCTCGGCCACAGGAACTTCACATCGGAAGCGAGATTTCACCACCGTGACTGCTCTCACTCTCAGCACCGCCGCGGCGCCCGGCCTGCGGGCCGACGCGATCGTGATCGGTGTCGCCAAGGGCGACAAGGGCCCCGTCGTCGCACCGGGCGCCGAGGCCGTTGACAAGGCGTACGACGGCACTCTCGCCGGCGTCCTGGAGACCCTCGGTGCCTCCGGCGCCGAGGGCGAGGTGACGAAGCTGCCCGCCCCGGCCGGATTCAAGACGCCGCTCGTGGTGGCGGTGGGCCTCGGCGCCCTGCCGGAGAAGGACGCGGAGTACGGCGCGGAGACGCTGCGCCGGGCCGCCGGTGCCGCCGCCCGCGCGCTGGCCGGCGCCAAGAAGGCCGCCTTCGTCCTGCCCGTCGAGGACTCCGCCGCGGTCGGCGCGGTCGGCGAGGGCGCGCTGCTCGGCGCCTACTCCTTCGACGCCTACAAGGACAACGGCCAGGCGTCCGCCGCCAAGGACAAGAAGAACGGCAAGGCCCCGCTCGCCGAGGTGATCGTGCTCGGCGCCAAGCCGCGCGACAAGGCGCACAAGGCGGCGGTGGAGCGCGCCACGGCCGTGGCCGAGGAGCTCAACCGCGCCCGCGACCTCGTCAACACCCCGCCCAACGACCTCAACCCCGAGGCGTTCGCCGCGGTCGCGCAGGCCGCGGCCAAGGAGCACGGCATCAAGGTGCAGGTGCTCGACGAGAAGGCCCTGACCAAGGGCGGCTACGGCGGCATCCTCGGCGTCGGGGCCGGCTCGGCCTCCGCGCCGCGGCTGGTCAAGCTGTCGTACACGTCCTCGAAGGCGAAGAAGCACCTCGCGTTCGTGGGCAAGGGCATCACCTACGACTCGGGCGGCATCTCGCTGAAGCCGGCCGGGCACAACGAGACGATGAAGTGCGACATGAGCGGGGCGGCGGCGGTCTTCGCGGCCGTCGTCACGGCCGCGCGCCTGGGTCTGGACGTCAACGTCACCGGCTGGCTGGCGCTGGCCGAGAACATGCCGTCCGGCTCCGCCACCCGCCCGGGCGACGTGCTGCGGATGTACAGCGGCAAGACCGTCGAGGTCCTGAACACCGACGCCGAGGGCCGGCTGGTGCTGGCGGACGCCCTGTGGGCGGCGTCGCAGGAGAAGCCGGACGCGCTCGTGGACGTGGCGACGCTGACCGGGGCGATGGTGCTGGCGCTGGGCAACCGGACGTTCGGCGTGATGGCCAACGACGACGCCTTCCGCTCCGCGGTGCACGAGGCCGCCGAGGAGGTCGGCGAGGCCGCGTGGCCGATGCCGCTGCCCGAGCACCTGCGCAAGGGGATGGACTCGCCCACCGCCGACATCGCCAACATGGGCGAGCGGATGGGCGGCGGGCTGGTCGCCGGTCTCTTCCTGCGGGAGTTCGTCGGCGAGGGGATCACCTGGGCGCACCTCGACATCGCCGGGCCCGCCTTCAACGAGCAGGGGCCCTTCGGGTACACGCCGAAGGGTGGCACCGGGTCGGGCGTGCGCACGCTGGTGCGGCTGGCCGAGCTGACGGCCTCCGGCGACCTGGGGTGACGTCCGCCCCCTGAGTCGTGACCGACTCTCGCGTCGTGGGCGCGGGTGGGCTGTGTGCTGGTCGCGCAGTTCCCCGCGCCCCTTCGGGCAAGGCCCCTCGCGGCCGACGACCGAGGACGCCTCGCGTGTGTGACAGCCGAGCGTGCGACGTATCACACCCCGGCCCCGCGTCTCGTCCGGTGCCGACAAGTGCGAAGATGGGGCTCGGCAGGACAGGGCCCCACCGAAGGGCCGAAGTACAGCGGCCGGACACCAGCCGCCGGCCGGTCATCGTCGACCGGCGTACGGCGCACATGCATGGAGGACGTGACGTGGCGAACGACGCCAGCACCGTTTTCGACCTAGTGATCCTCGGCGGTGGCAGCGGTGGTTACGCCGCGGCCCTGCGCGGGGCTCAGCTGGGCCTGGACGTCGCCCTGATCGAGAAGGACAAGGTCGGCGGCACCTGCCTGCACCGGGGTTGCATCCCCACCAAGGCCCTGCTGCACGCGGGCGAGATCGCCGATCAGGCCCGCGAGAGCGAGCAGTTCGGCGTCAAGGCCACGTTCGAGGGCATCGACGTCGCCGGGGTCCACAAGTACAAGGACGAGGTGATCTCGGGCCTGTACAAGGGCCTGCAGGGCCTCGTCGCGTCCCGGAAGGTGACCTACATCGAGGGTGCGGGGCGGCTGTCCTCCCCGACCTCGGTGGACGTGAACGGTCAGCGCATCCAGGGCCGCCACGTCCTGCTGGCGACCGGCTCCGTGCCGAAGTCGCTGCCGGGCCTGGAGATCGACGGCAACCGGATCATCTCCTCGGACCACGCCCTCGTCCTGGACCGCGTCCCGAAGTCGGCGATCGTGCTCGGCGGCGGTGTCATCGGCGTCGAGTTCGCCTCCGCCTGGAAGTCCTTCGGCACCGACGTCACCGTCATCGAGGGCCTCAAGCACCTCGTCCCGGTCGAGGACGAGAACAGCTCCAAGCTTCTTGAGCGCGCCTTCCGCAAGCGCGGCATCAAGTTCAACCTGGGCACCTTCTTCCAGAAGGCCGAGTACACGGCCGACGGTGTCAAGGTCACCCTCGCCGACGGCAAGGAGTTCGAGGCCGAGCTCCTGCTGGTCGCCGTCGGCCGCGGCCCGGTCTCGCAGGGCCTGGGCTACGAGGAGGCCGGGGTCGCCATGGACCGCGGTTACGTCCTCGTCGACGAGTACATGCGGACCAACGTCCCGACGATCTCCGCGGTCGGCGACCTGGTCCCGACGCTCCAGCTCGCGCACGTCGGCTTCGCCGAGGGCATCCTGGTGGCGGAGCGACTGGCCGGTCTGAAGGTCGTCCCGATCGACTACGACGGGGTGCCCCGGGTGACGTACTGCCACCCCGAGGTCGCCTCCGTGGGCATCACCGAGGCCAAGGCCAAGGAGATCTACGGCGCGGACAAGGTCGTCGCCCTGAAGTACAACCTGGCGGGCAACGGCAAGAGCAAGATCCTCAAGACCGCGGGCGAGATCAAGCTCGTCCAGGTCAAGGACGGTGCGGTGGTCGGCGTGCACATGGTCGGCGACCGCATGGGCGAGCAGGTCGGCGAGGCCCAGCTGGTCTACAACTGGGAGGCGCTGCCGGCCGAGGTCGCCCAGCTCATCCACGCCCACCCGACGCAGAACGAGGCGCTCGGCGAGGCGCACCTGGCGCTGGCCGGCAAGCCCCTGCACTCCCACGACTGACCCCCTCGGTCACCTGGGCGCGACGACACAGACTTCCGCAATTCGTAAGGAGCAACCGAAACCATGGCGGTTTCCGTAACCCTTCCGGCGCTCGGCGAGAGCGTCACCGAGGGCACCGTCACCCGCTGGCTGAAGGCCGAGGGTGAGCGCGTAGAGGCCGACGAGCCCTTGCTCGAGGTCTCCACCGACAAGGTCGACACCGAGATCCCGGCGCCGGCCGCCGGTGTCCTCGCCTCCATCAAGGTCGCCGAGGACGAGACCGTCGAGGTCGGCGCCGAGCTGGCCGTCATCGACGACGGCACCGGCGCGCCGGCCGCCGCTCCGGCCCCGGCCGCCGAGGAGGCCCCCGCTCCGGCTCCGGAGCCCGAGCCGCAGGCCCAGCCGTCCGCCGAGCAGGCGGCCCCCGCCCCGGCGCCCACCGCCGAGGCGACCACCGGTGGCGGCACCGCCGAGGGCACGGACGTGGTCCTGCCCGCGCTCGGCGAGTCGGTCACCGAGGGCACCGTCACCCGCTGGCTGAAGTCGGTCGGCGACAGCGTCGAGGCCGACGAGCCGCTGCTCGAGGTCTCCACCGACAAGGTCGACACCGAGATCCCGGCGCCCACCTCGGGCGTGCTGCTGGAGATCACCGTCGGCGAGGACGAGACGGCCGAGGTCGGCGCCAAGCTGGCCGTCATCGGCGCCCCGGGTGCGGCTCCGGCCGCTGCCCCCGCTCCGGCCGCTCCGGCTCCGGCGCCCGCCGCCGAGGCCCCGGCCGCCCCTGCCGCCGCTCCGGCTCCGGCCGCCCCTGCCCCCGCCGCCCAGGCTCCGGCCCCCGCGGCTCCCGCCGCCCCGGCCCAGCCGGCGGCTCCCGCCCAGCCCGCGGCTCCGGCCCGGCCCGCAGCCCCGGCTCCCGCGCCGGCCGCCCAGGCTCCGGCTCCCGCCGCGGCGCAGGCGACCGACGAGGGCGCCTATGTGACCCCGCTGGTGCGCAAGCTCGCCGCCGAGAACGGCGTCGACCTGGCCACCGTCAAGGGCACCGGCGTCGGCGGCCGCATCCGCAAGCAGGACGTCCTGGCCGCCGCCAAGGCCGCCGCGGCCGCCCCGGCTCCGGCCGCCGCGACCGCCGCCCCCGCGAAGAAGGCCCCCGTCCTGGAGGCCTCCCCGCTGCGTGGCCAGACCGTGAAGATGCCCCGCATCCGCAAGGTCATCGGCGACAACATGGTCAAGGCGCTGCACGAGCAGGCCCAGCTGTCGTCGGTCGTCGAGGTCGACGTCACCCGCCTGATGAAGCTGCGCGCCCGCGCCAAGGACGCGTTCGCGGCACGCGAGGGCGTCAAGCTCTCCCCGATGCCGTTCTTCGTCAAGGCGGCGGCCCAGGCGCTCAAGGCCCACGCGCCGGTCAACGCCAGGATCAACGAGGCCGAGGGGACCATCACCTACTTCGACACCGAGAACATCGGTATCGCGGTGGACTCCGAGAAGGGCCTGATGACCCCGGTCATCAAGAACGCCGGTGACCTCAACATCGCCGGCATCGCCAAGGCCACGGCGGACCTGGCGGGCAAGGTCCGCGGGAACAAGATCACGCCGGACGAGCTCGCGGGCGCGACCTTCACCATCTCCAACACCGGTTCGCGTGGCGCGCTGTTCGACACGATCATCGTGCCGCCGGGTCAGGTCGCGATCCTCGGCATCGGCGCCACGGTCAAGCGCCCGGCCGTCATCGAGACGGAGGAGGGCACGGTCATCGGCGTCCGCGACATGACGTACCTGACCCTCTCCTACGACCACCGCTTGGTCGACGGCGCCGACGCGGCCCGTTACCTGACGGCGGTCAAGGCCATCCTGGAGGCGGGCGAGTTCGAGGTCGAGCTCGGCCTGTAGAACCCCTCGTCAACACGGTGATGCCCTCGCCCGGAACCCTCCGGACGAGGGCATCGCCGTTTCCCGGGCGGACGGAAGAACAGGCGTGTGCGCCTCGTCTCACCTGCACCAAAGCGCCCCCGTGCGCCCCTCCTCCACGCGTGGACGGCCTTATTGTCTAAACGTCAAACGCGCCTTAAGGAGCTCCCATGACCGCGCCCGTCGTCCACTCGCTGCGCGAACAGATCCGCGAGCACATCCTGGAGGGGATCATCAGCGGGCGCTGGCAGCCGGGCGAGCGGATCGTGGAGCGCCGTATCGCCACCGAGCTGGAGGTCAGTCAGACACCGGTCCGTGAGGCGCTGCGCGAGCTGGAGTCGCTGCGCCTGATCGAGTCCGCGCCCAACAAGGGCGTGCGGGTGCGGAACCTGACCGCGGCCGACCTGGAGGAGAGCTACCCGGTCCGGGCCGGTCTGGAGGCCATCGCCGCGGAGCTCGCGGCGGAGCTGCTCGCGCAGGACACCTCCGCGCTGGACCCGCACGTCACCGCCCTGTACGAGGCCGACCGCAACGCGGACGGGACCGCCCAGGTGCGCCACACGGTCGGCTTCCACCGCGAGCTGGTGCGCGCCGCGGGCAACTCGGTGCTGCTGCACACCTGGGAGGGCCTCGGCATCGAGGTGTTCACGGCGCTGTCGATCCGCTGGCTGGGGACGGTTCAGCAGTCGTACGCCGAGGAGCACGAGGAACTGGTCGCCGCCTTCCGACGCCGGGATCCGCGGATCGCGGAGATCGTGAAGTCCCATGTCCTGGGGTGCGCGCCGCGGGCGTGACGCCTTCACTACGCACCGTAATGTTGTCGTATGTCCGATGCGGCGCACGGTGTTCACGGCAAACCGCCTACGCGCGAGGAGCGGTGGGACCGCTTCCGCCGCTCGCCCTTCCTGCCCGCGACGGTCCTGGTGCTGATCATCTCCGCGGCGGCCTGCCTCTTCGCCGGCTCGTACACGTACTCCATGGCGAACCCGACGCCGCACTCCATCCCGGCGGCGGTGGTCGGGCAGTACCAGGTGGAGCGGGGGCGGGCGTTCATCGAGGGCATGGAACGGGCGCTGGACGCGTCCATGAAGCTGCGCGTCTACGGCACCGTGGCCGAGGCCCGCACGGCGGTGGAGGAGCAGGAGGTCTTCGCGATCCTCGACGTGCGCGAGGACGGACGGGCCGTCAGGTTCGACGTCTCCGGGGCGTCCGGGGCGTCGGTGGCCGAGGTGCTGTCGCAGGCGGCGGTGGCCGTGGGACGGCAGACCGGGGTCGCGGTCACACTGCGGGACGTCAACCCCCTGCAGAAGGGCGATCCGCGCGGGCTGGCGATCTTCTACATCTCGCTGGCGGCCGTGATCATCGGGTTCGTCGGGTCCATCCAGCTGAGCGTGCACGCGCGGGAGCTGAATCCGCTGGAGCGGATCGCCTTCACCGCGACCTACGCGCTGATCGGTGGGTTCGGGATCGCGGCCGTGGTGGACTGGGGGCTGGGAACGCTGGACCTGCCCTTCGTGGAGTCCTGGATGATCCTGGCGCTGACCATGCTCACCAGCGGGATGGTCTTCACCATGTTCAACACGATCATGGGGCGCTGGGCCATGCTGCCGACCTGGGGCCTGATGGTGCTGCTGGGCAATCCGTCCTCGGGCGGGGCGGTGTCCTGGGCGCTGCTGCCGTCCCCGCTCGGCCAGATCGGCCGCTGGCTGCCGCCGGGCGGGTCGGTCAACGCCCAGCACACGGCGGTGTACTTCCCCGGCCACCAGCACGCCTTTCCCTTCCTGGTGCTGGCCGGGTGGCTGCTGGTCTCGCTCGCGGTGTTCCTGAACTGGTCGCACCGGCACCCCGGCGGGCGGGTGAGGAACCCGGCGCACGCCGGGCCTTGAAGGGACGCGACAACCGAGCGCGATGCCACTCAGACGCGCTCCCACCTGCAGAAACCAGGGGAAATCCCGGCACCGCGTGCCCACCTCGGAGGCACCGCGTGCCGACTTTCTTGTGATCAAGAGGTTTTGCGGGTCAACCCTTTGATCGATCATCGATCAGGGAGTTACAGTTCCGGACGGGCTTCCACCGAAGCCTCACGCCCTGTCCTGCCAAAGACCAAGGGCACCCCCGAACCCTTACCGATGAGGGAACCCCCTTCGACTGAGGAAGGCGGCGACATGACCGACCCCCACGCCACCCAGCCGAGCGAGCTCGACCAGCTCCCGGACCGCGACCCGGAGGAGACCGCCGAATGGCGGGCCTCCCTGGACGCCGTCGCCACGGCGGCCGGGCCGCACCGTGCCGCGTACCTGATGCGCCGCACGCTGGAACGCGCCGAGGGCAACGGCATCGCGCTGCCCAAGCTCCTCGAGACGGACTACGTCAACACCATCCCCACCGCCGCCGAGCCGTCCGTGCCCGGTGACGAGGAGATGGAGCGGAAGATCACCGCCTGGAACCGCTGGAACGCGGCCGCCATGGTGACCCGCGGCTCCAAGTACGGCGTCGGCGGCCACATCGCCACCTTCGCCTCCGCGGCCTGGCTCTACGAGACGGGCTTCAACCACTTCTTCAAGGGCAAGGAGGCCGACGGGTCGGGCGACCAGCTCTACATCCAGGGCCACGCCTCCCCCGGCATCTACGCCCGCGCCTTCCTCGACGGCCGGCTGAGCGAGCACCACCTCGACAACTTCCGCCGCGAGGCCGGCGGCAACGGCCTGCCGTCCTACCCGCACCCCCGCCGCCTGCCCTGGCTGTGGGAGTTCCCGACGGTGTCGATGGGCCTCGGCCCGCTCTCCGCGATCTATCAGGCGCGGTTCAACCGCTACCTGACCAACCGCGGCATCAAGGACGTCTCCGCCTCCCACGTCTGGGCCTTCCTCGGCGACGGCGAGATGGACGAGCCGGAGTCGACGGCGGCGCTCGCGCTGGCCGCGCGTGAGGAGCTGGACAACCTCACCTTCGTCATCAACTGCAACCTGCAGCGCCTCGACGGCCCGGTCCGCGCCAACTTCAAGATCGTGCAGGAGCTGGAGGCCCAGTTCCGCGGCGCCGGCTGGAACGTCGTGAAGTCGCTGTGGGGCTCGGCCTGGGACGAGCTGTTCCAGCTCGACACCACGGGCGCGCTCGTACGCCGCCTGCGCCAGGTACCCGACGCGCAGGTCCAGACGTACCAGACCCGCGACGCCGCCTACATCCGCCAGGACTTCTTCGGCGCCGACCCGGCGCTCGCCGAGATGGCGAAGCTGCTCAGCGACGACAAGATCCTGGACTGCTTCCACTTCTCGCGCGGTGGCCACGAGCCGCGCAAGGTCTACGCCGCGTACAAGGCCGCCGTCGAGCACAAGGGCGCGCCGACCGTGATCCTGGCCCAGACGGTCAAGGGCCACACCCTCGGCACCGGCTTCGCGTCGAAGAACGCCAACCACCAGATGAAGAAGCTCTCGGTGGACGAGTTCAAGACGATGCGCGACCTGCTCGGCCTGCCGATCGCGGACAGCGCGTTCGTCGACGGCCAGGTGCCCTACGCCCACCCGGGCGCCGACTCCCCCGAGGTCCGCTACCTCCAGGAGCGCCGCGCCGCCCTCGGCGGTCTCGCCCCGGCCCGCCGGGTGCACCCGGTCGCCCCGCTGCCCGCGCCCGCCGAGAAGGCCTTCGCCTCCTTCGACAAGGGCTCCGGCTCGCAGAACGTGGCGACGACCATGGCGTTCGTCCGCCTCGTCAAGGACCTGGTCCGCGACAAGGAGACCGGCAGGCGCTGGGTGCCGATCGTCCCGGACGAGGCGCGCACCTTCGGCATGGAGTCGCTGTTCCCCTCGCTCGGCATCTACTCGCCCAAGGGCCAGACGTACGAGCCGGTCGACCGCGACCAGCTGATGTACTACAAGGAAGCCAAGAACGGCCAGATCCTCAACGAGGGGATCACCGAGGCCGGTTCGATGGCCGACTTCATCGCCGCCTCGACGTCGTACGCGACGCACGGCGAGACGATGATCCCGTTCTACATCTTCTACTCGATGTTCGGCTGGCAGCGCACGGCCGACCAGATGTGGCAGCTCGGCGACCAGCTCGGCCGCGGCTTCCTCGTCGGCGCGACGGCCGGCCGTACGACGCTGACGGGCGAGGGCCTCCAGCACGCCGACGGCCACTCCCCGGTGATCGCGGCCACCAACCCGGCCGCCCTCTCCTACGACCCGGCGTTCGCCTACGAGATCGCCGTCATCGTCCGTGAGGGTCTGCGCCGGATGTACGGCGAGGCCAAGCCGGGCGAGGACCAGGACGTCTTCTACTACCTGACGGTCTACAACGAGCCGCTGCCGCAGCCCGCGAAGCCGCAGGGTCTCGGCATCGACGAGGGCATCGTCAAGGGCCTGTACCGCTTCAACACGGCGGAGTCGGCGGGCGTGACCGTGCCGGCGAACGCCCCGCGCATCCAGCTGCTCGGCTCCGGTACGGCGATCCACTGGGCGCTGAAGGCGCAGACGCTGCTCGCCGAGGAGTGGGGCGTGGCCGCCGACGTGTGGTCCGCGACCTCCTGGAGCGAGCTGCGCCGGGACGCGCTGGACGCCGACGCGGCGCTGCTGCGCGGCGAGGAGCGGGTGCCGTACGTACGGCAGGCGCTCCAGGGCGCCGAGGGCCCGGTCCTCGCGGTCTCCGACTACATGCGCCAGCTGCCCGACCAGATCGCGCAGTGGGTCGAGCAGGACTGGTCCTCGCTGGGCGCCGACGGCTTCGGCCTGTCGGACACCCGCGAGGCCGCCCGCCGCCACTTCGGCGTCGACGCGGAGTCCATCGTGGTCGCGGCCCTCGCCCAGCTCGCCCGCCGCGGCGAGGTCAAGGCGACGGCCGTGAAGGAGGCCCGCGAGAAGTACGGCCTGTAGACGCCGGCCGGTATTGGGGAGGCCCCCGCCGCGGCGGGGGCCTCTTGCATGATGGGGCCATGCGCGCTGCCCGCCTGATCAAGATGGTGCTCCTGCTCCAGTCCCGCCCCTCCATGACCGCGGCCGAGCTCGCCCGCGAGCTGGAGGTCTCCGAGCGGACCGTCACCCGCAACGCGCAGGCGCTGTCCGAGGCGGGGGTCCCGGTCTACGCCGACCGGGGACGGGCCGGCGGGTACCGGCTGATCGGCGGCTACCGCACCCGGCTGACGGGCCTGCACCGCGGCGAGGCCGAGGCCCTGTTCCTGTCCGGGGTGCCGGGGGCGCTGCGGGAGATGGGGCTGGAGGACGCCGCCTCGGCGGCGCGGCTGAAGGTCTCCGCCGCCCTGCTGCCGTCGCTGCGCGACGCGTCCCGTACGGCCGCGCAGCGCTTCCATCTGGACGCGCCGAACTGGTTCAAGGAGCCCCGCACACCCGAGCTGCTGCCCGTCGTCGCGGACGCGGTCTGGGACGACCGGCCGGTCACCGCGCGCTACCGCCGGGGCGACGGCGAGGTCGAGCGGGAGCTGGAACCGTACGGGCTCGTGCTCAAGGCGGGCGTCTGGTACCTGTGCGCGCGGGCGGTCCCGGAAGGAAAGTGGCGGGTCTACCGCATCGACCGGTTCACGGCCGTCGGCACCGGCGAGGAGCGGTTCGCGCGGGACGAGGGGTTCGATCTGCCCGCCTTCTGGGAGGAGCGGGCCGAGCAGTTCGCGCGGTCCCTCCTGCGCGCCGAGGTCCAGGTGCGGCTCTCCCCCGCCGGGACGCGTGCCCTGCCGCACGCCGTCGACCCGCTCTCCGCCCGCGAGGCGCTGGAGGACGCCGGCGCGCCGGACGCCGCCGGATGGGTGACGCTGACGCTCCCGGTGGAGTCCGAGGAGGTCGCCCACACCCAGCTCACGGCGCTCGGGGCGGAGGTCGAGGTGCTGGCGCCGAGGAGCCTGCGGGCCCGTTTCACCGCCGACGCGTCCCGACTGGCCCGGCTCTACGGCACCTGACGCGGCCTTACCGCCGATAACAATCCACCGCACTCCGCGTGCGCCCCACCCGGGAAGGCACGATGCTTGACGCGTGATGGACGAGACGGAGTTCTGGGAGCTGGTCGACGCCACCCGCGAGGCCGCCGAGGGCGACCCGGAGGAACAGGCGGACCTCCTGGTGGAGCGGCTCCTCCAGCTGGACCCCGAGGAGGTCCTCGACTTCGCCCGTCACTTCGAGGCCCGCTACAACCGCGCGTACACCTGGGAGCTGTGGGGCGCCGCCTGGGTGCTGCTGGACGGGGCCAGCGACGACGCCTTCGACTTCTTCCGCTGCTGGCTGATCGGCCAGGGCCGCGAGGTCTACGAGGGCGCCGTGCACGTCCCCGACGCGCTCGCCGAGCTGCTGGACGAGTTCGACGAGGAGATCGACGGCGACGGCGAGGAGCTGGGCTACGCGGCCGACGAGGCCTACGAGCAGCTCACCGGGACCGTCGCCCCCGACCTCGGCATCGCGCCCGCCCCGGCGGAGCCGGAGGGCACGCCGGTGGACTTCGAGAACGAGCGGGCGCTCGCGGAGCGGTATCCGCGGCTGTGGGACCGCTTCAAGGAGTGAGGCCGCGGGCCCCCGGGGCCGGCGGGGGCTACGCGTGCGGCTGGTCCGCGGTGTGGCGCAGGGGTGCCGCGTTGGCCTGGTCGAGGGCGGACACGATGGCCGCGCGCGGGCCGAGGACGACGGTCGCGACCGCGCAGAGCACGCTCCAGGGCCCGCGCAGGGCCTCGCCCCAGGTGCCGGTGTCGTCGTTCATGAGGCCCGTCGCCGGCCGTCGCGGCGGGCTCCCCGGCGACCTCACGAGCGCCCCTGCAACCGGGCCGCCAGGGCCCTGATCTCGGGCAGCCGCGCGGTCAGCGCGGCGCCGGGGCAGCGGGTCATGTAGCCGTCGCCGTGACCGGCCAGGGTCGGCAGCGTGGCGGAGGTGCCGGCGGCGAAGCGGCTGAGGCTGTTGCTGGAGACGAGGCGCACCTTCGCGCGCGGGTCGGTGTCCGACGTGCCCAGCTTCCACGCGGAGAGCGCGGCGATCGCGTCGGTCATCACGCGGGGCACCTCGGCGCCCGCGGTGAAGGTGCCGATGGCGGCGACGCCGGTGCTGCGGTGGTTGAAGCCGACGGTGTGGGCGCCGGTGACCGGGCGGTCGACGCCGCCCGCGCGGCCCTCGTAGATGGTTCCGCAGCGGTCGACGAGGAAGTTGTAGCCGATGTCGTCGAAGTCGCGGGCGCCGGTCTGGCCGGCGTAGAGATCGCGGATGATCCGCGGGACGTCCTCGCAGCGGTACGCGTTGGGGGTGTCCGTGTGGTGCACGAACACGGCGACGACGCTGTCGTCGTAGCGCGGCGGCGGCTGCTTGCCGGCAGCGGCGTCCGGGCCGGCCCAGACCGTCCGGGGGACGACGGCGGGCTTGGGGGCGGTGTGCGGGGCGGCCACGCGGGCGGCGAGCGCGTGGGTGTTCCGGGCGGCCGTCACCGACCGGTCCACGCCGTGGGCGCACAGCGCCAGGGCGGTCACCGCGGCGAATCCGGGCAGACAGCCCACGAGCGCCACGGCGTTGCCGGGTATGTGCACGGCGCGCGGCCATGCTCCCCGTCTTCTTCTCATGCCACGTTTCAGGACACGCATGGACCCACTGTCGGGCCGGTCCGGTCCGTCCGCGATGTGTGCTGTGCCACCTGGTGGAACCATCGTCCGGGTCGGTGACGTTTTCCGGGTACACACCCGTGGCGGGTTCGCGGCCGGCACCACGGTCGTGGTTGATCGCCGGACCCGTACGGCGCGTACTAGGAGGTGCCGGGGCGCGTACCCGCGCGCACCCGACGGGGACTGGAGAGAGGCTGCCGCGTGGACCTGCTCGACATCGTGCTGGCACTGGTGGTCCTGGCCTACGCCGGCTCCGGCTACCGGCGCGGGCTGGTGGCCGGCTGTGTCTCGCTCGCCGGGTTCGTGGGCGGTGCGGTGATCGGCGTGTGGATCCTGCCGTGGGTGATGGATCTGGTCTCGCCGGGGACGACGGGGGCGACGGTGGCCGCCGTGCTCACGGTGCTGGTGCCCGCGGTGGTGGGGCACGAGCTGGCGGGCCGGCCGGCGCTGCGGCTGCGCCGCGAACTGGCGCGCGGGCCGCTGCGGGTGGCGGACGGGGTCGGCGGGGCGGCGGCGAACTCGGTCGCCGTGCTGATCGTGGCGTGGGTGGCGGCGAGCGTGCTGGCCGCGTCCTCGTCGCCGCTGCTGACGGGTGCGATCCGGGACTCCCGGCTGCTCGGCGCGGTGCAGGGCGCGATGCCGGACGCCACGCCTGCCTGGTTCTCGCGGGCCACGTCCGCGCTCACCGAGGCGGGCTTCCCGCAGGTGTTCAACCCGTTCGAGAGCGAGTCGACGGCCGAGGTGGCAAGGCCCTCCGGGGACAACGTCACGCAGAGCGCCGCCGACGCCGCGCGGCGCAGCACGGTCAAGGTGGAGGGCGTGGCGGACGGCCAGGGGCGTGAGGGCAGCGGGTTCGTGTACGCGGCCGAGCACGTGATGACCAACGCGCACGTGGTCGCGGGCATCGACACGCCGACCGTCCGGATCGGCGGGGTCGGGCCGTCGTACGAGGCGCGGGTGGTGCTGTTCGACCCGGACAAGGACGTGGCGGTGCTCCATGTCCCCGGACTGCCCGCCCCCGCCCTGGAGTTCGACGACGACGCCGACCGCGGGGACGCGGCGGTGGTGGCCGGCTATCCGCAGGACGGCGGGCTGGACCTGCAGGCCGCGACGGTCGCGAACCGGGTGCGGGCGACCGGGCAGAACATCTACAACGACGAGAACGTCACCCGCGAGATCTACTCGATCCGCTCCACCGTCCGTCCGGGCAACTCCGGCGGCCCGCTGCTGACCACGGACGGCAAGGTGTTCGGGGTGGTCTTCGCCCGCTCCACGTCCGACGCGGAGACGGGGTACGTCCTGACGGCCGCGGAGGTCGCCGGTGACGCGGCGCGCGCGGCGACCGCGACGGCCCCGGTGGACACGGGCGAGTTGGTGACGTCGTGACGTGCGCGTCCGGCGGGGCGCCTCAGAGCGCGCGGCCCATCAGCACGTCGTCGACGTACGTCCCGTCGAGCAGGAACTCCTGCGGCAGCACGCCCTCCACCGCGAAGCCCTCCGCCTCGTAGAGCCGCCGGGCGGGGGCGTTGTGCCCGAGGACCCGCAGGGTGATCCGGCGGGCACCCTGCCGCCGCGCCTCGTCCTGCACGGCCCGCAGCAGCGCCCGGCCGACACCGCCGCCCCGCGCCGCGTCGGCGACGACCAGCCCCTGTATCTGGCGGACGTGGGCGTTGCACTCCAGCGGGGTCGGCATGCCGAGCCGGATGTAGCCGACGACCGCTCCGGCGCGTTCGGCGACGAGGTGGTCGCGCGGCCCGAACCGGTCCCCGAAGAAGGGCTCGTACGGCGGCCGGGGGCGCGGCTGGACGGAGTGCAGCACGGACCAGCAGCGGCGGTCCAGCCACCCGAGCGTCTCCTCGTCCGCGTGTCGGGCGTGGCGTATGTACGGAACCGGCATGACGTCACTGTAAGGCCGCCGTACGAGCGCCAGTCCCGCCGTCGGGCCCGGCCGGCGGGCAGGATGGGCGCATGGAGCGAATCGCGGTGGCCGGCGCGTCCGGCCTCATCGGCAGCGCCCTGGTGCGGTCCCTGACCGCCGAGGGACACGAAGTGGTGCGTCTGGTGCGCCGGGAGCCCCGGGCGGCGGACGAGATCCGCTGGGACCCGGCGGCCGAGCGGGTCGACGCGGAGGGGCTCGCGGGGTGCGGCGCCGTGGTGAACCTGGCGGGCGCCGGGGTGGGCGACCGCCGCTGGAGCGACGCGTACAAGGCGCAGATCCGCGACAGCCGGGTGCTCGGTACGGCGACGCTGGCCAGGGCGGTGGCCGGGCTGCCGGTGGAGCGGCGGCCGCGGGTCCTGGTCAGCGGCAGCGCGGTCGGTTACTACGGGGAGACCGGGGAGCGGGCCGTCGACGAGGAGGCGCCCCCGGGGAGCGGTTTCCTGCCGGAGCTGTGTGTGGAGTGGGAGGCGGCCGCGGCGCCCGCGCGCGACGCGGGGGTGCGGACGGTGTTCACCCGGACCGGTCTGGTGGTGTCCCGCGACGGGGGCGCCTGGGGGCGGCTGTTCCCGCTGTTCCTCGCGGGGCTCGGCGGGCGGCTCGGGGACGGGCGGCAGTACTGGTCGTTCATCTCGCTGCACGACGAGGTCGCCGCGATCCGGCATCTGCTGGACCGGGAGGACCTGTCCGGGCCGTTCAACCTGACGGCTCCCGAACCGCTGACGAACCGTGAGATCACCGCGGCGATGGGGCGGGTGCTGCGCCGGCCCACGCTGTTCGCGGTGCCGGCGCCGGTGCTGCGGGCCGCGCTAGGCGAGATGGCGGGGGACGTGCTGGGCAGTCAGCGGGTGGTGCCGAAGCGACTGCTGGAGTCGGGGTTCCGCTTCGCGTTCCCGGGGATCGAGGGGGCGATCCGGGCGGCCGGGTGAGGTGTGCCGACGGGACTGACCGTATGCGACCGCTGTGCGACCGTGCCCTGTTCATGCGCGACTGCCCTTGACCGGAGGCGGGCCTAACCTCGACCCGAACTCGGGTATCTCCGGAGCCGGTTGAGGGCATGACCTCTCCACCGGCCGCGCAACGTCGAGGAGGGGCACGTGCTTGAGCCCGCGTATCAGGCGGACGTCGTCGTCGTGGGAGCCGGGGTCGCCGGTCTCGCCGCGGCGCATCGGCTGACCGGTGCAGGAATCGCGACCACGGTGCTGGAGGCCGCCCCTTGTGTGGGCGGACGGATGGCGACGGAGAAGGTGGACGGCTTCCGGCTCGACCGCATCGGGCAACTCCTGTTCACGTCGTATCCCGAACTGCGCCTGACGCCGGGGCTCGACACCCTCGCGCTGCGCGCGTTCGCCCCCGGTGTCCTGCTGCACAGCGACGGGCGCCGGCAGCGGGCGGGCGCCCCGGCGGGCGGCGGGAGCGCAAGGGGCGCACTCCATGCGGTGCGCGCCCTTGCGAGCGCCCCCAGGGTGGCGCCACGGCCGGCGGCCGGGCCACGGGGGCTTGCCGGTGCTCCCCGGGCGGGTGCGCCGCTGGGCGGTGCGGTGGACCAGGCGCGGCTCGGGGCCGCGCTCGCCCGGATCGGCGCGATGCCGGTCGAACGGCTGCTGGCCCGTCCGGAACTGCCCGCCGCGCAGGCCCTCGCGACGCGTGGGCTGCCCACCCGGACCATCGACGGCTTCGTGCGCCCGCTCCTCGCCGCGCTGCTGTGCGACCCGGAGCTGAGCACCTCCAGCCGGTGCGCCGACCTCGCGCTGCGGGCGTTCGCGGCGGGGCGGATGTGCCTGCCGGAAGGGGGCGCGGAGGTGCTGCCCGAGCTGCTCGCTGGCGGGCTGCCCCCGGGGTCGGTGCGCACCGGGGTCCGGGTCACCGATGTCTCCACGACATCGGTGAGCACCGCCGAGCACGGGGAGTTCCGGTGCCGGGCGGTGCTGGTGGCCACCGACGCGCGGACGGCGGCCGAGTTGCTGCCGGGGCTGCGGGTGCCGGACTTCCGTCCGGTGACGGTGGTGCACCACACGACCGACGAGCCGCCCGAGACCGGCGCGTCGCTGCTGCTGGACGCCGACCGGGGCGGCCCGGTGGCGCACACGGCGGTGGTCAGCGCGGTCGACCCGGCGCGCGCCCCGGCCGGGCGGGCGCTGGTGTCGTCGACGGTCCTCGGGACCCCCCCGGACGACGTCGACACGGCGGTGCGGATGCATCTGGCACGGCTGTACGGCACGTCGACGGCCCGCTGGGAGACGCTGGCCGTGCAGCACACCGCCGAGGCCGTCCCGGCGATGCGCCCGCCGCACGACCTGCGACGGCCGGTGCGGCTGCTGGCGGGCCTGTACGTGTGCGGCGACCACCGGGACACCAGCACGGTCCAGGGCGCCCTGCACTCCGGCCGCCGCGCGTCCACGGCGATCCTGGCGGACCTGGGCGCGTCCGGCTCCCTCCACACCGCCGACCCCCACCCCACGGCCCGCGCGGCCTGACCGACCCGCCGGTCGGCCCTCAGTTCAGTGCCGCCACCTTGTCCCGGTAACTGCGCGCCGGTGCCGCGTCCTTGTACGGCTCCAGACGGCGTTCGAAGTCCCTGACGTACTCCACCGCCCGCACGGAGCGCATCTCCGCCGCCTGACCGGCCGCCTCGGCGGCCAGTTGGCAGGCCTGGTCGAGTTCGCCGAGGCCGAGGCGGGCGGTGGCGAGGACGACGCGGCAGAACAGCCGGCTGCGGGCGAGCCCGGCGGGCCGCAGTTGCAGCGACCGCTCGGCGTGCTGCGCGGCGGCGCGGAACTGCTGGAGGTCCCGGTGGCAGTGCCCGAACTCGTCGGCGAGCTGCCCCTCGTCGAACGAGCGTGCCCAGTTGGGCAGTTCGTCCCCGGGCCGGGCCGTCTCCAGCGCGCGCTCGGCGCGCACGAGGGACGCGGTGCACGCCCGCACCTCCCCCAGCACCCCGTGCCCCCGCGCCTCGGCTGCGTGCAGCAGCGCCTGGACGACGGGCGGCGCGGAGCCGCCCACCCCCTGCTGGGCCACCCGCGCGAGCTGCACGGCCTCCCGCCCGTGGCTGAGGTAGACGGCCTGCCGGCTCATGGTGACCAGCACGTACGCCCCGTACGTCCGGTCCCCGGCCGCCTGCGCGAGCCGCAGCGCCTGCACGAAGTACCGCTGCGCGAGCCCGTGCGCGGCGATGTCGTACGACGTCCAGCCGGCGAGCCGGGTCAGGTCGGCCGCGGCGGCGAAGAGCCGGCGTCCGCTCTGCTCGCCGTAGCTGCCCCGCAGCATCGGTTCGAGTTCGTGCTCCAGGTAGCGCACCAGGGCCTGCCGGGCGTGGCCGCCGCCGTAGGCGTTGTCGAGTGTGCGGAAGAGTTCGGCGACCGAGCGGAGCGCGGCGATGTCGCCGCCGGTGACCCGGTGACCGGGCCCGCGCTCGGCCCGGCCGCGCTGCTGGGGCACCCCGGGGCGGCCCTGGAGGGGCACCCGGGCCGGTGCCTCGCCCCGGGCCACCCGCTCGTCGGCGCGGCCGATGAGCCAGTCCCGGCTGGGGACCACCAGCCCGGCCGGTGTGAAGGCGATCTTGCGCAGTTCGGCATGGCTGCCGGAGTCCTTGCGCCACAGACCGCTGACGATGTCGACGGCCTCCTCGGGGCCGGCCGCGAACTCCAGGCCCGCGTACACCGGTGCGCAGGCGTCCAGGCCCAGGTCCTGGGCGGTGAGCCGGCGGCCGAGCCGGCGGGTGAACACCTCGGCGATGAGCGCCGGGGTCGTTCCTCGGGGCTGCTGCCCTCGCAGCCAGCGGGTGACGGACGTCTTGTCGTATCTGAGGTCGAGTCCGTGTTCGAGGCCGAGCTGGTCCACGCGACGGGCGAGACCTGCGTTGGAGAACCCCGCTTCTGCGATGAGCGCGGCGAGCTGGCGGTTGGGAGTGCGCTGCGCGGGTCGTTCCGTCATCTGCGGTGCGGTCTCCTGCCTTCGGGCTTTCGGCGGCCTTCGCCACCGCGCTGCCCGGATTGCCTGTGAGCAGCCCTTATGGCCTCGTGAACGGCGCGAATGTAGCGGAGAGTGAGCAGCTGATCGCACACTTCGACGTTCATTCATCCGATCGTGTGAGGATTGCCACCAGCGCTGACGCACCCCCGGCAGTCGTACAGTGGCGTAGGCGCTTTTCGTGCCTTACGACCTTCTAGGGAGGCGCTTGCCGTGAGTGAGTTGCGGTTCGTCCGTATGGGATTCGGTGCGGACGCCGTCGAGTACCAGGAGGCGTGGGACGAGCAGCGCCGGGTGCACGCGGCCCGGTTCGCCGACGAGATCGCCGACACCGTGCTGCTGCTGGAGCACCCGCCCGTGTACACCGCGGGCCGGCGCACCGCCGACAACGAGCGCCCCCTCGACGGCACCCCCGTCATCGACGTGGACCGCGGCGGCAAGATCACCTGGCACGGCCCGGGCCAGCTGGTCGGCTACCCGATCCAGAAGCTCCCGCGCCCCGTGGACGTCGTCGCGCACGTACGGCGTCTGGAGGAGGCGCTGATCCGCACCTGCGCGGAGTTCGGCCTGGAGACCACCCGGGTCGCGGGCCGCAGCGGCGTGTGGGTGCTGGGCGACCCGGTCGAACAGCGCCCGTCCCTCGGCGGACTCTCCCTCGACTTCGACCCCCGCCTCCAGGACGACGAGTTCGACCCGCGCCTGAACGGCCCGGAGTACGCGCCCTCCAACGCGGGCCAGCGCCGCGAGGACCGCAAGATCGCCGCGATCGGCATCCGCGTCGCCAAGGGCGTCACCATGCACGGCTTCGCGCTCAACGTGAACCCGGACAACGCCTGGTTCGACCGCATCATCCCGTGCGGCATCCGGGACGCCGGCGTGACCTCGCTGGCGGCCGAACTCGGCCGTGACCTCACGATCGAGGACGTGGCCCCGGTCGCCGAACGCCATCTGAGGGACGTACTGGAGAACGCGGACCTGAGGCCGCGCGAGATCGAGAGGACGCCGGCGTAACACGGCGGCCTCCCGTCGGGTCGGCACCCCCGCCGGCCACCAAATCAACGGGCGTACCCTGGGGAACGCCGAAGAATCAATCGCTAGGGAGCCGGTCGTGTCCGCAGTCGCACCCGACGGACGCAAGATGCTGCGCCTGGAGGTCCGCAACAGCCAGACCCCCATCGAGCGCAAGCCCGAGTGGATCAAGACCCGGGCGAAAATGGGCCCCGAGTACACGAAGATGCAGAACCTCGTGAAGAGCGAGGGCCTGCACACGGTCTGCCAGGAAGCGGGCTGTCCCAACATCTACGAGTGCTGGGAGGACCGCGAGGCGACCTTCCTCATCGGCGGCGACCAGTGCACCCGGCGCTGCGACTTCTGCCAGATCGACACCGGCAAGCCCGAGGCGCTCGACCGCGACGAACCGCGCCGCGTCGGCGAGTCCGTGGTCACCATGGACCTGAACTACGCCACCATCACCGGCGTCGCCCGCGACGACCTGGAGGACGGCGGCGCCTGGCTGTACGCCGAGACGGTGCGCCAGATCCACCAGCAGACCGCGGAGCGGCCCGAGGGCCGCACCAAGGTCGAGCTGCTGGCCCCCGACTTCAACGCGGTCCCCGAGCAGCTGGCCGAGGTCTTCTCCGCCCGCCCCGAGGTCTTCGCGCACAACGTCGAGACGGTCCCCCGGATCTTCAAGCGGATCCGCCCCGGCTTCCGCTACGACCGCTCCCTGAAGGTCATCACCGCGGCCCGCGACCACGGCCTGGTCACCAAGTCCAACCTCATCCTCGGCATGGGCGAGACCCGCGAGGAGGTCGGCGACGCGCTGCGGCAGCTGCACGACGCCGGGTGCGAGCTGGTCACCATCACGCAGTACCTGCGCCCGTCGGTGCGCCACCACCCGGTGGAGCGCTGGGTCAAGCCCCAGGAGTTCGTGGAGCTCAAGGAGGAGGCCGAGCAGATCGGCTTCTCCGGCGTGATGTCCGGCCCGCTGGTGCGTTCCTCGTACCGCGCCGGGCGGCTCTACCAGATGGCCGTCGAGAAGCGGGGCGCCTACATCGCGGCCCAGGCCGTCTGACACGGCGTCACCCGCCCGCCCCGTACGGCGCATCGCAGGCGCGTGGCAAGCGTGTGAATTCCCGCACAAGCGCCTACCCGGCGGTAGTGACCGATACGACGCGGTCCTGACCGTCCTCGCAGATGGGGACGTACGTCAGGGCCGCGTCCGCGTTCGCGGGCCGCGCCTCAAGGCTTCATCGGTGTTTGACCGGTCGGTCACGCCCTGGTAACACCAAACAGTGACGCTGGACTCACACCACGTACACCCGCATCCGCAGCCTTCCCGAGGGGGGACCTCCACCATGCAGGCCGCGCCCGTTCGCGCCACCGCCATTCCGTCCTTCTCCACCGCCCTGCGCGCGGTGGAGTCGCTGCTGATGAGCAGCGGTCAGCGCACCGCGCGCCGCAACGCGTGGACCTCCGTGCTGGAGGACCGCCGCCGGGCCAAGGACCGCATCGAGGCGCAGCAGATCGTGGAGCGCGCCCTCGCCCGTCGCCCCTGAGTCGCGCACTGCCGTCGAAGGCGCCGCGCGGGCCACGTAGACTTCGTGGCATGGCGAGGAAGGAAACCGCAGCGGACGCTGCGAACCCCGGGCGACTGAAGCAGATCGCTCTGACCTACAAGATGACCCGCAAGGCCGACAAGAAGATCGGTCTTGTACTCGCGGCAGTCGGAATTGTCACCCTCGGTGTCTTCCTCGCGATCGGTTTCTTGATCGGTCACCCCATCTATCTCGGCATCCTGGGCCTGCTGCTCGCCTTCCTCGCGACGGCGATCGTCTTCGGGCGCCGGGCCGAGCGGGCCGCCTTCGGGCAGATGGAGGGACAGCCGGGCGCCGCCGCGGCGGTGCTCGACAACATCGGCCGGGGCTGGTCCACGACCCCCGCGGTGGCGATGAACCGCAGCCAGGACGTGGTGCACCGGGCCGTCGGCAAGGCGGGCATCGTGCTGGTCGCGGAGGGCAACCCCAACCGGGTGAAGTCCCTGCTGGCCGCCGAGAAGAGGAAGATGAACCGGGTGGTCGCGGACGTGCCGGTGCACGACCTGATCGTCGGCACCGGCGAGGGCACGGTCGAGCTGAAGAAGCTGCGCACGACCATGCTGAAGCTGCCGCGCGTGCTGACCGGGCCGCAGGTGACCGCCACCACGGACCGACTGCGTGCGATGGGCGACCTGATGAGCAACATGCCGCTGCCGAAGGGCCCGATGCCCAAGGGCATGCGGATGCCGAAGGGCGGGCCGAGGGCCCGCTGAGGCGCGGCGCGCGACCCGACGGATCACCGAGCCGGCGGCACCTGGGGTGCCGCCGGCTCAGCCATGTCCTGCGCCGGATGACACGCCACCGAACGGAGCATCGGGCCGGTAATGGGGTGATGCGCTCTTAGCCTTCCGGATGTGACAAAACGCCATATCACGTATCTCGCATGCGCGACCACCCTCTTCGGCGCGCTCATCGGTACCGCCCCGGCCTCCGCCACCCACCGCATCCATGTGGTGACGCCGGGCGAGTCGATCCAGAAGACGGTCGACGCCGCACAGGCCGGCGACACGGTGCTCGTGCTCCCCGGCACCTACCACGAGAGCATCACGGTGCGCACGCCGGGACTGACCCTGCGCGGCATGGGCCAGCGCACGGTGATCAAGCCGGCCCCCAAGGCGCCGGGCACCAAGACGCCGCCCATCGGCTGCAAGGCGGCGGGCAACGGCATCTGCGTGATCGGGGCGAAGCACAAGGCCCTCAAGGACGTCACGATCGCCGATCTGAAGGTGACCGAGTTCGCCAAGGTGGGCCTGTACGCCCTCGGCACCGACCACCTGACCGTGCAGCGGGTGACCGCCGACAGCAACGGCCAGTGGGGCATCTCCCAGGAGCACTCCACGCGCGGTGTGTTCCGCCAGAACACCGCCCGGGGCAACGGTGACGCCGGTCTCTTCCTGGCCAACAACGTCAAGGCCGAGGTCGGGGCCATGGACAGCCAGGGCACGGTGATCGAGCGCAACCACCTGGAGGACAACCGCATCGGCCTCACCGTCCGCCGGATGCGCAACCTCGCGGTCACCCACAACTACGTCACCGGCAACTGCGCCGGCATGTTCCTCGTCGGCGACGAGAACAAGCCGAAGGCGGGCGCCCTGACCGTCAGCGACAACCGTGTCGAGCGGAACAACAAGTACTGCGCGAAGACCGCCCGGCTGCCCTTCCTCCAGGGCTCCGGCATCGTCCTGACCGGCGCCGAGAACAGCCTGGTCACGCGGAACACGGTCATCGGCCACGCGGGCAAGTCGCCGCTGTCGGGCGGCATCGTCCTGTTCAAGAGCATGGTGGGCGTCACCAGCGAGCGGAACCGGATCACCGGCAACCGCCTGGAGAGCAACTCGCCGGCCGACCTCGTCAACCAGGAGGCCAAGGCGAGCGCCAACGCCTTCGAGGCCAACACCTGCGGGGCCTCCAAGCCCTCGGGGCTGTGCTGACCGGACCGACCCGCCCCACCCACGCAAGGAAGGAAGGCGGCACATGACCGCTCCATCCCCCGAGCTCTCGGCTCCTCCGCCACCACCGCCGTCCATGCGGCTGAGAGAGCTCGTGTTCGGGGCGGCGTGTGCCGCCGCCGTCCGCGCGGCCGCCCGGCTGGGCGTCGCCGACGCGCTCACGGACGCCCCCATGGCCGTGGAGGACCTCGCGGCCGCGGTGAAGACCGACCCGAAGCCGCTGCGCCGGCTGCTGCGCGCGCTGTCCTGCTACGGCGTCTTCGCCGAGCGGCCGGACGGCACGTTCTGCCACACCGACATGTCCCGGCTGCTGCGCGAGGACGACCCGAACAGCCTGCGGGACATCTCCCTGTGGTGCACCGAGCCGTGGACCTGGGACGCCTGGCCGCGGCTCGACGAGGCCGTGCGCACCGGGCGCAACGTCGTCGAGGACCTCTACGGCAAGGAGTTCTTCGTCTATCTGAACGAGGACGCCCCCGAGTCGGCCGACGTCTTCAACCGCGCGATGACCACCTCCAGCGAGCAGTCGGCGCGCGACGTCGCCGCGCTGCTGGACCTCTCGGGCGCCTCGTCCGTCGCGGACCTCGGCGGCGGCCAGGGGCACGTGGTGGCGAGCCTGCTGGACAAGTACCCGGCGATGCGGGGCTATCTGCTCGATCTGCCGCGTGTGGTGGAGAACGCCGTACCGCGGCTGCGCCAGGGCGGCGACCTCGCCGACCGGACGCGCATCGTGCCCGGCGACATCCGTGAGTCCGTCCCGGTCCAGGCCGACGTCTACGTCATCAAGAACATCCTGGAGTGGGACGACGAGTCCACGGCCAGGCTGCTGCGCAACGTCGTCGAGGCCGGCGGCCCCGGCACCCGGGTCGTGGTCATCGAGAACCTCGTCGACGACACCCCGTCGATGCGCTTCAGCACCGCGATGGACCTGCTGCTGCTCCTGAACGTCGGCGGCGCCAAGCACACCACCGCCGGCATGACCGCGCGGCTGACCGAGGCGGGTCTGACCGTCGGCGGCGTCCGGCCGGTCAACCCCCATCTGCACGCCTTCGACTGCACGGTCGCCGGGTAGCGGAGCGCCGCCGGGGAACGCCGGTGCCGGGCCCGCGTGGTACGCGGGCCCGGCACCGGTGGCCTGACGGGGGTGGGGTCAGGCGCGGGCGTCGCGCTCCCAGAGGTAGAAGCGCTGTGCCATCGCGTCCTTCGGGGACCGCCAGGTCTCCGGGTCGTACGCGCTGACGTACGCGGAGAGCCGCTCGCTGATCCCCACGAACTCGGGGTGCGAGGTGACCTTGGCGATGGCCGGTCCCGGCTCGCGCTCGGACTCGACGAGGTGCATGTACACGTCGCCGAACTGGAAGAGGCTGCGCCGGACGACGCCGATGAGGTGCGGCAGCTCTCCGCGGTCGGACTCCGCGAACACCTTGGCGATGTCGGGCGCGGAACCAGGAGCCATCTTGGCCACGATCAGGGCCTGGTGCACGGTCTTTCTCCTGTCGTCCGGCTCAGTCGGCCAGGGCCGCGGCGGACCGCTGCCCGGCGGCCGCCTGCTGGATCTTGTCGCGGATGAGAGCCATCTGGACCTTGGAGTTCTTGTTGATGTTGTCGGTCATCCACTCGTCGTCGACGGGCGCGTCCGGCTTCATCGAGAAGTCCTGCGTCCAGACCATCCGGGTGCCTTCCGGGACCTCCTCGTACTCCCACCGGATGTTCATGTAGGCGAACGGTCCGGTCTCGACGCGACGGGCCTCGACGCTGAGGTGCTCGCGGTCGGCGTCCCGCTCGGAGACCCAGCTCCACACCTTGCCGTTCTCGTCCGGGTGCATGGTGAGCCGGAAGGTGGTGGTGTTCCCCTCCTGGGAGAGGATCTCGGCGCTGGCGTACTCGCTGAAGAGCTGCGGCCAGTTCGCGACGTCGTTGGTCATGTCCCAGACCAGGTCGACGGGCGCGGCGATGGTGATCTCGTTCTGGGTGTGTCCAACCATGTCAGGCTCCCGCGGGCAGTGCGCTGTTGACGAGGTCGAGGAACTGGCGGGGCGTCTTGGAACGCTCCGCGTCGTTGGGCATCGGGGCGCCGTGCCGGTTCTCCAGCTCGCCGACGATGCCGAGCAGGCCGAGCGAGTCGATGCCGAGGGCGTCGAAGCCGGCGTCGTACCGCTGCTGGAGCTCCTCGGGGGAGACGGTGACTCCGGCGGCCTTCTTCATGAGCTCGGACAGCTCTTCCAGTGTGATGCGGTGACTCATAGCGATTCCTCCTCCTTTGCTGCTGGGCTACTGGTGTGTTCGGCTCACCCGGCGTCGCCGCGCCGCAGCACGAGCGCCGAGTTCGACCCCATGAGGCCCCTGCTGAGGACCAGCGCCGTACGCAGCTCGGCGGCGCGGGCGCGGCCGGTCACGAGGTCGAGGTCGTGGCAGACCTCGAAGACGCCGGGGGTCGGCGGGATCACGCCGTGCTCCAGGGCCAGCACCGCCGCAGCGGTGTCCAGCACCGGTGCCGCGCAGTAGCCGCGGCCGATCCCGGTCTTGGGCGCCGTGACGGGCACGCGCCGCCCGTGCGCACCGAGGGCGTCCGCGATGGCCAGTGCCTCCGCACGGTCGGCCTCCGGCACCCCGAGGGCGTCGGCGAAGACCACGTCGACCTCCTCCGGGGCACAGCCGGCCTCGTCCAGGGCACCCCGGATCGCCTGGGCGAGCCCGTCCCTCGACTCGGCCCAGCGGGAGGCACCGGTGAAGGTCGCCGAGTGCCCGGCGACGTACGCCCGGACGGGGGCACCGCGCTCGCGGGCCGACCGCTCCGCCTCCACCACGAGCATCGCGCCGCCCTCGGCCGGCACGAACCCGCAGGCGGCCTCCGTGAACGGGCGGTACGCGCGGCTCGGGTCGGTGACGGTGCTCAGCTCCTGGTAGCCGACCTGGCAGACCACCGAGTACGGCGCCAGCGGCGCCTCGGTGGAACCGGCCACGATCACGTCGGTGCCGCGTCGCACCGCACGCGCCGCGTGCGCGAGGGCGTCCAGACCGCCGGCCTCGTCGGAGGCGACGACCGAGCAGGGGCCCTTGAACTTGCGGCGGATGGAGATCTGGCCGGTGCTCGCGGCGTAGAACCAGGCGATGGACTGGTAGGGGCCGACGAAACGGCTGCCCTTGCCCCACAGCTGCTGGAGCTCGCGCTGGCCGAACTCACCGCCGCCGGAACCGGCGGCCGTGACCACCCCGATGGAGTACGGCTCCTCGGAGGTGTCCGCCTGCCCGAGCCGTGCGTCCTCCAGCGCGAAGTCCGCCGCGGCCATGGCGAAGTGGGTGAACCGGTCGGTCTGGACGAGGAACCGCTCCTCGATCGTCGCCGCCGGGTCGAAGCCGCGGACCTCGCCGGCCACCTTCAGCGGAAGGTGCTCACAGCCCTCGCGGGTGACCCGGTCGAGGACGCTGAGGCCTTCCTTGGTGGCCTTCCAGAAGGTGTCAAGGGTGGTGCCGTTGGGCGCGACCACCCCGATACCGGTGACGGCCGCGCGCCGATCGTGCGGTTCGCTCATCGTGTCCTCACTCCCTCGTCCGGGTCAGGACCACCGCCGACTGGAAGCCCCCGAACCCGCTGCCCACGGACAGGACGCTGTTCAGCTTCCGTTCGCGGGCGACACGCGGGACGTAGTCCAGGTCGCATTCGGGGTCGGGGGTCTCGTAGTTGGCGGTCGGCGGTACGACCTGCTTGGCGAGGGCCAGTACGCAGGCGACCACCTCGATCGCCCCGATCGCCCCGAGTGAGTGCCCCACCATCGACTTGATGGAGCTCATGGGGGTGTCGTAGGCGTGCTGGCCGAGCGCCCGCTTCACGGCCGCCGTCTCGTGGCGGTCGTTCTGCCGGGTGCCGGATCCGTGGGCGTTGACGTAGTCGATCGCCGTCGGGTCCAGCCGGGCGTGGTCCAGAGCCAGGTCTATCGCCCGGGCCATCTCCAGACCCTCGCTGGTCAGGCCGGTCATGTGGTAGGCGTTGCCGAAGGTGGCGTAGCCGCCCAGTTCGCAGTACACGTGGGCCCCGCGGGCCCGGGCGTGTTCCAGCTCCTCCAGGACGAGCACGGCGCCGCCCTCGCCCATGACGAACCCGTCACGGTTGTTGTCGAAGGGCCGGGAGGCGTGGGCCGGGTCGTCGTTGTTGGGTGACGTGGCCTTGATCGCGTCGAAGCAGGCCATGGTGATCGGGGAGATCGGGGAGTCCGAGGCACCCGCTATGCAGATGTCGGCCCGGCCCTCCTCGACCGTGTGGAAGGCGTACCCGACGGCGTCCAGGCCCGAGGTGCAGCCGGTGGAGACGGTCTGTACCGGCCCTTGGGCGCCGAAACGTTCCGCCACCGCGGAGGCGACCGTACTGGGCGAGAACGCCCGGTGCAGGTGCGCCTCCGCCTCCCGGTGGTCGACGTCCCAGCGCTCGCCGTGGTTGCTCACCAGGACGTAGTCGTGCTCCAGCCGGGTGGTGCCGCCGACCGCGGTGCCCACGGACACCCCGACCCGCCAGGGGTTCTCGCGGCTCAGGTCGAGACCGGAGTCCCGGACCGCCTCCGCACCGGCGACCAGGGCGAACTGTATGTACCGGTCCGCGCGCGCGACCTCGTCCTCGTCCAGGCCGTGCGCGGCCGGGTCGAAGTCGCACTCCGCGGCTATCTGCGACCGCAGCCCCGAGGGATCGAAGAAGGTGATACCCCGGGTCGCCGTCCGGCCGTTGGCCAGCAGATCCCAGAAAGCCGGTACACCGATGCCACCCGGGGCGACGATGCCTATGCCGGTCACCGCCACACGCCGGCTCATGACCGGACCTCACCTCGGTCGTGGGCGGCACCCGCGGAGGCGGTCTCCGTGACCACCGCGGCGGCGCCGATGACGTCCGTCTCCTCCGTGTCGACGTGCCCGAGGCTCGGGCGCGGGGCCAGCGGGCCCAGGTGGAAGACGATGCGCGCCTCCACGTTGCCCACGTTCCGGAAGCGGTGCCGCATGTGGGCGGGGATCATCAGGCCCTGCTCCGGCCGGAGGGGGTGCGGTTCGCCGTCCAGGTCCACTTCCAGCTGACCGCAGACGACGTACACGAACTCCTCGGAGTACGGGTGGTAGTGCTCACCGATGCGGTCGCCGGGGTGCACGATGGCCACGCCCATGAAACCGCTGGTGGAGCCGACCGTGGTGGGGGTGAGCATGGCGCGCAGATCGCCGCCGCGCCGGGTGTTGGGCTCGACCTCGCTGAGGTCCACGATCTTCGGAAGGGGTTTGATCACGACGTTCCTCCGTGGGTGTGCTGTGCCTGACGGGGTCAGGCGTCCGGCGAGCGGCGGTCGGTGATGAGCTCCATGCGGGCGGCGTCGCCGTCCAGCAGGGACTTCAGCGGGGCCATGACCCCGGGCTCGGGCAGGGCCGCTCCGACGCCGGCGCCGGGTCGGACGTCGACCAGACGGACGACGACGTCGTCGCGCTGGAAGACCGTGCTGCGCAGGACCGGGGTGCCCGGGTCCTCGGCCGCGTCCTCGTCCGCCCGGGCCAGTGCCTCGGCCAGCCGCATCCCGCAGCCCGGCCGGGCGGGGATGTACATGGCGTGCCGCTCGCCCTCGTGCAGTTCGTCGACGCTGACGTGGTGCACGGCGGGCAGGGCCGCCCGGGTGAAGAAGACGCGCGCGGACTCGTCGCAGCTGAGGTCCCGCTCCTGCTCCAGGTAGGGGTTGATGGCCTCCTCCACCGCCCTGACCTCGGGCTGCCGGGCGACGTGGCGCAGCGCCTGGAGCAGCTCGCCGCGGACCTCGATGGCCCGTACGACCCGGTTGCCGATCATGAACAGGGAGGTGCGGACCAGACGGGTGGTCTCGTCCACATGGGTCTCGGGGGAGTCGTAGTTCGCGAGGATCTTCGCGACCTCCGGCTCGCTGCCCGGCTTGACCGTGAAGGTCAGGGCGTGGCGGATCACGCCGTCGCCGATCCGGGGGTTCTCCTGCAGGTGGCGCTCCGCCCGGTCGGCCTTCGCCAGTCCGCGGCCCATCTCGCGCACCACGTGGAAGCGCAGCGAGCGGGTGTCACGGATGCAGCTGTGCATCGGCTGCACCATCTGCACGTGCTCCTCGCTGTTCACCCAGGCGAGGAACGGAGGGGCGCTCTCCCACTCACTGGTGATGAGCCATTGGGAGGGATTCTCGATGGACTGGCACAGCTGGTCGCTGATGTGGCCGGGCACCTTGGCCACCTGGTTGCACAGTTGCTCGTATGCCTCCAGGAACTGCTGCTGCGCCCCGTCGTATACGTCGACCAGCAGGACGACCCTGAGGGTGGAGCCGTCGAACACGGACTGGGAGACCCGTTTCGACACCTGTCGCGTCAGCTGCTGCGAAACCTTTTCCGACGTAGTGGTCATGCTGCGGAATCTCCTTCTCTGGAGGCAGAGGCGAACGCCGCCGCCGATGACGCGACGTCAGCGCCTCTTGATCCTCTGCCGGTCCCCCCCGGTGCGCGACTCGCGTGAACCACGCGGGTGATAGATCACGCGGAGCCCCTTCCAGAGGGCATGAAAACTCCAAGAACTTCCCCACCCCCCACCACTGCCTCAGGAGTCCTTGATGCAGCAGAAAGCCGATCACCAGGTTCCCGTCCTCGTCGTGGGCGGCTCTCTGGTGGGCCTGTCCCTCTCCCTGTTCCTGGGCCGTCTGGGCGTGCGTCACATGCTCGTCGAGCGGCACGCCGGGACCTCGATTCACCCCCGCGGCCGCGGCAACAACGTGCGGACGATGGAGCTTTACCGCGTCGCCGGCGTCGAGCCGGACATCAGGACGGCGGCCTCCCTCCTCGCGGAGAACCACGGCATCATGCAGACGCCGACGCTCGTCGGCGACGCCGGCGAATGGCTGTTCAAGGAGATCGACCCGGGCGGCGGCCTCGCGAAGTTCAGCCCTTCGGGGTGGTGCCTGTGCAGCCAGAACGACCTGGAGCCGGTGCTCAGGAAGAACGCCGACGCGCTCGGCGGCGACCTCAGGTACTTCCACGAGCTGGAGTCCTTCGAGCAGGATGCGCACGGGGTGACGGCGTACGTCCGTGACCGCGACAGCGACGAGCTCTACACCGTCCGCGCGGACTACCTGGTCGCGGCCGACGGCCCGCGCAGCCCCGTCAGGAACCGGCTCGGCATCGGGCAGAGCGGCCCCGGCGACCTGTTCGCCAACGTGAGCATCACCTTCCGCTCCAAGCTGCTCGCCGGCATCGTCGGCGACCGGCGCTTCATCTGCTGCTACCTCACCAACCCCGAAGCGGACGGCGCGCTGCTGCCCATCGACAACAAGGAGAACTGGGTCTTCCACGCCCCCTGGCACCCGGAACACGGGGAGACGCTGGAGGAGTTCACCGAGGAGCGGCTCCAGCGGCACATCCGGCAGGCGGTCGGCGCCCCCGACCTCGACGTGGAGATCACCGGTAGGGCGTCCTGGCGTGCGGCCGAACGGGTCGCCGACCGGTACGCCCACGACCGGGTCTTCCTCGCCGGCGACTCCGCCCACGAGATGTCCCCGACCGGCGCGTTCGGCTCCAACACCGGTATCCAGGACGCCCACAACCTGGCCTGGAAGCTGTCCGCCGTCCTCGAGGGCTGGGCCGGCCCCGGGCTGCTGGAGACCTACGACGCCGAGCGCCGCCCGGTCGCCATGGCCACCAGCGCCCGTGCCTCGTCCCGCTCGGTGGAGCACAGCCACCCCGGCTTCGCCCCGGCCCCCGGTGTCGGCGGCGGCAAGCGCGGCGGCATCCTCAACATCGTCCTCGCCTACCGCTATCCGGAGGGCGCCGTCGTGGGCGCCGACCCGACCGAGCCGGTCGTCCCCGAGGGGATGCGCATGACCGCGGAGCCGGGCAGCCGGGCCCCGCACATGTGGCTGCGCCGTGCGGGCGAGCGGGTCTCCACGCTCGACCTCTACGAGCGGTCACTGGTGCTGCTCTGCGACGCCGGGTCCGACGCGGGCGAGGCCTGGCACGCCGCCGCGCGGCGCATCGCGGACGCGGACGGGGTACGGCTGGAGGCCTACCGGATCGGTGCCGGAGCACAGGCCGAGCTGGCGCTCGACGCGGAGGACGACGACTGGGCGGGAACGCACGGCACGTCGGCCGACGGGGCGGTGCTGGTGCGTCCCGACGGGTTCGTGGCCTGGCGGGCGTCGTCCGCCCCGGCGGACCCGGAGGCGGAACTGCGCCAGGTGCTGGCGTCGGTCCTGCACACCTGATCCCTGGCACTCGGTCGTACACAAGGAAGACCACCCGCGCCGGACGGCGCGGGTGGTCTTTTCCTTCGGGGGGCTGTCACCGGTCGAGGGGGCAGTCACCGGTCGGCCGCTGTCACCGGTGAGGGCGCCGCGCCCGGCCGCTCAGATCCGCACCTCGACCGTGCGGGCGAGCCGGTCGTGCAGGCCGCGGCCGTCCCGGTCCCAGATCAGGGCGGGGACGGCGAGGCACAGCAGGACCGTGCGCAGCAGGGCGCGGGCGGGGTGGGGCGCACCCGTGTCGAGGGCGATCACCCGCACTCCGAAGAGGCGCTTGCCCGGGGTGATGCCGATCGTGCCGACGGTCAGGACGCTCATGACCAGGAAGATCAGCAGGGCCCAGTTGCTGGTCGCCTGACCGTAGCCGTCCGTGATCAAGCTGTATGCGATCAAGAGGCACAGACCCCAGTCGACGGCCAGCGCGCCGAGCCGTCGGCCCGGGCGCGCGAGCGATCCCGGCCCCTGCTCCGGCAGCCCGAGCTGCTCGCCCCGGTAGCCGAAGTCCGCACCGGCGTCCTCCATGGCCGCGCGGGGGCCGGAGAGCCATGATCCGATTGCCTGCCTCTTGTCCACCCGACAAAGGTACTGCGCCCGGATTTGACCAAGGTATGCCGGGGTGGGTCCGCGTTACGGTGGAACGGAGCCGGTTAACTTCTGCGAAACAAATGGGTCACGCCCGAGAAATGACGCGTCCCTAGGGTCGGTGCAGCATGTGCCACCGCACTGGCCGCAGATACGAACTACCACCCCGGCGGGACGGTCGGGAGTAGGAGGAGCTGGATGTTCCAGAACGCCGACGAGGCCAAGAAGTTCATCGCCGACGAGGACGTGAAGTTCATCGACGTCCGCTTCTGCGACCTGCCGGGCGTCATGCAGCACTTCACGATCCCCGCTGCGGCGTTCGACGCGGGCGAGGAGCTGGCCTTCGACGGATCCTCGATCCGCGGCTTCCAGGCCATCCACGAGTCCGACATGGCGCTGCGCGCCGACCTGTCCACCGCCCGCGTGGACCCGTTCCGCCGGGACAAGACGGTCAACATCAACTTCTTCATCCACGACCCGATCACCGGTGAGCAGTACTCCCGTGACCCGCGGAACGTGGCGAAGAAGGCCGAGGCCTACCTCGCCTCCACCGGCATCGCCGACACCGCCTTCTTCGGCCCGGAGGCCGAGTTCTACGTCTTCGACAGCGTCCGCTTCAAGACGTCGGAGAACGAGTCCTTCTACCACATCGACTCCGAGGCGGGCGCCTGGAACACCGGCGCGCTGGAGGACAACCGCGGCTACAAGGTCCGCTACAAGGGCGGCTACTTCCCGACCCCGCCGGTCGACCACTTCGCCGACCTGCGCGCCGAGATCTCCCTGGAGCTGGAGCGGTCCGGCCTCCAGGTCGAGCGCCAGCACCACGAGGTGGGCACCGCCGGCCAGGCCGAGATCAACTACAAGTTCAACACGCTGCTCGCCGCCGCCGACGACCTCCAGCTCTTCAAGTACATCGTGAAGAACGTGGCCTGGCGCAACGGCAAGACCGCGACCTTCATGCCGAAGCCGATCTTCGGTGACAACGGCTCGGGCATGCACGTCCACCAGTCGCTGTGGAGCAACGGCGACCCGCTGTTCTACGACGAGCAGGGCTACGCCGGCCTGTCGGACACCGCCCGCTACTACATCGGCGGCATCCTTCGTCACGCCCCGTCGCTGCTCGCCTTCACCAATCCGACGGTGAACTCGTACCACCGCCTGGTGCCGGGCTTCGAGGCGCCGGTCAACCTGGTGTACTCGCAGCGCAACCGCTCGGCCGCGATGCGTATCCCGATCACGGGCTCCAACCCGAAGGCCAAGCGCGTCGAGTTCCGCGCCCCGGACTCCTCGGGCAACCCGTACCTGGCCTTCTCCGCGCTGCTCCTCGCGGGCCTGGACGGCATCAAGAACAAGATCGAGCCGGCCGAGCCGATCGACAAGGACCTCTACGAGCTGGCTCCCGAGGAGCACGCGGGCGTCGCGCAGGTCCCGACCTCCCTCGGCGCGGTCCTCGACCGCCTGGAGGCCGACCACGAGTTCCTCCTCCAGGGCGACGTCTTCACCTCGGACCTGATCGAGACGTGGATCGACTACAAGCGCACCAACGAGATCGCCCCGCTGCAGCTGCGTCCGCACCCGCACGAGTTCGAGCTGTACTTCGACGTGTGATCCGTACCGACGCGTAGGACGCGGTGAGGGCCGCCACCTGGAGTGCTCCAGGTGGCGGCCCTCATCCGTTGGCCCCGGAGGGGGCAGTCGCCTCCGACTCAGCGGACCACGATCACGACCGGGCTGCCGCCGTAGCCGCCGTAGCCCCCGTACCCGTACCCGCCGTAGCCGCCGAAGCCTCCGAAGTTGTTGAAGTAGCCGAAGTTGTTGTAACCCCAGCCGCCGCGGTCCCTCCAGTCGTCGCCGCCCCAGTTGGAGGGCACGTGAGTGGTGGGTGTGGCTGCCGAGGCCGTGCCGGCTGCGCCGATCGCGGCGCCACCGGCCATCAGCACGCCGATGGCGGACATGGCGAAAAGACGCCGTGCGCGTGGTGCGTTCATGGAAAGACCTTCCTTCCATCCCATCGTGCGGAGCACGAGCCGGACGGATGGCCGCAGCCGCCGCAGAAGGTACGGCGCGGTCGTCGGTGTCGCCGCCTGACTACGAGGCGTGCGTATCAGCCGCGGTCCGTGTGGCATGTGGGCTGTCGGATGTGTGCGGGGGTGTCGCCGAACGACGCGCGTCCCGGAGAGCAGCTCCCTCTCCAGGCTAAGCCCGCCCCCGATCACCCGGCATCCCCAGCCGCGGGACGGGCCGGCGGGCTCCGGGACCGGCCGCCGGGACGGCTTTTCGGGCTTCCCTCGACGGCCGTCCACGGGGGATCATCGGCGCATAGGTCCGGTGTTCGAGAGAGGTATACGGGGATGTCCGAACAGGACGACACGGAGCGGGAGTTCGATCTCCGATGGGCGGACGGCGCCGCGCACAAGGAGCCCTCGGCGCGGGCCCGGATGCTCGCGGCGCGCTGGAAGAACGACCCGCCCGCCCCGGTGCCGTTCCGCGCCGCCCCTGGCCACACGGCCCGCCGCCGGTCGTCATGGCTGTCGACGGTCGTGGTCCTCGGCTGCGTGGTCGCGGTGATCGTCCTCCTGGGCTGGATCAACTTCCGGGCTCCCTACTGAGCCGACCGCGACGGAGCCGGCCGCAGGGCCGACGGAGTGGCGAAAGGTCTTTGCCGGGGCGAGGGGCGAGGGGGACCGCGTCTTGGTGGGTGCGGGTGCACACTGGCAGTGGGCCCAGGCGATTGCTGGGGCTCTAGTGCGGGGTGATGCACATGCAGAGCCGCTTCCGGAGCGACCGACAGCTGACCGTACGGATGACGGTCACGTTGTTCCTGCTCGGATTGTTGTACGTGGCGTTCGTCGCCGCGCTGATCGTGTTGCTGAAGTCCTGGGTGCTGGTCGTGGTGATCGCGGCGGCGCTGCTGGGCGCGCAGTACTGGTTCTCCGACCGGGTCGCGCTCTTCGCGATGCACGGCCGGGTCGTGGAACGCGAGGAGTACCCGGATCTGCACGGCGTGGTCGACCGGCTGTGCGCGGTCGCCGACATGCCGAAGCCGGTGGTCGCCGTGTCCGCGATGGAGATGCCGAACGCGTTCGCCACCGGTCGCAACCCCGACCACGCGGTGGTCTGCGTGACCACCGGACTGCTGCGGCGGCTGGAGCCGGCGGAGCTGGAGGGGGTGCTCGCGCACGAGCTGTCGCACGTGGCGCACAAGGACGTCGCCGTGATCACGGTCGCGTCCTTCCTGGGCGTGATCGCGGGGCTGATCGTCCGGTTCGCCTTCTACTCGCAGCTCTTCGGCGGCGGGCGGCGCGACCAGAACACCGCCGTGATCTTCCTGGGGATCATGGGGGTCTCGGCCGCGGTGTACGCGATCAGTTTCCTGCTGATCCGGGCGCTGTCCCGGTACCGCGAGCTGGCGGCCGACCGTGCGGCGGCGCTGCTGACCGGGCGGCCCTCCGCGCTGGCGTCCGCGCTGACCAAGGTGACCGGCGACATCGCGCGGATCCCGACGAAGGACCTGCGCACCGCGCAGGCGTTCAACGCCTTCTACTTCACGCCCGCGCTCGGCCGTGGGCCGGACATCGCGCGGTTGTTCTCGACCCACCCGAGCCTGGAGCAGCGCCTCGCGCAGCTGGGGCGGATCTCCGCCGAGCTGGGCGAGGCGGCGACCCCCGGAAAGGCGTGACCATGGGGTTGCTGGACATCCTGCTCGGACGTACCCAGCCGGTCGCGCCCGATCTGGACCGGTTGTTCGCGCTGCCCTCGGCCGCGGTGACGCTGGAGGCGGCCGCGGCCTTCACACCGACCGGGCACGGCGCGGTGTGCTTCGCGACGGTCGAGGGGGCCGCGTTCGACCAGACGCACCGCGAGGTACGGGCGCTGCTGGACGCGGACACCGAGCGGACCGGGCCGCCGGTCGAGCTGGAGCGGGACGCGTACGGGTACTCCTGGCTGATCTCCCGCCGTGCCCCCGACGAGCTGCCGCAGCTCGTCAACGATCTGCACGCGGTGAACAGCTCCATGGAGATCAACGGCTTCGGCCCGCAGTTGCTGTGCTCGCTGGCCGGCTTCCGTGACGAGGCGGGACGACGGCTGGCGCTGGTCTATCTCTACAAGCGCGGCACCTTCTACCCGTTCGCGCCGCTGCCCGACGGGGGACAGCGGCGCGACAGCGCGCTCGAACTCCAGGTGAGGGCCGCGCTCGCCGGTGATCTGCGGATGGAGGAGGACCTGGGGCGGTGGTTCCCGGTGTGGGGCGCCCCAGGGCTCTGACGCGAATCCTTGCGGGGCCCGCCCCGGGGCGGGTCACTTGCTGCTCCGCTCCCGCTCCTGACGGCGGAACTCCAGCGGCCGCTCGCGGCGGTAGCGGCGCTCCCACCTGGCCTGCTGGTCACGGCGGTCGCGGTAGGCCCGGTAGCTCGTGGGCCCGGGCGCCGGAGGGGTCGAGGGGGCGGAGGTCTTCGTGGACGCGTCGCGCCCGTACCGCACGTACAGGACGAGCATCGCGACGGCGGCCAGCCAGTAGAGGTGGTTTCCGAATCCCAGGACGACCAGGACGACCGTCCCGGAGATGATGATGGTGCCCATGACGGGACTCCCCTGGGATGTGGGATCTGTGTTTGTCCGTGCACAGAGCGTAGCGTCGGAGGCAGGGGGGCCCGCATCTCCTTTTTCCCGGTGCGGGCGAGGGCGCCGTGAGTGAATGGCGCCATGAACGCCCTCTCTCCCTTCGCGTACGACCACGACGGTGCCCGGCTCGCCGGGGTGACCTGCGGCGATCCGGACGCCCCGGTGGCAGCCGTCGTCCTGCACGGTGCGGGCCGCAGCGACAAGGAACGGCTGCTGCCGCTGCTCGGCGAGTTCGCGGCGCGGGGCGGCCGGGGGGTCGCGTTCGACTTCGCCGGGCACGGCGAAAGCTCGGGCGCGCTCAGGGAGTCGAGCTTGCGGCACCGGTTCGAGCAGGCCGTGGCGGTGATCGACGCGCAGGTGCCGGCGGACCGGGCGCTGGTCCTGGCCGGCTTCAGCATGAGCGGACAGACGGTGGCGGATCTCGCCGCGCACTACGGCGACCGGGTGCGCGCACTGGCGCTGTGCGCGCCCGCGGTCTACGCGGCGCAGGCATGGGAGCTGCCGTTCGGGACGGGTGACGGGCGCTTCAGCGCCGTCATCCGGCGGCCCGGCAGCTGGCGGGGGTCGCCCGCGCTGGACGCGTTCCGGGCGTACCGGGGGCGCGCGGTGCTCGCCGTGCCGGGCACGGACGCGGTGATCCCGCCGGCCGTGACGGAGGCGGTCCAGGACGCACTGTCCTGCCGTGCCCGGTACACACGCTTCGAACTGCCCGGCGCCGATCACTCGCTGGGGCTGTGGTTCCTCGGGCACGGGGCGGACCGGCGGGCCTTCGTGACGGCGGTGCTGAGCGACCGGGGCGGCGAAGGCGCAGGTGGGGGGCCGTTGTCGGTGGGGGTCGGCAGGATGGGGTGCAGGGCGTCCTCGTGAGCGGCGGGGCGTCACGAGGGCGACACGAGCGGACGGGTGGAGGCCGGGATGGGTGCTGCGGGGTTGCCGTACGTCGGAGTGGCGCAGCGGCGGGCTCGGCTGGCGGTGCGGCATCGGCTGGCGGTGGGGGCGCGGGCCGGGCGGCCGGAGGAGATCGCCGACTCGCTCGTCGCGCTGCACGGTTCGGACCCCGCGACCGTGTACCTGGCGGTAGGGGCGCGGCTCACGGATGCGGCGGGGACCGTGACGGAGACGGAGCGCGCGCTGTACACGGACCGGACGCTGGTGCGGATGCACGGCATGCGGCACACCGTGTTCGTGTTCCCGACGGAGCTGACCGCCGTGGTGCACGCCTCCACGGGGCTCACGGTGGCGGCGCGGGAGCGGGCCTCGCTGGTCAAGGACATGGCGAAGGCGGGGGCGCCAAACGAGGCCTGGCTCAAGGAGGTCGAGGAGTCGGCGCTCGCCCTGCTGGCGCGGCGCGGGGAGGCCACGGCGGCCGAGCTGGCACGGGACGAGCCGAGGCTGCGGGAGCAGTTCGCGTACGCCGTCGGCAAGAGCTACGAGGGCGTCCACACGGTGTCGACGCGGCTGCTGCGGGTGCTGGGCGTGGAGGGCAAGGTCGTCCGGGGACGGCCGCTCGGCTCCTGGACGTCGAGCCAGTTCCGTTGGGCCCCGGCACCCGAGCACCCCGAGCTGGACGCCGCCGGGGCGCAGGCGGCGCTGCTGCGGCGCTGGCTGACGGCGTGCGGGCCGGCGACCGAGGCCGACCTCAAGTGGTGGACGGGGTGGCGGGTGACGGAGGTGCGCGCGGCACTGGCCGCGATCGGTGCGCGGGAGGTACGGCTGGACGAGGGCACGGGGTATGTCGTCGAGGCCGACGTCGATCTGGTGCCGGGTCCCGTCGCACCGTGGGCCGCGCTGCTGCCCGCCCTCGACCCCACGGCGATGAGCTGCCGCGACCGCGACTGGTTCCTCTCCCCCGAGCTGCGCCCCGCCCTGTTCGACCGCAGCGGGAACATCGGGCCGACGGTGTGGTGGGACGGCCGGGTGGTGGGCGCCTGGGCCCAGCGGCCCGACGGCGAGATCGTGTGGCGGCTGCTGACGGAGGAGGGCGTGGGCCGGGAGGCGCGCACGGCGGTCGAGGGCGAGGCGGAGCGGCTGCGCGCCTGGGTGGGGGCCACGCGGATCACACCGCGCTTCCGGACGCCGGTGGAGCGGGAGTTGGCGGCGGGGTGAGCGCGGAGGTGCGCCGGGTGCCGAGGTGCGTACCGGCACCCGGCGCACGAACTCACGGGCTCACGGGCTCAGCGCGTGTACCGCAGCAGCGCCCGCACCATGTGACACGTCGTGTCCGACGGCGGGTGGACGCCGATGAGGTCCGCGGTGCTGCGGATCGTCTCGTCGCGTGCCTGGTTCGGCACGTACACCCCCGAGTCGAGCAGCGCTATCGCAAGGCGCATGGCCTTGAGACGGCGGTTGTGGGAGATGTACCACTCGCGCGGGCGCCCCGGCGGCAGTGGCCGCTTCTCCACGGGGGCGCAGGGGAGTTCGAGCAGCACGGGGCGCTTCGCGGTGGACTGGGTCGGCAGCGGCTTCGGCTTCAGTGCGGCAGCGGGCACGGGCATCCTCCTGTCGCGGTCAGGGCGCCGGCCGGACACCCCGGCGACACCCTCGAACACTGCTTCTATTCTACCGGCCCCCACTGACAAAAGCCCCTGGCCACAAGGGCTTTCGGGGGTGCAGTGACGCACGGGGAAGACGGGTTCCGCGGGTCGTTCGGCGGCGTACCGTGGCGGTATGGAAATCTGGATCAACCCCGCCTGCTCCAAATGCCGCAGCGCCCTGAGCCTGCTCGACGCAGAGGGGGCCGAGTACACGGTCCGCCGCTATCTGGAGGACGTACCGAGCGAGGACGAGATCCGTGACGTGCTCGACCGGCTGGGTCTGGAGCCGTGGGACATCACGCGGACCCAGGAGGCCGAGGCCAAGGAGCTGGGGCTGAAGGAGTGGCCGCGGGACGCAGGCGCGCGCGACCGCTGGGTGCGCGCGCTCGCCGAGCACCCGCGGCTCATCCAGCGGCCCCTCATCACCGCGGACGACGGCACGGCGGTCGTCGGCCGTACCGACGAGGCGGTGCGGGACGCGCTCGCCCGCTGAACCCCGTCGTCAACTCCCGTGTGACGCAGGTTACTTCAACATCCTCGCGTAACCACTGAGTAACCCCGTTCGGCATCTCGTACATAGCGGCGTACGCTCCCCTACCTCCCAGGAGGCGCGCATGTCGCGCAGGAGAACCCTCAGCACGAAGAAGAAGCTGGCCCTGCTGGTCAGCGCGGCCACGGTGGCGGGCGGTGGCGCCTTCGTCATGGCGAGCACGTCGAACGCCTCGCAGACCGCGGCGAACTCGACGGCCTGCCAGGGTTTCGCCACCGCCCTCGGCAACAACCAGCGGTTCATCGCGGACCAGCGGGCCAACCCGGACGCGCAGTCCGCGGCCCGGATCGCCAACCGCGAGGCCGTCATCGCCCAGATCCAGCTCCAGCAGAAGGCCGCCGGGTGCGAGGTGGGGGAGTCGGCTCAGGGCTCCCAGGCCGCGCAGCCGGGCCAGCAGGGCAACGGGGCGGGCCAGGGCGCTGGGCAAGGGGCCGGGCAGGCGGGCGGCGGCGCCCAGCAGTCGGCGCCGCCCGCCGACGCCGCCGCCCCGGGTGACGGCGCGGGCGCCGCCGGGGAGCAGGTCTGCAACGGCTCCACGGTGACGCTCTCCGGCGAGGCCGGCGCCCCGGCCGCGTCGAGCAACCAGTTCCCGGCGGGCACCAAGCTGAAGGTCACCAACCTGGACAACAACAAGTCCACGACGGTGGAGGTCACCTCCGTCTCCGGCAGCTGTGTCCTGCTCAACAACGCCGCTTTCGAACAGGTCCGTGAGCCCGGCAAGTTCCTGATCCGCCGGGCCGTGATCGAGAAGGTGGGGTGAGGCACTGAGCCCGAGGACCCGCTGAGGCGGCATCCCGCTCAGGGCTGCCCCCGCGTATGTGTCACAGGTCCTGCCGCTCGCGGCCACGAGCGGCAGGACCTGCGCGCGGTCACCTCGCATCGCATTGCATCGCATCGCATGGCATACGAGCCGCCCACCCGTACGCGGGGCGTCTCACACGATGAGGTGGGCCGCGGCAGTGCCAGGTAACACGGGGTTCACAACCGGGCAATGATCGGGAAATCGCCTGTTGACAGGCTTCCGGACAGACAGAATGCGGCGCCCCGGTGCCGTGGCGCCGCAGCACCCGCAAGCGCGCCCAGACCCACCCCGAAGGATGTGGCCCGTGACCTTCAAGGCTGAGTACATCTGGATCGACGGCACCGCGCCGACGGCCAAGCTTCGTTCCAAGACGAAGATCATGGCGGACTCGGAGAAGGGCGCGAAGGGTGCCGAGCTGCCGATCTGGGGCTTCGACGGGTCGTCCACGAACCAGGCCGAGGGCCACGCCTCGGACTGCGTGCTCAAGCCGGTCTTCTCCTGCCCGGACCCGATCCGCGGTGGCGACGACGTGCTGGTGCTGTGCGAGGTCCTCAACACGGACATGACCCCGCACCCGTCGAACACCCGGGCCGCGCTCACCGAGGTCGCCCAGAAGTTCGCCGCGCAGGAGCCGATCTTCGGCATCGAGCAGGAGTACACCTTCTTCGACGGCACCCGCCCGCTCGGTTTCCCCGAGGGCGGCTTCCCGGCCCCGCAGGGCGGCTACTACTGCGGCGTAGGCGCCGACGAGATCTTCGGTCGCGACATCGTCGAGGCCCACCTGGAGCACTGCCTGACGGCGGGCCTGGGCCTGTCCGGCATCAACGCCGAGGTCATGCCCGGCCAGTGGGAGTTCCAGGTCGGTCCGCTGTCCCCGCTGGAGGTCTCCGACCAGCTGTGGGTGGCCCGCTGGCTGCTCTACCGCACCGCAGAGGACTTCGGCGTCTCCGCCACCCTCGACCCCAAGCCGGTCAAGGGCGACTGGAACGGCGCCGGCGCGCACACCAACTTCTCGACGAAGGCGATGCGCGAGTCCTACGACGCGATCATCACCGCGTGCGAGTCGCTCGGCGAGGGTTCCAAGCCGCTCGACCACGTCAAGAACTACGGCGCCGGCATCGACGACCGTCTGACCGGCCTGCACGAGACCGCCCCGTGGGACAAGTACTCCTACGGCGTCTCCGACCGCGGCGCCTCGGTCCGTATCCCGTGGCAGGTCGAGAAGGACGGCAAGGGCTACATCGAGGACCGCCGCCCGAACGCCAACGTCGACCCCTACGTCGTGACGCGTCTGCTGGTCGACACCTGCTGCTCCGCCCTGGAGAAGGCCGGCCAGGTCTGATCCGCTCCACCGGCGACGTGCCGGGGGCGCCCACCGGTCCGGTGGGCGCCCCCTTCGCGTCGCCGGTGCCGTCTGCTTCAATGGGCCCATGGCCGTCTTCCAGAAGTTCTCCGCGACGGGTCGCCATGACCTCGAGCCCTTCTGGCCCTCCCGTCAGCACCACGACTTCGACCGGGTGTGTTGCCGCGCGACGACCGCGCCGGCCCTCTGACGCCGTACAACCGGCCTCCGGCCAGCGCGACACGAGTACCTCCTTCGACGGACCTCTCGCGCGAGAAGAGCTGACCTCCCATGGCGATCCCCGGCCCTGTGCCCCGTTCCGTGTCCCGTCCCCTCTCCCCCGCCGCCGCTCCCGGCGGCTCCCGGCACCGGCTGCGCGCCGTCGACCGGGACGAGGTGAGAAGGGTCGCCGACCTCCTGCCGCCGGGTGCCACCTGGCTGCCCGCACCGCAGGAGGCGCTGCCCTCCCTGCCGGGCCGGCCGCCGATGGTCGGGTACCTGGTGCTCGTCCCGGCCGACCGGCAGCCGCCCTTCCTGCCGGTGCCGGCGGCCGGCGCGGGCGTCGGCGCCGATGTCGACCCCGCCACCGACGCCGCCGACCTCATCCGTGTCGACGCCCAGCGCCGCACCGCCCGGGTGGCCGGGCGGGAACTCGACCTGACGTACCTGGAGTTCGAGCTGCTCGCCCATCTGGTGGCGCACCCGCACCGGGTGCACACCCGCGACCAGCTGGTCACCACGGTGTGGGGCTACGGGCATGTCGGCGACGGCCGCACGGTCGACGTCCACATCGCCCGACTGCGCCGCAAGCTGGGCGCGGAACACCGGGGGGCGATCCTCACGGTCCGCCGGGTGGGCTACAAGTACGCGCCGCCGGCCCGCGCCTGACGGCCCGGCGCGCCCTGCGTCTGCCCTGGGCAGAGTGCGCTTCCCCCGCGCACGGGCCCCGGGGCAGAGTCACCCCCATGAGACTGCTGATGCTGGGTGGTACGGAGTTCGCGGGGCGGGCCGTGGTGGAGGCCGCCGTCGGGCGGGGCTGGGACGTGACCGTCTTCCACCGGGGCAGGCACGCGGCCCCGCCCGGTGTCCGCGAGGTGCTGGGCGACCGCACGGCGCCGCGCGGGCTCGACGGCCTGGCGGAGGGGGAATGGGACGCCGTCGTCGACACCTGGTCGGCGGCACCCCGGGCGGTGCGGGACACGGCGCGGCTGCTGCGGGGCCGCGCCGGGCGGTACGTGTACGTGTCGAGCTGCTCGGTCTACGCCTGGGCCCCGCCCGCCGGGTACACCGAGGACGCGCCGCTCGTGCAGGGCGCCGAGGCCGGCGCGGACCACACCGACTACGCCCGCGACAAACGGGGCGGCGAACTGGCCGTCGTCGAGTCCTTCGGCGCGCGCGACTCGCTGCTGGTGCGGGCCGGGCTGCTGCTCGGGCCGTACGAGAACGTCGGCCGCCTGCCCTGGTGGCTGAACCGGATCGCCCGGGGCGGGCCGGTGCTGGCGCCGGGCCCGCGCGAGTTGCCGGTGCAGTTCGTCGACGTCCGTGACCTCGCCGAGTGGATCCTGGACGGGATCGAGGGGGAGCTCGGCGGGCCGTACAACCTGACCGGTCCTCGGGGGCACACCACCATGGGTGAGTTCCTGGAGGCGTGCGTGCGGGCGACCGGGTCGGCGGCCGAGCTGCGCTGGACCGCGCCCGAGGTGGTGCTCGGGGCGGGTATCGAACCCTGGAGCGGGCTGCCGGTGTGGGTGCCGCCGGGCAGCGAGCTGCACGACGCCCTGCACAGCGCGGACGTCTCTCGCGCCCTGGCCGCGGGGCTGAACTGCCGACCGGCCGCCCACACCGTGGCCGACACCTGGCGCTGGCTGGCCGAACTCGGCGGAACGGCCCCCCAACGCCCCGACCGCCCCCCGGTGGGCCTCACCCCGGAAGCGGAAGAAAGAGCCCTGACGGGCAACGGAATCTAGTCCCTGCGGGCCGACCCGAGGCAGGGGCGAGGGGCGTGGAGGTGCGAACGGCAACGCCGGGTGAGAGGGGCAGCGGGTGCTCGGGCGGGGCGGGACGGCGCCCGGGGTACGGCGAGACGGCAGGCCGCGTGGGAGGGGCATCCGCAGGCGCTCGGGCGGGTGGGACGGCGCCGAGCCACGGGCCACGTGGCGCCGGCGCGAAAGTGTGAGGGCAGCGCCGCGACAGAG
>NZ_JBIVHU010000006.1:0-144827 GCF_044749345.1 Streptomyces sp. NPDC089424
GGCGGCAGGCCGCGCAGGGGCATCCGCAGGCGCTCGGGCGGGTGGGACGGCGCCGAGCCACGGGCCACGTGGCGCCGGCGCGAAAGTGTGAGGGCGGCGCCGCGACAGAGGGGCTGCGGGTGCTCGGGCGGGGTGGGACGGCGCCCGGGGTACGGCGAGGCGGCAGGCCGCGCAGGGGCATCCGCAGGCGCTCGGGCGGGTGGGACGGCGCCGAGCCACGGGCCACGTGGCGCCGGCGCGAAAGTGTGAGGGCAGCGCCGCGACAGAGGGGTTGCGGGTGTCGGGCGGGGTGGGGCGGCGGCGGGCCGCGCAGGCAGGGGCGAAGGCTCCGCGCGTGCGGCGCGGCGGGGACGGGTCCGCGCTCGCTACGAGCAACCAGGTGGGGTGCGTAGCGACTGCCGGGCCGCGCAGGCGCTCGGGGGATGCGGAGATGTGGGGCGGGTGGGGGCGTGGGGTGTAGGTGGGTACACCCCCGGGGTGGGGGGCTCGGGCCAGTGACCGCTGGGAGCCGCTCCTCCAGACTGGCGTCATGACGATCGAGACCAGCGACATCCGCGGCGGCGGCAAGGCGACAGGGCGGGGCGGCACGGTCGTGCGGGCCGCGGTGCGCGGGCTGGCGCTGGCCCTCGTGGCCCTGCCGGGCGCGGTGCTCTGCCTCACCCTCTCCCTCGTGTCCATCGCGCTGATACCGATCGGCGTCGGCATCGTCACGACGCCGTGGGTCCTCACCGGCGTCCGGGCGTTCGCGAACTGGCGGCGGGTGCTGGCGGCCGAGTGGGGCGGCGTGCGCATCCCCCCGGCGTACCGGCCGCTGCCGAAGGACGCCAACCCGTGGGCGCGCACCTTCGGGATGCTGGGCGATCCGGCGACCTGGCGGGACCTGCGGTGGTTGCCGGTGGACATGACGGCGGGGTTCGTGACCGCCCTGCTGCCGGCGGTGCTGCTGCTCTATCCGCTGGAGGGCTTCGCCCTGGCGATCGGGCTGTGGCGGGTCTTCCCGGACGACTACTGGTACGGGTTCGTGCCGGTGACCGGCCAGGCCTCCGCGTTCGGCGCCGCGGCCCTCGGCGCCGTCCTGCTGCTGTTCGGGCATCACTTCACTCCCCGTCTGCTGGCCGCGCACTTCGCGCTCACCCGGGCCGTGCTCGGCTCCCCGCAGGGGGAACTGGCCGAGCGGGTGCGGGTGCTGACCGCAACCCGGCAGGTCGCGGTGGACACCTCGGCCGCCGAGCTGCGCCGTATCGAACGGGACCTGCACGACGGCGCGCAGGCCCGGCTGGTCGCCATGGGCATGGACCTGGGCACCGTGGAGATGCTGCTGGACAAGGACCCGGCGAAGGCGAGGGAACTGCTGGCCCAGGCCCGCCGGTCCTCCGCGGACGCCCTGGCGGAGCTGCGCGACCTGGTGCGCGGCATCCATCCCCCGGTGCTGGCCGAACGCGGACTCGGTGACGCGGTGCGGGCGCTGGCGCTGCGGCTGCCGGTCGCCAGCGAGGTGACGGTGGACCTGGACGGGCGGGCGCAGCCGCCGGTGGAGTCGGCGGCGTACTTCGCGGTGAGCGAGGTGCTCACCAACGCCGTCAAGCACGCCGACGCCGACCGGATCTGGCTCGACGTGCACCACGCCGACGGGATGCTGCGGATCGCGGTGACCGACAACGGCAGGGGCGGTGCCGCGATCGGGGCGGGTTCGGGACTGTCCGGGGTGGAGCAGCGGCTCGGTACATTCGACGGCGTCCTGGCCGTCAGCTCTCCGGAGGGCGGCCCCACCATGGTCACCCTGGAGATCCCGTGCGCGTTGTCCTAGCCGAAGACCTGTTCCTGCTGCGCGACGGGCTGGTCCGGCTGCTCGAGGCCTACGACTTCGAGATCGCGGCGGCCGTGGAGAGCGGGCCCGAGCTGGACCGGGCGCTGGCCGAGCTGAAGCCGGACGTGGCCGTGGTGGACGTACGGCTGCCGCCCACGCACACCGACGAGGGCCTGCAGTGCGCGCTGCGGGCCCGCCGGGCCAGGCCCGGGCTGCCGGTGCTGGTGCTCTCGCAGCACGTGGAGCAGCTGTACGCCCGCGAGTTGCTCGCCGACGGCAGCGGCGGGGTGGGCTATCTGCTGAAGGACCGGGTCTTCGACGCGGACCAGTTCGTGGACGCCGTACGACGGGTCGCCGCGGGCGGTACGGCGATGGACCCGCAGGTCATCCAGCAGTTGCTGGCCCGGCGGGCGGCCGACGACCGGCCGCTGGCCCGGCTGACGCCGCGCGAGCGGGAGGTGCTGGAGCTGATGGCGCAGGGCCGGTCCAACGCGGCGATCGCGGCCCATCTCGTGGTGACGGAGCGGGCGATCGCCAAGCACACCTCCAACATCTTCGCCAAACTGGGCCTGGAGGTGTCGGACGACGACAACCGCCGCGTGCTGGCGGTCCTCGCGTATCTCGACCACGGCCACTGACAGCGGAAGCACCTGTTCACCGGCCGTGGACACCCTGCAACTCCCGGTGTTCCAGAGGCTGTTGGTTTCACCGAGTCCTCACGAACTTCTCAACGATTTCCGGGACGGCTGAACACCCGTGGGACGCGCCGCGTATCTGAGGGAGCCGCTTCACTCCTGTCGGGCGCCTCGATGCTGCCCCGCAAGGAAGTCAGAGGAGTTCCATGGGACGCAACACACGCAAACGCCGTACGCCGCTGGCCACCAAGGCCATTGCCGCATCGGCGGCCCTAGCGCTCGGTGGGGGCGGGCTTGTCTGGGCCAATTTCTACGCCTCGGCGGACGAGGACAACGGCTGGTCGAACCGGACGACGGCGACCGCGGGCCAGGTGGCCACGATCGACTGCCCGGACGTCGGCCAGCAGATCTCCGAGGTGCCGGACCAGGCCCGTGGGGAGGTGGACGGCGAACTGGCGACGCTCGACCAGCAGATCACCGAGGCCTACCAGCGGCTCGCGGCCACGCGCGACGCGCAGGTGAGGGACGCGAGCTTCGTCCAGAACACCATCCTCGGCCCGCTCAAGGACCGGCGGCAGGTGATCATCGACCGCATCCAGCTGGAGATCAACCGGGCCGGCGGCAGCGCCCCCGAGCAGCTGGACGGCCTGTCCCCCTGCACCGGGAAGCCCGCCGAGACCACCGACGGCGAGCAGGACCAGAACGGCGACGGCCAGCAGGACGGCGACCAGAACGGCGACGGGCAGCAGGACGACGGCCAGCAGGGCGACGGGCAGCAGGACGGCGGCCAGCAGGACGGCGGGGACCAGAACCAGGGCGGCGACGGCCAGGAGGGCGACGGCGAGCAGGGCAACGGCGGCCAGGCCGGCAACGGCCCGGTGGCCGCGGACTTCCAGGACATCACCACCGTCCAGCCGAACACCCGCAACCTCCCCAACGGGCTCGCCGCGAACGGCAGGAGCGGTTCGCGGGGCAGCTTCACCACGAAGTGCGGCACCAACTCGAACGACAACCACAACACGGACAACGTGATCGTGGCGCCGGGCGTCACCAACGGCGCCCACCACCTGCACGACTACGTCGGCAACCAGAACAACGACGCGTTCGCGAGCGACGAGGACCTGGCTGCGGCCGACACCACCTGCCAGAACCAGGGCGACAGGTCGTCGTACTTCTGGCCGGTGCTGCGTCTGCAGGACGGTTCGCAGGACTTCGACCAGAACAACGCGGGCGGCGGCACCGAGGGCAACGTGGGCAAGATCCTGGAGCCCAAGGTCGCCCAGCTCAAGTTCGTCGGCAACAGGACAGGCCGGGTCGTCGCGATGCCGCGGGCCCTGCGCATCATCACCGGTGACGCCAAGGCCTTCGTCAACGGTCTCGCGAACGCCAACACCGCCTGGACCTGCACCGGGTTCGAGGACCGCCAGCTGACGGACAAGTACCCGCTGTGCCCCGACGGCAGCGACGTGGTGCGCCTGTCCAAGTTCCAGAGCTGCTGGGACGGCCAAAACATCGACAGCGCCAACCACCGCACGCACGTGGCGTTCGTCCAGGCCAACGGCGCCTGCCCGAACGGCTTCCAGGCGATCCCCCAGCTCCAGGTCCGACTGGTCTACGAGGTCCCGACCCCGACCGTCGAGAACGGGGTGGTGCAGAACCCCTTCGCGGTGGACACCTTCCCGGAGCAGCTGCACAAGCCGATCACCGACCACAACGACTTCATCAACTTCTTCTCGCAGCGGACGATGAACAAGATGGTCAACTGCATCAACAGTGGCCGCAAGTGCCAGTGACGCGCGGGTAGCACCAGTAGCACCAAGGGAGAACCGGCGGCGGGAATGTCCCGCCGCCGGTTCTTCGTGTGTGCGTCAGGTCAGTGACCGGTGTGCGTGGCCCCACCGGACTTCTCGTGCACGGAGTGGTCGGTGCCCTCCTCGATGTCTCCGCCGAGCGTGGACTGCAGCGCACGCACCACGGGGGTGTCGCCCACGGCGACCCACTTGCGGCCGACCAGGTAGTGACCGCCGTAGTCCTTGGCACCGTTGATCCACTCCCGCTGCCCCCGGTCCGTGGCGAAGGTCGCGAGGACGAACTTGCCGTCGGTGTTCTTGCAGATGGCCTGCCGGATCTCGTCCGCGTCGGTCTGCATGTTCGGCTCGCACCGCACCTCGGCGGCGAGATGCTCCAGGCTGCCGGTCGCCGTCTGCGGTACGGCCGCCTGGTCGCCGCCGCCGTCGGAGCCGCACCCCGCCAGTGCCAGCACGGCCACGGCGCCGCCCAGGGCGAGCATCGGTCGGGTCAGCCTCATCTGTTCCTCCGGTCGGTCGTGGAGCGGACGCGCCTGCGCCTCAGTTCGATACGGCTGCGGCGCGCGCCGTGCTCAATGCGCCCGCCCCGGCTGTTCGTCAACGCGCATCGCCCACTCACCCGTGTGGCGGTGACCAACGGTCGATTCGCTCGTTCTGCTGAACGTGCAGTCACAGGATGTCGCCCCTCGCCCCACGCCTTCCGCTTCCGACCCGGTCGTCGACGTCGAGCAGGCCGAGGCCGCTCTCGTCGAGCACTATCCGCGGCTGGTCCGTCTCGCCTACCTGGTGCTGCCGCCCGCCCTGGGCCGCAACCGGCGGGTGCTGACCTCGCACGCCCTCACCCAGCGCGCGCTGCCCCGCGGCCGCGCCGCGGCGTCGGTCATCCCGGCCCAGTCCACCGGTCGCGACGGCGATCCGGGCTATGCCTTCGTCCGGCTCCAGGTGCTGCGCACGGCACTGGAGGCGGGCCTGCCGCTGCGGCGCAAGGCGTGGCCCAAGCGGGCCCAGCTGCCGCCGCTGCTCCCCCAGGTGTGGGGCCTGCGGCTGTTCCCGCGCTCGGGCGGCGCCGACGAACTCGCGCTGGACCAGCACCTGTCCGCGCTCTCCGCGCCCGCCCGTGCCGCCTACGTGCTGCGCGGCCTGGAGCGGCTGCCCGACAGCGACGTCCACCACGTCCTGCGCACCGCGGGTGTGGACGACCCGGACGCCGCGCTCCAGGAGGCCGACGGCGTCCCCGTCCAGTACACGCTGCTCGACTCCCCCGAGTTCGATCCCTGCTCGCTCCAGGCCCGGCCCACCGATCTGATGCGCCGCCGCCAGCATCTGAAGGCCGCGCTCGCCGCCGCGGCGGCGGCCGCCGTGTGCGGGGCGCTGCTCGCACTGCCCGGCGACGGCTGGGGCCCGGACGGTGCGGCGGCCCCGCCGTACGCACAGAACCCGGCGGCGCAGGCCGCCCTGGAGCCCGACCGGCTGCTGAAGGTCTCCCCCGTCGCCTGGCGGTCCGCGAGCCGCACCGACTTCTCCGTCTGGCCCGCCCGGGGCGACCTCACCACCGACCGCACGCTGCTGCGCCGCGCCCTCGCCGTCTGGGCGCGCCCCGGTGAGACGGTCCAGGTCTCGGCGACCCCCGGCACCCCGTCCGGCGGACCGGCCGGCCCGCCGCAACTGCTGTACGCCGGACAGGTCGACAACGCCCGCGTGGTGATCTTCTACGACGGCCTGCGCATCGCCCGCTACGCCGAGCCGAAGGACGGCACGGCGGGCGCCGCCCTCGACTTCGCCCGTGCCGACGGCGCGAGCCGGGTGGAGTCGAGCGCGGTGGTGCTGAACCGGACCGACGGCAACGTCCGCTATCTGACGGCCCCGTGGGTCGCGAAGGCGGCCGAGCGCGACCTGATGAAGCCGGCCTCCGGTGCGATGGACCTCGCCGTCACGGAGGGCGTCACCGCGCCGCTGGCCAGCCCCGCCACCCAGTCCGGCACCTGCACCTCCTGGAACGTCCTCCAGGTCACCGACGACTCCGGCACGCGGCTGCTGACCGACCTCGGCGAACTGGTACCGGCCCGCCTCACCAACGGCCGTCCGGGCTCGCCGCACGACGCGGCGGGGGCCGAGGCGCTGCGCAGCTGGGCCCCGCTCGGCTGTTCGCTGGGCGGTCTGCGCGGGCAGGGGGTGCGGTCGGTGAACGCCTGGCAGTACGCCGAGCAGCCGCTGCCCGACGCGAGCGGCACGGCGGCGTGGGTGTGCACCCGCGGCGAGACCTGGCGCGGCGGCGGTGAGCGGGTGCTGGCGCAGTTCCACACGCCAGGCGGCACGTACGCGGCGGTCGCCGCCAAGGCGGAGGACGTCGCGGCGTGCGGGGCCCGCGATCCGCAGGTGCTGGCCGGGGTGCTGTGGAAGTCCGCGGCGGGTTCCTGGTACCTGCTGGCGGCGGGCAGCCGGGACACCGCGTCGATCAGCGCCACGGGCGGGGTGCGCCAGACCGCGCAGGGCAAGTTCCTTGCCGCGAAGGCGAAGCAGGGTGCCGAGGCGGAGCTGAAGGCGACCCTGACGGACGGGCGGACGGTCAGCGGCCTGCGCTAGCTGACACGGGTGTCAACAAGTCGCCGCAGAAGGGTTCCGCGGCGACTTACCCATCAGTACATTGACGCCATGTCCAACACCGAGGCGCGTACGCCCCGCCCCGTGGAGTCCGAGCGGATCCCGCTCAAGGCGCGGAAGGTGTCGTTCTCCTGGGAGGACACGCCGCTGCACTGGGTGCCGGGTGATCCGTTCACCACGCACACCATCAACGTGCTGCATCTGCTGCTGCCGGCCGGTGAGCGGTGGTTCGTCCACGTGTACCGGCAGGTGCTGCCGTACATACGCGACGACCGCCTGCGCGAGGACGTCATCGGGTTCATCGGGCAGGAGGCGATGCACTCCCAGGCCCATGACGAGGTGCTGCCGCACCTGAAGGGGCAGGGGCTCGACCCGACGCCGTACACCGCCCAGGTCGACTGGCTCTTCGAGAAGCTGCTCGGGGACCGCACGCTGCCGCCGGGGCGGGCGCGCCGGTGGTGGCTGATGGAGCGGGTCGCGCTGATCGCGGCGATCGAGCACTACACCGCCTTCCTCGGCGACTGGGTGCTGAACGCCGAGGAACTGGACCGGCGCGGCGCGGACCCGACCATGCTGGACCTGCTGCGCTGGCACGGCGCCGAGGAGGTCGAGCACCGGTCCGTCGCCTTCGACCTCTTCCTGCACGTCGACGGCGGCTACGCGCGCCGCGTGCGCACCTGGGCGACCGCCTTCTCCGCGCTGGTCTTCCTGTGGCAGCGCGGGACGCGCTTCTTCATGGAGAACGACCCGACGCTGCTCGACGGGAAGGCCTCGGTCAAGGACTTCCATGTGCGGGGCAGGCGGGGGTTGCTGCCGACGGCCGGGGACATGGCGCGCTCCGTCCCGCGCTATCTGAGCCGGCAGTACCACCCGTCGCAGGAGGGTTCCACCGAGCAGGCGGTCGCCTACCTCGCCTCCTCGCCCGCCGCCCGCGCCGCTCTCGCGGCCGGGAAGGAGGGCGCGTGATGCCGGGGCTGCGTACCGTGGCGGTCGTCGCGGGGACCGCGTTGCTGGCCCGGCGGGCGCTGCGGCGCCGTATCCGGACCTCGCCGCTGTGGCCGATGCCCGCCCTTCAGGAGCCGGTCTCCGGGCGGCCGCGGTCGCGGGCGCTGCGGCTCCTGGTCACCTCGCGGGAGACGATCGCCGAGGGCGTCGTGCAACTGCGGCTCGAAGGGCACGACTTGCCCCGCTGGGAGCCGGGGGCGCATCTGGACCTGGTGCTGCCGTCGGGGCTGGTGCGCCAGTACTCGCTGTGCGGGGATCCGGAGGACACCTCGTCGTACACCGTCGCCACCCGGCTGGTGCCCGGGGGGCGGGGCGGTTCGCGGGAGGTGCACGAGCAGGTGCGTCAGGGCATGGAGGTCGAGGTGCGCGGACCTCGCAACCGCTTCCCGCTGGTCGCCGCCGGCGCCTATGTCTTCGTCGCCGGGGGCATCGGGATCACGCCGGTCCTGCCGATGCTGCGGGCGCTGCCGCCGGGGGCGGAGTGGCGGTTGCTGTACGGCGGGCGGTCGCGCGCGTCGATGCCCTTCCTGGAGGAGGTCGAGAAGCTGGGCCCGGAGCGGGTGACCGTGGTGGCCGAGGACGAGGCGGGACTGCCCGACCTCGACGCCCTGTTCGCCGGTGTGCCCGAGGACGCCGCCGTGTACTGCTGCGGGCCCCAGGGGCTGATGGCCGCGGTCGAGGAACGGGTTCCCGGCGTCCGGCTGGAGCGGTTCGCGCCCGGGGCGCGGGCCGCCGGGAACGGTGCCTTCGAGGTCGAACTGAGGCGCAGCGGCCGGACGCTGACCGTGCCGGCCGGCAGCAGTGTGCTCGCCGCCGTGCGGGCCGAACTGCCGGACACCCTGTACTCCTGCGAGCAGGGTTTCTGCGGGACCTGCCGGCAGCGGGTGCTTCAGGGCGAGGTCGACCACCGGGACGAGTTGCTGACCGACGGGGAGCGGGGCGACTCGATGCTGATCTGTGTGTCGCGGGCACGAAGTGAGAGACTTGTGTTGGATATGTGAACGGTTCGGCAGGGCACCTGGATCAGTCCTGCCCGTTCGAGGCTGGATCCGATCGGTAAGGTGTCCGTATGTCTACCGGGGTTCGCCGCAGGATGGGTGTCGAGGAGCGGCGGCAGCAGTTGATCGGCGTCGCCCTCGAACTGTTCAGCCGCCGCTCTCCCGACGAGGTCTCCATCGACGAGATAGCGTCCGCCGCGGGCATCTCGCGCCCGCTGGTCTACCACTACTTCCCCGGAAAACTCAGCCTGTACGAGGCCGCGTTGCAGCGGGCGGCGGACGATCTGGCGGGGCGGTTCGTCGAACCGCACGAGGGTCCCCTCGGCGCCCGGCTGCGGCGGGTGATGCACCGCTTCTTCGACTTCGTGGACGACCACGGCCCCGGTTTCTCGGCGTTGATGCGCGGGGGCCCGGCGGTCGGCTCGTCGCGGACCAACGCGCTCGTCGACGCGGTACGGCAGGCGGCGTACGAGCAGATCATGTCGCACCTCGGTGTCACGGACCCGCCCGCGCGGCTGGAACTGGTCGTCCGCTCCTGGATCTCGCTGGCCGAGTCCACGGCCCTGATCTGGCTGGACGGCCGGCGCATCCCGCGCGAGGAACTGGAGTCCCAGCTCGTCAACGACTTCGCCGCGCTGGCCGCGGTGAGCGCGACCTACGACGAGGAGACGGCCAGCCTGATCCGCCAGGTGCTCAAGGACGAGCCGGCGGACGGCCCCTTCACCGACCTGGCGACCCGCCTGATCGCCCTGGCGTCCCAGGCACCGGACGCCGCCTAGGGCCTGTCGAAGGTGCGGTACGAGGGGGCGAGGTCGCGGACCTCGGCGGAGGCGTGGAGGGTGCGGCCCGGGCTCTGCCGCACATGCCGGCGCAGGAGGTCCAGCACGGTCTCGGTCAGCCGCGCCTTGGTGTCGTCGTCACGGCCGGCCAGCAGGCCGACCGTGACGTGCACGACCGCGTGCCCCTCGCTCTCGTCCCCGACCACGGTGTCCGCGGCCGGGCGGAACTGTGTCTTGCACGCCGGGAGCCTCGCCGCGGCGATCTCCACGACCGCGGTGTGCAGGGCGCGCGCGAAGGCGGGCCGGTCGAAGTCGTCCGCCAGGGTGGCGGAGTGGTCGACGGTGATCTGCGGCATGGGTGCTCCTGTTCTGGGTGGGACAGGAGCACCCTAGAGCCTGTCAGTGCGATCGGGTGAACACGGCGACCGTGCGGGCCGGTACGGCGAACGTGCCGCCGCCGGCCTCGTACGACGCCCCCTTGACCACCGCGTCGGCGCCCTTCGCCTGCACGGGGTGCAGCCGGTAGCCGCGCCCGGCGAGTTCGGCGACCCGCTGCTCCTGACGCTCGGGCGTCGCGTTGAACACGACGACCAGGTCGCCGAGGCGCATGGTGATCACGCCGGGTGTCTCACCGGTGCCGGACAGCGGGAAGGAGAGCTGCTCCTGCACCTGCCCGGCCGTGTCCAGGGAGAAGGCCCCCTCCGTCGTACGGATCCTCAGCAGGTCCCGGTACGCCGCCGAGGCCCCCTCGATCTGGGCGCACCCGACGCCGACCGAGCCCAGCAGCGGCTTCGCGTACGGCCACTTCGGCCCGTTGTCGGCGGCCGGCGGCAGCCCGCGCCCGAAGCCGTTGCCGTCGGCGCAGTTCCAGTGGATGGCGTTGAACCAGTCGCCGCTGTCGTAGGAGTTGCGGTCCAGCGACTTGGAGCGCAGCAGATCGGTGCCGGCCTGGGAGAGGGACGGGCCCTGCGACAGGGTGGCCGTGGCCATGGCGAGGACCTGCATCCGGGCACGGTCGGCGGCCCCGGTGCCGGCCGGCAGCTTGAAGGTCAGGGCGTCGAACAGGGATTCGTTGTCGTGGGCGTCCGCGTAGGCGAGGGCGTCGCCTGGAGCCGCCGCGTATCCGGCAGGCTGGCCGTTGTAGTCGACCTCGGAGCCCTTTACCTGCCTGCCGCCGGTGTCCGTGAAGCGGTACTCGGCGAGGTTTCCGGTGAGCCCCACCTTGATGAGGTCCTGGTAGTGCAGGAGGCGGGCCTTCTGCTCGGCCGTCGTGCCGCCCGCCGGCGAGCCGTTGGGCTCCGTCCAGAGGCCCGACGCGAAGCCCTGGACGCCGGGGTCCTCGTCGAAGGGGCCGCCGCCGCGGACGGCGTCACGGGCCCGGTCGGAGAAGGTGGCGATCCCGGTGCCGGCCATGTTCTTCTGCGTGGCCTGCTCGAAACGGGCGTCGTCGGCGATCTCGCCGAAGTTCCAGCCCTCGCCGTAGAGGATGATCTTCCTTCCGTCGACGCCGTCCTTCCGCAGGGTCAGCGCGTCGAGGGCCTTGCGGACGGCGAGGATGTTGGCCTTCGGGTGGTGGCCCATGAGGTCGAAGCGGAAGCCGTCCACCTTGTACTGCTTGGCCCAGGTGACGATCGAGTCGACGACGAGCTTGCCCATCATGGCGTTCTCGGGGGCGGTGTTGGCGCAGCAGGTGCTGTTCGCGACCGAGCCGTCCGCGAGGAGCCGCTGGTAGTAGCCGGGCACGATCCGGTCCAGGACCGAGGTGCGGGCCTGGCCACTGGCCGCCGTGTGGTTGTAGACGACGTCCATGACGACCCGCAGTCCGTCGTCGTTGAGGGCCTTGACCATCTTCCGGAACTCGACGGTACGGGCCGTGCCGTCCGGGTCGGTGGCGTAGGAGCCCTCAGGGACCGTGTAGTGGAAGGGGTCGTAGCCCCAGTTGTAGGCGTCCTTCGCGGCGACCGCCGCGACGCACTCCTGCTGCCGCTCGGAGTCCGCCGGGAACGAGGCGAGGTCGCAGCCGACGGTCGCCTGGTCCGCCTTCCTCTCGGGGATGGTGGCGATGTCGAAGGCGGGCAGGAGGTGGACGTAGGAGGTGCCGGACTCGGCCAGGCGGCGCAGGTGCTTGCTGCCGTCGCTCGACCTGTCGGCGAAGGCGAGATAGGTGCCGGGGTGCCGGGCCGTCCTGTCCTCGACGGAGAAGTCGCGGATGTGCAGCTCCTGGATCTGCGCGTCCTTCAGCGGCACGCCCGCGGGCTTGCGCAGCGACGTCCAGCCGTCGGGGGTCAGGGAGCGGTCGCCGAGGTCGACGAGCAGGCTGCGCTCGGAGTCGGCGGTGAGGGCCAGCGAGTAGGGGTCGGTGACCCTGTTCGTGACGATCTCGCGGACGCTGGGGGCCCAGACCTTCACGACGTAGCGGTAGGGCTTGTTCCTCCAGGACGCGGGGCCGGTGACGGACCAGACGCCGGTGGCGGCGTCGCGCCGCATCGGCTTGAGGGAGCCGTCCAGTTCGAGGGAGACGCTCTGGGCGGTGGGCGCCCAGACGGCCAGCGTGGGCCGGCCCTGGTGGAACGTCGGGCCGAGCGTCGCCTTCGTCGCGTCGAACAGGTCGTCGAGCACGCCGGCGATCTGGACGCCGGTGGCCGAGAGCACAGCGCCGTTGGCGGCACGCTGCGAGGCGACGAGCCGGCCGCGCAGGGCCTCACGGACCCGGTCGCGGTCCCGTGGGTCGACGGACCACGCCGTGTGGTCCTTCAGGTGGGGGAACTTCGCCTTCTGGGCGTCGGTGAGGGCGGTCCTGGACAGCCGGAGCCACTGCGCGTCGCCGGTGAGCGTGCCGTTCTCCACCTCGATCGCACCGTCGCGCGAGGCGAGCAGCTGGGTGGAGGCGGCCGCCTCGGAGCCGTTCCAGACGACGGTGTCCCGGTCGATCCAGATCGCCTTGGACGTCGTCAGGTCGAGCGCGGCGGCGCTGCCCGCCGGCTGCGGCAGCAGGTACTTCTCCTGGCCGCTCAAGAGCCACACCTCGTGGCCGTCGGACTTGAGGTCCAGCGCCTGGTCGGTGGGAAGGTCCTTCTCGTCGCCCTTGTGGAGGATGTAGCTGAGGCTGGTGGCACCCTCGGTGAGCGGTACCTCGAAGACCGCGCCATAGGAGTCAGTCTTCACCGGCATCAGGGGCTTCGACCAGTCGGTGGGCTGTGCGGCGCCCGTCCAGACGTGCAGCCCCCAGCCGTCGTAGGCGCCGTCGGCGCGGTGGTAGTGGAGCACGGCCTTGGACGTGTCCTCGGCCGGGTACTCCGGACGTTCCGTGCGGACGGTCTCCTCGCCCTGCTCGATCCAGACCTCGCCGGTCTTCGTCAGGTCGATCGTGCGGTCGGCGGCGACGTCCTTGTCGCCGTCCTCGTCGATGACGAGGAAGCCGAGGTGGGAGGCGCCGGGCTTGAGCTTGACGTAGGCGAAGGCGCCGTAGGCGTCGCGGCCGGTGAAGGGGTGGCTGTCCGGCCAGGTGGTCGACTCGCCGTCGGCGAGGTCGCCCCAGGCGTACAGGCCCCAGTCGGCGTAGTTCCCGTCGGGGCGGTGGTAGTGGACGATCGCGTGGTCGCGCGAGGTGGCGGTGGGGGGAGGCTCGGTGGCCGGGGTTCCGGTGGTGCTGTCCGCCGTGGCGCTCGCCGTGCGGCCCCTGGAGTCGACGACGACCGCCTTGTAGCGCAGGGCGGTGCCGGGCGCGACGTCCTTGCCTATGGTCTGGGTGACCTTGTAGGGGGCGTGGTCGGCGGAGCCGAGGGTGCGCCATGTGCCGTCGCCGGTCCGGGCGGCGAAGACGACGCGGTTGCGGGCGCCGCCGTCGACGTCCGCGGTGATCTCGACGGTGCCGGTGGCGCCGGGGGCCGGGGCGGCGAGGGTGATCGACGGCTCGGCGGCGGGGGCGGCGGGCGCGCCGGTCGCCTGGAGCACGACGGCCGCGCGGGCCGGCACGGTGACGGTGAGCTTCCCGTCGGCGGCGCTCTTCACGGAGGTCCTGGTGCCGTGGAGGGCGCGGAAGGTGGTGGCCGGGGTGTCGGTCGGGAAGGTGGCCGTCCTCGCCCCGTCGGCGTTGTTGAAGGCGACGACGTACTCCGTGCCGCGCTTGGCGTCCGTGCGGGAGACGGCGTAGACGCCGGGGCCGTCGGCCGCGTAGCGCTCGGTCTGGACGCCGTCGGCGAGGGCGGGATGGTCCTTGCGCAGTTTCGCGAGTGCGCTGATCTGCCGGTAGAGCGGTGCTCCGGTGTCGTAGGCGTCGTCGGCGTGCGTCCGGTCCGTGCCGAGCTGGTCGTCGTCGAGGTAGTCGGCGGTGGTGGAGGCGAACATGGTCTGGCGGGCGTCCTTGTCGCCGCCCGCGCCGGTGAAGCCCTGCTCGTCGCCGTAGTAGATCACCGGGTTGCCGCGGCTGAGGAACATCAGCTCGTTGGCGAGCCCGGCCTTCTGGACCAGCTCGGCGTCGGTCGCGTCCGGGTCGTCCTGTCTCAGGAACGTGCCGATGCGGCCCATGTCGTGGTTGCCGAGGAAGGTGACCTGCTCGTACGCGTTGGCCCTGCCGGACGTGTACTTGTAGTCGTCGGCGAAGACCGAGGCGAGCCGCTCGGCGCTGCCGCCCTGGGAGGCGTAGGCGCGGGCCGCGTCCTGGAAGGGGAAGTCGAGCGTGGAGTCGAGGCGGCCCTGGGTGACGTACGGCGAGGTCACCGACGTGTCGGCCGAGTAGACCTCGCCGAACATGAAGAAGTCGTCGCGTCCCCGCTGGGCGGCGTAGGAGTCGAGGGCGGTGGCCCACTGGGTCCAGAACTCCATGTCGACGTGCTTCACGGTGTCGATGCGGAAGCCGTCGATGTCGAAGTCGCGCACCCAGCGCCGGTAGATCCTCTCCATGCCCTCGACGACCTCGGGACGCTCGGTCCACAGGTCGTCCAGGCCCACGAAGTCGCCGTAGGTCGCGGACTCGCCGGCCCAGGTGGAGTCGCCGCGGTTGTGGTACATCGTCGGGTCGTTGAGCCAGGAGGGGACCTTGACGTTCCGCTTGGCCTCGGGGACGACGGGGGTGCGCGGGAAGGAGTCCCGGTCCACGGCCGGGAAGTCCCTTTTCCCGTCGGCGTGTTCGGCGTCGTCGAAGGGCTCGCCGTCCTCGGTGAGGTACGGGAAGGCGCCCTTGGAGAGGTAGTCGTAGGACTTCTGCTCGTTGTCGACGACGTCGGCGGTGTGGTTGGTGATGACGTCGAAGAAGACCTTCATGCCCTTGGCGTGGGCCTTGTCGATGAGGGTTTCGAGGTCCTCGTTGCTGCCGAAGTGCGGGTCGACCTGGGTGAAGTCGGTGATCCAGTAGCCGTGGTACCCGGCGGAGGCGTTCGCGCCCTCGCCCTGCACCGGCTGGTTCTTGAAGATCGGGGCGAGCCAGATGGCGGTGGTGCCGAGGCCCTTGATGTAGTCGAGCCTGCGGGTCAGTCCCTTGAGGTCGCCGCCCTGGTAGAAGCCCTTGTCGGTGGGGTCGTAGCCGGTCGCGAGGCGTGAACCGGTCAGTCCGCCGCGGTCGTTGCCCTTGTCCCCGTTGGCGAAACGGTCCGGCAGCACGAAGTAGAACTGCTCGCGGGTGAGGTCGTGCCGGGCGGGCTCGGCGGCGAGCCTCGCGTCCGACGGCGGTGGGGGCGGGGCGGCCGCCCGCGCGGCGAGGGGCTGGACGAGCGCGGCGGCGAGCGCGGCCACGGTGACGGCCGCGACCCGTCCGGCATGGGCGGTACGGCGCCTGCGGGGCGCCGGCCAACTCGATGTCACGAGGGTGAACTCCTTGCGATTGCGGCTCTCTTGGGTCCGACCCCTGCGCCGCGGCTCGGCATCGTCGCCGGGCGCCCGGCGCGACCGTACCGCCCACGAAAGGGTTGCAGCAAGAGTGTTGAAACGCTTAGCAAGAGGTTTCAGGGAGCCGTTGGGTCCGGCCGGCGCAGGTCCAGGCGCATGAGGACGCGGGGATGACCGGCCAGGACCGAGGTGGTGTCGGCGGCGTGGGTGAACCCGGCGCGGGCGAAGTTCGCCCGCAGGCCCGCGTACGCCATCGTCAGGTCGACCCGGGCGTCGCCGTTGTCGAGGGGGTAGGCCTCGACCGCCGGTGCGCCGTGGGCGCGGGCGAAGTCGACCGCGCCGGCCAGGAGGGCGTGCGTGATGCCCTGTCCGCGGTGGCCGGGGCGGACGCGGACGCACCACAGCGACCAGACCGGCAGGTCGTCCACGTGCGGGATCTTGCGGTTGCGGGCGAAGGACGTGTCCGCGCGGGGCGCGACGGCGGCCCAGCCGACCGGCTCGTCACCGTCGTACGCGAGCACGCCGGGCGGAAGGTCCGCACGGCACAGGCCGGCGACGTACTCGCCCCGCGCCGGTCCCCGCAGCTCTCTGTTGAGCCGGGAGGGGATGCGGTAGCTCAGGCACCAGCAGACGTCGGCGCCGGGCGACCTGGGGCCGAGCACGGCGGCGACGTCCTCGAAGACCGAGGCCGGGCGAACGTCGATGGCCATGACGTCACGATGTCATGGCCCCCCGCCGTCACGCGGGGGCCGGCGGGGTCCAGCGGTGGGTGCGGGGCACGGTGCCGGAGACCCCGTAGTCCTTCTTGAGCTGTTCGGGGATGGCGTAGTGCATGACCCGTCCGCGGGTGAGGGAGGACAGCTCCAGGACGGTGGTGAGATGGCCGAGGCGGTCCAGCGCCCAGGCGCCGAGCGGCGAGCGGTCCTCGATCGTCTCCAGGACGCCCAGCAGATGCGGCACGGCCCGCACGACGGTGTCCCACGGGGTGCGCGGCACCTGGAGCCAGTCGGCGCAGGTGTCGCCGACGAGGTGGCGGATCAGGGCGGAGACGACCGGGTCGAAGAGGGTGCCGGGCACGACCTCCTCGTAGAGGTCGATCAACTGCCGGGTCAGATGCGCGCCCTCCGCGGAGGGGCCCATGTGGCGGACCATGTACAGATCGAGGAACCGGCGGGCGTCCTCCAGGGTCCCCGGTACGGCGTCCTGGTCGACGCCGAGCATGGCACCGACCACACGCCAGGCGTAGTAGTAGGCCTCCGCCCCCTCCACCGACATGTGGATGCCGAGGCGGTGCAGGCTGTCCAGCACCAGCAGGGAGAAGAACATCTGCCCGCCGATCATGTCCTCCTGGCAGATCGGCGTGCCGAGCGCGCCGACGTCCCACCGGTCCTCGCGCACCAGGTGGTGGCGGATGGCGGCGTGCAGGAGACGGACCTTCTGCGCGGCGGGGATGAAGCGGCTGCCGGCCTCGAAGGCGCCGGGCTGCATCAGGTGAACGGTGAACTGGCCGGTCTCCGCCATCCGTTTGGACGGGTACTGGAGGCCGTGCGTGGCCGACAGCAGCCGCGCCACGTGCGGGACGACGTAGCAGGCGGGCATCGAGGCGAAGGACAGCGCGGTGGAGATGTGGACGTTGTTGTCGAGGAAGAACAGCCGGGCCTTCTCCATCTCCCCCCAGTCGACCCAGGAAGGCGGGGCACTCGTGGCCCGCAGGTAGTCCCGGGCGACGGTCGGCAGCCCGTCCGGCAGCGGGGCGCCGGCCGTGGAGACGAAGCGCATCAGGGTGTTGAACGTGCCCACCTCCCCGCGCTCGAAGAGCGTGGCGACGGTGGCGTCGGCCAGTTCGTCGCCGGCCCCCCGCAGGGCGTCCATCGATTCCTCGGTGCGGTTCATGGCGGACCTCCTGGGGTTCAGAACGGACGGACGGCGGCCGAGTGGGCCAGCTCGGTCAGGGCGGCGGCGGCGTGCGGTGGGACGTCCAGCGCGTCGAGGGCGCCGAGGGCCTCCTCGACCCGCGCGGCGATCATGCTCTCGACCCGGTCGGGGGCCTTCAGCCGGCGCATCACCTCACGCACGGCACGCAGACCGTCCTCGTCCAGGTCGCGCCGGCCCAGCAGGGTGCGCAGCCGTTCCCGGTCGGCGTCGTCGGCGAGACGCCAGGTCTCCGCGAGCAGCGCGGTGGGCCGGTGGCCGCGTACGTCGTCGGCGTCCGCCTTGCCGGTCCGTGCCGGGTCGCCGAACAGGCCCAGCAGGTCGTCCCGCAGCTGGAACGCCTCGCCCAGCGGCAGGCCGTAGGCGGAGCAGCCCTCGCGCAGCCGCCCGCCCGCACCGCCGAGCGTGCCGCCGATCAGCAGGGGCTGTTCGACGGTGTACTTGGCGGTCTTGTACCGGATCACCTTCAGGGACGCCGCGGTGTCCGGTTCGGCCCCGGTCCGCAGGATCTCCAGGCACTCCCCCGCGATCAGCTCCCTCGCCAGCACCGACCACAGCGGCCGGGCCCGCGCGAGGTACGCGGCGGGCAGGCCGCTGGTGGTGAACAGCTGGCCGGCCAGGCCCATCAGCAGATCCCCGACCAGCATCGCGAGCGACCTGGCCGCGGCGACGGCGCGGGGACGGCGGCGCACCGCGGCGCGCAGCGCGATGTGCGCGGTGGGCCGGCCGTGCCGCAGCGGGCTGTCGTCGATGAGGTCGTCGTGGACGACGGCGGCGGCGTGCACCAGTTCCATGGAGGCCGCCGCCCGCACCAGCGCGTCGCTGTCCGGCTGACCCGCCGCGCGCCAGCCCCAGTAGCAGAACGCCGCCCGCAGCCGCTTGCCGTCGGCGACCACCGCCTCCAACTGGTCGGCCACGGGGCCGAGGGCCGGATCGATCTCCGCGAACCGCCCGGCCTCCTGCGCGACGAACCGGTGCAGCACGCCGTCCACGCGGGCCTTGAACGCGGCCGGGTCCCACCGGTCAGACGTCATCGGCGGCCCGTCGCCGCAGTGCCCGCTGGGCCAGGATCTCCAGATGGGCCGGCGGTACCGCCGCGTAGCGGTCCAGCGCCAGGCGGCCGCGCGCCATGAGGTCGTCGCCGGCCTCGGTCGCGAGGTCGGCGGTGTCCGAGCGGCGCAGCAGGCCCCGTACGGTGCCGAAGGCGGCCCCCACCGTGCTCACCGCCAGATCGGCCAGCCCGGCCGCCACCAGCACGGCCCGCCGGTCGAGCCCCTCGAACGGTCCCGAGTCCTGTCGTGCCGAATCGTGTCGTACCGAATCGTGTCGTGCCGAATCCTGTCGTGCCGAATCCTGTCGTGCCGAGTCCCAGGTCATGCCTCTCCCCACCGGCAGGTACGGGCGGCGCCGGTCACGCGCCGCCCGTTTCAGCATCGCGGCCCGCCGGCCGGCGGGGAGAGGCACTTCACGACCTGGCTAAGGGCCGTTCGTCTGTGCGCATCGCGCTCAGCAACTCGACTTGCCCGCGTAAACCGCCAGCGCCGTGTTGCTCCCGAGGGTCGCGGTCAATTGGCCGGAACCGTTCACGGTCACCGTCGTGTTGTTCTGGACGTTGCAGTACGTCCCCGCCGCCAGCGACGTCTGGTACGTGCGGGTCAGCGAACCGGACTCGTGGTTGATCGCCACGAAACCCCTGCTGCCCCGGCCGAAGGCGATGGCGTCGCCGCCGTTGTCCCACCAGTTCGTCACGGACTGGCCCCGCGTGGCGTTGCGGAAGGCGACCATGCGCTGGATCTCCGGCCAGGCGTGCTGGCACTTCCAGCCGTTCTGCCAGCAGGCGTCGACCCGCCCGCCGTTCGGCGGTCCGGCGTCGTGGTCGGTGAACTCGTACCCGGAGTTGATGTCGGGCGCGCCGTAGGGCCAGGCCAGCATGAAGACGTTCGCGAGGGTGTAGTTGGCGTTGTCCTTGTAGCTGAGCGTGGAGCCGTTGCGCTCGGTGTCGTGGTTGTCGACGAAGACACCGGAGACGCCGCTGCTCATGTAGCCCCAGCCCTCGCCGTAGTTCCTCAGGTAGGCGAGGTTCTCGTTGTTGAAGACGCGCTTGAGGTCGTAGGCGTAGCGGAACTCCTGGACGTCGCCGTTGCCGGTGTACTCCGTGGGCTGGACCGCCTCGCCGCTGCCGAAGATGACCTCCTGCTTCCAGTGGACGGACGGATTGCTCAGCCGGGACTTGATGGCGGCCAGGTCGGCGCTCGGCATGTGCTTGGCGGCGTCGATACGGAAGCCGTCGACACCGAGGGAGAGCAGGTCGTTCAGGTAGCGGGCGAGCGCGGAGCGGACGTACTCCTCGCCCGTGTCCAGGTCGGCGAGGCCGACCAGTTCGCAGTGCTGGACGTTCCAGCGGTCCTGGTAGTTGGAGATCTGCCCGGTGCAGTCGTCGAAGTCGAAGGACGAGTACAGGCCGGGGTAGTTGTACTTGGTGTACGACGAGCCACCGGTGCCGGTGCCGTTGCCCGCCGCCATGTGGTTGACGACCGCGTCGACGACCACCTTGACGCCCGCCGCGTGGCAGGTGTTGACCATGTTCTGGAAGGCCGCGCGGTCGCCCAGCCGTCCGGCGATCTTGTAGCTGACCGGCTGGTACGAGGTCCACCACTGGGCGCCCTGTATGTGCTCGGCGGGCGGGGAGACCTGCACGTAGCCGTAGCCGGCGGGGCCGAGGGTGCTGGTGCACTCGCGGGCGACCGAGGCGAAGTTCCACTCGAACAGGACGGCGGTGACGTCCTTGGTGCCGGGCGGGGAGGCCTGCGCTTCAGTCGGGTGCATGACAAGGGTGGAGGCGGTGGCGGCGGCTGCGAGGGCGGCCGCCCAGGGAAGGGTTCTGCGTGCCATGTGGGGTTCCTTCACCGTTGAAGGCTCTTGCTGAAAACTTTCAACCATCTTGCGGTGACGGAGATGTTAAAGGCCCGCCGCCCGAAAGGGCAGCGGGCCGAACCAAGTGGGATGAAAAATCTTGCGAGGCGGTTTTCAGCCGCCCGCCGGCCTCAGGAGGACGTCGTCCACCACACCGTGGTGTCCGCCGGCACCTTCACCTCGCCCTGCGCCTCGTCCACCTCGCCGCTGGCCAGCAGCAGCCGGCCGTACGCCGGAGTCGTCACCGACTCCCCACCGGTGTTGGCGACGCACACGAACTCCCCGCGCCGGAAGGCGAGCACGCCCTCGGGCGCCTTGAGCCACTCCACCGCCTCCCCCGCGCCGAGGTCGGCCTGCGCACGGCGCGCGGCGAGCGCGGTCCGGTACAGCTCCAGCGTCGAACCGGCCACCCCCTCCTGCGCCGCCACGCTCAGCTCGCCCCACTCGCGCGGCTGCGGCAGCCAGCTGCCCCCGCTGCCGAAGCCGTACGACGAACCGGTGCGCGTCCACGGGATCGGGACCCGGCAGCCGTCGCGGAACCCGTCCTGCCCCGCGCCGCGGAAGTACGCCGGGTCCTGGCGCACCTCGTCCGGCAGGTCCACGACGTCCGGGAGACCGAGCTCCTCGCCCTGGTAGATGTACGCCGAGCCGGGCAGCGCGAGCATCAGCAGCGTGGCCGCCCGGGCCCGCCGCAGCCCCAGGTCGCGGTCGCCCGCCCGGCGGATCTGGGTGCCGAGGCCGGGCGGGTTGGCGAAGCGGGTGGCGTGCCGGGTGACGTCGTGGTTGGACAGCACCCAGGTGGCCGGGGCGCCGACGGGGCGCATCGCCTCCAGGGTGCGGTCGATGACCTGACGCAGTTCCGCGGCGTCCCAGTCCGTGCTGAGGTACTGGAAGTTGAAGGCCTGGTGCAGCTCGTCGGGGCGGACGTAGTGCGCGGTGCGCTCGACGGTCGGCGTCCAGGCCTCGGCGACGAAGATCCGCTCTCCGGCGTACTCGTCGAGGACCAGGCGCCACTGGCGGTAGATCTCGTGCACCCCGTCCTGGTCGAAGAACGGCATGACATCGTTGCCCAGCAGTTTCAGCTGGTCGTGGTCGCCGAGGTCGGGCAGGCCGTCCGCCTTGACCAGGCCGTGCGCCACGTCGATGCGGAAGCCGTCCACGCCCATGTCGAGCCAGAAGCGCAGGATGGAGCGGAACTCGTCGCCGACCGCCGGGTGGTCCCAGTTGAAGTCGGGCTGCTCGGGCGCGAACAGGTGCAGGTACCACTCGCCGGGTGTGCCGTCCGGCTCGGTCAGCCGCGTCCAGGCCGGACCGCCGAAGATGGACTCCCAGTCGTTGGGCGGCAGTTCGCCGTTCTTCCCCTTGCCGGGGCGGAAGTGGTAGCGCTCGCGCAGCGGGGAGCCGGGGCCCTCCGAGACGGCGCGCCGGAACCACTCGTGCTGGTCGGAGGAGTGGTTGGGCACCAGGTCGACGATGATGCGCAGGCCCAGCTCGTGCGCGTCGCGGATCAGCGCGTCGGCGTCCAGGAGGTTGCCGAACATGGGATCGACGGCGCGGTAGTCGGCGACGTCGTATCCGGCGTCGGCCTGCGGGGAGGCGTAGAAGGGACTCAGCCATACGGCGTCCACGCCGAGGTCGCGCAGATACGGGAGGCGGGAGCGTACGCCTTCCAGGTCACCCATGCCGTCGCCGTTGCTGTCGGCGAAGCTGCGCGGATAGACCTGGTAGATCACCGCGTCCCGCCACCAGTCGCGGCGCTTGGCGACGGTGGCGACGGCGGAGTTCGGTGCCGGGTCGGCAGTGTGCTGGCTCATGGCGTCCTTGATGTGTAACCGACGTGAGGTCATGGAGGCGTGGGTGGGGCGGGGGGCCGGGAGGGTGACGAGGCGGCCGCGGTGCCGGCGGGGTCGGAGGGGCACCGCGGCCGCCACCCGCGCCGTGCAGGGCGCGGGGGTCTCGGGTGACGGGCGCGTCAGCCCTTCGTGCCACCGGCGGTGAGACCGGTCACCAGGTTCTTCTGCACGAGGTAGAAGAACGCCGAGACCGGTATCGCGACCAGTACGGCGGTGGCGGCCATCAGGTTGCGCTGGGCGTCGTGCTCGCTGACGAAGCTCTGCAGACCGACCGCGAACGTGTACTTCTCGTCGTCCAGCAGGAACGTGGTGGCGAAGGCGACCTCGCCGAACGCGGTGATGAAGCTGTAGAACGCGGCCACCGCGAGGCCCGGCCGGGCGAGCGGCAGGATCAGCCGCAGGAAGGTGCCGAACGGGGACAGCCCGTCGACCCGTCCCGCCTCGTCGATCTCGAAGGGGATGGTGTCGAAGTACCCCTTGAGCAGCCAGGCGCAGTACGGCACGGCGGTCGAGCAGTAGACGAGGATCAGGCCGAGGTAGGTGTCGATGAGCTGGAGCTCCGACAGGATCTGGTACATCGGCACGATCAGCACGGCGATCGGGAACATCTGGGTGACCAGCAGCACCCACATGAACTTCCGGTAGCCGGGGAAGCGCATCCGGGACACCGCGTAGCCGGTGGTGGCGGCGATGATCACGCCGATGCACGTGGTGCCCAGCGAGACGACCAGCGAGCTCTTCAGCCAGTCGAAGAAGTTCGTCTCCGTCAGCACGAAGGAGTAGTTGTCGAAGGTCATCTTCCCCCAGATGCGCCCGGGGTGCAGATAGTCGTCCTTGTCCGGGCCGAGGGAGAGATAGACCAGCCAGGCGATCGGGAACAGCGCGATCAGGCTGGCGAGGGTCAGGATGCCGTGCGAGGCAAGGGTCCCGAGGAGGCCGAGCTCGCCGCGTCGGCGCGTCGGGCGCGCCGGGGCGGGAGCGGGTGCCTGGTCCGCGTCGGCGGAGGTGTGGACGGTCGTGGTGCTCATGGGGACTCCTGCCTCAGATCGCGAGCTGCTGGTCGTTGCGGTTCAGCCAGCGGCGGTAGACGGAGGTGAAGACGATCAGGATGGCCAGCAGCAGGATGCCGTAGGCGGCGGACTGTGCGAAGTCGCGTGGCTGCTGTCCGAAGCCCAGGTAGTACGCCCAGGTGACGAGGATCTGGGCATCCGGCGCAGTGGTGCCGAACAACAGGAAGATCACCGCGAACTGGTTGAAGGTCCAGATCACACCGAGCAGCACGACGGTGGAGCTGACCGAGCGCAGGCCCGGCAGGGTGACGTAGCGGAAGCGCTGCCAGGCGCTCGCGCCGTCCATCTCCGCGGCCTCGTAGAGCGTGGTGTCGATGGACTGCAGGCCGCCGAGGAGCGAGACCATCATGAACGGCACACCGCACCAGGTGTTCACCATGATCGCGGCGAACCGCTGCCAGAAGGTGTCCTCCAGCCACAGCGGGGCCGGCAGGTGCAGGAATTCCAGCGCGGAGTTGATGATGCCGCCGTCGGCGAGCATGAAGCGCCAGCCGAAGACGGTGACGAAGGTGGGCACGGCCCAGGGCAGGACCATGATCAGCCGGTAGAAGGTGCGGCCGCGCAGCTTCTGGTTGAGCAGCAGGGCGAGGCCCAGGCCGATCGAGAAGTGCAGCCCGACGCAGGTCGCCGTCCAGACGATCGTCCAGATGAAGTGCGACCAGAAGCGGTCGTAGGCGGTCTCACCCCACAGGATGTCCGCGTAGTTGTCGAAGCCGATGAACTTGTAGGTGGCCTCGATCTCGTTGACGCCGATCGTGCGCGCCGTGTTGAGGCTGTTGGCGTCCGTGAGCGTCAGGTAGAGACCGTACGCCAGCGGATACAGCACCAGGACGCCGAGCACGACGACCACGGGGGCGATCATCGCGTAGGCGTACCAGTGCTTCTGGTAGCTGCGCCTCAGGCGCTGGACGGCGACTGTCATGGTTCGACAACCTTCGTATGGGTCTGCGGATCAAGGGGCATGACGCACAGGCCGGTGGCCGCCGGGTCCGTCCCCCCCTGGGGCAGGCGGACCCGGCGGCCACGCGGTCGTCACTTGGCGAAGTCCGGCACCAGCTTGGCGATCGCGGTCTCGGCGTTGCTCAGCCCCTCGTCCAGGGACTCCTTGCCGCCGGCGACCTTGGGCAGCTCCGTGTCCAGCGGGCCCCACAGCGAGCTGTACTCGGGCAGCGCCGGGCGCGGCTGGGCGGCGGCGAGGACGCCCTGGTAGCCGGCGATGCCCGGGTCGGCCTTGACCTCGGCGGTGTAGGCGTCGTCGCGGGTGGGCAGCGTGGAGTTCTTCAGGGCGATGGTCTCCTGCGCCTTCGCCGAGGTCATGAAGTTGACGAACTTCAGCGCGGCCTTCTGGTGGGCCTCGTCGGAGCCGGCGTACACGGAGAGGTTGTGGCCGCCGGTCGGGGCGCCCGCCTTGCCGGTGGAGCCGGCCGGGACGGTGGCGATGCCCAGGTTCTGCTTGTCCTTGAACGCGGAGCCCTTGTAGAAGTTCGTGATCTCCCAGGGGCCCTGGATGATCGCGGCGACCTTGCCGTTGACGAACGCGTCCTGGATGTGGGCGTAGGCGTCGGCGGTGGTGTCGGCCTTGTGCAGGCCCTTGCCCTCGAAGAGGCCCAGCCAGGTCTCGTACGCCTTCTGCGCCTCGGGCGACTTGACCGTGATCTTCTTGGCCTCGGCGTCGACGGTGTCGGTGCCCTCGCCGTAGAGGAAGGACTGGGCGTAGTAGGCCTGGGTCGAGCCCCAGTAGCCGTCCACTCCGGTCTTCGTCTTGATGGTGGCGGCGGCCTTCTTCAGGTCGTCCCAGGTCTTGGGGGCCTCGACGCCGGCCTCGGCGAAGAGCTCCTTGTTGTAGACCAGCGCGAGCGTGTCCGTGGTGAAGGGCACGCCGTAGGTCTTGCCCTCGAACTTGGCCTGCTCGATCAGGCTGGACTGGAACTTGTCCTGCTCGGCGAGGGCGTCCGTGCCGTCCAGCGGCAGGAAGTAGCCCTTCTTGGCGAAGGCGGGCGTCCAGCCGACCTCGGAGCGCAGGATGTCCGGGGCGCCCTTGGAGCCGGCGGCCGTGTCGAACTTGTTCTGCGCCTGGTCGAAGGGCACGTTGACGTACTTGACCTTGATGTCCTTGTTGGCGGCCTCGAACTCCTTGACCAAGGCCTGGTACGTCGGTGCCTCGTTGGTGGCGTTGGAGGTGTCCCACCAGGTGATGGTGACCGGGCCGTCGGCCGAGTCGCCGCTGTCGTCTCCGCCGCAGGCCGTCGCCGCGAGGGCGAGGGACGCCACCAGCGCGGTGGCCGCTATGCCACGCCGCATGAGTTCTCCTTGAGGGTGAAAGCCCGTGTTACCAGGGGTGGTCCCGTCCACCGCCCCTGTCGACTTACCGACTGCGCCGTTGCCGCCGCCGGGCGACCGTGAACGTAACAGCGATGTAAGCGTTGCGAAAGACCTTGCAGAAAAAAAGTGCAAGGCATCACTGAAGTTATCCGCGCGTGACCTGCGGTCGACCGCCGTGAGACCGTTGTTCTACGGGGTTGAGCGGGCACGGACCGTGTTGTGCAAGACTCTGCAAGCTCTTGCCATCCGTTTCACGAAGGGACGCCATGCCGCAGCAACCGCCAGCGCGCCGGTCAACCGCCCGTACCCGGCGTCCGATTGGTGTGCAAGGCGACATACGGCCGGTACAGTCCAGTGCCGTGACCACACGGCTTGCCGACATCGCTGCTCAGGCGGGGGTGAGCGAAGCGACGGTCAGCCGCGTCCTCAACGGGAAGCCCGGCGTCGCCTCGACCACCCGCCAGTCCGTGCTGGCCGCACTCGACGTGCTCGGCTACGAGCGCCCGGTACGGCTGCGCCAGCGCAGCGCGGGTCTGGTCGGCCTGATCACCCCGGAGCTGGAGAACCCGATATTCCCGGCCCTGGCGCAGGTCATCGGTCAGGCGCTGACCCGGCAGGGCTACACCCCGGTGCTGGCCACCCAGACCCCCGGCGGCTCCACCGAGGACGAGCTGACCGAGATGCTGGTCGACCGCGGTGTGGCCGGCATCATCTACGTCTCGGGCCTGCACGCCGACACCACCGCCGACATGCAGCGCTACGAGCAGCTGCGCGCGCAGGGCGTGCCCTTCGTCCTGGTGGACGGCTTCTCCCCGAAGGTGCAGGCGCCCTTCATCTCCCCCGACGACCGGGCGGCGATGACCCTGGCGGTCACCCACCTCGTCTCCCTCGGCCACACCCGGATAGGCCTGGCCCTCGGCCCGAAACGGTTCGTCCCCGTGCAGCGCAAGATCGAGGGCTTCGTCCGGGCGATGCAGGACCAGCTCGGACTGAGCCCGCAGACCGTCGAGACGGAGCTCGTCCAGCACTCGCTGTACACCCTGGAGGGCGGCCAGGCCGCCGCCACCGCGCTCATCGCCCGCGACTGCACGGCGGTGGTGTGCGCCAGCGACATGATGGCCCTCGGGGCCATACGCGCGGCCCGCCAGCAGGGCCTGGAGGTCCCGACGGACGTCTCGGTCGTGGGCTTCGACGACTCCCCGCTGATCGCCTTCACCGACCCGCCGCTCACCACCGTCCGCAAGCCGGTGCCGGCCATGGGCCAGGCGGCGGTGCGTACGTTGCTGGAGGAGATCGGCGGGACGCCCGCGCCGCACAGCGAGTTCGTGTTCATGCCGGAGCTGGTGGTGCGCGGTTCCACCGCTTCGGCCCCTGGGGAACGGAATCGTCCCTAGGTCGGAGAACCCTCCGCCGCGTCCGGTACGCGGGGACGAGAAGGACGCCTCCCGCAGCCGTAGAACGTGCGTGCTGAACCCCACCAGGGGATGATCGGACGGGCATGGCTTTTCTGGCAGACTCTGTGCCCATGGGTGAGACGACCGTGACGACACCGGAAGGCCGCGAAGAGGCCGTTCCGCACCCCGTCGCGGACGACACGGGGGCGGGTTTCCTGCGCCGGCTGCGGACTCCGCGCCGGCCTCGGCTGTGGTTCGAGATCCTGTTGATCGCGGTGAGTTACTGGACCTACTCCCTGATCCGCAACGCGGTTCCGGAGCAGAAGGCCGAGGCGCTGCGCAACGCGGACTGGATCTGGAAGGCCGAGCAGCAGCTGGGCGTCGCCGTCGAGCAGTCGGTCAACCACGCCGTGAACTCGGTGACTTGGCTGATCGTCGGCATGAACTACTACTACGCGACACTGCACTTCGTCGTCACCCTGGGTGTCCTCGTGTGGCTCTACCGTGGCCATCCCGGGCGTTACGCGGCGACCCGGATGGTGCTCTTCGCCACCACCGGTGTGGCGCTGGTCGGTTACTACCTGTATCCGCTCGCCCCGCCCCGGCTGATGAACGGCGGCCACTTCATCGACACGGTCATGATCCATCAGACGTGGGGGTCCATGGCCTCCGGCGACCTGAAGAGCATGTCCAACCAGTACGCCGCGATGCCGTCCATGCACATCGGCTGGTCCCTGTGGTGCGGCCTGACGATCTTCGCGCTGGCGACCGTGCCCTGGGTCCGGGTCCTCGGTCTGCTCTACCCCACGCTCACCCTGGTCGTCATCGTCGCGACCGCCAACCACTTCTGGCTGGACGCGGTCGGCGGCATGCTCTGCCTCACCTTCGGCTACGGCGTGGCACGCGCGTGGTACGGCAAGCTGCCGCACGCGCTGCCCCGGGTGGCCGCGCAGAGCAGGCTTCTGGTCCCGAGGCAGGCGTAGGGCGCGCGGCCGACGGCCCCGCGTCCGGCCCCTACCCCTCGTAGAACAGCGAGTCCACGACGGTCCTGGCCCGTCGGGCCGTTCGCCGGTACGCGTCGAGCATGTCGCCCACGTGGCCCGGCCCGTAGCCCAGGTAGCGCCCCACCGCCGCCAGCTCCCGCGTGTGCGACGGGAAGGTGTCCCCGGCGCGGCCGCGCACCAGCATCACGGCGTTGCGCACCCGCGTCGCGAGCACCCACGCCTCGTCCAGGGTCGCGGCGTCCTCCGCGGAGATCAGCCCGGCCTCCCGCGCCGCGCGCAGCGCCTCACGGGTGCGGGTGGTGCGCAGTCCCGGCACCTCGTAACCGTGCCGCAACTGCATCAGCTGCACGGTCCACTCCACGTCGGACAGCCCGCCCGGACCGATCTTGGTGTGCAGCTTGGGGTCGGCGCCCCGGGGCAGCCGCTCGGACTCCATACGTGCCTTCAGCCGGCGGATCTCGCGTACGGCCTCGTCCCCGAGCCCCTGCTCCGGGTAGCGCAGCGGATCGATCAGCGAGACGAAGCGGCGGCCCAGGTCCTCGTCGCCGGCCACCGGTTCGGCGCGGAGCAGCGCCTGCGACTCCCAGACCAGGGACCAGCGGCGGTAGTAGGCCTCGTACGACTTCAGGGTGCGCACCAGCGGTCCGGACTTGCCCTCCGGGCGCAGGTCGGCGTCGATCAGCAGCGGCGGGTCGGTGCTCGGCCGCTGGAGCAGCCGGCGCATCTCGGAGACGACCCGGTTCGCGGCGTCGGACGCCTCGCGCTCGTCGGCGCCCTCCTGGGGCTCGTGCACGAACAGCACGTCCGCGTCGGAGCCGTAGCCCAGCTCGTGCCCGCCGAACCGGCCCATTCCGATCATGGTGAAGCGGGTCGGCAGGGTGTCGCCCCAGCCGTCGCGCACCACCGCCCGCAAGGTGCCCGCCAGGGTCGCCGCCGTCAGGTCGGACACGGCCCCGCCGACCAGGTCCACCAGCGCGCCCTGGTCGGCGCCGACGGGGTGGGCCTCGGTGCCGTAGGAGCCGACGATGTCCGTGGCGGCCGTGCGGAACAGCTCCCGGCGGCGTACGCCACGCGCCGCCGCGACCGCCTGCTCGGCGCCGTCGGCGCGGCCGACCGCCGCGAGGACCTCCTGCTCCAGATGGGCGCGGGGGCGGGGTTCGAGTCCTCCCCCGTCGCCGTCGCCCAGCAGGGCCACGGCCTCCGGGGCGCGCATCAGCAGGTCGGGGGCGAGCCGCCCGGCGGACAGCACACGGGCGAGGTTCTCGGCGGCCGCGCCCTCGTCGCGCAGCAGCCGCAGGTACCAGGGGGTCTTGCCCAACGCGTCGGAGACGTTGCGGAAGTTGAGCAGCCCGGCGTCGGGGTCGGCGGAGTCCGCGAACCAGCCGAGGAGGACCGGCAGCAGGGTCCGCTGGATCGCCGCCTTGCGGCTGACGCCGGAGGCGAGCGCCTCCAGATGCCGCAGCGCCGCGGCGGGGTCGGCGTACCCGAGCGCGACGAGTCGTTCACGTGCCGCCTCGGCACTCAACCGGGTTTCCCCAGGGGCGAGTTGGGCGACAGCGTCGAGCAGCGGCCGGTAGAAGAGCTTCTCGTGCAGCCGGCGGACGACGGCGGCGTGCCGCTTCCACTCGCGGTTCAGCTCGGCCACCGGATCGGCGCGCAGGCCCAGGGAGCGGCCGAGGCGCCGCTGGTCGGCCTCGGCCTCGGGGACGAGGTGGGTGCGGCGCAGCCGGAAGAGCTGGATGCGGTGCTCCATGGAGCGCAGGAACCGGTACGCCTCCTCCAGCTGGGTGGCGTCGGCGCGCCCGACGTACCCGCCCGCGGCCAGCGACCGCAGCGCCTCGAGGGTGGAACCGCTGTGCAGCGAGGCGTCCGCCCGCCCGTGCACCAACTGAAGGAGCTGCACGGCGAACTCGACGTCGCGCAGGCCGCCCGGGCCGAGCTTCAGTTCGCGGTCGACCTCGGCGACCGGGATGTTCTCCACCACCCGGCGCCGCATCTTCTGCACGTCGGCGACGAAGTTCTCCCGCTCGGCGGCGTGCCACACGAGGGGGCCGAGGGCGGCGACGTACTCCTCGCCGAGGGCGAGGTCGCCGGCGACCGGCCGGGCCTTGAGCAGGGCCTGGAACTCCCAGGTCTTGGCCCAGCGCTGGTAGTAGGCGACGTGGCTGCTGAGCGTGCGCACCAGCGGACCGTTTCTGCCCTCGGGGCGGAGGTTGGCGTCGACGGGCCAGATGGAGCCCTCGACGGTGGTCTCCGAGCAGATCCGCATCATGTGCGAGGCGAGCCGGGTGGCGGCCTGGAGCGCCTTGCCCTCGTCGGCGCCCTCGACGCCCTCCGCGACGAAGATGACGTCCACGTCCGAGACGTAGTTCAGCTCGTGGCCGCCGCACTTGCCCATCGCGATCACCGCGAGCCGGCACATCCCGGCGTCGCCGGGCGCGTCGGCGCAGGCCAGGGCGAGGGCGCGGCGCAGGGTCGCGGTGGCGAGGTCGGCGAGCTCGGCCGCGGTCTCCTCGATGTCGATGGTGCCGCACACGTCGCGGGCGGCGATGGAGAGCAGGCAGCGCCGGTAGGCGACGCGCAGCGCCACCGGGTCGGCCGCCTCGGCGAGCCCGCGCTCGAACTCCGCGACGCCTCGGTGCAGGTCCCGCGGCTCGTAGGTGACCAGCGCCTGCCAGTCACCGACGTGCCGGGCCAGGTGCTCGGCGAGGGCGGCGGAGGCGCCGAGGACCCCGAGGAGCCGGTCGCGCAACGGCTTGGAGGCGGTGAGGGTGTCGAGGAGTTCACGGCGCGCGGTGGGGTCGGGCTGCGCCTCCAGCAGCCGCACCATGCCGTCCAGCGCGAGGTCGGGGTCGGCGGTGGCGCCCAGCGCCTCCAGCAGCACCGGATCGTCGCGGACGGCGCCGAGCCCGGCCTCCTCCAGCAGGCGCTCGGCACCCGACGGGTCGGTGAAGCCGTGCCGCAGCAGCCGCGTGAAGGTACTGCTTCTGCGCCCCGGCGTCATCCTTCGCCCTCCCGTCCGGATCAGCGTGGTACGAGCCGAGCCTAACCGGCCCGCCGGTGACAGGCGCCGACGAGACCGACGGACGACCCGGGAGCTGTTCGGGATCTCGGCGGTCCGTCCGGACGGGCGTGCGCGTGTGCTGGTGGCCGGGGGCGAGGCCGTGCGGGTGACGGACGAGGGGCGGCTGCGCGAACTCGCGGCGGCCCGGGAGGCCACGTACGGCGCGCTCCGGCACTTCGAGGTGCGCGACGGCTGCCTTTTTGTCTTTTCGGTGGCGCCGCGTACGGATTTCGGCTTCGGTGAGGGTGAGCCGTTCAGCCAGACGCGTTGGCGATCGACCTGGAGGAGCACAGATGGACTTCACACTCGAAGTGATCCCGCTGCCGGTGAGCGACATCGACCGGGCCCGGGACTTCTACCGGGACAAGGTCGGCTTCCATGTCGACATCGACCAGGAGGTCATGCCGGGCATGCGGATCGTCCAGCTCACCCCTCCCGGATCCGGCTGCTCGATCGCCCTGGGCGAGAGCATCTGGGACATGACGCAGGCCGAGACGAAGCCCGAACCCGGCTCCTACCAGGGCCTGCAGCTCTGTGTCGCCGACATCAAGGCGGCCCGCGCGGAACTGGTCGAGCGGGGCCTCGAGGTCTCCGAGCCCGTCCAGTACGCCCCCGACGACGGCGCCACGTTCATGTACTTCAAGGACCCCGACGGCAACGGCTGGTCGGTCCAGGAGTACCGCAGGCGCGCCACGGCCCCGCTGCACCAGGTCCTGCGCGACGCGGCGAGCGGTCAGGGCTGACGCGGCGCCGGCCGCGCGGCCGCAAAGACGGCAGCCCGCCGACGGGGGATGATCGGCGGGCTGCCCTCGGTGCGGCGGTGGCTCAGTGGACGGAGTGCTCCTCCAGCGGGAACGACCCGCCGACGACGTCCTCGGCGAACGCCTTCGCCGCGTTCCCCATCACCGCGCGCAGGTCGGCGTACTGCTTCACGAACTTCGGCACCCGCCCGGCGGTCAGGCCCAGCATGTCGGTCCACACCAGCACCTGGGCGTCGGTCTCCGCGCCCGCGCCGATCCCGACCGTCGGGATCTGCAGCGTGCGCGTCACCTCGGCGGCCAGCTCCGCCGGCACCAGCTCCAGCACCACCGCGAACGCCCCCGCGTCCTGCACGGCCTTGGCGTCCCGCAGCAGTTGCTGCGCCGCTTCCTCGCCGCGCCCCTGCACCCGGTAGCCCATGGCGTTGACGGACTGCGGGGTGAGGCCGATGTGGGCCATGACCGGGATGCCGGAGTCGACCAGCAGGCGGATCTGCTCGTGCGAGCGCTCACCGCCCTCCAGCTTCACGGCCTGCACGCCGGCCTCCTTCACCAGCCGGGTGGCCGAGCGCAGCGCCTGCACCGGACCCTCCTGGTAGGAACCGAACGGCAGGTCGCCGACGATCAGGGGGCGGGTGGTGCCCCGGACGACCGCGGCGGAGAGCATGGTCATCTCGTCGAGGGTGACGGGCACGGTGGTCTCGTACCCGAGGTGGCAGTTGCCCGCCGAGTCACCGACGAGGATCACCGGGATGCCGGCCTCGTCGAAGACGGACGCGGTCATCGCGTCGTAGGCGGTGAGCATGGGCCACTTCTCGCCGCGCTCCTTGGCGAGGGCGATGTCACGAACCGTGATGCGGCGGGTGCCCTTCCCTCCGTACAGCGCCTTGCTGCCGTCGGAGGACTTCTGCGGTGCGCTCTGGGCAGCCGAGAGCTGCGTCATGGCAACGGCTCCTTACGTCATCTCGAGGCGCCCTGACGGCGTCCCCGGACCGGTTCCATGGTGGCACCTCGTGCCAGGGAGGGCTAGGGGGGCTTCGTCACGCGGGGTGTCACGCGCGGCCGGCACGCGGGCCGGCCGGTTCGGGACGTAAGGATCGCGCCAGAGGGAGGTAAAGACTTTACGATACGGTACCGTCTCGTATCGTAATTCCCTAGGCTCGCGGACATGACTGCTTCCGCCGTTCCCGGCACCCGCGTCCCGGAAGCGGTGCACCGGCGCCGCTGGGCCATACTCGGCGTGCTCATGCTGAGCCTGCTGATCGTGGTGCTCGACAACTCGATCCTCAACGTCGCCGTCAAGACGATCTCGACCCCCGCGCCGACCGGACTGGGCGCCACCCAGAGCGAGCTGGAGTGGGCGATCAACGCCTACACCCTCGTCTTCGCGGGCCTGCTGTTCAGCGCCGGACTGCTCGGCGACCGGCTGGGCCGCAAGAAGATCCTGCTCGGCGGGCTCGTGATGTTCGGCATCGGCTCCGCGCTCGCCGCCTTCTCCGGCTCGCCCGGGGAACTCATCGCCTTCCGCGCGGTGATGGGCTTCGGTGCCGCCTTCGTCATGCCGGCCACCCTCGCCGTCCTCATGAACGTCTTCGAACGGGACGAGCAGCCGAAGGCGATCGGCATCTGGGCGGGCGGCGTCGGCCTCGCCATCGCCATCGGCCCGATCACCGGCGGCATCCTGCTCGACCACTTCTGGTGGGGCTCGGTCTTCCTGGTCAACGTGCCGATCGTGATCCTCGCCGTCGGCCTGATGCTGTGGCTCGTCCCCGACTCCCGGGACCCCAGCCCCGGCCGGATCGATCCCGTCGGCGTGACCCTGTCCGTCGTCGGCCTGGTCCTGCTGGTCTACGGCATCATCAAGGGCGGCCAGCTGGCCGACTTCACGGACCCGCTGGTGCTGGCGGCCATCGTGTCGGGGCTCGCCGCGCTGACCGCGTTCGTGCTCTTCGAGAAGCGCAGCGACCACCCCTCCATCGACATCGGCTACTTCCGCAACAAGGTGTTCTCGGCCGCGATCGCCGTCATCGCGCTGGTCTTCTTCGCGCTGATGGGCGTGACGTTCTTCGCCGTCTTCTACACCCAGAGCGTGCGCGGCTACTCGCCGCTGGAGACCGGCCTGCTGATGCTGCCCCTGGCCGCCGCCCAGATGATCTTCGCCCCGCGGGCCCGGCTGGTCGTCGACCGCTTCGGCAACAGGGCGACGACCACCGGCGGCATGCTGGTCATCGCGGCGATGCTCGGCGCGTTCGCCACGCTGGACGAGAACACGCCCATCTGGATCCTGGAGGTCGTCTTCTTCCTCATGGGGGCCGGCATGGCGCACATCATGACCCCGACCAGCGTCGTCATCATGCAGGCCCTGCCCCGCGAGAAGGCCGGCTCCGCCTCCGCCCTCAGCAACACCTTCCGCCAGGTCGGCGGCGCCCTCGGCATCGCGGTCCTCGGCTCGGTCCTCTCCACCGCCTACCGCACCTCGATCGACCAGCACCTGGCCGCCCTGCCCCCGGCGGCACGCCACACGGCGGGCGAGTCGATCGAGGCGACCCTGGCGGCCGCCTCCCACCTGGGCCCCCGGGGCGCCTCCCTGATCACCCCCGCCCACCAGGCCTTCCTCGACGCCATGCACGTCACGGCGCTGTGCGGGGCGGGAGTGGCGCTGGTGGGCGCGGCGGTGGTGGCCGCGTTCCTGCCGGGCAGGACCCCCGGCGCGCCGAAGGACACCCCCCGGGTTCCCCAGCAGGCCCGCGCGGGGGCGGACGGGACGGCCTGACCCCGTCGTCGTCGTGATCCCGTGTGCCCCCGTCGCCCCGCGCAACGCCCCGGCACCAGCGGCGACGCCGGACGGCGTCCGGCGCCGCCGCGGACCCGGGACAATCAGCGCAACGCACGGAAAGGACGCCGCCCAGTGAACTCCCTCGCCGCAAGCCACCCCTCGCCCGAGGTCCCCGTCCGGGGCCGTCCCCGCAGCGAGGCCGTGGAACGCGCCATCATCGACGGCACGATGAGACTCCTGGAGGAGGGCGTCCCGCTGGCCGAGCTGTCCATCGAGCGCATCGCGCGGACCGCGGGCGTCGGCAAGGCGACCATCTACCGCCGCTGGCGCGGCAAGGAGGAACTCCTCGTCGACGTCGTCCGCTCCGTCGAGCCCGCCGATCCCGAACTGCCCGGCACCTCCCTGCGCGACGACCTCGTCGTGCTCCTCGAAGCGCTGCGGCGGCGCGGCCTGGCCAACCGCACCTCGGCGATCCTGCACAACGCGCACGCGCAGATGAAGACCAGCCCCCGCATCTGGAACGCGTACCACAACGCCGTCATCGCCCCCCGCCGCCGACTCGGCCTCGAAGTGCTGCGGCGCGGACAGCAGGAGGGCGAACTCCGCGCCGACATCGACCTGGAGCTCGCCCACGACATCGTCCTCGGCCCCATGCTGGTGCGCTCGTTGCTGCACCCCGACGCCGAACTCCCCGAAGGCCTCGCGGAACAGCTGGTCGACACCCTGCTCGAAGGACTACGGCCCGTCAGCTCCCCCACCGGGTGACCCGAATGTGCGCGTTTCGTCACAGAGGCCGCGCACGGCCCCCGAAAACGGAACCCGGGGCGCGGACTTGTTCGTCCTAAGTGCCCGTACGGCCGTCATGTGACGGCAGGATCGGAGCCGGACATCCCCTAGGGTCTTGTGCACGGGGGACGACGGTGTGCACGGCAGGTAGCGAGGCGACGGTATGGCGCAGCAGGCGTACGTGACGGAGACGACGAGCGGCGACTCGGAACCCGAACGCCCGGGCACTCGGCTTCGGCGCGTGGCGGACCGTGTGACCGGCGGCTGGCGCGGCGACCCCGGCATCTGGCGACGCGGTCTCGTCGTGGCCGGGGTCGCGGTGCTCCTCGCCGGTGTGATGGTGGGCCACGCGTACATCCCGAACAGCGTGGGCAACCTCGGCAGTCTCACGGAGACGTTCCTGCCCTGGATCGGCCTGTTCGTGCCGGTGCTGCTCCTGCTGGCGCTGGTCCGCAGGTCGGTCGTCGCGCTGATCGCGGTACTGGTCCCGGCGACCGTCTGGCTCAACCTCTTCGGCGGGCTGCTCACCGACAAGGCCGGCACCGGCGGCGACCTCACCGTCGCCACCCACAACGTCAACGCCGACAACGCCGATCCCTCCGGCACCGCCCGCGACGTCGCCGCGTCCGGCGCGGACGTGGTGGCGCTGGAGGAGCTGACCGCCTCGGCCGTGCCGACGTACGAGGCGGCGATGGCGTCGACGTACCGGTACCACTCGGTGCAGGGCACGGTCGGGCTGTGGAGCAAGTACCCGCTGGCCGACGTCAGGCCCGTGGACATCAAGCTCGGCTGGATCCGCGCCATGCGGGCCACGGTGTCCGCGCCCGGCGGGCAGCTCGCCGTCTACGTCGCCCACCTGCCCTCGGTGCGGGTGAAGCTGGAGGCCGGGTTCACGGCCCGGCAGCGCGACACCAGTGTCGACGCGCTCGGCGAGGCCATCTCCCACGAGCGGGTGAGCCGGGTGGTGCTGCTCGGCGACCTCAACGGCACGATGAACGACCGCGCGCTCAACGCCGTGACCGCCCAGATGCGCTCCACGCAGGGCGCGGCGGGCAGCGGCTTCGGCTTCAGCTGGCCGGCGTCGTTCCCCATGGCGCGGATCGACCAGATCATGGTCAAGGGCGTCGAGCCGATGAGTTCGTGGACCCTGCCGCAGACCGGCAGCGACCATCTGCCCATCGCGGCACGGGTGCGGATGGGCGCGTCGGGGAACTGAGCGGACGCGTCCGGGAACTGCGCGGTGTGGGCGGGCTCACGCTGTGGGCGAGGTCACCGCAACCCGGCCTTAACCTGCTGGAATACTGGGCCTGAGAGTATTTGTTCCGACAGTGAACATATGGTGTACGGAACTCCGCTCTGAAAGGCCCGTCATGCCCCTGGCCCTGCTCGCCCTCGCCGTGGGCGCCTTCGGCATAGGTACGACCGAGTTCGTGATGATGGGGCTCCTGCCCGATGTCGCGGACGACCTGAACATCTCGATCCCCTCCGCCGGCCACCTGGTCTCCGCGTACGCGCTGGGCGTCGTCATCGGCGCCCCGCTGCTCGCCGCGGTCACCGCCCGGATGTCCCGGCGCACCGTGCTGATCGGCCTGATGGTCCTGTTCGTCGTGGGCAACGCCCTGTCGGCGTTCGCCCCGGACCACCACTGGCTGCTGGCCGCCCGCTTCCTCAGCGGTCTGCCGCACGGCGCCTTCTTCGGCGTCGGCGCCGTCGTGGCGACCGGGATGGTCGCCCCCGAGCGCAAGGCCCGCTCGGTCTCGCTGATGTTCCTCGGCCTGACGGTCGCCAACGTCGCCGGGGTCCCGGTCGCCACCCTCGTGGGGCAGCACCTCGGCTGGCGGGCGACCTTCCTCGGCGTCAGCGTGATCGGGCTGGCGGCGATCGCCTCGCTGGCGGTGCTGATCCCGCACGACCACACGCCCGCCTCCGTCGGCGGCCTGCGCGGCGAACTGGCCGCGCTGCGGTCGGTGCCGGTGTGGCTCGCGCTCGGCACGACGATCGCCGGCTTCGGCGCGCTGTTCGCCGCCTACAGCTACATCACGCCGATGCTCACCGACTCCGCGGGGTACGCCGGGACCAGCGTGACGCTGCTGCTGGCGCTGTTCGGCGTGGGGGCGACGATCGGCAACCTGCTGGGCGGCCGGCTCGCCGACCACGCGATGCGGGGCACCCTCTTCGGCGGCCTCACCTCGCTGGTCGTGGTGCTCGCCGCCTTCCCGGCGCTGATGTCCGCCCAGTGGAGCGCGGCGCTCGCCGTGGTCCTGCTCGGTACGGCGGCCTTCGTCACCGGCTCGCCGTTGCAGCTGATGGTCATGGAGAAGGCGTCGACGGCGCCGTCCCTGGCCTCCTCCGCCAACCAGGCCGCCTTCAACCTGGCCAACGCCGGCGGCGCCTGGATCGGCGGCCTGGCCCTCGCGGCGGGCTTCGGCACGACGTCGCCGGCGACGGCGGGCGCGGCGCTGGCGGTGCTGGGACTCGCGGTGGCGGCCGTGGCCTACGCGGTCGACCGCCGCGGCCCGGCCACCGGCCGTGAACGCCTGGTGGCCTCCCACGTCCCCGAACCCACGGAGGCTCTGCACCACTGAAGGGGGCACGACTGCGGATGGGTACGGCTCGCGCGCCGACCGTCAGGCCCCAGCGTCCCGGCCCTGGGCCATGAACGCGGCGCAACCATCACCCCCCAGGGGCGCGGGGAACTGCGCGACCAGCCACCACCCCACCCGCACCCGAACCCCCAGCGCTCCGGACCCGAGCCACACACCCGACGCCACCCCCACGCCCCCAGGGGCGCGGGGAACCGCGCGACCAGCCACCACCCCACCCGCACCCGAACCCCCAGCGCTCCGGACCCGAGCCACACACCCGACGCCACCCTCACGCCCCCAGGGGCGCGGGGAACCGCGCGACCAGCCACCACCCCACCCGCACCCGGCCACGCACCGCACACCCCCCGCCCCGCCCCGCAGGCGAGCGCAGCGCCCCCGCTACATCGTCTCGCGCCACCCATTGGTGATCGGCAGCCGCCGGTCCTTGCCGAAGCCCTTCGGCGAGATCTTCGTCCCCGGCGGATACTGCCGCCGCTTGTACTCGGCCGTGTCCACCATCCGCAGCGTCTTCGCCACGAGCTCCGGATCGAACCCGGCCGCCACGATCACGTCGGCCCCCTCGTCCCGGTCCACGTAGCGCTCCAGGATCGCGTCCAGGACGGGATAGTCCGGCAGGGAGTCCGTGTCGACCTGCCCCGGCCGCAGCTCCGCGCTCGGCGGCTTGCTGATGGAGTTCTCCGGGATCGGCGGCGTCTCGCCCTGCTCCTGCGCCGCCACGTTGCGCCATCGGGCCAGCCGGAACACCGACGTCTTGTAGACGTCCTTGATCGGCCCGTACGCGCCCACCGAGTCGCCGTACAGCGTCGAGTACCCCACCGCCAGCTCCGACTTGTTGCCGGGCGCCAGCACGATGTGGCCCTCCTGGTTGGAGACGGCCATCAGCAGCGTCCCGCGCAGCCGGGACTGGAGGTTCTCCTCCGCCAGCCCGGTCAGCCCCAGCGACCCCATGTACGCGTCGAACATCGGCTCGATCGCGACGGTGCGGAAGTTCAGCCCCGTACGCCGCGCCAGCTCCGCCGCGTCCCCCCGGGAGTGCTCGGAGGAGTACTTCGACGGCATGGACACGCCGTACACGTTCTCCGGCCCCACCGCGTCGCAGGCGATCGCCGCCACCAGCGCCGAGTCGATACCGCCGGACAGTCCGATGAGCACCGACCGGAAGCCGTTCTTGCGCACATACGCCCGCAGGCCCGTGACCAGCGCCGCGTACACCTCCGCGTCGTCGTCGAGGCGCTCGGCGTAGTCGCCCGTCCGCTCCGGCTCGTAGGCCGGCAGCGGCTCCTCGGACAGCACCAGCCGCTCGATGCGCAGCCCGTCGTCCACCACGCCGACCGGGGCCTCGGGGTCGGCGGCCGGCAGGTCGAGGTCCAGGACCAGGCACTCCTCCGCGAACTGCGGCGCCCGCGCCACGACCTCGCCGTCCCGGTCGACCACGATCGAGTCGCCGTCGAACACCAGCTCGTCCTGCCCGCCGATCATGGCGAGGTAGGCGGTGGTGCAGCCGGCCTCCTGGGCGCGCTTGCGGACCAGTTCCAGCCGGGTGTCGTCCTTGTCGCGCTCGTAGGGCGAGGCGTTGACCGACAGCAGCAGCCCGGCCCGCGCCGAACGCGCCGCCGGCACCCGGCCGCCGTCCTGCCAGAGGTCCTCGCAGATGGCCAGCGCCACGTCGACTCCGTGCACCCGCACGACCGGCATGGTGTCGCCGGGCACGAAGTAGCGGAACTCGTCGAAGACGCCGTAGTTCGGCAGGTGGTGCTTGGCGAAGGTGAGCGCCACCTCGCCGCCGTACAGCACCGCCGCGGCGTTCTGCGGGGCCCCGGCCGGCTGGCCGTACCTCGGCTGCGCGCGCTCGCTGCGGTCGAGGTAGCCGACGACCACCGGCAGGTTCCCGAGGCCCTCCTCGGCCAGCCGGGCCGCGAGCGAGCGCAGGGCCGCGCGGGAGGCCTCGACGAAGGACGAGCGCAGGGCGAGGTCCTCGACGGGGTAGCCGGTCAGCACCATCTCCGGGAACGCCACGAGGTGCGCTCCGCGCTCGGCGCACTGCCGGGTCCGGGCGAGGATCGTCTCCGCGTTCCCGGCGATGTCGCCGACGCGCGAGTCGATCTGGTTCAGGGCGAGACGTAGTTGAGGCACGTGGCCAGTGTAATCGTCAGAGCGACGCGATGGGGGGTCGCGGGGGTGTGGGCCGCCCCACGCGACGCCGGGACCCCGGCAGCCGGGGGCGGCCCCGGACTACCGTCGGGGCGCCGCGCCCCGTTCCCTCAGCATGTCCGCCATCAGCCCGATCTCCGACTGCTGCCCCTCGACCATCCCCTGGGCGAGCCGCTTCTCCACGTCCACCGAGCACTTGTCCACGCAGCCCTCGGCCATGTGGATACCGCCCTTGTGATGGTCCGTCATGAGCTGGAGGTAGAAGACCTCGGCCTGTCTGCCGTCCAGCCTGCCGAGCCGCTCCATCTCGGTGCGGGTCGCCATCCCCGGCATCAGGGCGCCGTCCTCGCCGGAGGCCATCCCGCCCATGCCCATCCAGTCCATCGGCTCCGGCGACACCTTCGGCAGCTCCCACAGGTCCAGCCAGCCCAGCAGCATGCCGCGCTGGTTGGCCTGCGTCTGCGCGATGTCGTACGCGAGCCGCCGCACCTCCTCGTCCTCGGTGCGGTCCCGCACGATGTACGACATCTCCACGGCCTGCTGGTGGTGCACCGCCATGTCACGCGCGAAGCCGGCGTCCGCGGAGTCGGCCGCGGGCGTGCCCGCCCCGGAGCCGCCGTCCTGGGCGACCGCGTACGTGATCCCGCCGACCGCGACCAGCAGCGCCGCCGCGGCCCCCGCGATCCATCCGGCCTGCGCGTGCCTCACGTCTGCCGCCTCACTGCCGCCGTCACTTCGCGCGCCCGCCCGTGCAGGCGGCGCCCGGCTCGGGGGTCTGCTTGCCCTGGACGTAGGTCTGGAGGAACTTGTCGACGTCGGCGTCGTCCGCGCCGGTCACCGTGCGCTGGTGGCCCCACGCCGACAGCATGATCGGGGCCTGCTGTCCTTCGAGGGGGCTCATCAGCGTGTACGGCGTCTGCTTCACCTTCGCCGCCAGCGCGTCCACGTCGGCCTTGTCGGCCTTGCTCGTGTACGTCACCCAGACCGCGCCGTGCTCCAGCGAGTGCACGGCGTTCTCGTTGGGGATCTCGTCGGTGTAGACGTCGCCGTTGCAGTTCATCCACACCTGGTTGTGGTCGCCGCCGACCGGGGGCTTCATCGGGTAGGTCACGCTCTTGGTGACGTGGTTCTGGGTCAGCTTGCCCTGCCACGTCTGCACGCCGTCCGCGCCGGCGACGAACTTGCCGGGGTTCTTGGAGTCCCCGGCGGTGTCGGAGTCGTCCGACTGCGACTGGAGCAGCACCACACCGCCGACGACCAGACCGACGACGACGACCACGCTGGCCGCGATGGTGAGGATCCGGCTGCGACGCTCGCGGGCACGCTCCGCGCGCCGCATCTCCTCTATGCGCGCCTTGCGCGAGGCACTGCTCTTGTTCTTGGCGGAACCCATGGGGCTGGCCCTTCTGGGAAGCGGAGGACGGACGGTGCGCTGATCGTAGTGCGCGCGGACGGCGATCTCGTAGGGAGGGCACAGAAATGGCCGGGCATTACGGATGCCGGGCCGAGCAGGCAAGATGGGCTCATGCGCCGTACACCTGCCGTACCGCGGGCGTTCGGGGCCGGGTCGGCCGGGCGATCAAGGTGCGCAACGCGCACGAAACGCTGTTGTGGTGGGATGCTCAGGTGCCCGACCGTTCCGCGCGCGGACGGGACACGGACCGCCTGACCAGCAAGGATGGGGAATCGGAAGATGGACAAGCAGCAGGAGTTCGTGCTCCGGACCTTGGAGGAGCGCGACATCCGGTTCGTACGCCTGTGGTTCACGGACGTGCTGGGCTTCCTGAAGTCCGTGGCCGTGGCCCCGGCCGAGCTGGAGCAGGCCTTCGACGAGGGGATCGGCTTCGACGGCTCCGCGATCGAGGGCTTCGCCCGGGTCTACGAGTCCGACATGATCGCCAAGCCCGATCCGTCCACCTTCCAGGTCCTGCCGTGGCGCGCGGAGACGCCGGGCACGGCCCGGATGTTCTGCGACATCCTGATGCCGGACGGCTCGCCCTCCTTCGCCGATCCCCGCTACGTCCTCAAGCGGGCCCTCGCGCGCGCCTCGGACCTGGGCTTCACCTTCTACACCCACCCCGAGATCGAGTTCTTCCTGCTGAAGAACAAGCCGGTCGACGGCACGGTGCCCACCCCCGCCGACAACTCCGGCTACTTCGACCACACCCCGACCAACGTCGGCATGGACTTCCGGCGCCAGGCGATCACCATGCTGGAGTCGATGGGCATCTCGGTCGAGTTCTCCCACCACGAGGGGGGTCCCGGCCAGCAGGAGATCGACCTGCGGTACGCCGACGCGCTGTCCACCGCGGACAACGTGATGACCTTCCGCCTGGTCATGAAGCAGGTGGCGCTGGAGCAGAACCTCCAGGCGACGTTCATGCCGAAGCCGTTCTCCGAGCACCCCGGCTCGGGGATGCACACCCACCTGTCGCTGTTCGAGGGTGACCGGAACGCGTTCTACGAGTCCGGCGCCGAGTTCCAGTTGTCCAAGGTGGGCCGCTCCTTCATCGCCGGGCTGCTGCGGCACGCCGGCGAGATCTCGGCGGTCACCAACCAGTGGGTGAACTCGTACAAGCGCATCTGGGGCGGCTCGGAGCGGACCGCCGGCGCGGGCGGCGAGGCCCCGTCGTACATCTGCTGGGGCCACAACAACCGCTCCGCGCTGGTCCGCGTCCCGATGTACAAGCCGGGCAAGACGGGCTCGGCGCGCGTCGAGGTCCGGTCGCTGGACTCCGGGGCGAATCCTTACCTCTCCTACGCCGTGCTGCTGGCCGCCGGCCTCAAGGGCATCGAGGAGGGCTACGAGCTGCCGCCGGGCGCCGAGGACGACGTCTGGGCGCTGTCGGACGCGGAGCGGCGCGCGATGGGCATCGAGCCGCTGCCCCAGAACCTGGGCGAGGCCCTGTCCCTGATGGAGCGCAGCGACCTGGTCGCCGAGACCCTGGGCGAGCACGTGTTCGACTTCTTCCTCCGCAACAAGCGCGCCGAATGGCACGAGTACCGCTCCGAGGTCACCGCCTTCGAGCTGCGGAAGAGCCTGCCGGTGCTGTAGCCGTACGCACCGGACGGAGGGGGCCGACGGTCGCGGACCGCCGGCCCCTCTCCCTGTCCCCACGCCCGCCGGCCCGCCTCCGGTGCGGCTCGAAGACCACGCCGGGCGGGTGTCGGCTGTTCGTCGGTCCGCTGTCGGCCGGCTGTCGGTCGTTTGTCGGTGGCGGCTGCGAAGGTCTGCGGTATGACACGAATCGACAAGAAACCCAGCAGCGCGGCCGTGACCGTGCGGGGGCTGGTCAAGCACTACGGCGAGACCAGGGCGCTGGACGGTGTCGACCTGGAGGTGCGTGAGGGCACCGTGATGGGGGTGCTGGGGCCGAACGGCGCCGGCAAGACGACCCTGGTGCGGATCCTGTCCACGCTGCTGGCGCCCGACGCCGGCCAGGCCACCGTCGCCGGCTACGACGTGGTGCGCCAGCCCCGGCAGCTGCGCCGGGTGATCGGCCTCACCGGGCAGTACGCCTCGGTCGACGAGAAGCTCCCCGGGTGGGAGAACCTGTACATGATCGGGCGCCTGCTGGACCTGCCCCGCAAGGAGGCCCGCTCCCGCGCCGACGAGCTGCTGGAGCGGTTCTCGCTGACGGACGCGGCCAAGCGGCCGGCGTCGACGTACTCCGGGGGCATGCGCAGGCGGCTCGACCTGGCCGCGTCGATGATCGGCCGGCCGACCGTGCTCTTCCTCGACGAGCCCACCACCGGCCTCGACCCGCGCACCCGCAACGAGGTGTGGGACGAGGTGAAGGCCATGGTCGGCGACGGTGTCACCGTCCTGCTGACCACGCAGTACATGGAGGAGGCCGAGCAGCTGGCCTCCGAGCTGACCGTCGTGGACCGCGGGAAGGTCATCGCGAACGGCCGGATCGAGGAGCTGAAGGCCAAGGTCGGCGGGCGGACGCTGCGGGTGCGGCCGGCCGACCCGGCGCAGCTGCGGCCACTGGCCCACACGCTGGACGAGCTGGGCATCACCGGGCTGGCCACGACGACCGTGGACCCCGAGGGCGGCACCGTGCTGGTGCCGATCCTCAGCGACGAGCAGCTGACCGCCGTGGTCGGCGCCGTCACGGCGCGCGGCATCACGCTCGCCGGCATCAGCACCGAACTGCCCAGCCTCGACGAGGTGTTCCTGTCCCTCACCGGCCACCGCGCCAGTGCCCCGCAGGACACCGTGCCCACCGACGACCGCGAGGAGGTCGCCGTATGAGCGCCGCCACCGCCGCCCCCGACACCACGGCCGGACCCGGCCTCAAGGACGACGCCCGGATCACGCTGCGCGGGCATGTGCGGCACACCGGGGCCCTGATCCGCCGCAACCTGCTGTGGATCCGGCAGGACCCCGAGTCGATGTTCGACGCGCTGCTGATGCCGGTCGTGTTCACCCTGCTGTTCGTCTACGTCTTCGGCGGCTCGATCGGGCAGGCCCTGGGCGGCGGGCAGGACGGGTACGTGCAGTACGTGATCCCCGGCATGATCGCGATGATGAGCATGACGCTCTCGCAGGGCGTCGGCACCGGCTTCAGCCAGGACTTCAACTCCGGCGTCATGGACCGCTTCCGGTCCCTGCCGATCGGGCGCGGCTCGGTGCTGTTCGCGAAGATCTCGGTCGAGCTGGTCCGGATGCTGTTCGCGACGACCGTCCTGATGATCGTCGCCGTCCTGGTCGGGTTCGACATCACCAACTGGCTCGGACTGTTCGCGGCCGTCGGACTGTCCACGGCGTTCGCGTCGTCGATCATGTGGGTGTTCCTGACCCTGGGCGTGATCCTGAAGAACGCGCAGTCCGTGCAGGCGATGGGCTTCCTGGTGCTCTTCCCGCTCCAGTTCGGCTCGTCGATCTTCGCGCCGACGGCGTCGATGCCGGGCTGGCTCCAGGCGTTCACCGACTACAACCCGCTGTCCACGCTCGCGGACGCGGCCCGCGGTCTGATGGTGGGCGGCCCGGTCGCGCACGACCTTTGGGTGACCCTGGGCTGGTCGGCGGCGATCACGGCGGTGATGGCGCCGGTCGCGATCCACAAGTTCAAGACGAAGAACTGAACCCGTCGCACCCCGACCGTTCACACCAGGGCGGCCGCCTCCTGCGGGGAGAGGCCGCCGCCCTCGGCGTACGCGGCCGTGAACCGCGCGGCCGACAGGGCACTGCGTACGGCTTCCGTGGCGCGCTCACGTGACCCGCGCTCCAGGGAGGAGCACAGATAACCCGGAGGCAGCAGCGCGTCGGCGGCGCCCAGGCAGCGGGCGGCGTCCTCGGCGTGCCGTCCGCCGTCGCAGCCGACCAGCGCCAGCGCGGCCACGAACAGGTACGAGGAGACCAGCTGCGGGGCCATCGCCTTCGACAGCGGGTCGTCGGCCTGGGCGAGGGCGCGCCTGATCTTCTCCCGGGCCGCCTCGTAGTGGCCGTCGGCGGCCTCCACCCAGGCCTCCTGGCCGAGGATGAAGGCGTCGAAGACGACGAAGTGCGCGATGACGAACTCCTCGCGCAGCATCCGCAGATGCTCGCGGGCCTCGGCGGTCCGGCCGGTGATGCTGAGCCACCCGGAGAGGATGAGCCGGCCGAACGGCATCGCCTCGCTGTGCGCCCCCTCGCCCGCGGCGAGCACCTCGCGCACCAGCCGCTCGCCCCGCTCGGTCTCGCCCGCCTCCAGCAGCGCGCTGCCCAGGCGGGCGGAGAGGATCGCGTGCTGGGCGCGGGCGCCGAGCCGCTGGGCGTGCTCCCTGGCGGCCTCGTAGTCGGCGGCGGCCTCCAGGTGGCGCCCCTTGCGTTCGAGGCTCTCGGCCCGCGCGGACAGTGCCTCGGCGCTGCCCCAGGAGTCGCCGAGCCGCTCGTAGATCGCCAGCGACTCGTCGGCGTCCCGGCCGGCTTCGGTCGCCCGGTCGGGACGGTTGGCGAGGACGTTGGCGCGCAGTTGCAGGCTGGCGGCCAGTTCCCAGTCGAAGCCGGGGGTGGCGCGGCAGGTGTCGACGGCGGCGTCGATGAGCGCGGACAGCCGGGCCATGTCGCCGGTCAGCATCACGGCGTAGAAGGACAGCATGCCGGGGCTGCGGCAGGTCTGCGGCAGCCCCGGTGCGTAGACCTCGGCGATGGTGCGCAGCTTGCGCTGGGCCTCGGGGGTCTGCCAGGCGTCCAGTTCGGTGTCCATGCAGGCGAGATGCCCGAGGTGCACCCCGCGCCGGGCCTCCGCCAGCACCTCGCCGGTCATCGGGGGCGGTGCGGCGGTGCAGGGCTCCGTTACCGGGGCGGCCACGGCGGCCGGTTCGGCGAAGGGGTCGGGGCCGAGGTCCATGACCGCGCGGCACCAGGTGCGGGCCTCGATGCGCAGATCGCGCATCTGCCAGTACCAGACCAGCGACAGCACCAGGCACAGCGCCTCCTGCTCGTCGCGTTCGGCGACGGCGTGCCGCAGCGCCGTGCGCAGGTTCTCGTACTCGCGCTCCAGCCGCTCGACGGCGGCGAGCTGGCCGGAGCGGCGCAGCAACGGGTCGGTGGTGCGGGCGAGTTCGCGGTAGTGCGTCAGATGGGCGCGCTCGGTGGCGCGGCGCCGGCCGGCCTCGTCCAGGCGTTCGCCCGCGTACTCGGCGACGGTCTCCAGGAGCCGGTAGCGCATCTCGCCGTCGGCGGACGGGGTGGCGACGACGAGCGACTTGTCGACGAGGGAGCCGAGCGCGTCCAGGGCGGCGGGCCCGCACACGGCCTCGGCGGCGTCGAGGTCGCAGCCGCCGGCGAAGACGGACAGGCGGCGCAGCACCTCGCGTTCGTCCTCGTCGAGAAGGTCCCAGGACCAGTCGACCACGGCCCGCAGGGTCTGCTGGCGGGGCAGCACGGTGCGGCTGCCGGAGGTGAGCAGGCGGAAGCGGTCGTCGAGCCGGTCGGCGATCTGCCGCGGGGTGAGCATCCGCAGCCGGGCGGCGGCGAGCTCGATGCCGAGGGGCAGGCCGTCGAGGCGGCGGCAGATCTCGGCGCAGGCCTCGGGGTCGTCGTCGACGCGGAAGCCGGGGCGGGCGGCGGCGCCGCGGTCGGCGAGCAGCCGCAGGGCGTACGGCTCGGGCAGCGGCTCCACGGGCCGCAGCACCTCTCCCGGCACCCCGAGGGGTTCCCGGCTGGTGGCGAGGACGGTGAGGTGCGGGCAGCGCGCCAGCAGTTCCTCCGCCAGCCGGGCGGCGGCGTCCACGACGTGCTCGCAGTTGTCGAGGACGAGCAGCATGCGGCGCCGGGCGCAGTGCTCGACGAGACGGGCGACGGGGTCGTCGTGCCGGTCGGCGACGGCGACGCGGAACTCCTCGGCGCCGGCGCCGTGCAGCACGGTCTCGCGCGCGCCGATCGCGGTCAGTACGGCCTCGGGGACGGCGGCGGGGTCGTCGACCGGCGCGAGCTCGGCCAGCCAGACGCCGTCGGGGGCCGTCTCCCGGACGTTCTCGGCGGCCTCCTGCGACAGCCGGGTCTTTCCCGCCCCGCCCGGACCCAGCAGCGTCACGAGCCGGGCGGAGGCAAGGTCGCCGCGGATGAGGTCGATGTCGTCGCCCCGCCCGACGAACGAGGTGAGCCGGGCCCGCAGATTGCCCGGGGGCGGGGTACGCCCGTCCCCAACAGCCACACCCGCTACGTCGCCCGCCGCCCGGCGGTGCCCCGGGGCGACGGCGCCCGGCGCGGGGGCCGGCTGGGCGGCGTCGGACACGGGGGCCGTCGGGGTGGCGGAGGCGGGGGCGGACGGGACAGCGCCGGACACGGGGGCCCAGGGGGCCGACGGGTCCGGACCGGGCACGGCCGTCGCGGCGGAGGCGCCCGTAGCTGGGCGCGGGAGTGTCCCACCGGGCGTGGGAGCCGGCCTGTGAGGCGACGGGGCAGCGCCCGTCGCGGGGGCTGCTGCGGAGGCCGACCGGGCGTGGCCGGGCGCAGGGTCGTGCGAGCCGTCGGCGGGGACCCTGTCCGACGGGGCCGCACCAGGCACAGCGGCCGGCCGACCGGCATCGGAGGGCACGGCGCCAGGCCAAGCCGTGCCGGACGCCGGGACCTCGCGGCCGGCTTCGGGGACGGAGGCCGGGCGGTCGCCGCCGGACACCCGGGCGGGGTGGTCACTGCCGGGTACGGGGGCCGGGTGGTCACTGCCGGGGACGGAGGCCGAGTGGTCGCCGCCGGACACCCGGGCCGGATGGTCACTGCCGGACACGGGGGCCGAGTGGCTGCCGCCGGACACGCCGGTCCAGTCGTCACCGCCGGACACGGGGGCCGGACGGCCACCGCCCGACACGGGAGCCGCGTGGTCGCCGCCGGACACGGGAGCCGAGTAATTGCCACCGGACACGCCGGCCGAGTCGTCACCGCCGGACACGGGGGCCGGACGGCCACCGCCCGACACGGGAGCCGCGTGGTCGCCGCCGGACACGGGAGCCGAGTAATTGCCGCCGGACACGCCGGCCGAGTCGTCGCCGCCGGACACGCCGGCCGAGTGGTCGCCGCCGGACACCCGGGCCGCGTGGTCGCCGCCCGACACCCGGGCCGGACGGCCACCGTCCGACACGGGAGCCGCGTGGTCGCCGCCCGACACTCCCGCCCAGTCGCCACCGCCGGCCCAGCCGTCGCCGCCGGACGTGCGGGCCCGGTCGTCGGCGCCGGTGCCACGCGTCGGGGTCGTGGCGTGGGTGCGGGCCGCGGCCGGTGTCGGGGGCGTGGGGAAGGCCGCGGCGCGCGGGGGCGCCGGGTTGAGCAGGTCGGCGTGGAGGGCGCGCAGCTCCGGTCCCGGGTCGGCGCCCAGCCGGTCGGCGAGCACGCGTCGTACGTCCTCGTACGCGGCCAGTGCCTCGGCGGTGCGGCCCGCGTCACGCAGGGCGCGCAGGCGCAGGGCCTGGAGGGGTTCGTCGAGGGGGTGGTTCCCGCACAGGGCGGTCAGCTCGGGCAGCACCTGCTCGGCGTGGCCGAGGGCGAGGGCGGCGGCGAGCCGGGCCCGCCGGGCGTCGAGCCGCCGGGCGGACCAGCGGGCCGCCTCGACCGTGCGGTCGGGCAGGTCGGCGAGGGCGGGGCCGTGCCACAGGGCGAGGGCGTCGTCGAGGAGGACGGCGGCCTTGGCGGGGTCCCCGTCGGCCAGCGCCCGCGCACCCTCGTCGGCGAGCCGCTCGAACCGGTGCAGGTCGACGTCGTCGGGCGCGGCGGCGAGCCGGTACCCGCCGTCGGCCGAGGCGACGGCCTGCGCGCCCAGCGCCCGCCGGAGCCGTCCGACGAGCGCCTGGAGGGCCCCGGCCGCGTCGGCGGGCGGATCGCCGTCCCACACCTCGTCCACGAGCAGCCCCGCGGGCACGGCGCGTCCGGCCCGCAGCGCCAGCACGGTGAGCAGCGCACGCAGGCGCGCCCCGCCGATCGAGAGGACCGAACCGTCGGGGCGAACCGCCTGTGTGGTGCCGAGGATGCGATAGCGCACGGAACCCATTGTCACTGCTCCGGCCAAGGCACCGCCTCCAGGTTTACGCGGGCATGAACCGCGCGTGCCCGATCCGGGAGCCCCGGCGGAACCTCCCACCGCCCGGTGACGTCCCCGCGGCCCCACCGGTACGGTCGACCCGGCACCCCCCGACTCGTCCCAGGAGCCCTCCCATGACCACCGCCGCCTCCCGTCGCGCCGAACGGCGGATCAGCCCCGTGTTCCTGGGGATCCTGGCCGTGACGGCGGTGACCGGGTGGGCCACCTGGACCGGGTTCGCGGCCCAGCCCGGCGTCGCCGTGTTCCTGTTCGTGACCGGCGCCTGGGTCGTGTCGCTGTGTCTGCACGAGTACGCGCACGCCCGGACCGCGCTGCACGGCGGGGACATCTCGGTGGGCGCGAAGGGCTACCTCACGCTCAACCCGCTGAAGTACACGCACGCGCTGCTCAGCATCGTGCTGCCCGTGCTGTTCGTGATCATGGGCGGGATCGGTCTGCCCGGCGGGGCCGTCTTCATCGAGCGGGGGCGGATCCGGGGCCGCTGGAAGCACAGCCTGATCTCGGCGGCCGGACCGCTGACGAACGTGCTCTTCGCGCTCGTGTGCACGGCGCCGTTCTGGCTGGACGCGCTCGACGGGGTGCCGCGGGACTTCCGTCACGCGCTGGCGTTCCTCGCGCTGCTCCAGGTGACGGCCGCGATCCTGAACTTCCTGCCGGTGCCGGGCCTGGACGGCTACGGCGTGGTCGAGCCCTGGCTGTCGTACCAGGTCCGCCGGCAGGTGGAGCCGTTCGCGCCGTTCGGTCTGCTCTTCGTCTTCGCGCTGCTGTGGATCCCGGCGCTGAACGGCGCGTTCTTCGACCTCGTAGACGCGCTGCTGCGGGGCCTCGGCGTCGGCGAACCGGACACCTACTGCGGCTACGAGCTGTACCGCTTCTGGCTCGGCACGAACGACTACTGCTCGGTCAGCCCGTGACCGAGTCGCCCCGGGCCGCCTTGCCGCGCTTCAGGTAGTACCAGGCCATGTTCGACGACAGGCCCGCCAGCAGCACCCACACGATGCCCAGCCAACTGCCCTGCGCGAAGGAGATGACGGCCGCGGCGGCCGCGAGCAGGCAGACGGCGAGGGCGTAGAGGGCGAGGCGCCGGGCCGGGCCGGTCGGGGACGTGGGGGGCATGGCGGTCGGCTCCTGTCGGGGGACACTGCTGGTCGGTGCCGCGGTGCGCGGGCTGCCCACCAGTGTCCCCCATGGGGTCATACGTCCGTGACGCGCAGGCCCGCGTGGGCCTTGTAGCGGCGGTTCACCGAGATCAGGTTGGCGACCAGCGACTCGACCTGGTGGGCGTTGCGCAGCCGGCCGGCGAAGATGCCGCGCATGCCGGGGATGCGGCCGGCCAGCGCCTGCACGATCTCCACGTCCGCCCGCTCCTCGCCGAGGACCATGACGTCGGTGTCGATCTCCTCGATCGCGGGGTCCTGGAGCAGCACGGCGGACAGGTGGTGGAAGGCGGCGGCGACCCGGGAGTCCGGCAGCAGGGCGGCGGCCTGCTGCGCGGCGCTGCCCTCCTCCGGCTTGAGGGCGTAGGCGCCCTGCTTGTCGAAGCCGAGCGGGTTGACGCAGTCGACTACGAGCTTGCCCGCCAGTTCCTCGCGCAGCGCCTCGAGCGTCTTGCCGTGGCCCTCCCACGGCACGGCGACGATCACGACGTCGCTGCGCCGGGCGCACTCGGCGTTGTCCGCGCCCTCGACGCCGTGCCCCAGTTCCCCGGCGGCGGCCTCGGCGCGCTCGGCGGCGCGTGAGCCGATGATCACCTTCTGGCCCGCCCGGGCGAGCCGGTAGGCGAGGCCCTTGCCCTGCGGCCCGGTCCCGCCGAGCACACCGACGACCAGCCCGGAGACGTCGGGCAGGTCCCAGGGGTCCTTGGCGGGGGCCTTCGCGGGCTGCTTCTCAGCAGCGGCACTGTCCGTAGAGGTCATGGACCTGACTCTACGTCCGCCCCCGCCGCCCGGCGGGCTCAGGTGAGACGCGTCACGGGCAGCCGCCGGAAGGTGATCCGTTCGTACGCCCCGAAGTCCCCTGTCTCGTACAGGAGTCCGACCGTGTCGTCGTCGACGCGGACCAGGTCGGAGTAGGCGGCGGGGAGTCCGTCGATCGTGTGGGCCTCGCGCCAGGTGGTGCCGTGGTCGGTGGAGGCGCGGACGGTCATCAGGCCGCGGCCGCCGGGGAAGGCGGGGCCGGAGAACAGCAGCACGTCGGGCTCGCCGAGGTGCAGCAGACCGGCCTGGCAGACGGGGCCGGCGAGGCCCGCCTGCGGGCGGAAGGGCCGTCGCAGCGTCCGGCCGCCGTCCTCGGAGTGGGCGTCGGCGCGGTTGCCGGGGGACGGCGAGTCGTTGCGGGTGTTGAAGTAGACGCGGCCGTCCGGGAGTTCGGCGGCGGTGGTCTCGTTGGCGTTGATGTAGCCGCGGGTGTCCTGCTCCAGGTAGCCCAGGTACCAGCTCTCGCCGCGGTCGTCGCTGAGCAGGCAGTGGCCGCTGTTGTACTTCGCCTCGTCGCCGACGTCGGTCCCGGTGGGCGGGAGGGTGTGGTTCCCGGGGACGACGACCCGTCCGGTGCCGAGCTGGATGCCGTGGCCGGGGGTGGTGGCGTACCAGCGCCAGCCGGGCTGCTTGACCTGCTCGGTGATCTCCCTGGGCGCCGACCATGTCAGGCCGTCGTCGTCGCTGTGCTGGACCCACACCCTGCGGCCGTCGGCCTCGCTCACCTCGCCGCGCAGGATGAGGTGTTCGGAGGCGGACGCGGCGGAGCGGACGTGGACGAGCAGGACGCGGCCGGTGTCCAGGACCACGGGGGCGGGGTTGCCCGCGAGGTCGGCGCCGTGGTCGGCGGCGACCTGGAGGGGGCCCCAGGTGCGGCCGCCGTCGGTGGAGCGCTTCAGCACGATGTCGATGCGGCCCCAGTCCTTCGCGGAGTCGGCCCTGCCCTCGCAGAAGGCGAGGAGCGTGCCTTCGCGGGTGCGGACGACGGCCGGGATCCGGTAACTGGCGTACCCCTCCTGACCGGCGCGGAAGGGGACGGTGGGTGCGGACATGGATCGCTCTCCCTCTGCTTCGCCTTGCTTCGGCCCGGTACGGGCGGTGCGCTTCGCCCTACTGGTTCCCCGTTCGCCCCTGCGGTGATCTCCCGTTCGGGGTGGTGTCGGGGCGCCGTGCCCAACCTGGGCGAATTCGCGGTGAACTCAGGGCCAAGGGTGGCCGGTTACGGCAGGATGCCGTGCCATGGACGCCGTACGGGTCGCGCTGCTGCGCGAAGTGCTCGCCGGGACCGAGTGGTTGGGGGCCACGCGCAGGTTCGCCGGAGTGCTGCGGGGCTCCGTGGTGTCGCACGGGGGTGGCCTGCTGCTGGTGGGCACGCGGGAGTACGAGCCGTGGCATCTGGCGGCCCACCTCGTGGACGAGGCGGCCTGGTCCGGCACACCGGAGCTGGCGCCGACGCTGGTACGGCACGACGCGCGCCCCTCGGACCCGGCGCACCTGGCGGTCGGGCTGGGCCGGATCGAGGCGGCCCGGCGGGGTGAGACGCTGCTCGTGGTGTCGCCGCAGCTGCCCTGCGGTTCCTTGCTGGAGCGGGTGCACGACGCGCGGCGGGCCGGGGCGACGGTGCTCGCGCTGGGCGCCGCCGAGGGGGACCTCGCGACGATGGCGCACGACGCGCTGGCCGTCGGGGCGCGCTCGGAGCTGGACCTGGACACGGTGCAGCACCTGGTGAGCGCGGCGGCGGGCGAGAACGCGCTCCCGGCGGCCCGCGGCCGGCGCCGGCTCCGGGACCGCCTCTCCCGCCTGGCCGACGAACTGACGTCGCCGCCCCCGCCCCGCTGGTGACCCACCCCCGGCCGGCATCCGCGTCACCGTCCGTGCCGTGCCGTCGGCGTCGTGCCGTCCGGGTCGAAAAGCGATTGCCTCAGGTGCCCGGGTCGTCCGAGCATGGCCTCTCGTGACCGATGACGCCCCACCCCCGCCCCCGGCCGGCCTGCGCGCCCTGCTGCCCGATCTCGCGCCGTGGCGGTCCTCCCCGGACTTCCGCAGGCTGTGGGTCGCCGGTCTGATCACGAACTTCGGCAGCTTCCTGACCTTCGTGGCGCTGCCGGTGCAGATCAAGGAGCTCACCGGGTCGGCCGCGGCCGTGGGCGCCATCGGAGCGGTCGAACTGGTGCCGCTCGTCGTGTTCGGGCTGTACGGCGGCGCGCTCGCCGACGCCTTGGACAAGCGGAAGCTGATCCTGTGGACGGAGGCCGGGCTCGGCCTGCTGAGCGCGGCGCTGCTGGCGAACGCGCTGCTGCCTGACCCGGCCATCTGGCCGCTGTACGTGGTCGCCGCCCTGTCCTCCGCGCTGGCCGCGGTGCAGCGGCCCGCGCTGGACGCGCTGACGCCCCGGATCGTGGCCCACGAGCACCTGCCGGCCGCCGCCTCGCTCAACGCGCTGCGCTGGCAGGTCGGCGGCATCGCGGGCCCGGCGCTGGCCGGGGTCGTGGTGGCGTACGCCGGGCTGGGCTGGGCCTACGCGCTGGACCTGGCGACCTTCGCCGTCTCGGTGGTGCTGGCGGTCGGACTCGCCGCCTCCCCCGCGTCCCACGAGGCCGCGAAGCCCTCCTGGTCGTCGATCGCGGAGGGCGCCCGCTACGCGTGGAGCCGCAAGGAACTGCTCGGCACGTACACGATCGACCTCGCGGCGATGTTCCTGGCGATGCCGCTGGCCGTGCTGCCGTTCCTCGCGGACGAGCTGCGCGCCGAGTGGTCGCTGGGGCTGATGTACGCGGCGATCCCGGCCGGCTCCCTGCTGGTGAGCCTGACCAGCGGCTGGACGTCACGGGTGCACCGGCACGGGCGCATGGTGGTGCTGGCGGCGGCCGGCTGGGGACTCGCCATGGCCGCCGCCGGCATCGCCGGGAACGTGTGGCTGGTGCTGCTGTGCCTGGCGCTCGGCGGCGCCTTCGACATGGTCAGCGGCATCTTCCGGGCGGCGATGTGGAACCAGACGATCCCGGACGAGCTGCGCGGCCGGCTGGCCGGCATCGAGCTGCTGTCGTACTCGGTGGGACCGCAGCTCGGCCAGGTCCGCGCGGGCGGCATGGCCGCGTGGGCCGGGGTGCGGGCGTCGGTGTGGTCCGGCGGGCTGCTGTGCGCGGGCGCGGTGGGGCTGCTGGCCCTGTGCCTGCCGAAGCTGATGACGTACGACGTGCGGACGAACGAGCACGCGACGCGGCTGCGCGACCTGCGCGCAGCCGCGTCGACGCGGGCCTGATCAGTCCTCGTCGCGCTCCCCGCGCCCCGCGGTGTCGTGCCACCGCGGGTCGTTCTCCCATTCGAGGTTCCGTTCGCGGGCCGTCTCCATCGCGTGCTCGGCCTCCGCACGGCTGGTGTAGGGGCCGAAACGGTCCTTGTTGGGGCACTCGGGCCCCTCCTCGACCTTCTTGTGCTCCAGGCAGTAGTACCACTCGCCCGGTTTGCCGACGGTGCGCTTCTTGAACAGGGCCATGACCGGCTCCTTTCGCCAGGGGACATGGTCTCGTATGCCCGCTGGTTAGACTCGCTGGCATGTCTGGCCAGTCACTGCTCGTACCAGGGGAGCTGTCTCCCACCCGTTCCGTGCCCGGAAACATCCGGCGGCCCGAGTACGTCGGCCGGCCCGCGCCGACGCCGTACACCGGTCCGGAGGTGCAGACGCCGCAGACCGTCGAGGCGATGCGGGTCGCGGGGCGGATCGCCGCGCGGGCGATGGCCGAGGCCGCGAAGGCGATCGCGCCGGGAGTGACGACGGACGAGCTGGACCGGGTCGCGCACGAGTTCCTGTGCGACCACGGCGCCTACCCCTCCACGCTCGGCTACCGGGGCTTCCCGAAGTCCCTGTGCACCTCCGTCAACGAGGTGATCTGCCACGGCATCCCCGACTCGACGGTCCTGCGGGACGGCGACATCGTCAACCTGGACGTGACCGCGTACATCGGCGGGGTGCACGGCGACAACAACGCCACCTACCTGGTCGGCGACGTGGACGAGGAGAGCCGGCTGCTGGTCGAGCGCACCCGGGAGTCGCTGAACCGGGCGATCAAGGCGGTCCGGCCGGGCCGGCAGATCAACGTCATCGGGCGGGTCATCGAGTCGTACGCCAAGCGCTTCGGTTACGGCGTGGTCCGCGACTTCACCGGACACGGCATCAACTCGTCGTTCCACTCGGGCCTGATCGTCCCGCACTACGACGCCCCGCACGCGACCACGGTGATGCGGCCCGGCATGACCTTCACCATCGAGCCGATGCTGACGCTCGGGACGCACGAGTACGACATGTGGGACGACGGCTGGACGGTGGTCACGAAGGACCGCAGGCGCACGGCGCAGTTCGAGCACACGCTGGTCGTGACGGAGTCCGGCGCGGAGATCCTCACGCTGCCGTAGCGACCGCTGCCGCAGCGGCCGCTCCCGCGCGGGCCCGCCCTCTTGCGAGGGCGGGCCTTTTTTCGTGCGCGGCCGGGTGTGCGGCCGGTGAGGAGCAGGGGTAGAAAGTTACCGACAGGATGTCGGAAAGTCGTTGACTTAGGTAAGCCTAACCATAGAAACTGGCCTCATGGACTCCTTCTCGACCCTCATCCGCACCGCTTCCCACGAGCAGCACGTGGAGGCGGAGACCTCGACGTTCATGAGTGATCTGCTGGGCGGCCGGCTGGGGGTGGACGCGTACGCGCGCTACACCGAGCAACTGTGGTTCGTGTACGAGGCACTGGAGGCCGGCGCGGACCGGCTGGCCCCGGATCCGGTGGCGGGCCCCTTCATCCAGCCGGGGCTGTTCCGGCTGCCCGCCCTGGAGCGGGACCTCGCCCATCTGCGCGGCGCGGACTGGCGGGCGACGCTCACCGCCCTGCCCGCCACCCGGACCTACGCGGACCGGGTCGCGCGGTGCGCGCGCGAGTGGCCCGCCGGGTACGTGGCCCACCACTACACCCGCTACCTCGGCGACCTGTCCGGCGGTCAGATCATCCGCGACAAGGCCGAGCGGACATGGGGCTTCGCGAAGAAGGGCGACGGCGTCCGCTTCTACGTCTTCGAGGAGATCGGCAACCCGGCGGCGTTCAAGCGGGGTTACCGCGAACTGCTGGACGCGATCGACGCGGACGAACTGGAGCAGCAGCGGATCGTGGCCGAGTGCAAGAGGGCGTTCGCGCTGAACACGGCCGTGTTCCGGGCCCTGGGCGAGGAGTTCCCGCTGTCCGCGTGAGCGGGGCCCCGGCAACGGAACGGGTCCCCCTCGCACGCTGCGAGGGGGACCCGGGGCCGGCTCGGGCCAGGTGCCCGGCGTGTGCCGCTCAGAAGTCGAAGACCCCGTTGTGGCAGACCGCGCCCGCCCACTCGATGTCGGCGGTCTCCGCGTCGATGGAGCCCGCGTAGGGGCTGCACGGAACGGTCTCGTCGGTCGCTACCCGCTGGTCGAGGGCGGTGGCCGTCGCGGCGCCGGCGGCGGTCAGGGCGGCGGCCAGGACGGTCGCGGCCAGGGCAGATCGGATGCGCATGGGGCTCCTCTCGCGATGCTGAGTGGTCACGCCCATCGGTCCCCGCTCACCTCGCCGCGCACACGCTGTTCCACCCGTACGGGCGCGCTCGGCGGCGCTCAGCGCTCCAGCAGGACCCGGCCGCCGATCTCCACCCACCCCTCCGGCTGAGGCGCCGTCAGGATCTGCGAACCGGCGCCCTGCGCGATGTTCAGCGCCCGTCCCAGCCGGGCCGTCAGCTGGAGGGCGGCGGCGCCCGTCGCCTCGTCCTCCTCGATGCCGTCGCCCCGGCCGGGGAAGCCACGCGCCCGCACCCGGCCCGCCGCCTCGTCCTCCCACGCCCAGGCGTAGACCCATTCCCCCCGTGGCGGTACGGGCAGGTCGTCGACCTCGGCGACGGTGGCGTACCGGCGCAGGGTGCGCGGCTCCGGCCACTCCGGGCGCGCCTCGATCCAGCTGAACTCCCCGTCCTGCCGGGCCCCCACCACCCCGGCGGGCGTGACCAGCTCGGGCACGTCGAGCAGCCAGGCCGCGCCGACGCAGGGGTGCCCGGCGAACGGCAGGCGCGCGCCGGGCGTGTAGATGTCGATGACGCCGCGCTCGGGGTCGTCCACGAACACGGTCTCGCTGAAACCGAGCTTCGCCGCGAACGCCTGCCGTTCGCTCCGCCCGGGGACGACCGAACCGTCGCGGACCACGCCCAGCTCGTTCCCGTATCCGCCGTTCGCCGCGCAGAAGACACGCAGCACGTCGTAGTCAGTCACTCCGGCATTCAAACACCACCGGCGTGACGGGAACGCCGGACTCCCCCGGCCCCGGGCCTCACGCCCCGGAGCGCCGCCTGCGCATCGCCACCACCACGCCCGCGCCGGCCACGACGGTCACGGCGGCCGCCGTGCCCAGCGCGCCCACCGGGGCCTCGGAGCCGGTCGTGGCGAGGGAGCCGCCCGCGCCGCCGGTGGTGGAGCCGGTGACCCCGCCCGAGGTCGTGGCGGCCGAGGTGTCCGAGGGCGACGGCGTGACCGGGTCGTCGCCGTCCGGGAGCTGGGCGTCGTCCGTGAGGGCGATCGCGACGTCCACCGGGTCGAGTTCGGTGCCGGCGGTGTAGAAGCCGCCGAAGGCCTCGGCGCCCGCGGAGGTGAGCCTCGCGGTCACGTCGTCCAGGGTGATGACGTCGTCCTCCGGCGCCAGGGCGGACGAGCGCGCCGTCAGGTCGGCCAGGGGCACGTCCTGGGTCGTCTCGCCGAGGCTCGTGACGTCGGCGGTGAGTTCGCCGGTGCCGCCGTCGAACGTGGTGCGCAGATCCTCGAGGGTGAGGTCGAGGCCGTACTCGTCACCCTCCTTGTGGCCCTTGAAGTTCACCGCGCCCTCGAACGCGGCCGACAGCGTGCCGGCGTCCGCGTCGTAGCCGCCGGTCGCGTCCACGAACGTGAACTCGCCGTTGCCCGGGGCCTGTCCGGCGCCGCCCGACACCGTGATGGCGCCGCGCGCCGGGCCGGTGACGACGTAGGCGCGGAAGGACTCCTTCACGCCCCAGGTCAGCGTGCCGTCGGCGATGTCGCCCCGGGCGGGGGCGGAGGGGCTCGCGCTCGCCGAGGGCGAGGTGGAGGCGGTGGGCGAGGGGGAGGCCGTCGGGGACGAGGAGGGCGAGGCCGTCGCCGTGGGGGACGGGGACGCGGTCGCCGTCGGCGAGCCCGTCGCGGTCGCCGAGGGGGACGGGGACGGCCGGTCCTCGGGGGCGACGGTCAGCGGGTCGCCCGCCGCGCCCTCGTAGCTGGCGCTGCCGAAGACGTCCGCGGCCTCCTTGGTCAGCGTGGTCGCCATCTCGGTCATGGCACGCGTGACGGCGACCTCGGCGAGCGGCACGTCCTGGGTGGTCGTACCGCTCCTGGTGACGTCGGCGGTGATCTCGGCGGCCGCGCTGTCGAAGCGTATGTCGGACAGGCCGAGTTCGAACCGGTGCGCGGTGGACTCGATCTTCAGGGCGCCCCGGAAGGCCAGGTCGACGGTGTGCGTGGTGGGGTCGTAGCCACCGGCGCCGTCCGTGAAGGTGAACGCGCCGTTGTTCGCGGCCTGCGAGGCGCCGTCCGAGGGGGTGAAGGTGCCGGCCGCCATGCCGGTGACGTACGAGCGGTACGACTGCTTGATGCCCCACGTCAACGTGTAGTCGCTGAGCGGCACTTCGGCGGCCGCCGCGGCGGGTGCGCCGACGGTGGCCAGGGCGGTGGCGCCGAGCGTGGCGGCCGTCGCGACGGCGGCGGCGAGGGCGGCGGTACGGCGGCGGGGTCTGGCGGACATGTCGCGTTACTCCTGGGGTCGGTGGAAGGGGTGAGGTCGGACGGGGCCGGACCTGCGGGGGTGAGGGCCGCCGGAGGTCAGTCCTCCGTGCGGCCGGCCGGCGTGCGGGTGCGGCGGGTGCGGACGGCGTAGGCCAGGGCCGCGGCCGCGATCAGCAGCAGGCCGGTGAGGAAGGTGAGGGGCAGCACGGGGAGGCCGTCGTCGTGCGACGCGCCCGCGACGGGTCCGGCGGTGCGCGCCGGCCGCTCGGTCACCCGGGCCCGCTCCGGCGTGGGGCTCGCCGAACTGCCCAGGTCGGGCAGGGCGGGCAGGTCGGCGCCGGCGGTGAGGGCGACGGCGAGGGAGACGGGGTCCATCGCGGTGCCGGTCCGGTACATCCCGCCGAAGGCGCGCGCGCCGGCGGCGGTGAGCCTCGTGGGCGCCTCGGTCAGCCGGACCAGGCCGTCGCTCACCTTCAGTCCCTTGGCGGTGAAGGTGACGAGCGCGACCTTCCGCGCCGCGTACTGCGGGCCGCGCACGTCGGCGTGGAGCGTGCCCCTGCCGTCGGCGACGGTGACGCGTACCGCGCTCAGCCTCAGATCGAGCCCGTGGGCGCCGGTGAACCGCAGCACGCCGGTGAAGGCCGCCGTGAGGTCGCCGTCGGCGTACGTCCCGGAGCCGTCCGGGAACCGGAACAGCGCGCCGCCGTCCTGGGCGCCCGCGGACAGCGTCCACCCGCCCCGGGCGATGTCGCCGGTGACGTACTCCCGGAAGGTCCGGCGGACCCCCCAGTCGACGGCACCGTCCTGGATCCGCCCGGCAGGGCCCGACGTCCGCTGCGGCGTCCCGGACGCCTTCGGTGTGGGCTTCGGCGGCGAACTCGGGGGCACCGCCGCGACGTCGGCCGAGAGGCTCACCGGGTCGAGCGCGGTCCCCGCCGTGTAGTACCCGGCGAAGGACCTGGCGCCCTCGGCGGTCAGCGTCGCGGGCAGATTGTTCAGGACGACGGAGGTGCCGCCGCCCCTCATGTCGATCCCGCCGAGGGAGAGGGAGGCGAAGGGCACCTGACGGGACGTCGTGACCGCCCCCGTGCCCTTCGCCTTGCCGGTGACGTCCGCGTACAGCGTGCCCGTGGAGCCCAGGATGCGCACGCGGGGGTTGGCGACGGTCAGGTCGAGCTGGTACTCGCCGGCGTCGGTGCGGTGCCCCGTGAAGCGCACGCCGCCCGAGAAAGCGGCACCGAACGCGCCGCTGTCCCCGTCGTAGGTGCCGGTCGCCGAGTGGAACCGGAACTGGCTCTCCCCCACCGTCGCCGCGCCGCCGGTCAGCGTGTAACTCCCGCCCGCGATCGGCCCGGTGACGTAACTCTGGAAGGAGGCCTTGATCCCCCAGTCCAGCCGCCCGCCCCGCACGGCGGCGTCGCCGGCCCGTGCGACGCCGGACGGCAGCAGCGCCCCGAGCACGGCGAGGCACAGCACGGCGACCCAGCCGTACCGACGCGGGCGCGGGGGTGGGGACATGACGGACCTCCAGCGGGCACGGGGAGTCGGCCAGGGGATCACCACCACCTGGCAAGGAAGGTAAGGCTAACCTAAGCTGCAAGCCGTGAATCCGGAAGGTCCGGAAGCTGAGAGGAACGGAACGTGCGACGCTTGCGCACTCGACTGGGGGCCGCCGCGCTGGCGCTGCTGGCCCTGACGGCGGCCGGCTGCGGCGCCACCGACGAGCCCGAACGGCCCGGCCGCACACCCTCGGCGGCCGCTCCCGACCGGGTCGAACCCCTGGCGGACACCCCCGAGCCCCGCCTCCCCGTCACGGTCGCCTCCGCCGACGGCCGCACGGTCACCGTCCGCCAGGCGGACCGGATCGTGCCCCTGTCGGGCAGCCTCAGCGAGATCGTCTTCACCCTCGGGCTCGGCGACCGTGTCGTCGCCCGCGACATCTCGGCCACCTTCGCCCAGGCCAGGAAGCTCCCGGTGGTCACCCGCGCCCACGACGTCTCCGCCGAGGGCGTGCTGTCGCTGCGGCCCGACCTCGTCGTCGCCGAGACCACCACCGGCCCGGCGGAGGCCGTACGGCAGATCCGCGACGCCGGGGTCCCGGTGCTCGTGGTCGCCCCGGCACGGGGCCTGGACGACGTCGGCCCGCGCATCCGGGCCGTGGCCGGCGCCCTCGGCGTACCGTCCGCCGGTGAGACGCTCACCCGCCGCTCCGAGCAACGCCTCACCGAGGTGCGCGCGACGGTCCCCGCGAAAGGACCCCGTCCCCGGGTGGCCTTCCTCTACCTGCGCGGCTCCGCCTCCGTCTACCTGCTCGGCGGCAAGGAATCCGGCGCCACCTCGCTGATCGAGGCGGCGGGAGCGGTCGACGCCGGCGCCGCCTCCGGCCTGGACAAGGACTTCACCGCCCTCACCAGCGAGGCGCTGGCCCGAGCGGCGCCCGACGCGATCCTCGTGATGAGCAAGGGACTTGAGTCCGTCGGCGGCGTCGAGGGCCTGGAGAGGATCCCGGGCATCGCCCAGACCCCGGCCGGCATGGACCGCCGGATCGTCTCCGTCGAGGACGGCGTCCTGCTCGGCTACGGACCGCGCACCGACCAGGTGCTCGCCTCGGTCGTCGCGCAGCTCTACGGCGGCGGTGGCGCGTGACGGCCCTCAAGGAGCGGCCCGTCGCGCGCACCGCCCGGCCGGCCGCGGCGCCCGGCGGACGCCGCGGCCCCGCCTGGCTCCTGACGCTCGGCCTGGTCGCCGCGCTCCTCGTCCTCGTCCCGCTCGCCGCCGGCATCGGCGCCTACCCCGTCCCGGTCGGCGACGTGCTCTCCTCCGTGCAGCACAAGGCCGGTCTCGGCGGCACGGAACTGGACCGGGTGGCCGAGTCGGTGCTGTGGAACGTACGTTTCCCCCGGATCGTGCTGGCGCTCCTCGTCGGCGCCTCGCTGGGCTGCGCGGGGGCGCTGATGCAGGGCGTGTTCGGCAACCCGCTCGCCGAACCCGGCACCATCGGCGTCTCGCTGGGCGCGGCCGTCGGCGCGGTCGCCGCCATCGCCCTCGGGCTGGACTTCCTCGGCAACTGGACGCTCCCGGCGATGGCGTTCGTCGCCGGTCTCGCCACCGTCCTGCTGGTGTACGCGATGTCCCGCGCGGGCGGCCGCACGGAGGTCGTGACACTGATCCTCACCGGGATCGCGGTGAACGCCTTCTGCGGCGCCCTCGTCGGCCTGTTCATCTTCCTCGCCGACACCGCGGCCGTGAACCAGATCACCTTCTGGCAGCTCGGCTCCCTCTCCCAGGCCACCTGGCCGAAGGTGCTCGCCGTACTGCCGTGCGCGGCCGCCGGGTTGCTGTTGGCCCCGCTGTACTCCCGCCGGCTGGACCTGCTCGCCCTCGGCGACCGGCCCGCCCGGCATCTGGGCGTGGACGTGGAGCGGCTGCGGATCGTGCTGATCCTGGTGGTGGCGCTGCTGACGGCGGCCGCGGTGAGCGTCTCCGGCGTCATCGGCTTCGTCGGTCTCGTCGTACCGCATCTGCTGCGCATGGCGGCCGGGCCCGGACACCGGTTCCTCGTGCCGGGCAGCGCGCTCGGCGGCGCGGCGGTGCTGCTCGGCGCCGACCTCGCGGCGCGCACGCTGGCCGCGCCCGCGGAGCTGCCGCTCGGTGTGCTGACCGCCCTGGTGGGCAGCCCGTTCTTCTTCTGGCTGCTGCGCCGGACCCGTCGCAAGCAAGGAGGCTGGGCGTGACACCGCCGAGGCGAGGGCTCTTCCGGGCCCGTCCCGCTCCCCCGCCCGCGCCGGCGCCCGGCGACGTCCTCGCCGAGGCCGCCGGCCTGCGCGTCCGCCTGGGTGCCCGGACCGTCCTGGACGGAGTCGACGTCACCGTCCGCGCGGGCGAGGTGCTGGCACTCGTCGGCCCCAACGGGGCCGGCAAGTCGACCCTGTTGAGCGCCCTCGCCGCCGATCTCCCCGCCGCCGACGGCGTCGTACGCCTGCACGGCCGCCGCGCGGCGGACTGGACCGCGCCCGAACTGGCCCTGCGCCGGGCCGTGTTGCCGCAGTCGGCCGCGCTGTCGTTCCCGTTCGCCGTCGAGGAGGTGGTGCGTATGGGGCGGGCGCCGTGGGCCGGGACACCCCTGGAGGAGCAGGACGACGCGGCGGTGGCCGCGGCCATGGCGGCCACCGAGGTCACCGGCTTCGCCGCCCGGCCCTTCGCCGCGCTCAGCGGCGGTGAACGCGCCCGCGTCGCGCTCGCCCGGGTCCTCGCCCAGCGCGCCCCGCTGCTGCTGCTCGACGAGCCGACCGCCGCCCTCGACCTCAAGCACCAGGAACTGGTGCTGCGGCTGTGCCGGGAACGGGCGGGCGCGGGCGACGCCGTGGTGGTCGTGCTGCACGACCTCGGGCTCGCCGCCGCCTACGCGCACCGCGTCGCCGTGCTGCACGGAGGCCGGGTCGCGGCCGACGGGCCCCCGGCGGAGGTGTTCGACGAGCGTCTCCTGTCCGAGGTCTACGACCAGCCTGTCGAGGTGCTCGCGCACCCCCGCACCGGAGCGGTCCTGGTGGCCCCGCGCCGCGACGGATGACGTCCAGGTCACGGTGTGGCCGCTGTACCCGGAACCGGCCACCGGCGCGCCGGGGTGCCCCGGTAGGGTTCGCCTCCGGGAAGGGGAAGGTGGAAAGGACCCGATGACCAGGGATCGCGGCCTTCGCAGGCTTCGCAGGCTGGACCGGAGCGTGCTCCTCGCCGCTTCGCTGACCGCTTTGTCGTTGACGGCGAGCGGATGCGTGGTGGTGCACGGGGAGCGGGAGGTGCTGCCGGGCGCCACCAGGGACGAGGCGGCCGAGGCGCTCCGGGACTTCACGAGCGCGTACAACAAGGCGGACAAGTCGTACGACAGTTCACTCGACGCCGACCATGTCACCGGGCCGCTGGCCGCCATCGACGAGGCGCGCCTGAAGGCGGGCCACGTCGTCAACCCCGGCGGCAACCCCAACCACTCCCCGCTGGAGTTCAGCGACGTCACCTACACGATCCCGAAGAAGGCGGGCTGGCCGCGCTGGTTCCTCGCGGACGCCGAGGCCAACCGGGGCGGGGACGCGCGCTGGCTGCTGGTGTTCACCCGGGACGTGCCGGCCGCCGAGTGGGAGGTGTCCTACCTGACGCTCGTGGCGCCCGGGAAGGTACCGGAGTTCAAGAAGGACAAGGACGGCTGGGCCGAGGCCCTGCCGGTGGACTCCGCCGAATTCGCCGTGCCTCCGGCCCGGTTGAGCAAGGACTACGTCGCCTACCTCCAGGACGGCGGCGAGGGCTTCGCGGACGGTGCGCACACCAGCCGGTGGCGCCAGGAGCGGGAGAAGAACAAGGAGCGGCCGGGCCTGGTCACCCAGTACCTCGACGAACCGCTGACCGAGGGCGACTACGCCCCGGTCGCGCTGCGCACCGCGGACGGTGGGGCGGCGGTGTTCTTCACCACGCACCACTTCGAGAAGCAGACCGCCGCGGCGGGCGCCTCGGTACCGGAGCCCAGCGAGGACGTGGAGGCGCTGACCACCGGCGAGATCAAGCAGTCGCTGACGATGGAGTTCGTCTCCAACCAGGTGGCGCTCAGCCCGCGCAAGGGGTCCGGCGCGGCCCAGGTGAGCGTACTGGGCCGGATCCAGGGACTGACCTCCGCCAAGGGCGAGTGACGCCGCGGTCCGCGACCGGATCCGGTGTCGCGGCCGGTGTCGCGGCCGGGGCCGCGGGTCAGTGGCGGCGCAGGGGCCAGGCCGCGTCCGTGTGGTCGGTTTCCGTGCCCGCGTGCCGGGCGCAGGCGTCCGTGAGCGACTCCAGCAGGGTCAGCGGTTCGGGCAGCGGGTGCTCGGGGCCGCGCAGCCAGCGCACCGACTGGTCGTCACCGGGGAGCCGGGCCGGGGGGACGAGGACGTAGGAGCCGCGGCAGTGCCAGCGCAGGCCGGGGTGCTCGTCCATCGTCTCGGGATGGCAGTCCAGTTCGCAGGGCCACCACTCGTCCTCCTCCTCGGGCGTACCGCGGGTGAGGGTGAAGAACAGCATGCGGCCGTCGTCGCTGGTGGCGACCGGGCCGACCTCGACGTCGGCGGCGAGCAGCCGGTCCAGGGCCTCCTGACCGGCCTCCAGCGGCACGTCGAGGACGTCGTGCGTCATGCCGGTCGCGGTGATGAAGTTGGCCTGCGGCTGGTGGCGGACCCAGCGCTCGATCTGGGCGCGGTCGGTGGTGGACTGCGTCTGCCAGGCGAACGACACCGGGTGCCGGGCGGGGGTGGGGCAGCCGACGCGGTCGCAGGAGCAGCGGTAGTCGGGGGCCGGATACGCGGCGGGCGCCAGGGGCAGTCCCGCGGCGGCGGTGGCGAGCAGCTGGGCCTCCCGGCCGCCGTCGTCGGCGGTCTCCTTGGGGCGCCGTCCGCGCAGCCACTGGGAGAGTTTGCCCTGCCGGCCGGAGCGGCCGCCGAACTCCGCGCTCATCTATCCCCTCGCCTGGTCTGTGGAACCGTCACCGTGCCTCATGGTCCCACCATCCTGCGCCCTGGAGGGCCGTAGTCCCCAACCGGGGCCGGGGGTACGAGACATACTCCACATTCCGTGATCACGCACAGCCACCGTGGATCACGTGCCGTCACCGGGGCACGAGGCCGTACAGCGCGTAGTCGACGAGGGTGTCGGTGTACTCGTAGGAGATCGGCGCCGTGTGCTGCAACCAGCGCTGGGCCAGCGGGGAGACGAAGAGCTCCAGCGCGATGCGCGGGTCGACGCCGGCGCGGACCTGGCCCGCGTCCTGCGCCGCGCGCAGCCGCCGCACGTACAACTGGAGCTGCGGTTCGAGGAGCTTGGCGACGAACTGCCGTCCGAGCGGCTCGTTGACGACCCCCTCGGCGGCCAGGGCGCGGGCCGGTGCCTCGAACGTGGGGTCGAGGAGTTCGTCGACGGTGGCGCGCAGGACGTACTTGAGGTCGGCGGCGAGGTCGCCGGTGTCCGGCAGGGCGTACTCGGCGGCCGGTTGCACGCCGAGCCCGGCGGCCTGCTGCGCCGCCTGCTCCGCCGCCTGCTCGCCGAGGTCGAGGAAGGCCTCCAGGAGTACGTCGGCCTTGGACGGCCACCACCGGTAGATCGTCTGCTTGCCCACGCCGGCGCGGGCGGCGATCCCCTCGATGGTGGTCTTCGCGTATCCGACCTCCGCGACGAGGGCGAGGGCGGCGCCGTAGATCGCGCGGCGGGACCGCTCGCTGCGGCGGGTGGAGTCGGGAGTGGGCTTCTTGACCATGCGACGAATCTATCAGGTTGACAAGACGCTGCGTCTCGTTGCACTCTGAGGGAGCCCGAAGGCGAGACGATACGTATCGTTTCGACGAGGGCGACGGAGATGACGCGACGAACAGGGAGACGGAACCATGACCCGAGGTGGAGCCGGAAACATGCTGGGAGTCGGTGGCACGCGCCAGAAGCTGGGCCGCAAGGCCCTGCGCGGCGGTGACCGGGGAGGCCGCGTCGGCGGCACCGACGCGGCGGACCAGAAACGGGAACTGCTGCGCAGGTTCCAGGAGAAGAACGCGGGACGGTAGGTGTCAGTGCCCCGTCAGGTGCCCCGTCACGTGCCGCGTCACGTCAGTGCCGCGGCACCGGGCCAGGGGTCGCCCCAGCCGGCGTCACGTGCGGCCTTGTAGAGGTCGCCGTGACGCTTGGTGACCGTCGTGCGGCGCAGGGCGGGCCCGCCCCCGTCGGGACCCTCGCACAGGTCCAGCAGCACCTGGCCCTTGCGGATCTGCGGCTTCCGTACGATCCGGGCGGCGGCCGGGGCGGGGCGGAAGCGGGTGGCGGCGACGTAGCTGAACTTCTCGTCCTCGTAGGCCAGGGAGCCGCCCTTGACCTGGCGGTGCAGGGAGGAGCGGCTGACCCGGGCGGAGAAGTGGCACCAGTCCGTGCCGGGCACGATCGGGCAGGCGACGCTGTGCGGGCACGGGGCGGCGATGTGGAAGCCGGCGCCGATCAGCCGGTCGCGGGCCTCGATCACGCGGGCGTAGCCGTCGGGCGTGCCGGGTTCGACGATCAGGACGGCCTGCGCGGCGGAGGCGGCGGCGTCCACGAGGGCGGTGCGGTCGGGGGCGGCGAGTTCGTTGAGGACGTAGGAGACCGTGACGAGGTCGGTGCTCTCCATGGTGAGCGCCGCTCCGATGCGGGAGCGCTGCCAGCGGGTGCCCCGCAGCGCCGGGTTGGCCGCCGCGATCTCCCGGCCCAGCGCCAGCGCGGGCTCGGCCCAGTCGAGCACGGCGACCGGGCGGGTGCCCTCCCAGGTGGCGGCGACGGCCCAGGTCGCCGCGCCCGTGCCGCCCCCGACGTCCACATGGTCGCCCGGCACCCAGTCCGGTGCCGCCTCCGCGAGGGCGTCCAGCGCCGCGGAGACCGCCTCGAAGGTGGCGGGCATCCGGTACGCGGCGTACGCGACCACGTCCGCCCGGTCCCGCAGGATCGGCGCGTCGGTCGGGGTGGCCCCCCGGTAGTTCGCGATCAGCCGCTCCACTGCCTGCGCGGCCTGCCTCGGCGGCAGCCCGTCGAGGAGCCCGGCGAGGGCGGCGCGGAGGGCGTCGGAGGCGGACGAGGGGGCGTTCACCGTGCGATTCTCTCAGGTCTGCGGGGTCCTTCGGTTTCCGGTCCCCGAGGCCCTTCGGCCCCTGCCTTCGAGGTCGTTCGGCTCTGGTCCGCGAGGTCGTTCGGCTCTGGTCCGCGAGGTCTCCTTCGGTTCCTCGAGGTCTCAGGTCCCGCACGTCGCCGGAGCGCTCACACCCCCCGTACCGCCCAGGCCATGCGGGTCCCCGCGCGGGCCCGCGGCCGGCTGTCGGGGGCCCGGCGCCGCGGATGGACCGTGTTGGCCAGCAGCACCAGGAAGGTGTCCGTCGCCCGGTCCACCACCAGGGACGTTCCCGTGAAGCCGGTGTGACCCGCCGCGCCCCGGCCCGCCAGTTCCCCCATGAACCACGACTGGTCCAGCGCGAAGCCCAGCCCGGGCGGCGTCAGCATCAGGTCCACGAAGTCCGGGCCCAGGATGCGCGCCGGCCCGTACGAGCCGCCCGCCAGCAGCGCGCGGCAGAACACCGCCAGGTCCCGGGCCGTGGAGAACAGCCCCGCGTGACCGGCGACCCCGCCCAGCGCCCAGGCGTTCTCGTCGTGGACCTCGCCGCGCAGCATCCCCCGCTCCGCCTTCGCCCACGGGCGCCGCTGGTCCTCCGTGGCCGCCGCGCCCGGGCAGGGGCCGAAACGGGTCGACGTCATGCCCAGGGGCCGGGTGATGCCGTCGCGGATCAGGACGTCCAGGGGGCGGCCGGTGACGCGTTCGAGGACGTACTGGAGCAGCAGCAGGTTCAGGTCGGAGTAGCGGTACTCGCCCGGCGGGCCGTCCGGGGCCTCCGCGCGCAGCATGGCCAGGCGTTCCGCGCCCGTCGCGCAGTCGTGGAGCGGCAGTTCGGGGCGCAGGCCCGAGGTGTGGGTGAGCAGGGACCGGACCGTGATGCCGTGCCGGGCGGCCGCCCCGAACTCGGGCAGGTACGCGCCGATCCGCCCGTCGATGCCCAGCGTGCCGCGCTCGATCTGCTGCACCGCGGCGACGGCCGTGAACAGCTTGGTGAGCGAGGCCAGGTCGAAGACGGTGTCGACGGTCGTCGGCACGCGGGCGGGGCCCGGCAGTTCCAGGCCCGCGTCCGCCCGCGGGTCGTACGCCGCGTAGCGCACCGCGTGGCCCGCCGCCTCGTGCACCGCGAGCACGGGTCCCCGCCCGGCGGCCACGACGACCCCCGGTGCCCAGGGGCGGTCCCCGGTGGTCAGCTGCCGGACCTCGCGGACCAGCAGGCGGAGTTCGCCGGCGTCGAGGCCGGCTCGTTCCGGGGCGCCGGTACGCAGTCTGGGTGCGCTCAGCTCTTCTCCCCCAAGCTCTCGGACGCGCTGGTGCTCGTCGAGTGCGGGGTACCCACACCCTCCGCGCCCGCACGGGTGTTCCAGGGACGGCACATTCCCACGAAAGTGGCGACGGCCACCAGCGCGGCGGCCAGTTGGACGACGGCCATCGGGACGGCCGTGCGCTCACCGGCGATCCCGACCAGCGGGGAGGCGATCGCGCCGATGAGGAAGGACGAGGTGCCGAGCAGCGCCGACGCGGATCCGGCCGCGTGCCGTACCCGCATCAGGGCCAGCGCCTGTGTGTTGGGCAGGGTGATGCCCATCGCGCTCATCAGCACGAACAGGGCGCCGGCCACCGGGGCGAGCCCCACCTCGCCGAAGACGCCCAGCGACATCAGCAGCAGCGCGGTCGCGGCCACCACGACGATGCCGAGGCCGACGGCCAGCACCTTCTCCAGGGCGACGCGGCCGACCAGCACCTTGCCGTTGATCTGCCCGGCGGCGACCAGCCCGACGGAGTTCAGCCCGAACAGCAGGCTGAACGTCTGCGGGGAGGCGCCGTAGATCTCCTGGACGACGAACGGGGAGGCCGCGATGTACGCGAACAACGCGGCGAAGGCGAAGCCGCCGGCGAGCATGAACCCGGTGAAGGGCAGGTCCGCGAGGAGCCGGCGCATCGCGTGCAGGGCCTCGCGGACGCCGCCGCTGTGCCGCTCCTTCGCGGGCAGGGTCTCCGGGAGCCGGAACCACACGACACCCGCCAGCAGCGCCCCCACCACGGCGAGCAGCACGAACACGCCCCGCCAGTCCGTCACCCGCAGCATCTGCCCGCCGATCAGCGGCGCCACGACCGGGGCGACCCCGGAGATCAGCATGAGGGTGGAGAAGAACCGGGCCATCGCCATGCCGTCGTACAGATCCCGTACGACGGCCCGGGCGATCACGATCCCGGCCGCGCCCGCGAGCCCCTGCGCCAGCCGGAAGGCGATCAGCGTCCCGACGGTGGGCGCGAGGGCGCACAGCACGGTGGCGACGACGTAGACGGCGAGTCCTACGAGCAGCGGGCGGCGGCGGCCCCAGCGGTCGCTCATCGGGCCGACGATCAGCTGGCCGAAGGCCATGCCCGCCAGGCAGGCGGTGAGGGTCAGCTGCACGGTCGCGGCGGGGGCGTGCAGCGAGCGGGTGACCTCAGGCAGCGCCGGGAGGTACATGTCCATGGCCAGCGGCGGGGTGGCGGTCAGGCCGCCGAGGACGAGCGTGACGAGCAGGCCCGCGCGGCGCTGCGCGGGGACGGGCGGCCGCGCCCCGGTCGCGGCCGCCTGTGACAGGTCCGGTATCGGTGCCCCCTCGGGCATGTGCCCCTCCCTCTCCGAGCAGTGCGGTCCCTATGCTCTCAGTTCGAACACGATGCCTGCTGACATCGAACTGACATCGAACAAGAACGCGCGAGAACGCACGGGAACGAGGGCGGGGCGGCAATGAGTACGGACGGCGTACGGTGGGGAATCCTGGCGACGGGCGGGATCGCGGCGGCTTTCACGGCGGATCTGGTGGATCTGCCGGACGCCGAGGTGGTGGCGGTGGCGTCACGGACCGCGGAGTCGGCGAAGGGGTTCGCGCAACGGTTCGGGATCGCCCGGGCGTACGGGGACTGGGAGGCGCTGGCGCACGACGCGGACGTGGACGTGGTGTACGTCGCCACTCCGCACGCGGCGCACCGGACGGCCGCCGGACTGTGTCTGGCGGCGGGGCGGAACGTGCTGCTGGAGAAGCCGTTCACGCTGAACGTGCGTGAGGCCCGGGAGCTGGTCGCGCTGGCGCGCGAGCGGAAGCGCTTCCTGATGGAGGCGATGTGGATGTACTGCAGTCCGCTGGTGCGGCGCCTGAAGGCGCTGGTGGACGACGGGGCGATCGGTGAAGTGCGCAGCGTGCAGGCGGACTTCGGGCTGTCCGGGCCGTTCCCGCCCTCGCATCGGCTGCGGGATCCGCGGCAGGGCGGGGGTGCGCTGCTGGACCTCGGGGTGTACCCGGTCTCGTTCGCGCATCTGCTGCTCGGTGAGCCGGCGGACATCGCGGCGAGAGCAGTGCTCTCCGACGACGGCGTCGATCTCCAGACGGGTGCGCTGCTCTCCTGGGAGAGCGGTGCTCTTGCCTCGGTGCACTGCTCCATCGTCGGGGGTACGCCCGTGACGGCCTCGGTGACCGGCAGCCAGGGCCGCATCGACCTGCCGCACGGCTTCTTCAACCCGGACCGCTTCGTCCTGCACCGCGACGGCCGGGACCCCGAGGAGTTCGTCCACGACCCGGCCTCCGGCGCCGCGCACAACAGCCTCAAGCACGAGGCGCGCGAGGTGATGCGGGCCCTGCGGGCCGGCGAGACCGAGTCCCCCCTGGTCCCGCTCGACGGCACCCTCGCCGTGATGCGGACGCTCGACGCGATCCGGGACCGCATCGGCGTCCGCTACCCGGGCGAGGCCCCCGAGACGGACCCCACGGCGGAACTCACACCTGCCTGAGCCCCTGCTCCCCCACCTCCGTGACGAAGGACGCGGCCGTCGTGACCGGCGCCCCCGGCGTGGTCACGTACGGCACCGTCCGGAAGTCGGCCCGCGCCTGCTCGCGGCCCAGGGCGACCGTCACGTAGCCGCGCCGGCCGTTGTAGAACCGCATGTGCGGGTTGGCGGTCATGTACGTGTCCCAGTTGGCCGGCTTGTCGGCGCCGTCCCGGCCGCTGGCTATCGAGGTGGCGACGATCTCGGTGCCCAGCGTGCGCGAGGCCGGGTCGTCGAAGTTCTCCTTGATGTCGAAGGCGTAGCCGACGTGCACGTCACCGGTGAGCACCATCAGGTTGTCGACGCCGGCCGCCCGCGCGCCGTCCAGCACCCGGCGCCGCGAGGCGCGATAGCCGTCCCAGCCGTCCATCGACACCCGCGAGGGTTCGGTCAGGTCGAACTTCCGCTGGGAGAACGTGACCTGCTGCGGCACCACGTTCCACAGCGCCCGCGAGCGGCGCCAGCCGTCGAGCAGCCAGCGCTCCTGGGTGGCGCCGGTCATGGTGCGCGCCGGGTCGTCGACCTCGGGTCCCGGCACGTCGGAGCCGTCGCCGTAGGCCTGGTCGGAGCGGTACTGCCGGGTGTCGAGCACGTCGAACTGGGCGAGCCGGCCCCACTGCAGGCGCCGGTAGAGCTGCATGTCCGGGCCCTCGGGCCGCTGGGGCAGGCGCAGCGGCTGGTTCTCCCAGTAGGCGCGGTAGGCGGAGGCGCGGCGCAGCAGGAACTCCTCCGGCGGGACGGAGTTCTCGGGGGTGTCGCCGGCGTAGTTGTTCTCGGTCTCGTGGTCGTCCCAGGTGACGACGAAGGGGTGCGCGGCGTGGGCGGCGCGCAGGTCGGGGTCGGACTTGTAGAGGGCGTACCGCAGCCGGTAGTCCTCCAGCGTCATGGTCTCCCGGTTGAACAGGTCGGGCAGGGTCCGGTCGGTGTAGTTGCGCTGGCCGCCCACCGCGTTGACGGCGTACTCGTACAGGTAGTCGCCGAGGTGGAAGACCACGTCGACGTCGTCCTGCGCGAGATGGCCGTAGGCCGTGAAGTAGCCGTCGTGGTAGGCCTGGCAGGAGACCGCGGCGAGGGTGAGCCCGGAGACGCGGTCGAAGGGCGCGGGCGCGGTGCGGGTGCGGCCGGCCGGGCTGATCCAGCGGCCGACGCGGAAGCGGTAGTGGTAGAGGCGGCCGGGCTCCAGGTGGCCCACCTCGACGTGCACGGTGTGGTGGAACTCCGGGTGGGCGGTGGCGGTGCCGCGTCTGACGGTGCGCCGGAAGTGCTCGTCGCGGGCGACTTCCCAGTGCACGGTGACGCGTTCGGCGGGCAGACCGCTGTCGGCCTGGAAGGGGACGGGGGCCAGCCGGGTCCACAGCAGGACCGAGGTGGGCTGGGGGTCGCCGGAGGCGACGCCGAGGGTGAACGGGTCGTCCGTGACGCGCGCGGCGTCGAGTTCGGCGGCGCCGGCGACGCCCGCGGTGGGCAGGTTGACCGCGAAGGCCAGCGCGGCGGCCGCGCCGGTGGTGGTGAGGAAGCGCCGGCGGCCGATATGGCGCGCGGCGGCGCGTAGTTCGGGGGCGTGCTGGGGCTGACGAGCTGCGGGTGTCATCCGGTTCTCCCCTGACGATCCTGCGATTGCGTGCAGGTCGCATTCGAGTGGTCCGGGACGACGACCGCTTGGCGCGTACACAACACCCGCATGGCGGACTCATGAGTTCCGGATGGCGGACCGTCTCCTACGCTTCAGGGCTATGAATGCCAAGCAAACTGCCGAACGGCAGTCCAGGATCGCGGTCGTGACCGGTGCGGGCTCCGGGGTCGGCCGCGCGGTAACGGTGGAACTGCTGCGCGCCGGCTGGTCGGTCGCGCTGGCCGGCCGCAGGGAGGAGACCCTCCGGGAGACGGCGGCGCTGGTGCCCGAGGGCGCCTCACTCGTCGTCCGCACCGACGTGGCACAGGAGGAGGACGTGACCGCGCTGTTCGCGGCGACCGTCGCGCACTTCGGGCGGGTGGACCTGCTCTTCAACAACGCGGGGACGTTCGGTCCCGGCGGGGTGCCGGTCGAGGACCTCGCGTACAGCGCGTGGCGGCACGTGGTGGACACCAACCTCAACGGCGCGTTCCTGTGCGCGCGGGCGGCGTACCGGCAGATGAAGGAGCAGGACCCGCAGGGCGGCCGGATCATCAACAACGGCTCGATCTCGGCCCACGCGCCCCGCCCGCGCTCCGCCGCCTACACGGCCACCAAGCACGCGCTGACCGGCCTGACCAAGGCGCTGTCGCTGGACGGGCGGCCGTACCGGATCGCGGTCGGGCAGATCGACATCGGCAACGCGGCGACCGACATGACCAAGGCCATGGAGCACGGCGCCCCGCAGGCCAACGGCGAGGTGGCGCCGGAACCGGTGATGGACGTCGCCGACGTGGCGCGCACGGTGGCGCACATGGCAGAGCTGCCGCTGGAGGCGAACGTGCAGTTCGCGACGGTGCTGGCGACGGCGATGCCGTACATCGGACGTGGCTGAACGGTCAACCTGCACAAGCGGAGTTTTTACTTCCGCCCCATCGTGGCCGGTGGGGGGCTTATGATCGACCCTCCTCCACTGGAACTTCACATCAGGGCTTCACACTTGGAGCGTCAAGCTCCCGCCGGCCACATCTCAGGGGGGGAGGGCGGCAGCCGTTCCACGGCGACCGGAGGGGGGACCCCGCGAGGGACCGCGGGGTACGGACCGGTCGGCCGTGGGACGGCTGCCGCTTTCACGAAGCCCGCGGCCCGGCGCTCACCGGCCCAGGACGGCGTCGATCTCGGCCGTCTCACGTGCGGTGAGCGGCCCCTTGACCAGCGCGCCCGCGTTCTCCTCGGCCTGGGCGACCGTACGGAAGCCGGGGATCGGCACCGTGTGGGAAGCACGGGCCCAGATCCACGCGAGCGCGCCCTGCGTGAGCGTGCGACCGTCGCCGGTCAGGATCTGGCGCAGGGCGTCGACCTGGCGCGTCCACCGCGGATCGGCGCCGCTGCCGGCCGTGAACCCGGGCAGCCAGGCGGGCGGCACGCTGCGGATGTCCCCCGCTTCGAGGGGCTGCCCGGCGGCCCGCTTGCCGGTCAGCAGTCCCATCGCCAGCGGACTGCGGTTGATGCCGGCCAGTCCCGACTCCGCGCACAGCGCGAGCATCTCGGGCGCGTCCTGGAGGACGTTGAGGCGGTGCTGCACGGCGACACAGTGCGCGCCCTCGGCGAAGACCGCGGCGCGGGCGGGGTCGTCGGTGCTCCAGCCGTAGGCCCGGATCAGCCCTTCCCGTACGAACTCCTCGCACGCCTCACGGAGTTCCGCCGCCCGGTCCGGGTCCGCGTCGGACAGGTGCAGCTGGTACAGGTCGATGTGGTCGGTGCCGAGGCGCCGCAGGGAGGCGGTCAGCGCGCGGCGCGCGTACGCCGGGGAGTCGTCGGTGCCGGTGAGGGTACGGGTGTCCGCGTCGAAGACGTTGCCCCACTTGGTGGCGACGACGACATCGGCGCGGCGCTTGCCGAGGGCGCGGCCGAGGACGCGCTCGCTGTGGCCGGCGCCGTAGGTGTCCGCGGTGTCGAAGAAGGTGACGCCGAGGTCGAGGGCGCGGTGGATCGCCCGTACGGACTCCTCGTCGTCGACCTTGCCCCAGCCGAGCGGCTGCCCCGCGCTGTCCTGCCACTCACCGCCGACGGCCCAGCAGCCGAAGCCGAGCGCACTGATCTCGATGCCGCCGCGTCCGAGCGTTCTGGTGTTCTCCATGCCGCAGGAGGCTACGAGCTGAAGCGCACTTCAGCACAAGCGACGCCCTGCGGGCGGGGCCGGGGGTGGGGCGGGTGCGTGGGGTGGAGCTCGGTTCAGGCCTGGCCTGTTTCGAAGCGGGTGATCCTGCCGTCGTCGTCGACGCTGAAGGACCACCGCGTGCGCATCTCGCCCCAGGTGTCGTTGCGGTAGCGGGCGATGAGGGAGCGGCCGCCGTTGGACTCGTTGTCGACGTCCATATGACCGTGGGAGGAGAAGATCTCCCGGTCGATCCAGTCGTCGAGGTCACGGTCCGTGCCGTCGTCGGCCATGGTGGCGCCGGGCGCGAGAAGGGACAGGAAGGCCTGGCGGTCATGGGCGTTGACGGCGGAGACGAACGCACGCACCGCCGGGTCGCTCAACTTGGCCGTCTGAATCGTCATGCCAGCCACCCTCACACCGCCCCCCGCGGCCCGCCACCCGAACGGCTGCCCGGGAGGGCCGGGCGGGTGGCGGCCTGCGACGGTGGACGGGAGTCCACATCTGCACCGGGAGACATCGTGACGTGCTACGACCGACGTGATCTGGGTCTGCTCCTGCTCCGGCTGGGCACCGGCGGTGTCCTGGCCGCCCACGGCGCGCAGAAGCTGTTCGGCTGGTTCGGCGGGGCCGGCATCGAGGGCACCGGGCAGTTCATGGAGTCCGTCGGATACCGTCCCGGCAAGCTGAGCGCCACGGCCTCGGGGCTCGCGGAATGGGGCGGCGGGACCCTGCTGGCGCTGGGACTGGCCACCCCGGCGGCGGGCGCGGCGGCGGCCGGCGGCATGACGGGCGCCTGCGCGGTGCACGGGCCCAACGGCTTCTTCAACGCGGAGGGCGGCTTCGAGTACCCCGCCACCCTCGGCATGACCGCGGCCGGCCTCGCCGTCGCCGGCCCCGGCCGCCTCTCCCTCGACCACCTCCTCGGCGACCGGTTGAACCGCGGCTGGATGGTCCCGGTCGCCCTCGGTGTGGTGGCGGCCGGTGCGGCGGTGGTCGTCGGGACGCGGAACAAGCGGGTGCGGCAGGAGTCCCCACTGGACGGCCAGGAGGTGCTGTTCGAGGAGTAGGCCCTGCCCGGTGCCGGTGGCGGCGTCCACCGGCTACGGCTCGACGATCCCCGCGTCATGGGCGATCAGTCCGGCCTGGGTGCGGTTGACGCAGCCCAGCTTGTCCAGCGTGCGCGAGACATAGCCCTTGACGGTGGCCTCGGAGAGGTGGAGCCGGGCCGCGATCCGCGCGTTGGACAGCCCCTCTCCCAGGCCCGCGAGGACCTGGATCTCGCGCTCGGTGAGGGAGGCGACCACTTCCCGGGCGCGGTCGCGGGCCGAGAGGGAGTCCGTGGAGGCGGCGACGAGCCGGCGGGCGGCGGAGGGCGACAGGACGGTGTGGCCGCGCGCGGCCGTGCGGACGAGGCCGATCAGCTCCTCCGGCGGGGTGGACTTGACCAGGAAGCCGGTCGCCCCGGCCCGCAGCGCGCGCAGCACGTACTGGTCGGCGTCGAAGGTCGTCAGGACGACGATGTGCGGCGGATCCGGCAGCCTGTTGATGTGCTCGATCGCGGTGAGGCCGTCCATGCCGGGCATGCGCAGGTCCATCAGGACGACGTCCGGGCCGCTGCGGCGGACCGCCTCGACGCCCGCGGCCCCGTCGTACGCCTCGCCGACCACCTCGACGTCCGCGGCGGACCCGAGGATGGTCCGCAGGAACCCGCACACCATCGGCTCGTCGTCGACGACCACCACACGCACCACGGGAGCCGGGGGGACGACGGGGACCACTCTCACACCGCCGGTTCCGCGGTCGGGACGTACGAGGGCAGCGTCGCCTCGACGCCGAACCCGCCGTCGGGGCGGGGCCCGGCGCGCAACGTGCCGTGCAACAGCTCGATGCGCTGCCGCAGATGGGCGATGCCGAGGCCCGAGCCGGTGCCGGTCAGCGCGCCGCCGGCCCGGCCGCTCGGCGCCGTGTTGTGGACGGTGAGCCGCACCCGCGTCTCGTCGTACTCCACCCGCACGGTCACCGCGGCCCCGGGCGCGTGCTTGCGCACGTTGGTCAAGGCCTCCCGCAGCACCCGGTAGGCGGTGCGGCCGACGACCGGGGAGGCGAGCGCCGGGTCGCCCGACTCGATCAGCTCGGTCGGCGTCCCGACGGCGACCGACTCGGCGACCAGGTCGGGGAAGCCCGCCACGGAGGGCGTGCGGTCGCCGTCGGGCGCGGCGCGCAGGATGCCGACCAGGTCCCGCAGTTCGTCCAGCGCCTGGCAGCCGGCCGCGCGCAGGTCCTCCGCCGCCCGCCGGGTCGGCTCGTCGGGCGCGGTCACCCGCAGCGCCCCGGCCTGGAGCACCATCAGGCTCACCCGGTGGGTGACCACGTCGTGCATCTCGGCGGCGAGCCGGGCGCGTTCCTCGGCGCGGGCCCGCTCGGCCAGCAGATGGCGTTCCCGTTCGGCCCGTTCGGCGCGTTCGACGAGGGCGCGGACCATCCGGCGCCGGGCGTCGAAGTACAGCGCCAGCAGCGGCCCGAACGCGGTGCGCAGCAGCCCGATCGTCATGACCGTGACGGACGGCTCCCAGGGCCTCGCCACGACGAGTGTGAGGGCGGCCAGTGCCGCGTACGCCGCAGCCCGGCGGTCGCGCCGGTAGAAGAGCGGGCCGTAGGCGGCGAGCACGGTGGTGTGGGGTGCCCACACGTTGCCGTCGTGGGCGGGGGTGAGCAGGTCCGCGGGGGCGATCAGCAGCGTCACGGCCAGGGTGAACGTGCCGAGCACGGCGACGACGGCGAGCGGGGCGGTACGGCGGAAGGCGAGCGAGGCGCAGGCGAGCGCCTGCGCTCCCAGCACCGCCCAGGCGAGCGTGTCCGGCCGCTCCGGCCACCAGCTGCCGCCCGCCAGGGTCACCCCGGTGTCGGTCAGCACGAAGGCGACCGCGATCGCCACGTCCACGGCCACCCGGTGCCGGCGACGCCACGGCCCGAACCTCTTCCCGTCCACGGTGGGGCAGTCCACCGCGGCCCCCTCCCCGTGCCCGCGGCCGCGCAAACGCGTCGTCCCGCGCAACCCTACGAAAGTCGTGTGCGGTCCCGCCGTCCGTCGCCCCCGGAGCCGACCGCCCGCCCTGCCGCTCCCCACGGTCCTTGCCCTGCAATGGAGTTATGGACACGACGGACACGACAGAGACCACGGACGGCGGCGACCTCGCCCCGGTCCCCCGCCTCGGCCGGTACACGATCGACCCCGGCCGTTCCTCCCTCACCTTCCGCACCCGGCATCTCCTCGGCCTCCTACCGGTGCGCGGCAGCTTCGCGATCCGCGGCGGCACGGTCGACGTCGCCGAGCCGCTCGCCGAGTCCCGGGTGCGCGCCGAGATCGACGCGGCGGGCTTCCGCACCGGCAACCCGCTGCGGGACGACGCCGTCCGGTCGGCCCGTTTCCTGGACACGGCACGCCACCCCGTGATCACGTTCGTCTCCGGTCACGTGGACCCCGCCGTGCTCTCCGGGCAGCTCACCGTGGGCGCGGTGACCGGGCCGCTGCGGCTGTCGGTCGTCCGCGTGCGGACCTCCGGCGACGCGTTCACCGTGCGGGCCACCACCACGGTCGACCGCACCGAGTTCGGCGTCACCGGCTCCCGGCTGATGACCGGACGCCTGCTGGAGCTCACGCTGGACGTCACCTGCGTCCGGGCCGGCCCGAACGGCCCGGCGCGCGCCGGGGGTTGACCGGCCGCGCGCCGTCCGCCCGCCCGCGCCGTCGGGCGGCGCCCGCCGCCTGCGGTGGCGAGCCGGGAGGGCCCGGGGCACGCTGGAAAGCAGGTATGAGCGTTGCGGCGGGCCTCCTGTGCAGCGGGTCCGTGCGCGCCCGGAGGAGGCGGGTCGGACATGACGGAGACGACCGGTGCGGCGGTGCGCACCAGCGAAACCGGCGCGAACGCGCGCGGCGGCGGGGCCGTCGCCCCCGGCAGCCGGGGCAGGACCACCATCGCGGACGACGTCGTGGCGAAGATCGCCGGGATGGCGGCGCGCGAGGTGCCCGGCATCCACGCCCTCGGCGGCGGCCTGGCCCGCACCATGGGCGCGGTGCGCGAGCGGGTACCCGGCCGGCGGGCCGGTGTCACCAGCGGCGTGAAGGTCGAGGTCGGTGAGCGGCAGAGCGCCGTCGACCTCGATGTCGTCGTGGAGTACGGCCTGTCCATCACCGAGATCGCCGCCGACGTCCGCGAGAACGTCATCGCCTCGATCGAGCGGATGACGGGCCTGGAGGTCGTCGAGGTCAACATCGCCGTCGACGACGTGCACCTCCCGGACGAGGAGGACGAGGCGGAGCCCGCGGCGGGACGGGTGCGCTAGCCGTCCCTCCCCGCAGGCCCTCAGACGAGCCGGCCCCGCAGTCCGCAGACCCAGGCAAGGGCGCCGTAGACACCGCGGAAGTAGTCGCGGTTGCCCGCCTGGGCGGTGGGGTCCTCCAGCCGTACGACGGTGGCGTCGACCTCGGCCGTCAGCAGCTGGAGGTCCGGCACGTCGCGGACGCCCACACCGGTGATCGGCGAACGTGCCGTACGCCCCAGCGCCCACTCCAGGGCCACCGCCTCACCGGCGGAGAACTGCGCACTGCCGCCGCCCTGCCGGGCCACCAGCCCGCTGAGCGCCGAGTCGACCTCACCGTACGTCCGGATGCCGATCCGCTGCTCCGGCCGCGTCCTTCGGGCCACCCGCTCCATGGCATCCTCCTCATCCGTAGCCGTGCCCGTCACTCGCGTCTTCCCCTGCGTCTTCCCGAAGTCCGGCCGGTCGAACACGTCCGGCCGGTCGAGCACGGGGGTCGGCGGGCTCCTCGGCGGATCAGCCCGCCGGGTGATCGCCCGGCCGGTCGACCACGGGCGTTGACAGGCCTCCTTCGGCGGATCAGCCCGCCGGGTGATCGACGCGCAGCCGCACCTGCTCCTCCAGCCGCCGCAGGCTGGCGTCCAGGGCGTCGCCCACGGCCGCCTCGCCGGGGTCGTGGCTGTCGTCGAAGAACGACAGGTGCACGGTCACCTCGCTGGCCCCGGAACCGATCCCGGCGACCTGGAGCCAGCCGGCGTAGCTCCCCTGCTCACGGGTGCCCCATTCGAGCCGCATCTGCTCCCGCCGGGCCCGCAGCAGGGCGGCGGTGTCCTCGTCGGTGCGGTCCTCGTGCACGGTGACGGCGGGCAGATCCTCGGCCTCCACGTGCAGCTCGGCCGGCATCCAGCCGTCCAGCCGCCCCACGTCGGCGGCTTCCTCGAAGACCTGCTCGGGCTGCGCGGGCATAGTGCGGGAACGTTCGTACTCGCTCATGGCGTACCGCCCCTCGGCGCGTTTCTTGCACGACGGAACTCACCGAGTACCCCACGGCACCGACCGCCAATTCGCATCATGCGCATCATGCGCATCACGCGGGTTCATGCGGTCACCGAAGGCGCACTCACCCGTTAGTCCGGTCAGGACCACCGGGAGGGAAGACCCACATGATCAGCACGACCAGGGGGCGCGAGTGACCGACGTACTCCCCCGCGAGGAATGGATCAGGACCCAGCCGCAGGCGCTCATCGCCGCGTGCGTCCTGCTCTTCGACCACACCGGCCGCATCCTGCTCCTGCGCTACGCCCCCACCCAGCCGGCGGCCGGCGTCTGGTGGCTGCCCGGCGGCATGCTCGACCACGGCGAGGACCCCCTGACCGCCGCACACCGCGAAACCCACGAGGAAACCGGCATCATCCTCCCCGCCCCGCCCACCCTGATCGGCATCGACCACCGCGCGAACGTGGGCGGCACGGGCCCGGTCCTGGACTGCTACTTCCACGGCGGCACGGTCCCCCCGGGCACCCCCATCACCCTGAGCCCCGAACACGACGCCCACACCTTCACACCCCCCGAGTCCCTGCCCCTGCACCTTCCCCCCACCGCCGTACGCACCCTGACGGCCCTCCGCGCTGCCGCCGCGACGGGCGGGGTCGTCTGCCTGAGGGAGAGCGAGCCGATGTGACGCCACCGGCCGGGGAACCGCCGTTCCCCGGCCGCCCGTTGGGCGCAGACACTCGGGAACGACACAACGACAGACGAGTCGGGCTGTACGCCGGGTTCTGTTCCTCGGGTCCCTCGCGGGAGCCGGGGTGACGGCCATCCATCTAGGGCCGGTGTTGCCACCGGCCTCGTGCGGTCTACCCGCGGACTCGGGCGGGCAGCCCTCGAACGTCCGCGCAGGGACACCGGGGTGTCCCCTCTTGACCTTGCTCCGGGTGGGGTTTACCTAGCTGCCTGAGTCACCTCAGGCACTGGTGGTCTCTTACACCACCGTTTCACCCTTACCGAGGACCGAGGTCCCCGGCGGTCTGCTTTCTGTGGCACTGTCCCGCGGGTCACCCCGGGTGGCCGTTAGCCACCACCCTGCCCTGTGGAGCCCGGACGTTCCTCGGGGAGATCCGAAAACCTCCACGCGGCCGCCCGCCCGGCTCGTCTGCCGTGTCGACCATGGTACCGGGCGAGGGGTCACAGGAAGTCCACGGTCTCCAGGTCGAAGGCGAAGGGGGCGGGGAGGGGGAGCGGTTTTCCGAGGGGGCGGGTGAGGTGCTCCCGGTAGTCGCCCCTCTCCGGCGTGCTGAAGAGGGTGATCGCGGAGTCGTCGCGGTCGAGCAGGAGGTAGAGGGGGATGCCGCCGCGGGCGTAGCAGCGGCGCTTGGACTCGCGGTCCGCCTTGGGCCTGGTGGACGTGACCTCCAGGACCATGGCTACGCCGTCGCAGGGCATCCAGGGGTCGGCGCCCCGGAAGAGGCGCCGTTCTCGGGGGGCGATCGTGCCGTCCGGGATCACGTGGTCCTGCGGTGAGCCTTCCGCGTTCCGCAGCTTCAGGCCCTTGTTCCCGGAGAACTGGATCTCCGTCACTGATCGCCGGTGCATCTGGCCCACGATGCCGCTGATGCAGTGTTCGTGGTGCCCGTCGGGCACGGGCGTGATGACCAGCTCCCCCTCGATGAGCTCCGCCCTGAGCCCCTCCGGGGTCTCCAGGTCCACGAACCAGTCCAGCAGGATCTCCTGCGTGATCGGATCCATTGCCACGTGACGACGCCCTTCTCCTTCGGTCGTGCGTCAGCGTGGGGCAGCGGCTGATCACCGCGCCGGAGATCTCCGCCCGTTCCCCCCATCGGGTTCGCTTGACCTTGTCGCAACGTCAACGTCTCTACTGGACCCATGCGGATCGGAGAACTCGCCGCTGCTGTCGGCGTCACCACGCGGACCGTGCGGCACTACCACCATCTGGGGCTGTTGCCCGAGCCCGAGCGGCTGGCGAACGGGTATCGGGACTACACGCTGCGGCACGCCGTCGTGCTGGCGCGGATCCGGCGGCTGACGGAGCTGGGGCTGGGGCTGGCCGAGGTGCGGGACGTGCTCGCCGAGGACGCGGGGCGGGATCTGAGTGAGGTGCTGGAGGAGCTGGACGCGGATCTCGCGCGGCAGGAGGCGGCGCTCCGGGAGCGCCGGGAACGGTTGAAGGCTCTGCTCGACGTGGCGGAGCTGCCCGTCGAGGGGCCGGTCTCGCCCGAGCTGGCGGAGCTGTTCGCGGGGCTGGCGCCCGCCTCCGACTCCCCGATGGCCGCCAAGGACCGGGAGATCTTCGCGCTGCTGGAGACCGCGGCCGGCCCGGAGGAGCGGGAGCGGCTGCTGGCCGCCGTCGGGGGCGCGCTGACCGGGCCCGACGCCGTCGCGCGGGCGCACGAGGCGTACGCCCTGCTCGACGCGCTCGCCGAGGCCGCGACGGACGACCCGCGGGTGGAGGAGGCGGCGCGCGCGCTCGCGGGGCTGATGCCGCCCGAGCTGGTCGTCGCGGAACCCGTCGAACATGAGCACAGCTTTCTGCGCGCCATGTACGCCGACCTCGCGCCCGCCCAGGCGGAGGCCATCCGCCGCGCGCTGCGCCTCGCCTCCGGAGGGCGACGGTGAAGGCGGCGAGAGCGGCATACCGGCTCGTGTGGCATGAGGTGCAGCTGTATGTGTGCCTGGTGTTGTGGGTGGCCCGGCGGCGGCAGGGCGTCGGCGGCGGGCGGGCCTTCGGCTACGCGAGCGGGCAGAGCGCGCTGCTGATGGGGTTCGCGTTCGTGTGCGTGGTCGAGACCGTCGTGATGTCCGTGCTGCTGTCCCGGTGGCCGACCGTGCACCACGTGATGCTGGTCCTGGACGTGTACACCGTGCTGTTCGTCATCGGTCTGCACGCCGCCTCCGTCGTACGGCCGCACGTGCTGGAGTCGGACGTCCTGCGGGTCCGCAAGGCCGCCCATCTCGACCTGCGGATACCGCTGGAGCGGATCGCGGCCGTCCGGCGTGAGCTGCGCCTGACGCACGAGAAGGCCGACGGCGTGCTCGACGTCGCGATCGGCGGGCAGACGACGGTCACGCTGGAGCTCACCGAGCCCGTCCCGTATCTGACCTTCCTCGGCCGGCGGCGTGAGGTGAGCCTGGTGCGGGTGTACACCGACCAGGCGGACGCCCTCGTGGGGGCGGTCACCCGGGCGCTCAGCGGCGAGGACAGCAGGCCGTACCCTGGCGCGGAGGTCTAGAGAAGGAGAATCCGTGCTGGTCCTGCTGCCGCCCTCGGAGGGGAAGGCGTCCTCCGGCCGGGGCGCACCGCTCAAGCTGGCGTCGCTCGCGCTGCCCGAGCTGAACCCCGCCCGGGAGGCCGTCCTCGACGAACTGGTCGAGCTGTGCGCCGGCGACGAGGACAAGGCGCGCGAGGTGCTGGGGCTGAGCGAGGGACTGCGCGGCGAGGTCGCCAAGAACACCGGACTGCGCACCGACGGGGCCCGGCCGGCCGGGGAGATCTACACGGGCGTGCTGTACGACGCCCTGGGCCTGGACTCGCTGGACGCGGCCGCCAAGCGGCGTGCCGCGCGCTCCCTGCTGGTGTTCTCGGGGCTGTGGGGCGCGGTCCGGGTGACGGACCGGATCCCCTCGTACCGCTGCTCGATGGGGGTGAAGCTGCCCGGGCTGGGCGCGCTGGGCACGCACTGGCGTACGGCGATGGCCGCCGCGCTGCCGGAGGCGGCGGGGAACGGGCTGGTGCTGGACCTGCGGTCGTCGGCGTACGCGGCGGCGTGGCGGCCGAAGGGCGAGGTCGCGGGGCGGACGGCGACGGTACGGGTGCTGCACGCGCCGACGCGCAAGGTGGTCAGCCACTTCAACAAGGCGACCAAGGGGCGGATCGTACGCGGTCTGCTGATGGCGGGGACGGCGCCGAAGGGGCCTGCGGAACTGGTGGAGGCGCTGCGGGACCTCGGATACGTCGTGGAGGCCGAGGCGCCTTCGGGGGCGGGGCGGCCCTGGTCGCTGGACGTGCTGGTGGACGAGATCCACTGAGCCGCACCGTGCGGTTGCAGCATGCGCAACGTGCTTTGCGCATGCTGCATGGGCCGGGCACGATGTGGCGCATGACCGACTCCGTGCTCGATCTCGCTCCCGTCGTCCCCGTGGTCGTCCTCCAGGACGCCGCCGACGCCGTACCGCTCGCGCGGGCGCTGGTCGCCGGGGGGCTGCCGGCGATCGAGGTGACCCTGCGGACGCCGGCCGCGCTCGACGCGATCCGGGCGATCGCCGGGGCGGTGCCGGACGCGGTGGTCGGGGCCGGGACGGTGATCACGCCGGGGCAGGTCGAGGACGCCGTGGCCGCCGGGGCGCGCTTTCTGGTGAGCCCGGGCTGGACCGACGTACTGCTGGAGGCGATGCGGCGGTCCGGGGTGCCGTATCTGCCGGGGGTGTCGACCACGTCCGAGGTGGTGGCGTTGCTGGAGCGCGGGGTGCGGGAGATGAAGTTCTTCCCCGCAGCCGCCGCGGGGGGTACGGCGTATCTGAAGTCGCTTGCCGGGCCGTTGCCGCAGGCGCGCTTCTGCCCGACGGGCGGGATCGGTCTGGCGTCCGCGCCGGAGTATCTGGCGCTGCCCAACGTCGGCTGCGTGGGCGGGAGTTGGATGGTCCCGGCGGACGCGGTCGCGGCGCGGGACTGGGCGCGGATCGAGGAACTGGCCCGGGAGGCCGCCGCGCTCAGCGCAGGTGCGACGTGTCGTTGAAGAGGCGGACGCTGGCGTTGCCGTCGGCGTAGTACGCCACGACCGACAGGGACGCCGCCGAGAGTTCCATCCGGAACAGGGACTCGGGCGGGGCGCCGAGGGCGAGGCGTACGAGGGTCTTGATCGGGGTGACGTGCGTGACGAGCAGCACCGTGCGGCCGGCGTACGCCGCGATCAGCTTGTCGCGGGTCGCGGCGATCCGGGTGGCGGTCGCCGCGAAGCTCTCGCCGCCGCCGGTGGGTTCGGCGTCCGGCGAGGCCAGCCAGGCGCTCAGGTCGTCGGGGTGACGTTGGTGCACCTCGGCGAAGGTGAGGCCCTCCCAGGCGCCGAAGTCGGTCTCCCGCAGCCCGTCGTCCACGCCGACCTCCAGGCCGAGGCGGGCGGCGACGATGCCGGCGGTCTCGCGGGTCCGCGTGAGCGGTGAGGCGACGACGGCCTGGATCGTCCCGCGCCGCGCCAGCGCGAGGGCCACGCGCTCGGCCTGCTCCCGGCCGATGCCGGAGAGCGAGGGGTCGCTGCCGCCGCTGCCCGAGAAGCGCTTCTGCGGCGTGAGCGGCGTCTCGCCGTGCCGCAGCAGCACGAACGTCGCGGGCGCACCCATGTCGGGAGCGCCCCAACCGGCCTGCGGCGACGCCACGTTCCGCGCGGCGTTCACCTCGGCGTCGGCCGGAACGGAGGTGGAATCAGGAGACCTGCCGGAGACCGGGTCAACCGCCTCCGAGGCACCGGGACTTGAGGACACGTCGCCGGAAGAGCCCTCGCTCCCCTCGTTGGAGGAGGCGACGGACCGAGGTGCCATAGCCTCCCGCCCCGCCACCGAAGAGGCGACGGGCACCGCCACGGGCCAAGCACCCTGCCCAGCCGTCGAAGAAACCCCGACCTCCTCGGCGGAGGAAGCAACTGCCCCCGTCGGCGCCGCTCCAGCGGCCCGCCCCTCGACGGACGGGACAACGGCCCGAGGCGCCGCAGCCACTGGCTCCGCCACCGCCGCCGGGGGAACCTGCTGCCCAGCCGCCGAGGACTCCCCGGCCCCCTCGACGGAAGAAGCGACCGCCACCGCCGCCGGCGCCGTGTCGCGCCCCGCCACCGCCGCCGGGGGAACCCCCTGCCCAGGCGCCGAGGAAGGCCCGACCCCCTCGACGGTTGAAGTGACCGCCGTCGGCGCAGTGGCGCGTCCCGCCAGTGCCGCCCTGGCCCTGGCCGCGCCCGCCGTCGCGTCCCCGGGCGGCCCCTCGGGCTCGGGGACGGCCGCCGCGGGAGGTGACCCAGGGACGGCCCCCGCCGGGGAAGGCGTCCAGGCCTCCCCCCGCCCGCCCGCGTCCATCGCCTCGTTGGCCAGGCGGTCCGCCTGCTTGTTCCGCTCGCGCGGGATCCACTCGTAGCTCACCCGGCCCGCCGGGAAGACCCGCCCCGCCTCCATGGCCAGCGGCTTCATGTCGGGGTGCTTGATCTTCCAGCGGCCGGACATCTGCTCCACGACCAGCTTGGAGTCCATCCGGACGTGCACCGTCGCGGCCGGGTCGAGGGCGTGGGCGGCGCGCAGGCCGGCCAGCAGCCCCCGGTACTCGGCGACGTTGTTCGTGACGACGCCCAGGTACTCCGCCGTCTCCGCCAGCGTCCGGCCCGTCACCGCGTCGAGCACCACGGCGCCGTAGCCCGCGGGCCCCGGGTTGCCCCGGGAACCGCCGTCCGCCTCGACGATGAACTCCCGCACCGCGACGGCCCCTTACAGCCCCGACTCGGACGTGCGCACCAGGATGCGGCGGCAGTTCTCGCACCGCACCACCGTGTCCGGCGCCGCCTTGCGGATCTCGCTCAGCTCCGTGATGGCGAGCTCCTGGCGGCAGCCCTGGCAGGTCCGCTGGTAGAGCTTGGCCGCGCCGATGCCGCCCTGCTGCGCGCGCAGCTTGTCGTAGAGCCCGAGCAGGTCCGCCGGGACCGAGCCCGAGACGACCTCGCGCTCCTTCGTCGCCGACGCCACCTCGCCGTCGATCTCCTCGAACGCGGCGTCCCGGCGCGCGGTCGCGTCGTCGATCTTCCCCTGCACGGAGCCGACCCGCTCGGTCAGCTCGGCGACCCGCTCCTGCGCGGACTCGCGGCGCTCCATGACCTCCAGCACGACGTCCTCCAGGTCGCCCTGCCGCTTGGCGAGCGAGGCGATCTCGCGCTGGAGGTTCTCCAGGTCCTTCGGGGAGGTCACCGAGCCGGAGTCGAGGCGCTGCTGGTCGCGGACGGCGCGCTGGCGCACCTGGTCGACGTCCTGTTCGGCCTTGGTCTGCTCGCGGCCGCAGTCGCTCTCCTCGGTCTGCGCGGCCACGAGCAGGTCGCGCAGCTGGACGAGGTCCTTGGACAGCGACTCGATCTCGGCGTGCTCGGGCAGCGACTTCCGCCGGTGCGCGAGCTGCTGGAGGCGGACGTCGAGGTCCTGGACGTCGAGGAGTCGGATCTGGTCGGCGGGCGCGGCGTTCAGTTGGGGGCTCCAGGAGTGTGCGTCGGGTTGGACGCCGCGTGGGCGGTCCAGGGGTCGGTGACCGTCTTCGAGACGTGGACCCGCAGGTCCCAGCCGTGGCGGTCGGAGATCTCGTCGAGCTGGGCGGCCGCCAGCTCGCACCAGGGCCACTCGGTGGCCCAGTGCGCCGCGTCGAGCAGCGCGAGGGAACCGTGGGCGCGGTCCGCGACGAACTCGGAGACCGGGTGGTGGCGCAGGTCCGCGGTGAGGAAGGCGTCCGCCCCGGCCGCCCGTACGGCGTCGAAGAGGCCGTCGCCGGAGCCGCCGCTGACGGCGACCGTGCGCACCTGCGCCTCGGGGTCGCCGGCCACCCGGATGCCCTGGGCGGTGGCGGGCAGCCGCTCGGCGGCGAGCGCGGCGAGGGCGCGGACGGTCAGCGGGTGGTCCAGTTCGCAGACGCGGCCGAGACCGCGGCGCCCCTCGGGGTCGCTGCGGTCCGGCACCAGGGGCCGTACGACCCGCAGGTCCAGCGCCCCGGCGAGCGCGTCGCTGACGCCGGGATCGGCGCTGTCGGCGTTGGTGTGGGCGACGTGCAGGGCGATGTCGTTCTTGATGAGGGTGTGCACGACGCGGCCCTTGAAGTGGTCCGCCGCGACCGTGGTCGTGCCGCGCAGGTAGAGCGGGTGGTGGGTGACCAGCAGGTCGGCGCCGAGGTTCACCGCCTCGTCCACGGTCTCCTGCACCGGGTCGACCGCGAACAGCACCCGGGTGACGTCCTGGCCGGGATCGCCCACGACCGTGCCGACCGCGTCCCAGGACTCGGCCCACTCGGCGGGCCACAGGCTCTCCAGCGCGGCGATGACTTCAGACAGACGGGGCACGGGACAAAGGCTACCTGGCCGTTCTGCGCCGTTGAACCTGTGGCGCCGCCCCCGCCACGCTCAGCACACCCGTCCCCGTTCCCTCAGTCGAACCGCCGGACGGCCACCCTTATGTGTGAAGCGCCCGTCGGCCGGTGCCCCGCCTGTGCGTACGAAAACTAGCGTCGTCGCTGGAGGTGACCGAACGATGACTGCCTGTGTTGTCGAGGCCACGGCCGGGAACGAGGACACGCCCTCCCCGCAGCCGGGCTGCGTGATCACGACGGACGGCACGTACGCCGCACGCCTCGCCGTCAGCGGCGACTCCTGGTTCCCGGAGCGCTGGACGCTGGACGGACCCGAGCCCTACGCGGTGCCGCTGCCCGGCAACCAGCCGGAGGAACCCGGCACCGAGGTGCAGCCGATGAGCGACGGCCGGGTGCTGATCCACCGTCTCGCCGCCGGCCGGCACGCCTTCTCGCTGCTCTACCCGACCGGCCCCGGCACCGGAGAGCTCCCGCTCGGGGCCGTGGAGTGCCCCGCCCCGGACACCCGGCTGCGGCTGCTGCCGCCGACGCCGGGCGGCGACATGGCGTACGCCCTCGCCGTCGGCCCGCACTCCAGCACCGTCTGGCTGGTCGCGGGCGGCGCCTTCGGGCCGGAGCACGTCGCCCAGGTCCCCGGGCGCTGCTCCGGCGGCGTGTGGCTGGACGCGACGGGGCGGATGCTGGCCCTGGACCGCGAGTGCGACGGCCGCACCAAGACGGTGGTGGTGGACCTCGGGCGGGGCGGCGAGATGTCGCCGCTGCTCCAGATCGCCGCCGACAGCGACGACCGGCTGCTGCTCGCCGACGCCGACAGCGGACTGCTCCTCATCGGTTCCGACGCGCCCTGCCCCGGTGCGGGGCCCCGGCTGGGCTGGGGGGTGCTGGGCAGCACGCTGCCGGTGCGGTTCCCCGACTGCCTGCGGTCGGCCGAGGAGTGCGCGGTGACACCGTTCGCGATCCAGCCGGGGCAGGTGCTGACGCCGGAGAGCTGCGGCGTGGCACTGCGCATCGACGGCCCGGACGGCAGCTGGGTGGGGGTGTGGCGGCCGGCCGAGCGCCGGGTGCGGCATCTTCCGGCGCCGCAGGGCTGGCTGGCCGGGACCGGCCTGTGGACCAGGGAGGGCGTCCTGCGGCTGCCGTACGCCACCGAGGGGGCGGCGTGCGGGGTCGCCGAGTGGTCGGTGCCCCGCGAGAGCCCGCACGCGGGTGGGGGCGGGCCGGCGGCGGGGGCCGTGGCGGGGGGTTCGGGGGACACGAGCCCGGAGGATTCGGTTCCGGACGGCGCGGCTTCAGCGGCTTACAGCGCCGCGGAGCCGTCGGATCCGGGTCCTCCGGAGCCTGCCGCGCCGCGTCCGGTGCCGCTGCAGCAGGCGCCGTTGGGTGGCCGTATGGCAAGTAGGTAACGAAGTAGTGCCGGTTGGCGTGTGCGCCTGGATCGGTCCCGAGGTGTCCTGGTTACACTCGCCCGGCTGTGAGCAGAAGATCATGTCGACGGGGTGAATTCTTCCGATGAGAGACGCCAGTACGTCCCAGCCGCTGCCCGACGCCGAGGACTCCACCGGCCACGGCCGGCACCGGGGTCCGGTCTCGACGCACGACACCGAGTCGGCCCCTCGCGGCCGGCATCGCAAGCCGGTGGATCAGCAGACCGAGTCGGCGGCCTGACGGTACGTCGATCAACTGGATGTGAGGCCCCGTTCACCGCCACGGTGAGCGGGGCCTCGCCGTTCCCGCGCTATGCGCGCCGCAGTCCCAGCACCTCCACCGCGGCGAACGTCTCCCCCTGTTCCCGCTCGGCGAAGTGCGCGGAGAGCAGCGTGTCCAGTTCGTCGTACGTGAAGGTGTCCTGCTTGCTGTCGAACCTCGCCCCCACGCGGGGCCGTTCGACGACCGCGACCATGCCGCCGTGCACGACGAGGACCTGTCCGGTGATCCGTCCGGCGGCCGGCGCCGACAGATAGCCGACGAGCGGGGCGACGTGCTCGGGGGCCAGCGGGTCGAGGCCGGGGGCGGGCACGTCGGTGAACACGTCCTCGGTCATCCGGGTCCGGGCCCGCGGGCAGATGGCGTTGGCCGTGACGCCGTACTTCGCGAGGGCGTGCGCGGTGGACGTGGTGAGCCCCACGATGCCGCCCTTGGCCGCCGCGTAGTTGGGCTGTCCCGCGGAGCCCGCGAGGAACGCCTCCGAGGAGGTGTTCACGATCCGCCCGTACACGGTCCCGCCCGCCGCCTTGGCGCGCTCCCGCCAGTGCGCGGCGGCGAAGCGGGTGGTGTTGAAGTGGCCCTTGAGGTGGACCCGTATCACCGCGTCCCACTCGTCCTCCGTCATGGAGAAGACCATGCGGTCGCGCAGGATGCCCGCGTTGTTGACCAGGATGTCGAGCTGGCCGAACTCCTCGACGGCCAGCGCGACGAGCGCCGCCGCCCGGTGGTGGTCGGCCACGTCCCCGGTGTGGGCGACGGCCGTGCCGCCCGCCGCGCGGATCTCGGCGACCGTCTCCTCGGCGGGGCCGGCCGAGGCCCGTCCCGTGCCGTCCCGGCCGGGCTGCCCGTAGTCGTTGACGACCACGGCCGCGCCGAGCCGGGCCAGCTCCAGTGCCTCGGCCCGGCCGAGCCCGCGCCCGGCGCCGGTGACGATCGCGGACAGCCCCTCAAGTGGCGTTGCCATAGGTCCCCTTCGGTGAGATACGACCCCTTCGGCGCGGCGCTTCAGATCTCGATGCAGGTGCGCAGGGAGGTGCCCGTGCGCATCTGGTCGAGGGCCTCGTTGATCTCGGCGAGCTGCACCCGGTGGGTGATCAGGCCCGCGAGGTCGATCCGGCCCGCCCGCCACAGCGCGATCGTCCGCTCGTAGGAGCGCAGCACGTCGCCGCCGCCGTACATGGACGGCAGGATCCGCTTCTCGTCGAAGAACAGCTCGAACATGTTGAGCTGGAGGACGTCGTCCATGGCGCCCGCCCCGACGACGACCAGGGTGCCGCCGCGCCGGGTGGTCTCGTAGGCCGTGCGGGCGGTGGCCGACTTCCCGACGACCTCGAAGACGTAGTCGAAGCCCTCGCCGGCCGTGACCTGCTGCTTGGCGTCGGCGAGTTCCTCCGGCGCCACGGCCCGGGTGGCGCCGAACCGCAGCGCGGCCTCCCGGCGTCCGGCGACCGGGTCGACGGCGACGATCTCCGCGGCGCCCTTCAGTCGCGCGCCCTGGATCGCGGAGATGCCCACGCCTCCGCAGCCGATGACGGCGACGGACGCCCCGGCCTCGACGTCGGCGGTGTTGAGGGCGGCCCCGAGGCCGGTGGTGACCCCGCAGCCGATGAGCGCGGCGATGTCGTAGGGCACGTCGTCGGGGATGGGCACCGCGCAGCGGGCGTCGACGACGACCTCCTCGGCGAAGGTGCCGGTCCCGGCGAAGCCGAAGAGGTCCGTGCCGGGACGCCGGTAGTTGGGGGTGCCCGCGTTCATGAAGCCGGCCAGGCACAGATGGGTCTGGCCGCGTCCGCAGGCGGCGCAGGCGCCGCAGGCGGGCAGCCAGCAGACGACGACCCGGTCGCCGGGCTTCAGGGCGGTGACCCCGTCACCGACCTCCGTGATCTCCCCCGCGCCCTCGTGTCCCGGCACGAAGGGCGCCGGCTGCGGCAGCACCCCGCTCATCGCGGACAGGTCCGAGTGGCACAGCCCCGTGGCGCGCACCCGGATCCTCACCTTGCCCGGGCCGAAGCCCACCGTCTCGACGTCGTCGAGTATCTCCAGCTTCTCCTGGCCGATCTCGTGCAGTACGGCTGCGCGCATGGTGCGGCTCCCCTCGAAAGGCGTTCACGTGTGCTCGACGACGGTGTCGGCCAGGACCGGCGCGTCGTCCCGTTCGACCGAGCTGACGGCGACGCGTACGGCGCCCTCCTGCCGCCACATGCGGATGCGCAGGGTCTCGCCCGGGTACACCACGCCCGCGAACCGGGTGGCGTAGGCGCGCACCCGGGTCACGTCGCCGCCGAGCAGCGTGTCCACGACGGCCTTGAGCGTCATGCCGTAGGTGCACAGCCCGTGCAGGATGGGCCGCTCGAAGCCGGCCACCTTGGCGAACTCGGGGTCGGCGTGCAGCGGGTTCCAGTCCCCGCTGAGGCGGTAGAGCAGTGCCTGGTCCTCGCGGACGGTCCGCTCCACGGTCCGCTCGGGCTCTCCGGCGGGCGGGTCGAGGCGGGTGGACGGCCCGCGGTCGCCGCCGAAGCCGCCTTCTGCGCGCAGGAAGATCTGGGCGTCGTTGGTCCACAGCGGGCCCTGCGGGTCGGCGACCTCGGTGCGCAGGACGAGGATGGCGGCCGTGCCCTTGTCGTACACGCCGGCGATGCGGGAGGTGGCGGTCGCGGTGCCGGTCGCCGGGATCGGCCGGTGCACCTGGAGCGTCTGGCCGCCGTGCAGGACACGGGCCAGGTCGACCTCGACGCCCGGCATGGACAGCCCGCTGATCACGCCGGGGGCGCCCGAGCCGGCGACGGTGGCGAAGCTCGGCAGGACGTGCAGGCGGGATTCCAGGGTGTAGCGCAGTTCGTCGGGGTCGGTGGCGGGGAGGCCGGCGCCGATGCCGAGGTGGTAGAGCAGGACGTCCTTCGCGGTCCAGGCGATCTCGCCGGTCCGGGGTTCGGCGGCGAGCGCCTTGGCTGCGTCGATGGGCATGGGGCTCCTGAATGCTCACGGGGCGGGGAACCTCGGTGCGACCGTCCGCACCGTCGGCCGCACCGAGGTCGTCACGGGGCCGTGAAACCCGCCCGTTCTAGAACGCGTTCCAGTACGGCGACCCTCTGTATAGCCGAGCCGGTCGGAGTTGGGAAGGCTCCTGACGGTATGTCAGGTGAGCTTTGTTCACGTCTTCGCGCAGGCGGCGGCCACACCCTGCGCCTACGCTGGGTCCGTGAACGAGATGCCCCGTGACCATCGGCCCGCCAAGTCCGTCAGGGTGCTGCTCGCCGGGGACGGGGCGCTGAGCGGCGGAGGGCTCGCCGCCCTGCTCGGCCTCGTGGACGACATCCAGGTGGTCGCCCAGGTGCCGACCGGGGACGACCTGTTGGACGCGGCCCTCGTGCACCGTCCCGACGTCGCCCTCCTCGACGTCGAGCTCCCCGGCATCACCGGTCCGGACGCCGCGGCGGCCCTGCGCCGGCAGGTGCCCGACTGCCGCGTGCTGCTGCTCACCACCTACGCCCGCCCCGGCCTGCTGGAGCGCACCCTGGCGTCGGGCGCCGCCGGCCTCCTCGTCAAGGACGGCCCCCTGGAGGACCTGACGACGTCCATCCGCCGCGCCCTCACCGGCGAAACAGTCATCGACCCGACGCTCGCCGAGGCCGCGCCCCCACCGGAGCCGAGCCCTCCCGTGGTCTGACCCGCCATGCCCCCCGCCTCATCAGCCACACCGAAGCGGGCGCGGGCGGCGCGGTGCGGCCGTGGGGGCCGGAGGCCGAGACGTCCGCCGCGGTGAGGACCGAGCCCGAGCCGGAGCGGCTCGCTGAGGAGCGGGGCGGCTCGCGGTGGGGCGCGGCGGCCGGTGCCGGGGCGCGGCGGCCGGTGCCGGGGCGCGGCGGCCGGTGCCGGGGCGCGGCGGCCCACACCCCGCCGGAAAAGCCGAGCCCACCCGTCGTCCGACCTTCCGCACCGGCACCGCGCCGCCTCCCGCGAGAGCCGAGCCCACCCGTCGCCTGATCTCCCACGCCGGCACCGAGACGACCAGAAGCCCCGAGGGCACCCGTCAGGCCCCGGAGCCACCAGCCCCCCGCCCCCGGAGCCACCGGCCCCCGGCCCTCACCGCGCCCCCACCCTCCGCGGCAGCCACACCGCCATCAGTACCGCCCCCACCACCAGCACCCCCGCGCTCGCGCGGAACGCGAGGGCGTAGCCCTCCACCAGGGCGGCGGGGTGGGCGGACTCGGTGCCGAGGGGCGAGCTGCTCTCGGTGCGGGCGGCCGCCAGGGTCGACATCACCGCCAGTCCGAGCGAGCCGCCCATCGTGCGGGAGGTGTTGACGAGGCCGGAGACCACCCCCGCCTCCCCCGGTTCCGCCCCCGACGTCGCCAGCGCGGCCAGCGGTGTCGCCGCCAGTCCGGCGCCCAGCATCATCAGGACGCCCGGGATCAGGATGGCCGTCAGGTACCCGCCCTCCACGGTGATCGTCGACTGCCAGCCGAAGCCCACCGCGGCCACCACCGACCCGAGCACCGCCACATGCCGCACGCCCGCGCTCCGCATCAGCCGCGGCGCCAGCTTGGAGCCGACCACCACGGCGAGCGAGCTGGGCACCAGCGCGAGTCCGGCCTCCAGCGGCGTGTAGCCGAGCACGTTCTGCGCGTACAGCGTCATGAAGAACCACATGCAGAACATCGCCGAGCCGCTCAGCAGCATCGCCACGTTCGCCGAGGCCACGGACCGCAGCCGGAACAGCCGCAGCGGTATCAGCGGAGCCGCCGTACGCGCCTCGACCAGCAGGAACAGCCCGATCAGCACCAGCCCGGCGAGCAGCGGCAGCAGGGTCGCCGCCGCCGTCCACCCCTCGGCCTCGGTCTGCGAGATCCCCAGCGCCAGCGTCCCGAGCCCGGCGGTCACCAGCACCGCTCCGGGCAGGTCGAGCCGCCGCCGCTCCCCGGCCCGGCTCTCCGGCAGCCCCCACAGCGCGCCGAGCAGCACGACCGCCCCGACCGGCACGTTGATCAGCAGCACCCACCGCCACGACAGCCCGTCGACGAGCAGTCCGCCCACCAGCCCACCCGCGGCGCCCCCGCCCGCGCCGACCGCGGTCCAGGTCGCTATCGCCCGCGCCCGGGCGGCGCCCTCCGGCACGGCGGACGTCAGGATCGTCAGCGTCGCGGGCGCCAGCACGGCCGCGCCCAGCCCCTGCACCGCCCGTGCGGCCAGCAGTTCCCACCCCTCACGGGCCAGACCGCCGCCCAGCGAGGCCAGGGTGAACAGCGCGAGCCCGACCAGGAACATCCGCTTGCGCCCGTACAGATCCCCGGCCCTCCCGCCGAGCAGCATGAACCCGGCGAAGGCGATCGCGTACGCGTTGACCACCCACTGGAGGCCGGGGCCGCTCAGCCCCAGACCGGCGCGCATCGAGGGCAGCGCCACGTTCACGACGGAGATGTCGAGGACGACGAGGAACTGCCCGGAACAGGCGAGTGCGACGACCAGCCAGGCGGGGACGGCGTCACGACGGGAGGTGCGGGGGTCCGCTGCGGCTCGGAGCATGCGGGTCATGCTCTCAACCGTCGCACTCCCGACGCATCGGAGATTCGCCCCAGAGTTTCTCCGCCCTCCGCCCTAGGGCACACGGCTCGGCGGCCGTGCTCACCGTCCGCCCATCCCTCGCTTGCCTAAAAGCTTTAGGCAGGTGCACACTGGCATTCGGAAAAAGAGAGGAAGTCTTAGCCCATGGCACGCGCAGGACTGACCCCCGCCCGCCTCACGCAGGCCGGCGCCGAGCTGGCCGACGAGGTCGGCTTCGACGAGGTGACCGTCTCCGCGCTGGCCCGTCGCTTCGACGTCAAGGTCGCCAGCCTCTACTCGCATGTGCGCAACTCCGAGGACCTCAGGACGAGGATCGCCCTGCTCGCCCTGGAGGAGATGGCCGACCGCGCCGCCGACGCCCTGGCCGGCCGGGCCGGCAAGGACGCGCTCACGGCCTTCGCCGCCGTCTACCGCGACTACGCCCGCGAGCACCCCGGCCGCTACGCCGCCGCCCAGATGAGGCTCGACCCCGAGACGGCCGCCGCGAGCGCGGGCGTCCGGCACGCCGCCATGACGCGCGCCATCCTGCGCGGCTACGACCTCACGGAACCCGACCAGACCCATGCGGTGCGCATGCTCGGCAGCGTCTTCCACGGGTACGTCAGCCTGGAGCTGGCGGGCGGCTTCAGTCACAGCGCCCCGGACTCCGAGGAGTCCTGGCACCGCATCCTCGACGCCCTCGACGCCCTCCTGCGCAACTGGCCCACGAGCTGACCGCTCCCGGCCCGCGCCCCGTGAGCGCCGCGGGACGAACGCCGGTACCCCGAAGCCCCGAAGCCCCGAAGCCAGGGAAGCCCCGAAGCCAGGGAAGCACCCGCACCCCCGAAGCCCGGAGCGCACCCGCACCCCCGTAGCCCCGAAGCTCGGGAAGCGCCCGATGCCCCGTACTCGGAAAGCACCCACCCCCCAAGCCCGAAGCGCACCCGGAGCCCGCCCCCTCCCCGAAACCCCGAAGCCCCTCCCAGACCCCGAAGCCCCTCCTCGAGACCCCGAAGCCCCTCCCCGAGACCCCGAAGCCCCCCTGAGATCCCCAAGCCCCCCCCCGAGACCACGACACCACAGGCAGAGGCCATGCATTCCTGGATCACCACCCCCCTGACCCCCGCCCACCTCCGCGGCGCCCTGGACGTCGAGCGCACCGCGCACGGCCTGCTCCCGCACCGGCTGCCCGCCGCGGCCCGCGCCCAGAACACCGACGCGCAACTGGAGATGGCCGAGTCCCAGCCGTCCGGCGTCCGCCTGGCCCTGCGCACCCGCGCCACCTCGATCGAGCTGGACACCCTCCCCACCAAGCGGGCCTACACCGGCGCCCCGCCGCGCCCGGACGGCGTGTACGACCTCGTGGTCGACGGCAGGCTGGCAGGCCAGGCCACCGCGCCCGGCGGCAACATCGTCACGACGGACATGACCACCGGCGCCACCGCGCTGCGCGCCGGCGAGCCCGGCACGGTCCGCTTCACCGGCCTGCCCGGCGACGACAAGACCGTCGAGATCTGGCTGCCGCACAACGAGATCACCGAACTCGTCGCCCTGCGCACCGACGCCCCCGTCGAGCCCGCCCCCGACACCGGCCGCCCGGTCTGGCTGCACCACGGCAGCTCCATCAGCCACGGCTCCGACGCCGCGAGCCCCACCACCACCTGGCCCGCGCTCGCCGCCTCCCTCGGCGGTGCCGAGCTGATCAACCTGGGCCTGAGCGGCAACGCCGTGCTGGACCCCTTCACCGCGCGCGCCCTGCGGGACACCCCCGCGGACCTGATCAGCGTCAAGATCGGGATCAATCTGGTCAACCTCGACGTGATGCGGCTGCGCGCCTTCACGCCCGCCGTCCACGGCTTCCTGGACACGATCCGCGAGGGCCACCCCACGACGCCCCTGCTGGTCGTCTCCCCGATCCTGTGCCCTATGCACGAGGACACCCCCGGCCCCTGCCTCTTCGACTTCAGCGAGCTGAGCGCGGGCCGGCTCCGGTTCCGGGCGGCCGGCGACCCCGCGGAGACGGCCGCGGGCAAACTCACCCTGAACGTCATCCGCGCCGAACTGTCCCGCATCGTCGAGCAGCGCGCGGCCGACGATCCCCACCTGCACCACCTCGACGGGCGCGCGCTCTACGGCGAGGCCGACCACGCCGAACTCCCGCTCCCCGACGACCTGCACCCCGACGCCGCCGCCCACCGCCGCATGGGCGAGCGCTTCGCCGAGCTGGCCTTCGGCGCGGACGGGCCCTTCGCCTGACCCGACGGCTCCCGGACGGGGCCGACTGACGAAAGATCAGATCCCCATGAGTCGGTCAAGGATTCGTTAGTGTCCCGAAGCACTGGAATAGTTGCCCGAGCGCACGGGGTTCACACTGAACGTACTCACGATCTTCTTCCGGCCCGGAGGCCCCACCCCATGACGCTCACGACGACCGGCCGGCCCACCGCCACCGCGGGCGGCACCGTCGTCCCCGTGCTCGCCTTCGCGGGCATCGTGGTCGCAGTGATGCAGACCCTGCTCGTCCCTGTCATCAAGGACCTGCCGCAACTGCTCGACACCTCGCCCAGCAACGCCACCTGGGTCCTGACATCCACCCTTCTCTCGGGGGCCGTGGCCACCCCGATCATGGGCCGCCTCGGCGACCTGTACGGCAAGCGGCGCCTGCTCGTGCTGAGCCTGACGGTGATGGTGTTCGGCGCCCTGCTCAGCGCGCTCAGCAGCACCCTGCTCCCCATGATCGTCGGCCGTACGCTCCAGGGCTTCGCGATGGGAGCGATCCCCCTCGGTATCGGCCTGATGCGCGACATGCTGCCGCGCGAGCGGCTCGGCTCGGCGATGGCCCTGATGAGCTCCTCGATCGGCGTCGGCGGCGGCCTGGCGCTGCCCGCCGCGGCCCTGGTCGCCCAGAACTCCGACTGGCACACCCTCTTCTACGGCGCGGCGGGCCTCGGCACGCTCGCCATCGTCCTCACCCTCGTCACCGTCCCGGAGTCCCCGGTCCGCGCGCCGGGCACCTTCGACCTGCTGGGCGCCCTCGGGCTGTCCCTCGGGCTGGTGCTGTTCCTGCTCCCGATCACGAAGGGCAGCGACTGGGGCTGGTCGTCGCCCACCACGCTCGGCCTGTTCGGGGCGGCCGCCGCCGTGCTGCTCCTGTGGGGCGTGCTGGAGCTGCGCTTGTCGTCGCCGCTGGTGGACCTGCGCACCACCGCCCGCCGCGAGGTGCTGCTCACCAACCTCGCGTCGATCATGGTCGGCGTCTCCTTCTTCGTCGTCTCCCTCGTCCTGCCCCAGCTCCTCCAGCTCCCCGCCGCCACCGGCTACGGCCTCGGCCAGTCGATGGTCGTCGCGGGTCTGTGCGTGGCCCCGCTGGGCCTGACGATGATGTTCACCGCACCGGTCTACGCCCGCCTCTCCGCCCGCTACGGCCCGCGCACCACGCTGATCATCGGCCTCCTGGTCATCGGCCTCGGCTACGCCGGCGGCCTCGGCCTGATGAACGCCGCCTGGCAGACCGTCGTCACCTCGGTGATCCTCGGCGCGGGCATCGGCCTCGCCTACTCCTCGCTGCCCGCGCTGATCATCGGCGCGGTCCCGGCCTCGGAGACGGGCGCGGCGAACGGCCTCAACACCCTGATGCGGTCCATCGGCACGTCCGTCTCCAGTGCCGTCATCGGCATGGTGCTGGCCAACACCGCGAACACCGTCGGGGGCGTGGAGATACCCACGATGCAGGGCTTCCGGGTCTCCTTCCTGATCGCGACCGGCGCCGTCGGCATCGGCCTGATCCTGGCCCTCTGCCTGCCCCGCCGCCGCCCCTCGGAGCTGCCTCAGCTGCTGGCGAGCAGCGAGGAGGACGCCAACCTGGAGCGCGCCGTCGCGGCGCTCGGCGGCTTCCGCGGCCGGGTCCTGGCCGCCGACGGCACACCCGTCGCCCGCGCCAAGGTCACGCTGATCGACCGGCGGGGCCGGCACGCGGGCGCGACCCTCTCCGGCGACGACGGCAGCTACGCGCTGGCGGTCCCGGCCGGGGGCCCGTACGTCCTCGCCACCCAGGCGGCCGGGCACGGCCCCCTCGCCTCCGCCGCGACCCACTCCGGCGTCGGCGACCCGATCGACCTGGACCTCGCCCTGCCCGGCGAGACGGTCACGGCCTGAGCCCTTCCCCGCACCCCCCACCCGCACCCCCGGTCACCGCGTCGACCGGGGGTGCGGCAGCATGGGCGCCCGGACACACCCTGCGACCGGAAGGCTCCTGCCATGAGCGCGGCTCCCCCGCCCGAGATCCTGGCCTCGTTCGAGGCGGCGAAGGGGTTCATGCCCGCGGGTGAGGGCCTGGCCCTGTACGCGGCGGCCGTCGAGGCCGGACGGCTCGGGCTGCCGCTGCTGGAGGTCGGCACGTACTGCGGCCGCTCCACGATCCTGCTCGCCGACGCCGCCCGCGCGGCCGGCGTCACCGCGCTCACCGTCGACCACCACCGGGGCAGCGAGGAGCAGCAGCCGGGCTGGGACTACCACGACCCGCGGACGGTCGACCCCGAGCTCGGCCTGATGGACACCCTGCCCGCCTTCCGCCGCACCCTGCACCGGGCCGGCCTCGAGGAGCACGTGGTGGCGCTGGTCGGCCGTTCCCCGCAGGTGGCGCGGATCTGGCGGACCCCCCTCGGTCTGGTCTTCGTCGACGGCGGTCACACCGACGAGCACGCCACCGCCGACTACGAGGGCTGGGCGCCCCATGTCGCGGACGGCGGTCTGCTCGTCATCCACGACGTCTTCCCCGACCCGGCCGACGAGTTCACCGGCCAGGCCCCGTACCGGATCTACCTGCGCGCGCTCGCCTCGGGCGCCTTCACGGAGGTCTCGGCGACGGACTCGCTGCGGGTGCTGCGGCGCACCGGCGCCGGGATCTGACCGGGCGCCACCCGGAGGGACGTACACAAACCGGGGTCGCGGCCCGACGGCCGCTAGGGTGGCAAGCGTGTCGTACACAGGTCCGGAGTTCGATTCGTCCACGCCCCGCCGCTCCCGCCGCCGGGCGGCGACCGTCGCCGTCGCGGCCCTGGTGCCCGGCGCACTGCTCGGGTGGGCGGTGTACGCGGCGGTGGGTGACAGCGGTTCGGGAGCGGAGCGCACGGAGGCCAAGGCGCCCTCGGGCGCCCCGTCGGCCCCCTCCGCCCCCGCCTCCTCCCCCTCGGACTCCCCCTCGGGCGAGAACTCCTCGTCCTCCGACGGGAAGCCCGCTCCCGCGCCCTCGCGCGCGGGCTCGCTCCAGGGCAAGGTCGTCGTCATCGACCCCGGTCACAACCCGCACAACTTCGCGCACCCGGCCGAGATCAACCGCAAGGTCGACATCGGCACGACGCAGAAGGAGTGCGACACCACCGGCACGGCCACCAACGCGGGTTACACGGAGGCCGAGTTCACCCTCGACGTCGCCCGCCGGCTGCGCACGGCCCTCCAGGAGCAGGGCGCCACGGTGCGGTTGACGCAGAACGGCGACCGGGCGTACGGGCCGTGCATCGACGAGCGGGCACGGATCGGCAACGAGGAGAAGGCCGACGCGGTCGTCTCCATCCACGCGGACGGCTCCGGGACCGGCAACCGCGGCTTCCACGTCATCCTCCCGGCGTCCGTGCACGCGGGCGCCGCCGACACCCGGCCGATCGTCGCGCCCTCGCGGGAACTCGGCGCGCGTATCGCGGGCGGTTTCGTCCGCGCCACCGGGAGCGCGCCCTCCAACTACGTGGGCGGCGGCACCGGTCTCGTCACGCGACAGGACCTGGGCGGTCTCAATCTGTCAACGGTTCCGAAGGTGTTCATCGAGTGCGGCAACATGCGCGATAGCAAGGACGCGGCACTGCTGATCAGCGGAGCCTGGCGGCAGAAGGCGGCGCAAGGGATCTCTGAGGGAATCGTGAGTTTCCTGCGCGGGTAGCCACCGGGGCGATCATCCCGGCGGACAGGTCGTTCGTACGGACGATAGTGTCGTCCGTACGATGAGGGGCCACCCCCGCGCTTCGCACCCTGGGCCTTCGGGCAACTCGGTGACAGCGACGCCTCTACCGACGACGAGACGACCTGCGAAGGACCTGAAGTGAATATCCGCTCCCTCACTCGAGGCGACGGCGTGGTGATCGGAGCAGCGGTGTTGCTCTTCATCGCGTCGCTTCTTGATGTAGCCGGCTGTGACGCCCCGGAAGCAGTGTGCGAGGCGGCCGACATCCCGAGCGCCTGGGGTCTCAGCCTCGGTCTCGGTCTCGGTACCTACATGCTCGGTGTGATCGGTGCCGGGCTCATCGTGGCCGCTCGCCTGCTGCCGCAGCCCCGCAAGGTCGTCGGTCTCGACCTGGGCCCGCTGGGCGTGGGGCTGGCCGTCGCGTCCGCGTGGGCGCTGCTGTGGTGGGTGATCGACGCCGACACCCGCGGTGCCGGCCTCATCCTCGGCCTCATCGCCGCCCTCCTGCTCGCCGGGGCCGCCGTGGCCGCGCCGCTCGTGCCGGCGCTGAACGCCGCCCTCCTCCCGGCCCCCCGCCCCGCAGCCCCGCAGCCCTACGGCGGTCCGCCGCAGGGTGGTTACGGCTACCCGGGCGCGCAGCAGCCCGCCGGGTACGGTCAGCCGCAGCCGGGGCAGCCCGGCCAGCCCTACGGTCAGCAGCCGCAGCAGCCGCAGCCGCCCGCCGGGGACTTCTCGCCGTTCTGGTTCGCGGTGCCGGTGCCGCGCCCGCTGTTCGGGGAGGACGGCTCGCCGTCCCCGATCGCCGAACTCGCCCCGGGCACCTGGTACCTGGCCGTCGAGCAGCGCGGTCAGGCGCTGGTCGCGCAGACGCAGGACGGCCGTCGCGGCGTCCTCCAGGACACCAGCGGCATCCAGCGCGGCTGATCCGCCCGCCGTGCGCGCGGCCCCTCGCCCTTCCGGGCGGGGGGCCGTTGTCGTACAGTCACCCCCCGGCACGCTGACACTTCGTCAGGAGGCGGCGGTATGCGGCTCGGTCTCGCGCTCGGCTACTGGGGCCGCGGCCCCTCCCCCGACCACCTCACACTGGCCCGGGAGGCCGAGCGGCTGGGGTACGACTCCGTGTGGACGGCCGAGTCCTGGGGCTCGGACGCCTTCACCTCGCTGACCTGGCTCGCCGCCCACACCTCGACCATCAAGCTGGGCACGGCGGTCGCGCAGATGGCCGCCCGGCCGCCGACCACCACCGCCATGCACGCCCTGACCCTCGACCATCTCTCCGGTGGCCGGATGATGCTGGGTCTCGGCCTGTCCGGGCCACAGGTCGTGGAGGGCTGGTACGGGCGGCCGTTCCCGTCCTCGCCGCTGACCGCGACCCGGGAGTACGTCGACGTCGTACGGCAGGTCCTGAAGCGGCGGGCCCCCGTCGAGCTCGACGGGCGGTTCCACTCCCACCCGTACCGGGGCCCGGACGGCACCGGCCTCGGCAAGGCCCTCAAGCCGATCACGCATCCGCTGCGGCCCGGACTGCCGATCCTGCTCGGCGCGGAGGGCCCGAAGAACATCGCGCAGACCGCGCGGATCGCCGACGGCTGGCTCCCCCTGTACTGGTCGCCGCAGCGCACCGAGGTGTACGAGCCGTCCCTGGCCGATGCCCCCGAGGGCTTCCTGGTCGCGCCGCTGGCCCAGGCGCGGGTCTGCCGGGACGTCGCGCAGGGGCTGCTCCCGGTCAAGGCGATGCTCGGCTTCTACATCGGCGGGATGGGGCACGCGCGGCGCAACTTCCACGCCGAGCTGATGGCCCGCATGGGCTACGAGCAGGAGGCCCGGCGCATCCAGGAGCTGTTCCTCGCCGGACGGCGGGAGGAGGCGGTACGGGCCGTGCCCGACGCGTTCGCGGACGAGATCTCCCTCGTCGGTCCCCGCGAACGCGTGGCGCGGCGGCTGGAGTTGTGGCGCAAGGGCGCGGTGACCGACCTGTTGGTGCTGGCCCCGGACCCGCACACCCTGCGGGTGCTGGCGGAGCTGAACTCCTGAGCGCTCAGCGGAAGATGGCGACCGGGTCGAGAGTGAGCCGGCGCTGCTCCTCGTCCCAGGCCAGCACCTTGCCGAGGCACCGGGCCGTGAACCGGCCGCTGTAGTAGTGCTCCTCGTGGAAGTCGCCCCGCCCCTGGGCCTCGAAGCACATGATCTCCACGCGGGCGCCGTTGCCGTAGGGGGCGCTCAGGCGGACGCCGTTCTCCTCCCGCTTCGCGGTGAAGCCGCCGGTGACCGAGACGTACTCCAGCCCCAGCGCGCTGAGCGGGATGTCCCCGGCGGGGTAGCGGTGGCTCAGGCGGTCGGCGCTCGCCCGGTTGAGGACGAGGTCGCCCTCGATGAGGTCGGCGTCCACCACCCGGTCCTCCTTGCGCATGGCGTCCATGACCACGCCGATGACGTTCATGGGGTTGGCCTCGCGGAGGTAGGTGGTGACCTGCTCCCGGGTGACGCCCCGTTCGGCCTTGCCCAGCCAGAAGAAGAGCTTGCCCCACAGCCCGAAGTGGTTCTGGACCTGGAGCCGGTGGGCGACCTCCTGGCTCAGGGACTGGGCGAAGCCACCGACCTCGTAGATGTCCATGACGCGCTGCTTGTGCAGGTAGAAGCACATGTCGAGGTGGGTGCCGCCGGGTCTGCGGCGGCCGCGCAGCCGCCGCAGGCCGTGTCCGAGCACCACGACGGCGCAGACCGCCGTGCCGGCCCAGACGAGCAGCCACGGCCACCAAAGGCCCCACCACTGAGCATCAATGACACCCACGGATCTCCTTGAACGCGTCGGAGAGGGAGGAGAGGCCCGCGTCGACCATGCGGCCGCCGGTGGCGGTGGCGGCGCGCCGCAGGGCGGCGGCGTCGGCCTCTCCGAAGAGGACGGGGAAGGTGGGCACCGCCTCGGCGTCGGCCCCGAGGGCCTCGTGCCGGCGCAGGAACTCCTCGTAGCCGATGCCCGCGTTGTTCTCGCCGTCGGTCATCAGCACGACGGCGACGGGACGGGCGGGTTCGTCGCGGACGGCGGCGGCGGCGATGCGGTAGCCCCGGTCGAGGGCGGTCCACACGGCGGTGGCGTCGTCGTAGCCGCCGTCGGCGACGAGTCGGTCCAGGGCGCGCAGATCGGCCTCGCCGCGCACGGTCACCGTCGTCTCCTCCAGCACCCGGCCGCCGAACCGGACCACGGAGAGCCGCTCGCCCCGGTAGAAGCGGGCGAACTTGCCGGTGGAGGTGTCGTCGGCGCCGCTCAGTCCCGCGAACGCGGCGCGCAGGCCGGCCATGCGCGCGCCGCGCATCGAGGTGGAGAAGTCGAGGACGAAGACGACCTGGTCGGCGGTGCGGCTACGGGGGTCGCCGTAGTCGCTGATCAGCTGTTCGACGATGGAGAGGCTGTCGGGGAAGGACAGCGCGTTGCCCACGTCCGCGCGCAGCGGGGCGGAGGGCTCGACGTCCGGGTCGACCGGGCGGCGGAAGGTCCGCTCCATGAGCCGGCGCTGGGTGTCGGTGCTCAGCAGCCAGTCCACCACCTTGCCGTACGCCTCGCGCCGTTCCTGGTCGAGCAGGAGCAGCGGGAAGTCGGAGAGCATCATGCCGTCGGCGGGGTGCACGATCCGCAGCGGGTCGGCCCGCCGGTCCCCGGCGTTGAGCGCGAGGAGTTCGGCCTCGTGCGCGATGAGCGCGTTGGCCTTGCCCGGTGCGCCGAGATAGGCGTCGATCAGGGCCCGCGAGCCAGGCGCGGTCAGGGTCTGGCCGGAGCGGAAGCCGCGCAGCCGGTCGCAGGAGACGTCCTGCTCGCGCAGCGCGCGTCCGGTGCCGGCGGCGGCGGTGGCGACCCCCACGAGAGCGGCGCGGCCGGTGTCGCTGTGCCGCGGGTCGGCCATCCCGAACCGTACGGTGCCCTCGGCGGCCGCGTCGGCCACGTCCGCCCAGGAGATCCGGCCTCCGGGAGCGGCCGCGCGCAGCGTGTCGGCGACCTCGCGCTCCAGGCCGACGACGACGGGCGAGCGCATGATCGGGGTGGACTCGGGGCGGGTCAGGCGGCCCTTGGAGTCCTGGACGCGGAGTTGGAAGGAGCGGTCGGAGGCGAGCCACGCCAGGTCGTAGGACCGGCCGCCGGGGTACTGCCCCGCGAGGTCGGCGCCGGCCTCGTACTCCATCTCCAGCTCGACGCCGGTGTCCTCCTCCAGGTCGTCCAGGAGCGGGGCGAGGTCGGCGAGTTCGGGGCTGGCGAGGACGCGCAGCGTGACCGGTTCCTCGTCCCGTGTGCAGGAGGTGGGGCCGGCGAGCAGTGCCAGGGCGAGCGAGGCGGTCAGGGCGCGGCCGAGGCGGGTCACGAGACGTCGTCCAGGTCGGGCGGCGGGCAGTCGCCGACGTAGTCGATGATGTCGTCCAGGATCTGCAGACCGGGTTCGAGCGCCTTCGTCCGGTCGGGGTTCGGGACCGGCACCTGGATGCCGTGCTCGCGCAGGTAGTCGTCGAGCTGGCGGCTGGCGCCGTCCTCGCCGGAGAAGCGGATCCGGAAGCCCAGCTCGAGGGCGCGGCGGCGCAGTTCCGCGTCCTTCTCGATCAGCTCGACGAGCCGGTCGCCGTCCGGGCTCAGGGAGATGAGCTGCGGTTCGGTGAGGGCGTAGGGCTTGGGGTAGAGCAGGACGCGGCTGCTGTCCTGCGTCCCCTCCTTGGCCTCGTGGGCTATCTGGTGGGCCAGGAACTGGTGCTCGTAGATCAGGGCGATGGGCGCGAGGGACTCGCCGAGGGCGGAGAAGTAGCTGTCGGCCTGCTCGTCGGCCCACATGCCCTGGAGGGTGACGAGCGGCTTGATCTCGGCGGATATCCGGTCGACCTCCGCCTGGGCCCGCCGGGGGTCGTTGGGGTGGCTGGAGCCGGGCGTCTTCTCGCCGCCGGCGACGAAGGCGAGCATGCTCAGATAGGTGCCGGCCGAGTTGGACTCGCAGACGTTGGACGTGCGCACCAGCACGCTGCCGCTGTTGCGGTCGCCGGCGGCCACGTCATCGTAGCCGATGCCGTCCCAGGTGTCGGCCTCCTTGCCCTTGCCGTCCCTGGGGCCGTCGACGGGGTCGTCGCGGTCGTCCACGCCGTTGAGCAGGGTCATGAACTTGGCCATGTCGAGGTCGTAGTAGAGCGTCTCCGTCCCGTTCGTGGGGCGCTGCGGGGTGGCCACGCCGGCCTGCACCAGGGCCTGCGCGTAGTCGCGGAAGCTGCCGAGGGTCAGCGGGGAGACGAAGGGGCGCACGGACCTGCCGGTGTCGTCCGGCCGGTCCAGGATCTGCTTCGCCGCGGGCTGGCCGGACGGGAAGACGACGTCCAGGCCCTCGAGCGAGCGGGTGGCGATGCCGCGGGATCCGAGGCGGCGGATGTCGACGCGGATGCCGTGCCGGAGCAGCAGGCGCTGCACCTCGGGGTCCCTGAAGTAGTCGGACTTGGAGGCCATCCGGGAGTCGATGACCGTGATGCGTTCGAAGGGCCTCAGGGTGTTGCCGGAGATCAGCAGGGACAGCAGTCCGGCCAGGGCGAGGGGCAGCGCGGCGACGACGAGGCGTGGGACGCGGCGGTGCGTGGTTCTGCGGATGGTGAGTCTGGGTTCCACGGTCGCGGACAACGGCCCTCCTGCCGCTCAAGGGGCCAGGATCATCAGTGACCCCGTGGAACATCATCCCCCGGAGTGGTCAACTCCGCCCGAACGAAGGGGGAACGGGTGCCCTGTCGAGGACGCGGACCTTTCTGGTTTCAGCCAGGAACGAGCGGCAATCCGTAGGGCATGTCCCCCAGATATCGCGGTGCGAACCAGGCCGGCACGGTCATAGCGATCGTCGCCGACATCATGGCCCTCATCCTGGGCCTGTGGATCCTCATGTACCTGCTGGACGCCAACCCCGGCAACGACTTCGTGCAGTTCGTGCACGACGCCGCGCGCTGGCTGGCCGGCTGGTCCTACGACCTCTTCACCTTCGACGCGGCATGGGCACGCGTCGTCGCGGGCTACGGTCTCGCGGCGGTCGTGTACCTCTTCGTCGGCCACGCGATCGCGGGCCGCATGCACCGTCAGCACTGACCTCAGGCGCAGCAGTCGGGATCCAGCCCCACCGGCAGCAGATCCCCACCGAACACCGCACACGTGGCCTCGTGCCCACCCAGCGCCGCGACGGCGAGCAGCAGTGAGCCCGCGGTCCACGTGGTCAGTTCACGTGGCCAGATCGCGTCGTCCTCGAACACGTAACCCGTCCAGTACAGCCCGGTCTCCTGATCGCGCAGGTGCTGGATGGACTGAAGGATCTCCAGCGCGCGGTCGGACTCGCCCGTCGCCCACAGTGCCAGGGCGAGTTCGGCCGACTCGCCGCCGGTGACCCACGGGTTGGGCACCACGCACCGGACCCCGAGTCCGGGCACGACGAACCGCTCCCAGCCCTCCTCCACACGGGACTTGGCCTCCGCGCCGGTCAGGGCGCCGCCCAGTACCGGGTAGTACCAGTCCATCGAGTAGCGGTCCTTGTCCAGGAACCGCTCCGGGTGCCGGCGTATCGCGTGCCGCAGCATGCCGAGCGCCAGTTCCCAGTCGGGCTGCGGCTCCTCACGCTGTTCGGCGACGGCGAGCGCGCAGCGCAGTGCGTGGTGGATGGAGGAGGACCCCGTGAGCAGCGCGTCGGTGACGGGCGTGCCGTCGTCCTCGCGTTTCCAGCCGATCTCCCCGCCGGGCTGCTGGAGGGAGAGCACGCACTCGACGGCCGCGTGGACGACCGGCCACATGCGGTCGAGGAAGGTGTCGTCGCCGGTGGAGAGGTAGTGGTGCCAGACGCCGACGGCGACGTAGGCGACGAAGTTGGTCTCGCGCCCCCGGTCGGTGACGTCGTCGTGCGCCCCGTCGGCGTACGCCGCGTACCAGGAGCCGTCCTGGTTCTGATGGGCCGCCAGCCACAGGTAGGCCCGCTCGGCGGCCTCGTGCTCGCCCGCCGCGTCCAGCGCCATGGCGGCCTCGGTGTGGTCCCACGGGTCGAGGTGATGCCCGCGGAACCACGGGATCGCCCCGTCCTCCCGCTGCACGGCGAGGATGCCGCGTACGGTCGCGGCGGCCTGCTCGGCGGTGAGGACCCCGGGCAGGACGAGGTGTTCCGTCCGGGGAGTGGTCACCGGGCGTCCACCGAGGGCAGGTGGGGCTTGGTCGCGTAGGCCACGAAGCTCTTGCCGATCAGCGGGTTCAGCGCCTGCTCGGCGACGCGGGTGGCCAGCGGCTTCTTCATGATGTCCCAGACCAGCAGCTTGTGGTACGCCCGTACCGGCAGCGCCTTGTCGTTGTCGACGCCGAAGGCGCACTTCAGCCACCAGTACGGGGAGTGCAGGGCGTGCGCGTGGTGCGTGCCGTACGGCCTGAGGCCGGCCTCCCGGATCTTCGCGAGGAGTTCGTCCGCCTTGTAGATGCGGATGTGGCCGCCCTCGACCTCGTGGTAGGCGTCGGAGAGGGTCCAGCAGACCTTCTCGGGGCCGTAGCGCGGGACGGTGATCGCGATCCGGCCGCCGGGCCGCAGGACCCGGACCATCTCGGCGAGCACGCCCTTGTCGTCCGGGATGTGCTCCATCACCTCGGAGATGATGACGACGTCGAAGGAGTCGTCGGGGAAGGGCAGGGCGAGGGCGTCGCCCTCCATGGCGGTCGCGGTGGCGCCCTCGGGCGCCTCGCCCGCCTCCTTCATCGCCGCGAACCACTTGGCGACCTCGCGGATCTCCTCGCCGTTCTGGTCCAGCGCGACGACCTGCGCGCCGCGCCGGTAGCACTCGAACGCGTGCCGGCCGGCACCGCATCCGAGGTCCAGGACGCGGTCGCCCGGGGCGAGCGGGAACCGGGAGAAGTCGACGGTCAGCACGTGGTCCTGCTTTCGCGGTAGACGCCGTTGGTACTCGTGGGGGTCGCCCCGGGAGGCGTGGGGGCGGGGCTGGTGGGGACAGCGCCGGGGACGTCGCCCGGAGGGTTCCCGGGGCCGCCCGCGCCGCCGGTGACCGCCTCCGCGTCCGCCTCCTCGACGGCCCCGCCGAGGCCGGAGGGGCCGCTCGCGACCAGCGTGCCGGGGCGCTCCGTGGCGCCGGAGGTCCGGGGCGAGCGGGCCGGGTCGGGCGACACCGCGGGGCCAGGCCGACCGCGCTCGCCGGTACGGGCGGCCGAGCCGGCCGGGCCGGGCGACACCGCGGAACCGGGCCGCCGGTCCTCGCCGGTACGGGCGGCCGGGCCGGGCGACACCGCGGAACCGGGCCGCCGGTCCTCGCCGGCACGGGCAGCCGAGCCGGCCGGGCCGGGCGACACCGCGGAACCGGGCCGCCGGTCCTCGCCGGTACGGGCGATCGCCTCCCGGTAGCGGGCCACCGTGCCCTCCGCGGCGCGCGCCCAGGTGAAGTGGCGCAGGACGCGCTCGCGTCCGGCCGCGCCGAGCCGTGCGCGCAGTGCGGCGTCGCCCAGGAGCCGGCTCAGTCCGCCGGCCAGCGCGCCCGCGTCGCCCGGCGGCACCGCGAGGCACGTCTCCCCGTCCCGCCCGGCCACTTCGGGGATCGCCCCGCCGGTCGTGGCGAGCAGCGGCGTCCCGGTGGCCATCGCCTCGGCCGCCGGCAGCGAGAAGCCCTCGTAGAGCGACGGCACGCAGGCGACCTGTGCCGAGCGCACCAGGTCGACCAGTTCGGCGTCGGAGATGCCCTTGACGAACTCGACGGCGCCTTCGAGCCCGTAGCGCCGCACGGCCTGCGCGACCGGGCCCTCGGTGGGCCGCTTACCGACGACGACGAGATGGGCCTCGGGACGCTCGGTGCGCACCTTGGCCAGCGCCTCGACGAGGAAGACCAGCCCCTTCAGCGGCACGTCGGCGCTGGACGTGGTGACGATGCGTCCCGGCACCTGCGGCACCGAGGGGTCGGGCGAGAAGAGGTCGGTGTCGGCGCCGATGTGCACGACGTGGATGCGGTCCGCCCGGACGCCGAGGTGGTCGACGATCTCCTGACGCGAGGTGCCGGAGACGGTCAGCACGGACGGCAGCCGCCGCGCCACCCGCTTCTGCATGCGGGTGAAGCCGTACCACCGCTTCACGGAGAACCGGCGCTTCCAGCCGTCGGCCGCGTCCAGCTCCAACTGCCGGTCCACGGTGATGGGGTGATGGATCGTCGTCACCAGGGGCGCGCCGACGTCACCCAGCAGCCCGTACCCGAGCGTCTGGTTGTCGTGCACGACGTCGAAGTCGCCGCGGCGGGCGCGCAGATGACGGCGGGCCCGCAGGGAGAACGTGACCGGCTCGGGGAAGCCGCCGGTCCACATGGTCGCGACCTCAAGGGCGTCGATCCAGTCCCGGTACTCGTCCCGTCCCGGGGTGCGGAAGGGGTCGGGCTGGCGGTAGAGGTCGAGGCTGGGCAGCTCGGTGAGGCGCAGGCCGTCGTAGCCCTCGTCGAGGACGGGGTAGGGCTGGGCGCCGATGACCTCGACGTGGTGGCCGAGGCGGGCGAGTTCGCGGGACAGGTGCCGGACGTAGACGCCCTGGCCGCCGCAGAACGGGTTTCCCTTGTACGTGAGGAGCGCGATACGCAGCGGCCGCGAGCCGTCGGCCGCGAGGGCCTTCGAAGAGCCCGTCCGACTGGCCTCAGCGGTCACTCCGGGCCCCCTTCTCCCTGCACGGTCCCGCGAGATTACGCCGGGACGCTAATCTAGAACAAGTTACAGACTTGATCGTTCAAGAGGCTCTGAATCTACCGGCAGGTAGCGCCGCTGTGAGCACTGGATCAGGTGATTCACGCCACGGCTCGCCGGGGCACGCGGCGGCGGTCCGCGCCTGCCATGCTGTCTGATCGCACGCCCTCACGCACTGTCACGAACGGAACCTCATGCCAGCGCAAGCCAAGGTGGAAGCCAGTCGCGCGCGGCCCGCCGCCCCCGCCGCGCCGCCCCTCACCGAGCGGCAGGAGGCGCGCCGGCGCCGCATCCTGCGGGCATGCGCCCAACTGGCCAGCCGGGGCGGGTTCGACGCGGTGCAGATGCGTGAGGTCGCGGAGTCCTCGCAGGTCGCCCTCGGCACCCTCTACCGCTACTTCCCGTCCAAGATCCATCTCCTGGTCGCCACCATGCAGGACCAGTTGGAGCACATGCACGGGACGCTGCGCAAGAAGCCGCCGACCGGGGAGACGGCGGCGGAGCGGGTGGCGGAGACCCTGATGCGGGCCTTCCGGGCGCTCCAGCGCGAGCCGCACCTGGCCGACGCGATGGTCCGCGCCCTCACCTTCGCGGACCGCAGCGTGAGCCCCGAGGTGGACCAGGTCTCCCGGCAGACCACGGCGATCATCCTGGACGCCATGGGTCTGGACGATCCGACCCCCGCCCAGCTCTCCGCCGTCCGCGTCATCGAGCACACGTGGCACTCGGCGCTGATCACCTGGCTCTCGGGCCGCGCCTCCATCGCCCAGGTCAAGATCGACATCGAGACGGTGTGCCGTCTGATCGACCTGACGACCCCCAAGGACGCGTAGCGCCCTGCCCCCAGGGCGCGCGAAGGACCTACGAGACGGGTTCCCTTCGCCGGTATTGCCCGGATCAGGTGGCTGGGGGTCGCCTTCCGGTTCACATGGCCGTCCTTCTGCCACGCGACCTTACGGCCTCTCAGCCCGACCGTCGACGTCGGCACCGGCGGAAACCTGAGCCTCACGCCCGAGTCGGCTACTCCGGTCGAACTCCCTCACTCGCCTCGTAGGCCTGATATCAGGGTAAGACGCCTTTCCCGGAATAGAACCCCCGAAAGGGAATTTTTTTGGCGAATCCCCCGGATCCCCTGAGGCCGGGCTCCGCTACTCCTCCGGCGGGAACACCGCCTCCCCGCTCCCCAGCAGCGTCAGGGTGATCGCCTCCACGGGACAGCCCTCGGCGGCCGCCAGGATGCCCTCGCCGGCGTCCGTCTCCGGGTCCACCGGGCGGGACTGGCGGCCCGCGTCGAGGCGGAAGGCGTCCGGGGCGTGGTGGACGCACTGCGCGGAGCCGATGCACAGCGAGCGGTCGACCTGGAGCTGCCAGCGGTCCCCCATGGTGCTCAGCCCTCCCATCCGGCCGGCAGATGGATCATCTTGTGTTCCAGGTACTCGCCGTAGCCCTCCGGGCCGAACTCCCGGCCCAGGCCGGAGTTCTTGTAGCCGCCGAAGGGGCCGAGCATGTCGAGGCTGAAGGTGTTCACCGAGTACGTGCCGGTACGGACCCGGCGGGCGATCTCGATGCCGTGGCCGACGTCGGCGGTCCACACGCTGCCGCTCAGTCCGTAGTCCGAGTCGTTCGCGATCTGCACGGCCTCGGCCTCGTCGCCGTACGGCAGGAGGCAGATCACCGGGCCGAAGATCTCCTCGCGGGCGATCCGCATGGAGTTGTCGACGTCGCCGAAGAGCGTCGGCTCGACGTACCAGCCGCGCTCCAGGCCGGCCGGGCGGCCGCCGCCCGTGAGGATCTTGGCGCCCTCCTCCTGGCCGATGCGGATGTAGTCGAGGCTGCGCCGCTGCTGCCGGTGGGCGACCAGCGGCCCCACCTGGGTGGCCGGATCCAGCGGGTCCCCGACGACGAGCGCGCCCGCCGCCGCCGCGAAGGCCTCCGCGAACTCCGGGTAGCGCGAGCGCGGCAGCAGGATCCGGGTCTGCGCCACACAGGCCTGCCCGTTGTTCATCCAGGCCGCCGGGACGATCCCGGCCACGGTGCTCTCCAGGTCCGCGTCCGGCAGCACGACCGCCGCCGACTTGCCGCCCAGCTCCAGGGTGACGCGGGTCAGGTTGCGGGCGGCGACCTCCATCACGCGCCGCCCCGCCGCCACCGATCCCGTGAACGACACCTTGTCTACGGCGGGGTGCCCGACGAGGTACTCGCTGACCTCCCGGTCGGCGGGCAGGATCGACAGCACGCCCTCGGGGAGCCCGGCGTCCCGCGCGATCTCGCCGAGCAGATACGCGTCGAGGGGCGACTCCGGCGACGGCTTGAGGACGACCGTGCAGCCCGTCAGCAGCGCGGGGGCCAGCTTGGCGGCGGCCACGAACTGCGGGACGTTCCACGGCACCACCGCCGCGACGACCCCGACCGGTTCGCGCCGGACGAGCAGCCGTCCGAGCACGCCGTCGCGGCTCTCCTCGTGGCGGAAGTCGCGGGCGACCCGGATCGCCGTGTCCCAGACCATCATCGCGCCGAGCGCCTGCGCGAGGACGCTCCAGGAGTACGGCGAGCCGTTCTCGGACGAGATCACGCGGGCGATCTCCTCGTGCCGGGCGGCGATGCCGTCCTTGATCCGCCCCACGACCTCGATCCGCTCGTCGAGGGACATCCGCGGCCAGGGGCCCTCGTCGAAGGCCCGGCGGGCGGCCGCGAGCGCCCGGTCCACGTCCTGCGCCGAGGCGTGCGGCACGCGCCCGAGGACCTCCTCGGTGTGCGGGGAGATCACCTCGATGACGTCCTTGCCGAGGGGTTCGGTCAACTCCCCGCCGATGAACAGCTGTCCGTGTTCCACGAGCTCGGTCATGGCGACTGCCCTCCCTGGTCCCCGACGCCGCTCCCCTGACACTCCATCAGATGCGCGGACTACGAAGACTGATACCAGCTCGTCCCCGAGGAGTCCACGGCCCGGAACCGGTGACTCGGGCTCCCATGGAAACGTGTTCTAGTTATAGTGACCGCACGGCGGCGATCGGGGGAGCCCATGACGCAGGTGCACGACCACGGCGGCGGCGTACGGTCCCTGAAGGTCCCCATTCCGGACAACCCCCTGGGCCACACCCTCGTCCACGTCGTCGACACCGACGCCGGCCCGGTGCTGATCGACACCGGCTGGGACGACCCGGCGTCCTGGGACACCCTGGCCGCGGGGCTCGCGGCGTGCGGCACCTCGGCCGCCGAGGTGCACGGCGTGGTCGTCACCCACCACCACCCCGACCACCACGGCCTGTCGGGCCGCGTGCGGGAGGCCTCGGGGGCGTGGATCGCGATGCACGCGGCGGACGCGGCCGTGGTCCGGCGCACGCACGAGGCCCGCCCCGAGCACTGGTTCGCGTACATGGCGGACAAGCTCACCGCGGCCGGCGCCCCCGAGGCCCACATCGCCCCGCTGCGCACCGCCCGCGGTCGGCTGCCCGGCCTCTCCCCCGCCCTCCCCGACCGCGAGATCGTCCCCGGTGAGCTGCTCGCCCTGCCCGGGCGCCGGCTGCGCGCGATCTGGACACCGGGCCACACGCCGGGCCACGTCTGCCTGCACCTGGAGGAGGAGCACCCCGCCCGACTGCCGGGCCACGGACGCCTGTTCTCCGGCGACCACGTGCTGCCCGAGATCACCCCGCACATCGGCCTGTACGAGGACCCGGACGACACGACCGTGACCGACCCGCTCGGCGACTACCTGGCCTCCCTGGAGCGCGTCGCGCGCCTCGACCCCGCCGAGGTCCTCCCGGCGCACCAGTACGCCTTCACCGACGCCCCCGCCCGGGTGGCCCAGTTGCTCGCCCACCACGAGGCGCGGCTGACCGGCCTGCTGGTGCTCCTGGCCGAGCCCCTGACCCCCTGGCGGCTCGCCGAGCGCATGGACTGGAACCGGCCCTGGGCCGAGATCCCCTACGGTTCCCGCACCATCGCCGTCTCCGAGGCGGAGGCCCATCTGCGCCGGCTGGTGAAACTGGGGCGGGCGGAGGCCGTCGCGGGCAGCGATCCGGTGACGTACGTGGCGGTGTGAGCGTCCGCGCGGCAGCGGGTCGCGACGCCCGCGTCGGGCCTGGCGGTAGATTCGGCCCCGTCCCCTGGACGACGGCGGCCACCGCCGCGCTTTCAGGGCCTGTCCGTCACGGGTCTGTCATCCCTTCCTCCCCACGGGAGTTCGTATGCTGTGGGCGCGACTGAGGCGTCGCAGGTCACTGCCGCCGCTCCCGGTGCCGGGGCCGTGCGCGCTCGGCCGGCACACGGTGCACACCGGAGGTCTGCTGCTGTACACCCCGGAGACCCAGCTGGACCTGCTGGCGGCGGTCGCCGCCGGATCGGACGGCGCGGCGCAGCGGTGGCTCGGGATGCGGGGCGAGGAGGTCGTCGCCGACACCCGCATCCGGGAGTCCCTGCTGCGGATGCGCCCCGGCGACAGTCACCGTGGCATCCCCCCGCGGTGGCTCTCGGCGTTCGAACTCGACCCCGAGGGCGGTGAGGTCCTGGTGGCCGTGGGCCGGGAGGACGGCCGCTACGCCGGGGCCCTCCAACTCGACCGCACCGCCGGGCAGATCGGCGGCTGGCTCGCACCGCACGCCCGCGGCCGGGGCCTCGGCGCGGAGCTGTTCGCCGCGGGCGCCCAGCTCGGCCACACCCACTTCGGCCTGGACTCGGTCCACGCCGGGACCGAGGTCACCAACTCGGCCTGCCGGGGCGCCCTCACGCGCGCGGGCTTCGTGCCGGCAGAGGGGCCGCCCCGGCACACCCTGCGCGACGGCCGCGAGATCGACGCGACCTGGTTCCGCCACGAGTCCGCCCCCGTCACCCGCTGCCGCGCAGCAAACCTGATCCGAACCGGCGCGTAGCCCTCCGGGGCGACGAGCGACCCCACGGAACCTTGCCCACAATGCAACCGCCGCCCCCCACAAGGGCCTGCGCATCCCACCCAGGATGCGACCGGATGCCTCACGGCGGCTTGCGCCGCAGCCCGCCCGGGGTGTGACCGGCAACCCCACGGGCCCTTGCGCCGCAGCCCGCCCGGGATGTGAACCGCAACCCCACGGGCGCTTGCGCCGCAGCCCGCCCGGGATGTGACCGGCAACCCCACGGGCGCTTGCGCGTCCGGTGACGGGCGGCCCGACGGGGGCTTGCACGAAGCCCGCACGGGGTAGCGGGCGGCCCAACGGGGCGCATGTCCGCCCAGGATGCGACCAACGGCCCCCCGGGAGCCTGCGCGTAGCGCGCCCGGGGTGTGGTTGGCGGCCCCAAGGGGGCTTGCACGCGGCCCGCACGGGGTGGCTTGCGGCCCAACGGGGCTTATCCGTAGCCCGCCCAGGATGCGACCAGCAACCCCACAAGGCCTGCGCGCCCACCCAGGATGCGACCGGATGCCTCACGGCGGCTTACGCCGCAGCCCGCCCAGGATGCGACCAACGGCCCCCGGGAGCCTGCGCATAGCGCGCCCGGGGTGTGACCGACGGTCCCACGGGGGCTTGCACGTGGCCCGCACGGGGTGGCGGCGCCCAACAGGGCCTATCTGTAGCCCGCCCAGAATGCGACCCTCAGCCCCACGGGAGCCTGCGCGCAGCCGCCCCAGGATGCGACCGTCAGCCCCACAAGGGCCTGCGCGTAGCCCGCCCGGGGCGCGACCGTCAGCCCCACGGGAGCCTCGTAGCCCACCCGAGATGTGACCGGCAATCCCACAAGGGCCTGCGCGTAGCCCATCCAGGATGCGGCCGCCGCCCCCGCAGGACTTGCACCTAGCCCACCCGAGGTGCCCCGCGGGGGTCTGTGCCCGGTCCGGTCGGGGTGTGACCGGCGCCCCATGGGGCTGGGGCTACGGGCGGGTAGAGTGGCCCGGTCGTCATCACACCCGTACGGGGGAAAGCCGGTGCAAATCCGGCGCTGACCCGCAACCGTGAGCAGCCGAGGCTGTGAGCCGGACCGCCCCGCACGGCAGCGTGACCGGCTCAAGTGCACCGGCAACCGGCCGGTGTACGGCACCGTCGAGGTATACGGAGCCGAGCCGCCCGGGGGTTGCCCGTGCTGCGCGGCTCCCCGCAGGGAGAGGCACCCGCCGATCATGAACGTCGTCCGCCGCAGCGCAGCGGCCCTGGCCGTCACCGCAGTGATCGGCGCCGCCGGGGTCCCGGCCGCCCAGGCCGCGAGCCCCTCCCCGTCGCTGCCCTCGGGGCTGTACGGCACGGGTGACCCCACCTACGACGGCGTGTGGCGCCAGTCCCTCGCCCTGCTCGCCCACGACGCCGTCGGCGTGCGGCCCGCCGCCGCGGGCGTGGAGTGGCTGGCCGGACAGCAGTGCGCCGACGGCGCGTTCGCGCCGTACCGCGCCGACACCGCCAAGCCCTGCGACGCCAAGACGCCGGTCGACACCAACATGACGGCCGCCGCCGTGCAGGCACTCGCCGCGCTCGGCGGGCACGACGCCGTCACCGGCAAGGCCGTCACCTGGCTGAAGTCCGCGCAGGGCAAGGACGGCGGCTGGGGCTACACCGCCGGCGGCCCCAGCGACGCCAACTCGACCTCCCTCGTCATCGGAGCCCTCGCCGCCGCGGGCGAGCGGCCGCAGGACGTCGTCAAGGGCGGCCGGTCCGCCCAGGACGCCCTGCTCGCGTTCGCCATACCGTGCGACGACGCCAAGGGCGCCGGGGCGTTCGCCTACCAGCCCGACAAGAAGGGCGCCCTCGCCGCCAATCCGGACGCCACCGCGGCCGGCGTGCTGGGCTCGCTCGGCAAGGGCCTGGCCGCCGAGGCCGCCGGCACCGCCGCCGCGCCCTCCTGCGCCGACGGCGACGACCTCACCCCCGAGCGGGCCGCCGCGAACGGCGCCTCCTACCTCGCCGACGCGCTCGCCGCGGACGGCCACCTCATGTCGGCCCTCCCCGGTTCCGAGGACCAGCCCGACTACGGCAACACGGCCGACGCCGTCGTGGCCCTCGCCGCCCAGGGCGGCGCGGCCCGAGCGGCCGGGCCCCTCAAGTGGCTGGAGCGGAACGCCGTCGCCTGGGCCAAGCAGAGCGGCCCGGCCGCCTACGCCCAGCTGATCCTCGCCGCGCACGCGGCCGGTGGCGACCCGCGCGACTTCGGCGGCACGGACCTCGTGCGGCTGCTGAACGCGTCGGGCCCCGCGCCGCAGAGCGCGCAGCGGCCCGCCACCGCGGACAGCGAGGCCACGTCCGAGTCGGACGACGGCTTCGGTGTCTGGTGGTACGTCGGCGTCTGCCTCGTCGCCGGTGTCGGCATCGGCTTCCTGCTCAGCGGCCGGAACCGGAAGCAGCAGCCGTGATACGCCGGGCGGCGGCCCTCCTCGCCGCGCTCCTGATCGCCCTGGCCGCCGGCACGGGCCCGGCCCAGGCCACCGGCTACCGCTACTGGTCGTTCTGGGAGCGCGACGGCAAGGCGTGGACGTACGCCACCCAGGGTCCCTCCCTCGCCCGCCCCGCGGACGGCTCCGTGCAGGGTTTCCGTTTCGCGGTCAGCGAGGACTCCGCGGACGCGTCCCGGCCGCGCGGCGAGGCCGGCTTCACCACGATCTGCGCGGGCACCCCGGCGCGGGACGGCCACAAGCGGGTGGCCCTGGTCATCGACTTCGGCACGGCGTCGGACGCCCCGTCCGGCGAGACGCCGCCCGCGCCCCGCACGGCCTGCGCCCGGCTCGCCCCGGACGCGACGGCGGCGGAGGCCCTGGCGGCGGTCGCCAAGCCGCTCCGGTACGACGCCAACGCCCTGTTGTGCGCGATCGGCGGCTACCCGGCGAAGGGCTGCGGGGAGCAGGTGGCGTCGGCGGGCAAGCCGGCCGGTGAGCCGGCGGACGAGAGCGGCGGCGGCCCGTCGCTGGGCGTCGTCGCCGGGGTGGCGGCGGTGGCGGTGCTGGGCGCGGCGGCCGGCTGGCAGGCCCGCCGGCGCAGGCATGGCTGACCACGGCTCGGGCGTGGACCGGCACGGCACCCGGCCGGCGTCGGCGGGCGTCACCGCCCTGCGGCGCCGGCCCCCCGCGCCGGTCCACCCCGGCGCCTGGTGGCTGTGGTCCCTGGCCCTCGGCACCGCGGCCACCCGCACCACCAACCCGCTGCTCCTCGCACTCCTCGTGACGGTCTCGGCCTACGTCGTCGCCACCCGCCGCCCCCACACCCCTTGGGCCCTCTCCTACGGCGCCTTCGTCAAGCTGGCCCTCGCCGTGCTGCTGGTCCGCCTGGTGTTCGCCGTCGCCCTCGGTTCGCCCCTGCCGGGCACCCACACCCTGCTCACCCTTCCCGAAGTCCCGCTGCCCCACTGGGCGCAGGGCATCCGCCTCGGCGGCCGGGTCACCGCCGAGACCCTCGTCTTCGCCCTCTACGACGGCCTGAAGCTGGCCACGCTCCTGATCTGCGTCGGCTCGGCCAACGCCCTCGCCGCTCCCACCCGCCTCCTCAAGTCCCTGCCCGGCGCCCTCTACGAGATGGGCGTGGCCGTGGTCGTGGCCCTCACCTTCGCCCCGCACCTCATCGCCGACGCCCAGCGGCTGCGCACCGCCCGCCGGCTGCGCGGCCGCCCGGACAAGGGCCTGCGGGGCCTGCTCCAGGTGGGCCTGCCCGTCCTCGAAGGCGCCCTGGAACGCTCCGTGGCCCTCGCCGCCGCCATGGACGCCCGCGGCTACGGCCGTACCGCGCAGGTCCCGCCGGCGGTGCGCCGTACGACCGCGGTCCTCACGCTCACCGGTCTGCTCGGCGTCTGCGCCGGGACGTACGGACTGCTCACCGCCGACGGCGGCACCTACGGCCTGCCGGTCCTGCTCGCCGGCCTCGCCGCGGCGCTCGCCGGTCTGCGGCTGGGCGGCCGTCGCACCCCGCGCACCCGCTACCGCCCCGACACCTGGAACGCCCGTTCCTGCCTGGTCGCCGCCTCCGGCGTCGCGGTCGCCGCCCTGCTGACCCTGGCCGCCTCCGCCGACCCCGCGGCCCTGCATCCGGGTGTGATCCCGCTGGTCGCCCCGACGCTGCCGCTGTGGCCGGCCGCGGCCGTGCTCCTCGGGCTGCTCCCGGCGTTCGTCACCCCCGCTCCCGAGCCGCCCGCGGCGGGACGGCCCGCTCCCCAGAGATCCGAGGAGAAGCCCTCATGATCCGCTTCGAGGACGTCTCCGTGACCTACGACGGAGCGGCCGGACCCACCGTCAGGGGCGTGGACTTCGAGGTCCCGGAAGGCGAACTCGTGCTGCTCGTCGGCCCGTCCGGGGTCGGCAAGTCCACCCTGCTCGGCGCGGTCAGCGGCCTGGTCCCGCACTTCACCGGCGGCACCCTGCGCGGCCGGGTCACGGTCGCCGGCCGCGACACCCGTACCCACAAGCCGCGTGAACTCGCCGACATCGTGGGCACGGTCGGCCAGGACCCTCTCGCCCACTTCGTCACGGACACGGTCGAGGACGAACTCGCCTACGGCATGGAGTCGCTGGGGCTCGCCCCGGACGTGATGCGGCGGCGCGTCGAGGAGACCCTCGACCTGCTCGGCCTCGCCGATCTGCGCCATCGCCCGATCGCCACGCTCTCCGGCGGCCAGCGGCAGCGAGTCGCGATCGGCTCGGTCCTCACCCCGCACCCGAGCGTGCTCGTCCTGGACGAGCCGACCTCCGCGCTGGACCCGGCGGCCGCGGAGGAGGTCCTCGCGGTCCTCCAGCGGCTCGTGCACGACCTCGGTACGACGGTCCTGATGGCCGAGCACCGTCTGGAGCGGGTCGTCCAGTACGCCGACCAGGTCGCGCTCCTCCCGGCGCCCGGCGCGGCCCCGCGCCTCGGCACCCCGGCCGAGATGATGGCCGTCTCCCCGGTGTACCCGCCGGTGGTGGACCTGGGCCGCCTGGCCGGCTGGTCCCCCCTCCCGCTCACGGTCCGGGACGCCCGCAGACGGGCCGCGGACCTGCGACGGCAGCTCGACGGACGGGACGGTGCCGCCCTGGAGGGGCGCGGGGAACCGAGCGACCAGCCCCGGCGACCCCGCACCCGCGAGCGGTCCGCACCCCCCGGGACACGGGGCGCCACCCCCTTCCGCAGGCTCCGGGGCAGACGCGAACCCACCCCCGCGCCCTCCCCCCACGCCGCCGACGTGCGCGCCCTCGCCGTCACCCGCGGCCACGTCCCCGCCCTGCGCGACGTCGACCTCACCGTCTCCCCCGGCGAGACCGTCGCCCTCATGGGCCGTAACGGCGCCGGGAAGTCCACGCTGCTGTCCGCGCTGGTCGGCCTGGTCCGGCCGTCCTCCGGGAGCGTCCGCGTCGGCGACGTGACCCCGCACCGTACGGCGCCCCCCGAACTCGTACGCCGGGTCGGACTCGTGCCGCAGGAGCCGCGCGACCTGCTCTACGCCGAGACGGTCGCCGCCGAGTGCGCGGCCGCCGACGCGGACGCGGGCGCCGAGCCCGGCACCTGCCGGGCGCTGGTCTCGGAGCTGCTGCCCGGCATCGCCGACGGCACGCACCCCCGTGACCTCTCGGAGGGCCAGCGCCTCACCCTCGCGCTGGCGGTCGTGCTCACCGCCCGACCGCCGCTGCTGCTCCTCGACGAACCCACCCGCGGCCTGGACTACGCGGCGAAGTCGCGCCTGGTCACGCTGGTGCGGGAGCTGGCCGCGGAGGGGCACGCGGTGGTCCTCGCCACGCACGACGTGGAGCTGGCCGCGGAGCTGGCCCACCGGGTGGTGCTGCTGGCCGAGGGCGAGGTGATCGCGGACGGCCCGACGGCGGACGTGGTCGTCTCGTCCCCTTCCTTCGCTCCGCAGGTCACCAAGATCCTCGCCCCGCAGCGGTGGCTGACGGTGCCCCAGGTCAGGGAGGCGCTGTCGTGAGCCGTCCCGTCCGCCTCGGCCCCCGTTCCCTCGTCGCCCTCGCCCTGACCAGCGCGGTCGGCGGGGCCGCCTTCTTCTGGCCGTTCCTCGCGCCGCCCACCTCGCAGGTGGCCGCGCACGCCCAGGACGCGCCGTGGCTGTTCGCGGGGCTGCTGGTCCTGCTCATCGCGGTGGTGGCGGCGACGATCTCGGAGTCGGGGCTCGGCCCGAAGGCCGTGGCCATGCTCGGGGTGCTGGCGGCGACGGGGGCGGCACTGCGGCCCATCGGCGCCGGTACGGCGGGCATCGAGCCGATGTTCTTCCTGATGGTGCTGAGCGGAAGGGTGCTCGGGCCGGGCTTCGGGTTCGTGCTCGGTGCGATCACGATGTTCGCGTCGGCGCTGCTCACGGGAGGGGTGGGGCCGTGGATGCCGTTCCAGATGCTCGCGATGGGCTGGTTCACGGCGGCGGCGGGCCTGCTCCCGGCGCCCGACCGGCTGCGGGGCCGCGCCGAACTTCTGATGCTGGCCTGCTACGGCTTCCTGGCCGCCTTCGCCTACGGCACGATCATGAATCTCGCGGGCTGGCCGTTCATGGGCGCGCTGGCCTCGAACATCGCCTTCGACGCGGACGCGGCGGTCCCCGCCAACCTGGCCCGGTTCGTGGCGTACTGCCTGGCGACCTCCCTCGGCTGGGACCTCGGGCGGGCGGTCGTCACGGTCGTGCTGACCGTGACCCTCGGCCCGGCGGTCCTCAGGGCGCTGCGCCGGGCCACCCGCCGCGCCGCATTCGAGACGCCGGTCACATTCGACCCGCCCTCCTCGTCACCGGTGGGTGAGGCCTCGCACGCGGAGGGTCACCCGGGCGGTGAAGCAGCCCACATGACGCACATCACCCACGACCCGCGGTAGTAGATCGAAGAGCCTGTCATGCACGCGGCATCAGGCCGTCTGACCTGGGGATTGAGACCCCCGTCACATGCGGGACCATTCCCCCCGATGCGGCCGCAACTAGTAAAAGCGGTCATTGCGGACACTTCGCTCGGCTGTTTCTCTGGTTCACGTCGCAAGGCGCCGACAAGCCCCCCGGGCCTCGGCGCCGACGCACATCTCCACCGCGCATCGCGTGGTCACGGTGTGCCGCGGCACCCCAGTCCCCGAGGAAAAGGTTCGCCCGTGTCCGTCTCCGTCCTCCGCCGCATCGCCGCCCCCAAGAAGGCCCTCACCGGCGCCCTCGTCGCCGCTGCCGCCGCGGGCATGGCGTTCTCCGCCGCCCCGGCCCACGCCGCCCCGGCCGCCGCCACCCCCAACCAGGCCCAGGCGATCGCGAAGAAGATGATCCCGGACGCCGCCCAGTACAACGCCTTCAGCAAGATCGTCGAGCACGAGAGCGGCTGGGACGTCGACGCCACCAACGCCTCCTCCGGCGCCTACGGTCTGGTCCAGGCCCTGCCCGGCAACAAGATGGCCACCGCCGGCGCCGACTGGAAGACCAACGCCCAGACCCAGATCGAGTGGGGCCTGGACTACATGAAGTCCCGCTACGGCAGCCCGGTCGGCGCCTGGAACTTCTGGCAGTCCAACGGCTGGTACTGAGCCGAAGCGGAAGCCGCCACAGCCGGCTACCGGCGCGCGCAGCCGGCTCCCTGGCACCCACGGCATCGGCTGGTGCTGAGAACCCAGCCCCTCGAACGGCGGCGGCCCCCGATCCCCGGGGCCGCCGCCTTCCGCATCCCCCGGCATCTCCCGACGCCCCCGCAACTCGCAACGCCTCCCGACCTCCCCGCGCCCCGCGACGACGTCCCCGCGCCTCGCGACCTGGCGGCGCCCCCCGGCCCCTCGGCGTCGCAGCGTCTCTCGCATCCCCGCAACTCGCGGCGCCCCCCGGCACCCCTAGGCCGCTGCGCCCCCGGCGCCCCTCGGCTCGGTCGGCGTCGGTGTGGGGGGCGCCGGGTGGTCAGCGGGGCTCGGTGGCGGGTGTCGGATTGCGGGGGGCCGGCCATGTCGTGGGGTCCTCAGTGCCGTCCGGGTCCAGCGCCCGCGCCAGTGTCGCGTGGACCGGGATCAGCGTGGTCAGGGCCGTGATCCGCAGCACGGACCTGGTCATCCCGTCCGGACACACCAGGCGCAGTGCGCCACCGCCGCCGAGCGCGGCCCGGTACGCGCCGACGAACACCCGCAGACCGCTAGCGTCGCAGAACTCCAGTCGCGACAGGTCCAGCACGATCCTGGCCGGAGCATGGTCCGCGACGAGGCCGTCCAGGCATGCGCGCAGCGCGCCCGCGGTCGCGATGTCCAGCTCGCCCGCGACCTGGACCACCGTCCAGCCCCGGCGGCGCACGCAGGAGACCGTCAGCGCGTCCATGGTTCCCGCCCCGGTACCGGGGGCAGCGCGGTCGCCGTGAAGACGCCGTCGGGGTCGAAGCGCGCCTTGGCGGCCAGGAGCCGCGCGGTGTTCGGGCCGTAGGAGTGGGCCACCTCGGCCCGCTGCGCGGGATCCAGCATGCCGGGGTAGCCGCCCGGCAGCGCGTCGGGCGCCAGGGAATCGGCGACCGACTCGGCCCAGGCCCGGTGCGGGGCGGCGTCTCCCGCCTCCCACCCGGCGACGATCTCGACCATCAGGTGACGCTGCCGCAGGCCGAAGGCCGTGCTCTCGACCGGTACCCGGGTCGCGGCCCCGTGGAAGTGGTGCAGCAGTACGCCGGACATGGGGCCGGTGATGCCGCGCGCCGCCCCGGTCAGCGCCTCGACGACGTGCGGCGTGAGCGCGGCGACCGACCGGGAGCGGGCCGTGAAGTGCAGTCCGGTGACCGCGCCCCACGCGTCGTTGCGGTGCAGCAGTTCCTCGGGGGACAGGGCGAGCACCTCCGTCAGGACCGGGGTCCCGAGCCGCCGCAGGGCGTCGAAGTGCCGCTCACCGGCGGCCGGATCGCCGCTCCAGACAGGCATAAGGAACAGTGCGGGCGACCCGTCGGGGCCGGCGAGGAAGGCGGACGGCACCGTGAGGCTGTCGGGTGCGGCGGCCAGGACCCCGCCCAGCAGGTCGAGCACGGTGGCGGCCTGCGCGCCGGGGTAGGCGACGACTCCGGCGAGCAGCCGGGCGAGCGGGTGCGCCCGCAGGCGCACGGACGTGACGACCCCGAAGTTGCCGCCTCCGCCGCGCAGGGCCCAGAACAGTTCGGGCTCGTGCTCCGCGTCGGCCGTGACGACCCGGCCGTCGGCGAGGACGACCTCGGCGCCGAGCACATTGTCCAGCGCCAGGCCGTGCCGCCCGGTGAGCGGGCCGTATCCGCCCACGAGGGTCAGGCCCGTGACGCCCACGGAGCCGACCGTGCCGGTGACGGCGGCCAGGCCGTGCGGCGCGAGCGCGGCGAGGAGGCCGGCCGCCGTGGTCCCGCCGCCCGCGGTGGCCACCCGCCCGGCCGGGTCCACGACGACCCGCCGCATCCCGGTCAGGTCGATCACCAGGCCGTCCTGTCGCAGGCCGCGGCCGGATATGTCGTGGCCGCCCCCACGCACCGAGAGCGGCAGTTCGTGGCGCCGCGCCGCGAGCACCGCGGCCTGTACGTCCTCCTGGGTGCGGGCCCGGACGACGAGGGCGGGCCTGGTGTGCACGGCGCCGTTCCAGATGCGCCGTGCGGCCTCGTAGGCCGGGCCGGACGTGGCGATCCAGTCCGGTCCGAGGCGGGCGGCCAGTTCTTGCGCGGCGGCGCCGGCCTGTGATGGTGCGCTCATGATGCGCCCCCTTGGGGGAGTTCTCTCGTCACCAGAGTGTGACTCTGACTAGAAGAGTACTCCTCCGCTTTACGGAGGCAAACTACGTTCAGTAGACACCGGCTGTACACTCGGCCTCATGAGTCCACGCAGCGCACGGAGCGAGCGGCCCAGTCGCCGGGCGGAGTACGCGGAGGCGACCCGGCGTGCCGTCATCGACGAGGCCCGCCGCCTGTTCAGCGAACGCGGCTACTTCGCCACGAAGGTCGACGACATCGCGACGGCCGCGCGCGTCTCACCGGCCACGGTGTACGTGATCGGCGGCAAGCAGGGCCTGTTGCGGATGCTGGTCGACCGCTGGTCCGCCGCCCCGGAGGTGGAGACGACACGGCAGGAGCTGGCGGAAGCCGGTGACCCGGCGGAGATCCTGCGCGTCGTGGCGAGCCTGACCCGGCGCATGCGGGAGGACTACGGCGACATCATGCGCGTGGTGCTGGCCACGGCACCGCACGACGCGGAGGCGGCCGAGGGCCTCGCGCTGGCCACCCACCGCTACCGCGACGGCATCGCGGTGGCCGCCCGGCGCCTCGCGGAGCTCGGCGCGCTCCAGGACGGCCTCGACGCCGGCACGGCCGTGGACGTCCTGTGGTTCTACTTCGGCTACCAAGGCTTCTTCACCCTCGTCGACGACAACGGCTGGTCCCACGCGCGCGCCGAGAAGTGGCTCCTGGACGCCGCGCGCCAGGCCCTGCTGCGCCCCTGACGGCACCGCCGCGCCCTAACCTGCCGTGACCCGCAGTTCCTTCACGCCGTTGATCCACGCCGACCGCAGCCGCCGCGGCTCCCCCACCAGTCGCAGGTCAGGCATGGCGTCGGCGAGGGCGTGGAAGATGAGGTCGATCTCCAGCACCGCGAGTGACTTGCCGAGGCAGTAGTGGGGGCCGCCGCCACCGAAGCCCAGGTGGGGGTTGGGGTCGCGGGTGATGTCGAAGACGTCCGGAGACTCGAACACCTCGGGGTCGTGGTTGGCCGAGGAGTAGAAGATGCCGACCCGGTCCCCCTTGCTGATCCGCTTGCCGCCCAGCTCGGTGTCCTGCGTCGCCGTCCGCTGGAAGGACACCACGGGCGTCGCCCAGCGCACGATCTCCTCGGCGGCCGTCGAGGGACGCTCCCGCTTGTAGAGGTCCCACTGCCCGGGATGGGTGAGGAAGGCGTGCATGCCGTGCGTGATGGCGTTGCGGGTCGTCTCGTTGCCCGCCACCGCCAGCATCAGCACGAAGAACCCGAACTCGTCCGAACCGAGGTTGCCCTCGTCCTCCGCGGCCACCAGCGTGCTGACGATGTCCCGTGCGGGGCACTGCTTGCGGTCGGCGGCCATGTTCATGGCGTAGGCGATCAGCTCGGTGGCCGACTCCTTGCCGACCTCCTCCGTGATCGCGTACTCGGGGTCGTCGTACGCGATCATCTTGTTGGACCAGTCGAAGAGCTTGGCCCGGTCGTCCTGCGGGACGCCGATCAGCTCGGCGATCGCCTGGAGGGGCAGCTCGCACGCGACCTCCGTGACGAAGTCGAACGGCCCGGAGTGCGCGCGGGCGCCCTCGACTATGGCGTGCGCCCGGGCCCGCAGCCGCTCCTCCAGCGCCCGGATGGCCCGGGGCGTGAACCCCCGTTGCACGATCTGCCGCACCCGGGTGTGCTCCGGCGGGTCCATGTTCAGCAGGATCAGCCGCTGGACGTCGATCGCGTCGCGTTCGATGTGCTCGTTGAAGCGGATGATCGCGGTGTTGAGGGTGGAGGAGAACAACTCGGGGTGCGTGGAGACGTACTTGACGTCGGCGTGCCGCGTCACGGCCCAGTAGCCCTCGTCCTGGAACCCGGCCAGGTTCGCCGTCTGGGCGATCCAGGTGACCGGCTCGGCACGGCGCAGTTCGGCGAACTCCGGCAGGGGCACGCGGTGGTGCAGCAGATCCGGGTCGGTGAAGTCGAACCCGTCGGGAAGCGCTGGACAGGGCATGGCGGCTCCAGCCATCTGACGACCAGTCAGGAAGTGCCGTGAACGTAACGGCGGACTCCGAAGACTGCAAGACCCTTGCGGTGACGGACGTCACGTCAGCAGACTGCACACAGAACTAGAACACGTATCAGTTGCTGGTTCTGGACGAGAGGACCGCCTTCATGGCCGCCGAACCCGTCATCGTCGAAGCCGTCCGCACCCCCATCGGCAAGCGCGGCGGCGCGCTCGCCAATCTCCACCCCGCCTATCTGCTGGGCGAGACGTACCGCGAACTCCTCGGCCGCACCGGCATCCCCGCCGACTGCGTCGAGCAGATCGTCGGCGGCACGGTCACCCACGCCGGTGAGCAGTCCATGAATCCCGCGCGGACCGCCTGGCTGACCATGGGCCTGCCCTACGAGACGGCGGCGACGACGGTCGACTGCCAGTGCGGGTCCTCGCAGCAGGCGTCCCACATGACCGCCAACCTCATCGCGGCCGGCGTGATCGACGTCGGCATCTCCTGCGGCGTCGAGTCGATGTCCCGCGTCCCGCTCGGGTCGGGCTCCAAGCACGGTCCCGGAAAACCGTTCCCCGACGAGTGGAACGTCGACCTCCCCAACCAGTTCGTGGCCGCCGAGCGCATCGCGCACCACCGCGGACTGACCCGGGCGGACGTCGACGCCCTCGGCCTGCTCTCCCAGGAACGCGCCGCGACGGCCTGGGCGGAGGAGCGCTTCAAGCGCGAGACCTTCGCCGTGCAGGTCCCCACCACGGAGGACGAGCAGCACGCCGGGCAGGGCATGTGGCGGCTCGTCGACCGCGACGAAGGACTGCGCGACACGTCGGCGGAGGCGCTGGCGAAGCTGAAGCCGATCATGCCGACGGCCGTGCACACGGCCGGCAACTCCTCACAGATCTCGGACGGCGCGGCGGCCCTCCTGTGGGCCTCCAAGCGCATGGCTCGCGCGCTGAAGCTGAAGCCGAGGGCGCGGATCCTGGCCCAGGCACTCGTCGGCGCCGACCCGCACTTCCATCTGGACGGCCCGATCGACGCCACCCGCGCGGTGCTCGGCAAGGCGGGGATGTCGCTGAAGGACATCGACGTGGTCGAGATCAACGAGGCGTTCGCGTCGGTGGTGCTGAGCTGGGCGCAGGTCTTCGAGCAGGACCTGGAGAAGGTGAACGTCAACGGCGGTGCGATCGCGCTCGGGCACCCGGTCGGGGCGACGGGTGCCCGGCTCATCGCGACGGCACTGCACGAACTGGAGCGTACGGACAAGGAGTTCGCACTGGTGACGATGTGCGCGGGCGGCGCACTGGCCACCGGCACGATCATTCAGCGGCTGTAGCCGCCCAGTTGAGGAACGCAGTGAACGCCGCGGGGCGGAAGGCCAGTACGGGACCGGCGGGGACCTTGGAATCGCGCACGGCGGCGGCTTCGCCGAGCCGTGCGCATTCGACGCAATCGCCACCCTGGTCGCCGCTGTAGCTGGACTTACGCCACTGGGCCACCGTCAACATCGCGTTGCTCGCCATAGCGTTCCTCCATCACGCGCCGGATCAACTCCGCCGAGTCCCTGAGGGAGAGAGCGGCGGCCTGAAGGTGATCGTAACGGAGCGAACAGTCGACGACGGTGTCCGGATTGGCGGTCGGGTGCCCGCTGCCGTACCCCTCGGTGTAGACGATGGTGGGATCGCCCGGGAAGCGGTAGAGGTTGAACGAGCCTTGCAGGCCCGCGTGCGCCCCCGCCGAGAACGGCAGCACCTGAACGTTGATCCTGGGGTCGTGCTCGAAGGCCAACAGATGGGCGAGTTGATCCCGCATGGTCGCCGGGCTGCCGATCTGCTGGTGGAGAGCGGCCTCGCTGAGGATGGCCCAGAAGACCGGGGACTTCTCCTTCTCGAAGATGCGCTGACGGGCGAGACGTACGGCCGTGCGGTCGTCGAGGTTGCTCCGGTCCAGCGCGCCGAGCACCGCCCGCGCATAGGCCGACGCCTGGAGCAGGCCGTGCACCATGTGCGTCTGGAAGGCGCAGATCTCCACGGCCCGAGCCTCAAGCTCCGCCGTCTGCTGGAACCACGCCGGAAGCTGGCTGCGCAGCACCAGTTCGGTCAGGCGGGACAGCAGGCCGCCCGTTCCCAGGGCCGCGTCCACCCGCTCGCTGAACGCGGGGGTCGGCAGCTTGCGCGCCGTCTCGATCTGGCCGACCAGGGAGCCCGTGTAGTTGATGACGTCCCCGAGCTGCCGCTGGGTCAGTTCCGCCGCCTCCCGCGCCCGCCGCAGCTCGTAGCCGTAGTAGTCCAGCGGCGAGGCACCCGGGTCGAGGGCGTTGATGTGGGTCACGCACGATCCCCTCTCACGCGACTCCGCCCACAACGGGACGGGTTGTATCCGTTCCGTTGCCCACGGTAGTGACGGCTGGCCAGCCTCGTGGCGTGAACGAATACATTCCACCGGCCTACTCGGCCCCTCGCCCCGTCCAGTACCGCATGAGCCTCACCGTGGGCGAGCACTCGGCACGGCACATGCGCCGCATCGTCCGCTCGCTCCTGACGGAGTGGGGGCTGACGGAGCTGTCCGACGTGGTGGAACTGGGTGTGACGGAACTGGTCGCCAACGTCGTACGCCATGTCCGGGACCGGCGCTGCGTGCTGCTGGTGCTGCGGCTGAGGACGGGGGTGCGGGTGGAGGTCACCGACACCTCGCCCCAAGTGCCGCGGATGCGGGCCGGATCGTCCCTCGACGCGGAGGGCGGGCGCGGTCTTGTGCTGCTGGACGCCCTGGTCGACAAGTGGGGCGTCGACCGGGGGCCCCTGGAGGGCAAGACCGTGTGGTTCGAGTGCGGTCCGCCGGGGAGCGGGCCGCAGCCATAGCCACCTGGCCCTCACTCGGCCTTCCTGAACACCTCCGACATCCCGTCCCCCGTGCCGGGGTCCAGCAGCCCCGGCGCCTCCGGCGCGATCAGGCCGACCCTCGTGGCCAGTTCACGGCCGTGCACGTCGACGGCGGCCTCGATGAGGCTCGCGAGGGCGTCCAGCGCGGTGCGGGCGCGGGAGCGGGCGACGGCCGCGCAGCCGAGGGCGGCGAGCGCGGCCGGCCACCACCAGCAGGCCAGCAGCGCGTAGCCGACGGCCCAGGCGGCCAGCCGGGCGGCGGCGGCGTAGGAGTCGCGGGCGGACTGGATCTGCCGTACGGCGGGCTCGGGGAGGATCAGCCACAGCCGGGGCCACAGGGCGGCGAGGTCCACGCCGTAGGCGGCGTCGACGCGGTCGGCCGTCGCCTGCATGCGGTCGCCGTACCAGGTGGGGCGGGTCGGCGGGCGCAGCGCGATGCGGTCGCGTGCCTCGGTGAGTGCCTGGATCCGTGCCTGGGGGCCGCTCATGACCGACACGACCCCGTCGGGGCCCGCGTGCGCCGGACCGGCGTCGCGGAAGGCCTCGTCGAGCCGGGCGTCCGTCTCCCGCCACCTGCGGGCCCGCCGTGCGGTCCGGGCCCGCGACAGCGGGTCCCGGCCGAAACGCAGCCAGTACTGCTCGATCGCGCCGCCGAGGAACTGCGCCGCCAGCGAGGCCGCGGTCGCGGCGAGCAGGACGAGCGCCACCAGGAGGGCGGCGGTACCGGTGCGGTCGAGCGCGGGGCGGGCGGCGAGCCCGTCCAGCGTGGTGCGCAGCCGCTCGACGTCGTGCCAGTGGCGGTGCCCCAGGGTGGTGCCGACGGCCGTGGCGGCGAGGAAGAGGGCGCCCGGGAGGACCAGCAGGTTCAGCCAGCGCTCGGTGAGTTTGCCGCCCAGGGTCGCGAGGAGCGGGTTCATCGGGGCGGGGTCACCGCGCGGGGCCCAGCCGGCCCTTGGACATGCAGGTGTCGTTGACGGCGCACTGCGGTGCGGGGAGCAGGTCGCGGGCCCGCTCCAGACGGTCGCACCGGACGGGCCCGGGGCACACGGCGACCTTGGTGTGCGGCGCGACACCGGGGGCCACCCAACCCCGCGACCTGTTGGCAAGACCCTCGGCGTACCCGGCCCGGCGCAGCGCCGTGTCCACCTCCCGGTAGGCGGCGTCGAGTTCGTCGGCGTCGGCGCCCGCGCACAGCAGGTCCCGCGCCCGCTCGGCCGCCTGACGGATCCCGGGCGACCGCAGCTCGTCCGGCGCGCCGAGCAGGGCGCACAAGGCCGCCACGGCCCGAAGGTCGGTCTGGGAGGGTCCGGAAGACGCGGTCATGGTCCAAGTGTGCCGCAGATCGTGCAGAGTTGAGCACGGGTTGTGAGGCCACCGGAGTCGACGGCGGGGGGCGGACGGGGTGAGGGACGACCGGGACCGGTTCCTCCGGTCGGTGCGGGCGCGTCTCGCCCGGGCCGACCGGGGCGTGGACCGGAGCGCGGTGCTCGGCACCGACGCCGACGCCGAGCTGCGGGGACTGCTGCGGGCCGCCGACCCGAGAACCGACATGGAGGCCCGGCACGCGGCCGGCCGGCTCTGCCTCGCCCGTGCCAGGTTCGGCCCCGAGGCCGACGCCGGCGTCCACGGGGCGATGGCCGGGACCCTGCTCCACCCGGTGTGGGCCGCCGATCCGGCCGCCGTGCCGCCGGAGTTGGCGGCGCACTACGCGTCCGCCGGACCCGGCGCGTGCCCGGACCCGGCGGACGCGGACGGTCCCGCCGAGTGGGCGGCGCACTGTGCGGCGTCCGTGATCGCGGCGGAGGGGCGGCAGCACGACCCGCCCGCGGACGCCACCGAGGAGGTGCGCGAGCTCCACCGGCTGGCCGCCCTGCTCGCCGGCCAGGTGGCCGCGCGCGAGGTCCGGCTGGCCGCGGCCATCGGGTGCGGCAGCCTCGCCGTGCTCGCGACGCCGGAGTACGACCCCACGTTCACGGCCCGGCTCGCGGCGGTCTCCCGCGCGGTGGCCGTCGCCGGGACCAGCTGGCCGTTCGGGGACCTCGCGGCGCTCGCCGCGGATCCCGTGCCGCTCACCCACCGCGCGCTCAAGCGCGTCCCGGCCGACGCCCCGGAACGCCTCGTCGCCCTCGCGGCCCTGGGCGACCGTCTGCGCGAGCGCCATCTGCGGTCCTTCGACCCGGAGGACCTGGACGAGGCGGTGGGCCTCGCGCGGGACGTGCTGGTCCAGCTGCCGCCCGGGAGCCTGCCCCCGCAGCGGTACCTCACCTCCCTGGCACGCGCGTTGCTGTTGCTGCGGCAGCGGGACGGGGCGACACCGGCGGAGTGCGACGAGGTGGTGGACCTGTGCCGCCGCGCCCTGCCCGGCCACCCCGACGGGCCCGCGCCGGCCGGCCACGACCTGGGCATGGCGCTCGTGCTGCGGGCCCAGCACTCCGGCCGGAGCGAGGACCTGGAAGAGGCGGTCGCCGTGCTGGGCGAGGCGCTCCGGGCGGCCACCGCCCCGGAGGAGACCGCCGTCCTGCGCAACGCCCTCGGCAACGCCCTGCGTGCCCGCTCCGTCGTCACCGGGTCCCCGGCCGACCTGGACGCGTCGCTCGACCTCACCGCGACGGCCCCGGAGGCCACGGGCACCACGGCCGTTCCCGGCTCGGCGCTGCTCGCTCCCGCGATGGCCCGCTACGCCCGCCACCAGCGGGCCCCGGAGGCGAACCGGGCGGACCTGGACGAGGCGTTGCGCCTGCTCCGGCAGGCCCTGGCGCTCATGCCGCCCGGCCATCCGGACCTGGCCGTGGCGCTCGACGATCTCGGGCTGGTGCTCACCGCCGCCTACCGGCGCTCCGGGGATCCGCAGGAGTTGAACGAGGCGGTACGCGCCCACCGGGAGTCGGTGGCGGTGACCGCGGAGGGCCACGGGATGCTCGGGGTGAGGCTGCTCAACCTCGGGGGCGTGCTGGGCCTGCGCCACCAGCTGACCGAGGACGGCGAGGACCTGCGGGAGGCCCGGGAGTGCCGGCACCGGGCCGCGGCGCTGCCCGGCCTCGGCCACGCCCACCGGGCGGCGCTGCTCAGCTCCATGGGTCTCGGCCTGGTCATGGGCGTCGAACGGGCCGCCGACCCCGTCGCCCAGCTGGAGGAGGCCGTCGGACTCCTGCGGCAGGCACTCGCGCATTCCCCGCGCGACGCCCCCCTCTCGCCCCGCCGGCGCCACAACCTCGCACTGGCCCTGATGGTCCGCTTCGCGCGAACGACGCGGCTCGGCGACATCCGTGAGGCGCGTGAGCTGGCCGACTCGGTGGTCGCCGCGCTGCCCGCGCACTCGCCCGACCTGCCGGGCGCCCTGACGATGGCCGCCACCGCGCGGCTGGCGAGCCCCCTGGCCCTGCTGTCGCCGGGCGTCCGGGCCGAGGCGGTCGCGCTGTTCCGCCGGGCGGTCGAGGCCACCCCCGAGGGCCACCCGCAGCGCACGCAGCGTCTGACGAACCTCGGGAGCGCGCTGCTCGGCCGGAAACCCGGCCGCAGGCGCCGTCGAGCCGACGTGGCCGAGGCCGCCGACATGTTCCGCGCGGCGGCCCTGGAGCAGCAGTGCCCGCCCTCCCTGCGCCTGGACGCCGCGCGGTCCTGGGGCAGTGCCTGGGCGGAACTCGGTGTCTGGGACCGCGCCCTGGACGGCTTCGTCGTCGCCGTCGACCTGCTGCACTCGGTCGCGCCCCGTCATCTCGTCCGCGACGACCAGGAGTTCCTGCTGAGCCGGACCGTCGGGCTGGGGGCCGCGGCGGCCGCCTGCGCGGTGCGCTGCGGACGTCCCGCGCTGGCCGTGGGCCTCCTCGAACACGCCAGGGGCGTGATCCTGTCCCACGCCTTCGACGCCGACAGCGACCTGACCCGGCTCCGGGAGGCCGCCCCCGCACTCGCCGCCCGCTTCGAGGAACTCCGTGACGCCCTCGACACGGCGACCGGCGCGCAGGGCTTCCTGGAGGAGGGACCGCCCGGCCCCGACTCCGCCGGCGCCGACCGGCGGCAGCTGCTGGCCGCCGAGTGGCGGGACCTGACCGACCGGATCCGCGCCGAGCACCCCGGACTGGACCTGCTGCGCCCGGTGCGCGACTGGGACGAGGGCCGGTTGCGCGCGACGGCCGCGGCGGGCCCGGTGGTCCTGGTCAACGTCTCCCCCTACGGCAGCGACGCCCTGGTCGTCACCGCGCACTCCGTCGACGCCGTGCCGCTGCCGGGCCTCGACCCGCGCACGACGGCGGCACGGCACCGGAGCTTCCAGGAGGCGCTGGTGCGCATCGACCGACCGGGGACCTCACGCAAGGAGTCGCACCGCGCCCAGCAGGTCGTACGGGACACCCTCGGCTGGCTGTGGCGGGCGGTCACCGGGCCGGTGCTCGACGCGCTCCCCGAGGCGACCCGGGTGTGGTGGTCGCCCGGCGGGCTGCTGGGCACGCTGCCCCTGCACGCGGCGGCCCCCGCCGGTGCCCCGGGTGCCCTGGACCGCGTGGTCTCCTCGTACACGCCGACGCTGCGGGCCCTGCACCACGCCCGGCTGCGCGCCGCCCGCCCGGCGGGCTCCGGGACCCTGGTCGTCGGCGTCGCGGACGCCGTCGGGCAGGCCCCGCTCCCGGCCGCCCGCCGCGAGGCCGGGCACCTGGCCGGCCTGCTGCCCGGCGCCACGCTGCTGGCGGACGCCTCCGCCACCCACGCGGCGGTGGTCTCCGCCCTGCACCACCACGCCTACGCCCACTTCGCCTGCCACGCCCGGGGCGACCTGGAACGCCCCTCCGGCAGCCGGCTCGTCCTGCACGACCACGCCGAACGCCCGCTGACCGTCCGTGACCTGGCCCGGCTCCGGCTCCCCGCGGTCCGGCTCGCCTACCTCTCCGCCTGCGACACCCTGCGCACCAGCCCCGAACTCGCCGACGAGGCCGTCCACATCGTCAGCGCCTTCCAGATGGCGGGCTTCCCCCATGTCGTGGGCTCGCTCTGGCACGTCGACGACGTGATCGGCGCCGAGGTGGCGCTCGGCGTGTACGACGCCCTGGACCGCGGCGACGGCACGCTCGACGTGGCCCGCACGGCCGAGGCCCTGCACCACACCGTCCGCGCCCTGCGCGACACCTACCCGGGGACGCCGAGCCTGTGGGCCTGCCAGGTGCACGCCGGCCCCTGAGGCCGCGTCAGCTCCGGTCGCGCACCAGCTCGGGTGCCGCCTCGGCCACCGCCTCGGGGGCGGGCCGCGCCCTCGGCCCCTGGAACAGATACGCCAGCCCGAAGCCCGCGCCCACCACGAGCGCGCCGCCCACCGCGTCCAGCACCCAGTGGTTGCCGGTGACGACGATCGCGGTGACCGTGAAGGCCGGATGCAGCAGGCCCAGCGCCTTCATCCACCCCTTGGGCGCGACGATCGCGATCATCACGCCGCACCACAGGGACCAGCCGAAGTGCAGCGACGGCATGGCCGCGTACTGGTTGGTGAGGGAGGTCAGGGTGCCGTAGTCCGGCTGGGAGAAGTCCTGGACGCCGTGGACCGTGTCGATGATGCCGAAGTCCGGCATCAGGCGCGGCGGGGCGAGCGGGTAGAGCCAGAAGCCGATCAGGGCCAGCAGCGTCGTCAGGCCCAGCGTGGATCGGCCCCAGCGGTAGTCGACCGGGCGGCGCCAGTACAGGACGCCGAGGACGGTCAGCGGCACGGCGAAGTGGAACGAGGTGTAGTAGAAGTCGAAGAACCGGCGGAGCCAGTCCACCTCCACTATCGCGTGGTTGAGCGTGTGCTCGACGTCGATGTGGAGGAACCGCTCGATGGCGAGGATCTGCTCGCCGTGCGCCTCGGCGCGCTCCCGGCCCCCGGATATCGTGCCGCCGGTGGCGGCGAGCCGGACCTGCGAGTAGGCGGCGTACGTGACGCGTATGAGGAGCAGCTCCAGCAGGAGGTTGGGGCGGCCGAGGACGCGGCGCAGGAAGGGCAGCAGCGGTATGCGCCGCCAGCGGGCCGGGACCGGGCGGGCGTAGCGCGTGGGAACCGGGTCGCGGTAGTGGGGCGAGGTGCGCGACAGGAACGGCACCGCCGTGGCGGCGGCGATCGCGGCGAGCAGGACGACGTTGTCACGCAGCGGGTGCAGCGCGGCCATGTCCGGCAGGAGCATCCGCGCGGGCAGCGTCATGACCAGCACCACCGCCACCGGCCACACCGGGCGGTCCGCGGCGCGCCTGCCGACCCGGCCGACCACCGCGAGGAGCACCCACAGCGACTGGTGCTGCCAGGCCGTCGGCGCGACGACGATAGCGGCGCAGCCGGTGAGGGCGACGGCCAGCAGGAGCTGACCGTCCCGGGCGTAGCGCACGGCGCGGCGCAGCCCGAGGGCGGCGACCGCCGCGCCCAGGGTCAGGAAGAGGACCGTCTCCAGCGGGCCGGACAGGCCGAGCCGCAGCAGCGCGCCGTGCAGGGACTGGTTGGCGAGGTCGTCGGCCCGCCCGCCGAGACCGACACCGGCCATGTGGTGCACCCAGTAGGTGTACGAGTCGTGCGGCATCGCCAGCCATGCCAGCGCCGTGGTCCCGGCGAAGGTCGCGCCCAGGGAGGCCGCCGCGGACCGGCGGCCGGTGAACCACAGCAGCGGGGCGAAGAGCAGCACCGTCGGCTGGAGGGCGGCGGCGACGCCGATCAGGGCTCCCCCGGCCCGCTCCCCGCGCACGGCGAGGCAGCCGAGCAGCACCAGCAGGACCGGGATGATGCTGGTCTGGCCGAGCCAGAAGGCGTTGCGCACCGGCAGGGACAGCATCAGCAGACAGATCGCGACGGGCGCCGCGACGAGCGACGTACGGCGGCTGACGGGGCGCGGCAGGGAGCGGGCGGCGACCAGGCCGAGCACGACGACCAGCAGCAGCGTGCCGAAGGTCCAGCCCCAGCCGAGCGCCTGCTCCGCCGCCCGCGTCAGGGGCTTGAGGACCAGGCCGCCGAAGGGCGTGCCGGTGAAGCGGGTCGAGTCGTAGAGCGAGCCCTCCACGTGCAGCACGCCGTCCGGGCCGACCCAGGTCTCCAGGTCGGTCAGCCGCTCACCCCGCGGGGTGCCGAGGACGACGGCGATCTGCCGTATGCCGAGGATCGCGGCGACGAGCCACAGGGCCATGCGCGCGGCACGCAGCCGTGCGCCCGCGCTCGCTCCGAAAGCCCCCGCCGGTCTCTCGCTGTGTTCCGCGTTCGCCACGCCTCGTCGGCCTCCCGCCCCATCGATCCGCGCACCCCTGTGGGTGGCACCGCCCCCCGGGAGAGGGACGCAGGCAACCCCCGATTCACCTGACGTCCGCTCGCCTTTTGTCCGGAAGACGATAGTGGGAGGGGGGTCGAGTTGCTTCGGCCGGGCGCGAGATAGATCACAGGGCGGCCCCGGGAGCGACATCCGGACACGCCCCGACAGTCCTGCACAGGGCATATTTACGTGCCCCATGCACCGAAATGGCCACCGTGCGTAATCGGGACAAGGCCCCCTATCGTCGACTTTCGGCCTGCCGCCGACGCTGCCGCGTGGGCCCGTCCCCGTCCCCGTCGAAAGGCAGGCGAGCGAAGTCTTGTCGAGTGCCACCGCCGCCGCACCGCATCCGTTCCCCGTCCGCACCCGCCCGCCGGCGCAGGAGCCCACCGTCACCGACCCCGCCCTGGTCAGGCGCGCCGTGAAGGCGGCGGCGCTGGGCAACGCCATGGAGTGGTTCGACTTCGGCGTCTACAGCTACATCGCGGTGACCCTGGGCAAGGTCTTCTTCCCGTCCGGAAACCCGACGGCGCAGCTCCTGTCCACCTTCGGCGCCTTCGCCGCGGCCTTCCTGGTCCGCCCGCTGGGCGGCATGGTCTTCGGCCCGCTCGGCGACCGCGTCGGCCGCCAGAAGGTCCTCGCGCTGACGATGATCATGATGGCCGTCGGCACGTTCGCGATCGGCCTGATCCCGTCGTACGCCGCGATCGGCGTCGGCGCGCCGATCCTGCTGCTCGCCGCGCGCCTCGTCCAGGGCTTCTCCACCGGCGGCGAGTACGCCGGCGCCTCCACCTTCATCGCCGAGTACGCGCCCGACAAGCGGCGCGGGTTCTTCGGCAGCTGGCTGGAGTTCGGCACGCTCGCCGGTTACATCGGCGGCGCCGGCCTGGTCACCCTCATGACCGCGCTGCTGTCCTCCGAGGACCTGCTGTCCTGGGGCTGGCGGATCCCGTTCCTGATCGCGGGCCCGATGGGCATCGTCGGCCTCTACCTGCGGATGCGGCTGGAGGAGACCCCGGCGTTCGCGGCGGAGGTCGAGAAGGCGGAGACGGAGCGGCCGAAGGTGCCGCTGCGCGAGATGGTCACGGGCCAGTGGAGGGCGCTGCTGCTGTGCATGGGCCTGGTCCTGGTCTTCAACGTCACCGACTACATGCTGCTGTCGTACATGCCGAGCTACCTCACGAGCGAGCTGCACTACGACGAGACCCACGGGCTGCTCGTCGTCCTGGCCGTGATGGCCCTGATGATGATCGCCCAGCCGTTCACGGGCGCCCTCACCGACCGCGTGGGCCGCCGCCCGGTCATCGCCGTCGGCTGCGCGGGCTTCCTGTTCCTCTCCCTCCCCGCACTGCTGCTGATCCGCCAGGGCAGCCTGCCGGCCATCGGCCTGGGCATGGGCGCGCTCGGCCTGCTGCTGGTCTGCTTCACCGCCGCGATGCCGTCGGCACTGCCGGCCCTGTTCCCGACCCGGGTCCGCTACGGCTCCCTCTCCATCGGCTTCAACATCTCGGTCTCCCTCTTCGGCGGCACGACCCCCCTGGTCGTCACGGCCCTGATCGGCGCGACCGGCGACATGATGATGCCCGCCTACTACATGATGGCCGCGGCCGTGATCGGCGGCGTGGCGGTCTGGTTCATGACGGAATCAGCCGGCCGCCCCCTACCGGGCTCGGCCCCTTCCCTGGAGCCCGACGAACACTGAAGCCCCGTCGGGTCAGAAGGGGCGCGCGGCCAGGGCGCGCTGTGCAACACGTTCAGTTCCCGGAGTCACGGCTGCGGAGGACTTCCAGGACGTTGCTGCTGGCCGCCGCCTGCGACGACGCCAGTCCGCGTCCAGGTGGTTGGCCCGCCGGAGCGAGCGCCTCGACCGCGACCCGAAACCGGCACCAGTCGCCCCACGACCATGGAAGTGGCGCGGCGGGGCCCGAATCAGCCGAGGCACTCGGCAGCCATGCGCCGGATGCGCCTGGCCCGGCCCGACACGGCGAGCGTGCGCAGGACCGGGCGAAGCGCCTCGACCACGACCCGAAACCGGCACCAGTCGCCCCACGACCATGGAAGTGGCGCGGCGGGGCCCGAATCAGCCGAGGCACTCGGCGGCCATGCGCCGGACGCGCCTGGCCCGGCCCGACACGGCGAGCGTGCGCAGGACCGGGCGAAGCGCCTCGACCACGACCCGAAACCGGCACCAGTCGCCCCACGACGGTGGAGGTGGCGCGGCGGGAGCCCGGATCAGCCGAGGCACTCGGCGGCCGTGCGCCGGATGCGTCTGGTGCGGCCCGACACGGCCAGGGTGCGCAGGACCGGGGCGCGGGCCTCGGCCGCGACCCGGAGCTGGAGCCAGTCGCTCCAGTCGGCGAGCAGTTCGGGGACGCGGCCTGGGGCGATCTCCCCGGAGCGGAGATCCTCCAGCGTCGCCAGCTCCCGCGCCCGGTGTTCGGCGAACGCGCGGACCTCCGGAGCGAGCGCCCCGACCCAGTCGCCCCGCTCGGCGCGCGGCAGCCGCTCCAGGATCTCGCCGACCACGCCCGAGGCGAGCGCGCCGTCCGGTTCGGCCGCGACGGCGTCCCGCAACGCCGGCCGGGCCGGGCCGGAGTCGAGCGCCGCCCGGTACAGCTCCCAGCGGGCGTGCCCGTCGCCGGCGTCGGCGAGCACCCGCCCGAGCCCCTCCTCCAGCCGCCGCAGCGCGTCCCGCAATCGCGGAGTCGGTCCGCCGTCCTCCATCGCCTCTCCCCTTTCCTCGACCTCGGCCCCATGGGACAGGAACCTGCACCCCCATACACTCGTTAGACGATCTAGTTAGCACTTCTAACTAGATGACGAGAGGCAGAGCGCATGAGCGAGTCGCAGATCTGGGACACCGTCGACGCGTACTTCGGGACCCACCTCGCCGGCGACGACGAGGTCCTCCAGGCAGCCCTGCGGGACAGCGACGCGGCCGGCCTCCCCCCGATCGGCGTCACGGCGAGCCAGGGCAAACTCCTCCAGCTCCTCGCCGAACTCCAGGGCGCCCGCGCCATCCTGGAGATCGGCACGCTCGGCGGCTACAGCACGATCTGGCTGGCCCGCGCCCTCCCGGCCGACGGCCGCCTGGTCACCCTGGAGTACGACCCGAAGCACGCCGAGGTCGCGAGCCGCAACATCGCCCGGGCAGGTCTCGACAAGATCGTCGACGTCCGCGTGGGCGCCGCCCTGGACACCCTGCCGCAGCTCGCCGACGAGAACCCCCCGCCCTTCGACCTGGTCTTCATCGACGCCGACAAGGCCAACAACGCCCACTACGTGGAGTGGGCACTGCGCCTGGCCCGCGAGGGCAGCCTGATCGTCGTGGACAACGTGGTCCGCGGCGGCCGCGTCGCCGACGCCGCCAGCACCGCGCCCGATGTCCGCGGCACCCGCGCCGCCCTCGAACTGATCGGCTCCCACCCGAGGCTCACCGGCACCGCGATCCAGACCGTGGGCAGCAAGGGCTACGACGGCTTCGCCCTGGCCCGCGTGCTCGGCTGACGGCACCGCGCGGCCGCTCAGACCTCGTGGTAGTAGCCCACGTTCACGCTGCGCGGCCCGGTGCGGTCCACGATGACGATCTCGCCGTTGCCGCCCCGGGGCAGCGGCATCGTGCCGCCGTACGCGAGCGGCTGCGCGTACTCGCCGGACACCAGCCGGACCTCGGAGGACGGGTCCGGCTGCGAGCCGCGCAGCCAGGTCACCTGCCAGTCGCCGTCCGGCCCGCACAGGAACTCCAGGTGGACCCGGGAGACGAACAGCCAGTCGTCGGGCGTCGCGAGCCGGCACACGTTCCTGTCCCGGCCCACGCGCAGCATCGTCCCCGGCTCGCTGGGTGCGTCGGCCATGATCATGCCGGCCGTGACACCCGCGTCCGCACCGGAGACGGTGGCCATGGTCAGTTCGAGCACGTGCGCTCCCTTGCAATGTCCTGATGCGCAGGCCGGGTTGGCCTGCCGCCGCCGCATGATAAATCGCCCGGCGCGGCGGCGTCCGGCACAATGGCCTCATGACCGAGCGAAAGCCACCGGGGGTCGGCTTCGAGTCCTGGACCGACAAACAGATCCGGGACGCCGAGGCGCGCGGCGACTTCGCCCATCTGCCCGGCGCCGGCAAGCCGCTGCCGAAGGACATCGAGGGCACCTACGACGAACAGTGGTGGATCAAGCGGAAGCTCGCCCGGGAGGGCTTCTCCGTCCTGCCCCCCACCCTCGCCCTGCGCAAGGAGGCAGAGGACGCGCTGCTGGCCGCGATGGCGGCCCCCTCGGAGCGGCTCGTGCGGAAGATCGTCGAGGATGTCAACGTCAAGATCCGCGACGTCATGTTCAAGCCGCCGCCCGGCCCCCCGCTGGGTCTGAAGCCGTACGACGTGGACGACGTCGTACGCCGGTGGCGGGAGGGCCGGGCGGCGGCCGAATAGCTCTGTCGACGGCTCAGTGACGCAGCAGCCGCTCCGCGAGCTCGCGGTAGTCCCGCAGGGCGAGACGGAGTTGCTCGGTGTCGGAGGTCGCCGGGGTGGCCTCGTCGCTCGACTCCCAGGAACGGCGCAGGGTGCGGCGCCGCTGGGTGACGGCCTCCGTGAACCGGGCGGCTATCTCCTCCAGCACATGGTCCGCCTCCTCGATGGCGGCCCGGGGGCCGTCCACGAACGAGGCCATCGCCTGCTGCAACCGCAGCTCGAACTTGGCGCTCTCCTCGCCCGGCAGCAGCGGGGCCAGGCGCGAGGTGGGGGCGGCGGGGTCGGCCGGCGGCCTCGCGGGCGCCTCGGCGGCGGTGGCACGGGCGTCGTGCGCCCTGCGCGCCTCCTGGGCCGCCCCAGCGGCCTCGTGGGCCTCACGGGCCCCCTCTCCCCCCGGCGCCACAGCACCGGCCCGCAGCGAGGCCCCACCGGAGGCGTCCCGCGCCGTGCCCGGCGTCGTGTCGCGCCGTACGCCGCCGTCCGGCTCCTGCGGCTCCCCGCCGCCCATGGGCCGTGTCACGTCGCTCATGTGTCTCAACTCCCCTTCGCCTGGCGCCCGAAGCCCGCCGGCAGATGCAGTCGGCCCGAACCGGTGTGGGCGGTCTTCGCCCGCTCGGCACTCGGACGCGCCTGACGGTCCTCCCGCGCCGGACGCAGCATGTCGTCGAACAGGGCGCGGGCCTCGACCATGGCCTCACGCATCTCCTCCGTACCGGCGCCCCCGCCCTGCGCACCGTTCACCGGCGTACCGGCGATGCGATGGACACGGCGGTAGCCGTGCACGCGGTGCGCGTGGTGCACGGACAGCGCGGCGTACTGCTCGTCGTACTGCCCGCCGTCCGGGAAGCCCCGGAGCCCGGCGAGCTCGGCGAGCAGCCGGTCCGCCTCGATCACGGCGTCCCGCGGCGAGTCGACGAAGCGCTCCTGGGCGGCCGTCCAACGCGCCTCGAACTGCTCGCGCTGCGCCGCTTCGAGCGGCCGCGGACGCAGCTTGCCGTGCCGCTCGACGCGCTCGGCGAGCTCACGTTCGGCGGCCGTGGCATCGCCGTCGTGCCGGGCCACGGCCCGGTCGTACTCCGGTCCGAAGCGCCGCCTGAGGTCCCGTCCGCCGCCCGCGCCACGGCCGCGCAAGGTCAGGGCGGCCACGACGAGGGCGGCCGCCACCACAATCACGATCAGAGCAATGATCCAGCCAGTGGACATGAATGCCTTCCGGGTTCTCGACCCGACCGACCCCTCACCGGGCCGGTCAGCACAACGGGTTGCCCGCACCCCCCCACCCAAACCGCATCCACCCCCAACACCGAGAGCGGCCCGCCCCGCCCCGACATCGAACGCACGCCCCCGCACCCACCCGCGACGGAGCGGGACCGCTAGCCGCGGCCTAGTCGCATGCCCCAGCACCCACCCACGACGGACGGGAACCGCCCCGCTCCGACGCCAGCCGCACGGCACCCAAGCCGCCCGCGACGGACGGGAACCGGCTCACCACGGCGTAGCCGCCTGCCCCCGCACCCACCCACGACGGACGGGAACCGCCCCGCTCCGACGCCAGTCGCACGGCGCCCAAGCCGCCCGCGACGCAGTGGCACCGGCTCACCGCGGCGTAGTCGCATGGCGCCGCAGCCACCCCACGACGGAAGGGACCGCCCCGCTATGACGTCAGTCGCACGGCGCGGCAGCCGCCCGCGGCGGGAAGGGGGTGGGTCGGGGGGTGTCCGCCCGCAGCGGTTGGCGCGTCAACACGGGTGAGTTGGTGAGTGACCGATTCCGCGCCGTTCCGAGGACGGACACCCCCCGACC
>NZ_JBIVHU010000006.1:144837-481423 GCF_044749345.1 Streptomyces sp. NPDC089424
GCCGCGGGCCTGTGCCGGGCCCGCCCCCCCCCCCCCCCCGGCCCCCCCCCGCCCCCCCCCCCCCCCCCCCCCCCCCCCCCCCCCCCCCGCCCCCGACGAGACGACCACCCCCCGCGCGACAGCAACCCAACCGTCACCGGAACCGAGCCACCGGCCGCACGTCGTGCGGCTCCTCACGATCCGACCCGCACAACTCCTCGTTCAACTCGCGCACCAACTGCACCAGATCCGTCGACCGCTCCGGCCCCCACCAGTCACCGAGCAACTCCGCAAGCGACTCCTCACGAGCCCGGGCCAACCGCTCCGCGACCACCCGCCCCTCCTCCGTGAGCACCAGATCGAGCCCCTCCCGCACGGCCAGCCGCCGCTCCTCCACCTGCCGGGCCCCGTCGAGGATCACCCCCAGCGGCACCGTGCTCCGCTCCGCCAGCACCCCCGGCTCCACCCTCCCGTACCGCTTGATCCGCAGCACCAGCCAACTGGCCGCCGGCAGCAGGTCGTACCCCGCGCGAGCGGAGATCTTCCGGTACACGTCCTGCCGCCCCTCCCTCGTCCCCAGCACCGAGAGCGCCCGGCACACCTCGTCGTACGACGACCGCTGCACCGGATTGCTGGCCAGCGTCTGCGAGACGTCGGGCGCCGTGACCGACACCCGCAGCCGGTCCTCCTTCAGGAACCACGCCAGCACGAAGGCGAGAAACGCGACAGGCGCGGCGTACAGGAACACATCCGTGATCGCGGACGCGTACGCGCCCCGCGCGAGCCCGCGCAACTCCGGCGGCAGCAGGGCGATCCCCCGCAGATCCGACCCCAGACCCTCCACGGAGACGCCGCTCGGCAGCGGCACCCCACGGAAGGCGTCGGCCAGTTGCTCACCGAGCCGCCCCGCGAAGACCGACCCGAAGACGGCGACCCCGAACGCCGCCCCGATCGACCGGAAGAACGTCGCACCGGACGTGGCGACGCCCAGATCCTCGTACGACACGGCGTTCTGCACGATGAGCACCAGCACCTGCATGACCAGCCCGAGGCCGAAACCGAAGACGAAGAAGGTCACACCGATCACGACGTCGGAGCTGCTCACGTCGAGGTTGTGGAGCAGCAGCAGCCCGACGGTGGTCACGAACGTCCCCGCGAGGGGAAAGACCTTCCAGCGCCCGGTGCGGCTGACGATCTGTCCGGAGCCGGTCGAGGCGACCAGCAGCCCCAGCACCATCGGCAGCATGTGCACACCCGAAAGCGTCGGCGAGATCCCCTGCACGACCTGGAGGAACGTCGGCAGATACGTCATGGCCCCGAACATCGCGAACCCGATGATCAGGCTGATCGCCGCGGTGAGGGTGAAGGTGCGCAGCCGGAACAGCCGCAGCGGCAGCACCGGCTCGGCCGCCCGCCGCTCCACCCTCACGAACGCCACCGCGAGCACGGCCGCGAGCACGAGCAGCCCGACGATCTGCGGCGAGCCCCAGCCCCAGGTGGTGCCGCCGAGGGAGGCGACCAGGACCAGGCAGGTGGCGACGGCCGCGATGAGGAAGGTGCCGAGGTAGTCGATGACATGCCGGGTGCCGGTGCGCGGCAGCCGCACCGCCGAGGCGATCACGACGAGCGCGACGGCCCCCACCGGCAGGTTGATGTAGAAGACCCAGCGCCAGCTCAGATGCTCGGTGAACACCCCGCCCAGCAACGGCCCGAGCACGCTCGACGCCCCGAAGACCGCGCCGAACAGCCCTTGGTAGCGCCCCCGGTCACGCGGTGGGACCAGGTCTCCGACCATCGCCATCGACAGCACGATCAGCCCGCCGCCACCGAGCCCCTGGACGGCGCGGAAGGCGATGAGTTGCGTCAGGTCCTGCGCGACCCCGCACAGCACCGAGCCGACGAGGAAGATCAGGATGGCGACCTGGTAGAGCCGTTTACGCCCGTACTGGTCACCGAGCTTGCCCCACAGCGGGGTCGCGGCGGTCGAGGCCAGCAGATACGCCGTGACCACCCAGGACAGGTGCGACAGGCCACCGAGCTCGCTGACGATCGTCGGCAGCGCGGTCGCCACGATCGTCTGGTCGAGAGAGGCGAGCAGCAGGCCGAGCAGCAGCGCGCCGATCGACACGAGTACGTTCCCGGACACCTGCTCGCGATCCACGGCACCCGGTATCTGAGCGGCCCTGCCGCCATGCGATTCGCCGGCCATGCACACCTCCCGAGGCTGCCTCGTCCGGCCTGCAGTACCTCATCCATCGTGGGCGGTGTGCACGGTTATGGCCTGTTGAGTCCGAGCGGGAGCGGCAAGGGCGGGCACGTTTACGGGGGGCCGCCGACAGGACGTACACACAATCTGCATAATCTCTGGGACCACGGATCCGCGAGGGGAGGGACGGAAGCGTGGCGAAGCAGAACGAACACCAGTGCCCGGAGTGCGGTACGCCCAGGGGGGCGGACAACACCCCGTCCTGCGCCTGCGGCGAGCGCGCCGCCGAGGCGCTGCGCGACGCGCGCACGGCGGAACAGGCGGCGGCGGAGGACTTCGACCCCCTGCGCATACGCCCTTATGTGGCGCTGGACCCCGCGCCCCCGGCCGACCAGGCCCCCGCGGCGGATGCGACCCTGCCGCTCCCCCTGCTGACCCAGCCGCCCGGCGGAGCCGGTCTGCCCGAAGGAAGCACACTCCCCGAAGCCTTCGTAGCCCCCGAAGCCCGCACAGCCCCCGAAACCCTCGAAGCCCTCCACGCTTCCGAGCCGCCCGCCCAGGACCCGCACCCCGACCGCCCGCGCGGCCGCCGCCGCACGACGCTGCTCGCGGCCACCGCGATCCTCGGGGTCGCCGCCACGGCGGCCTTCGCCGGCGGCCTGTTCTCCTACGACCCCCCTGCGCGGGACGGCGCGGCCCCGGAGTCGGTACGCGAGGCGGTCCCGCAGGCCCGCACGTCCGCGCCGACCCCGTCGCCCTCGGTCACGGCCCCGTCGGCGACCCCCAGCACGGCGTCGGCGTCACCGTCGCCGACGCCGACCGCGTCACCGTCGCCGAGCACGTCGGCGGCGACCCCGACGCCGTCACCGACGCCGACCGGCTCGTCCCCGACCCCCACTGCCCCCGGCACGCCGACGCCGACCCCCGCGGACCGCGACGAGCCGCCGCCGACGCTGCGCCGGGGCGACTCCGGCGACGAGGTCACGGAGCTCCAGCTCCGACTGCACCAGCTGTACCTGTACAACGGGCACCCGCACGGCGACTACTCACGACAGGTCGAGGACGCCGTACGCATGTACCAGTGGACCCGCGGCATCCGCGATGACGAACCGGGCGTCTACGGCGAGGAGACCCGCCAGAAACTGGAATCGGAAACGTCGGAACCCTAGGGAACGACCCACCGGACGCCCCGGACCGCTCGCACCAACACTTCCTCGAAGCCGAACCCCCGACCCCGGGTCTCACCCCCGACCCCACCGGAGCCCAGCCCCGGGCCTACCCCCGGCCCCCGACCCCACCAGAACCCAGCCCCGGGCCTACCCCCGGTCCCCCCACCGGAGCCCAGCCCCGGGCCTACCCCCGGTCCCCCCACCGGAGCCCTGCCCCGGGCCTATCTCCGGCCCCCGGCCCCGCAAACCATGGCCCGGCCCCCCGGCCGGCCCCCGAGCCGCCCTCACCCCACGCTGAGCCGAAGCTCCCCGCTCCCGCCCTCGACCGCCTCCACCCGCACCGCGGTCAGGTCCCGCACCAGTACGTCCGGCCGGTGCACCGCGGCCCGGGGCCCCACCCCGATCACCCGCATCCCCGCCGCACGCCCCGCCGCGATCCCGGCACCCGAGTCCTCGAAGACCACGCAGTCCTCCGGAGCCACGCCGAGCTCGGCGGCCCCCTTCAGGAACCCCTCGGGGTCGGGCTTGCTCGCGCCCACGGACTCGGCGGTCACCCGCACCCGCGGCAGGGCCAGCCCCGCCGCGGCCATCCGCGCCGTGGACAGCGCCACGTCCGCGGAGGTCACCAGGGCATGAGGCAGCCCTCGCAGGGACGCCAGGAAGTCCTTCGCGCCGGCGATCTCGACGACACCGTCCATGTCGGCGGTCTCCGCAGCGAGCATCCGCGCGTTGTCCGCCAGGTTCCGCTCCATCGGCCGGTCCGGCAGCAGCACGGCCATCGACGCGTACCCCTGCCGCCCGTGGACGACCTTCATGACCTCGTCCCCGTCCAGCCCGTGCTGCTCGGCCCACCGGCGCCAGATGCGCTCCACGACGGCATCGGAGTTGACGAGGGTGCCGTCCATGTCGAGCAGGAGGGCGCGGGCGGTGAGCACGGTCGTGGCCGTCATCGGCAGCTCCAGTACGCGGAAGAGGGGCGGCGTGAGCCCAGGGGGACAAGGCGGCCCCGCCCGCCGGTCAGGGAAAACGGGCGGGAGCCACTTTGTTTCTCCACGGTACAAAACAAGTCGCCCCACCGCCAGCGCCGAGCCAAGCCTTCACCTGCCGTTCAGCTCGGCAGGACGAAGCCCGTCCCCGGCCCAGCCGGCAAACCCGCCCACCCGGCAAACCCGCTGAACCCGGCCCGCCTCACCCGGCGACGGCCTCGAAGATGCTCCACACCCCGAGGCCCAGCATCAGCAGCGCAGCGATCTTCGTGATCAGCCCCAGCGGCACCCGCCGCATCAGCGCCTTGCCCCCGACGATGCCCAGTCCCGCCACCGCCCACAGCGCCAGCACCGCACCGAGGCCGACGGACAGCGGGTCGTCGTACCGGGCGGCGAGGTTCGCGGTCATGATCTGCGTGAGGTCACCGAACTCGGCGACCAGGATGAGCATGAATCCGGCCCCGGAGACCTTCCAGAAGGACTGGTCCCGCGGCTTGCGGATCTCCTCCTCGTCGTCGCCCTTGCGCAGCAGCAGCACCGCCGCGCCCCCCAGGAAGAGCGCACCGGTGATCGCGTGCACCAGCTGCTGCGGCAGCAGCGTCAGCACGCTGCCCGCGGCGACGGCGAGCACGACGTGCAGCGTGAAGGCCGCGGCCACCCCGGCGAAGACGTACGAGGCGCGGTAGCGGGTGCCGAGGACGAGCCCGGCGAGCGCGGTCTTGTCGGGCAGCTCGGCGAGGAAGACGACGCCGAAGACGAGCGCCGTGACGGTCAGGCTGATCAAGGTTCCTCAATCGGTCGGGGCCACCGGCCGAGAGTCGCGGCGAAACGTCAGACCTCGGCACGGCAGCACACATGACACCCGTGCCGTGGGGCACGGGCGTGCACTGCTTGCCGAAGGTCTCGCTGGCCGGCCTCGTCACCGAGGCCCGCCTCCGGGCGCCGGCTCAGATCCCTCGCGGGCTGAGCAGTATGTCGACGGTCCGGCGAAGAGCTACTCCCCTTCTGCGCCTCCCATGGTACGCGACGGCCCCACCGGCCCCTCGGGCGGAAAAGTTCCGTCTTGAATCTTGTCGTGTCATGCACGTGTCACTAGCTTCTCACCGAACGCACACCCGTTCGCAATACGGCATCGACAGCATTCCCTCGCTCGCACGCCAATACCCCCACACTCCAAGGGAGTTCGCATGCCCAGGTTCTACGCGCGTCGACAGCTCGGCGCCGTCGCGGCGATCACCGCCTTCGCCGCCTCCGTCGCCCTGTTCAGTGCCCCCACCGCGTCCGCCGCGCTGCCCACCCCGGTCAGCGGCGCCACCGCGCGTTCCTACCTCGCCCAGCTCACCGTGACCTCCGAGGACCGCACCGGCTACAACCGCGACCTCTTCCCGCACTGGATCACCCAGTCCGGCGCCTGCAACACCCGCGAGACCGTCCTCAAGCGCGACGGCTCGGGCGTCGTCACCGACTCCTCCTGCGCCGCCACCAGCGGCAGTTGGTACTCCCCCTACGACGGCGCCACCTGGTCCGCCGCCGCCGACGTCGACATCGACCACCTCGTCCCGCTCGCCGAGGCCTGGGACTCCGGCGCCGACAGCTGGACGACCTCCCGCCGCCAGTCCTTCGCCAACGACCTGACCCGTCCGCAGCTCATCGCGGTCACCGACAACGTCAACCAGGCCAAGGGCGACCAGGACCCGGCCACCTGGATGCCGTCCCGCACCGCCTACCGCTGCACCTACGTGCGGGCCTGGGTCCAGGTGAAGTACTACTACGGCCTCTCGGTCGACTCCGCCGAGAAGAACGCGCTCACCAACTACCTGGCCTCCTGCTGACCCACCCCGGCCCCGGCTGATCCGCCGCGCGACATTTCTCGCGTGGAACCTCCCCGCCGGCCTCCGTCGTTCCGTACCGTACGGGGCGACGGAGGAGGCCGGCCGCGCGGGCACAGAGCGCCCCTCAGGCGGGCGTGACCAGAGAGAAGGCGGACCATCACGTGGCGGCACTACGCCTGGGACCACTGCTGAGATACGTCGACGGCTCGACGGCGACCGTCTGGGTCGAGGCGAGCCGCCCCTGCACGGCCGAGGTGCGCTGCGCCGACGGCGCACACGGCACCGCCCGCACCTTCCAGGTCGCGGGCCATCACTACGCCCTCGTGCCGGTGACCGGCCTGACCGACGGGACGACCACGGCGTACGAGGTGCTGCTCGACGGCGCGCGCGTGTGGCCGCTGCCCGACTCCCCGTTCCCGCCCTCGGTGATCCGCGCCGGCTTCGTCGAGGACACCGTCCGGGTCGCCTTCGGCTCCTGCCGCTGGGCCGCGCCCCCGGGCGACGGGAAGGACCCGGTCGGCCCCGACGCCCTGGACACCCTGGCCGCCCGCATCGCGGGCGCCCCCGAGGAGGCGCGCCCGGACGTCCTGCTCCTGCTCGGCGACCAGGTCTACGCCGACGAGACCTCGCGGGCCACCCAGCAGCGGCTGGCCACCCGCCGCGATCTGGAGGAGCCGCCGGGCACGGGAGTGGCGGACTACGAGGAGTACACCCAGCTGTACTACGAGTCCTGGCTCGACTCCGAGGTGCGCTGGCTGCTGTCCACCGTGCCCAGCTGCATGATCTTCGACGACCACGACGTCATAGACGACTGGAACACCTCCGCCGCCTGGCTCGCCGACATGCGCGCCACCCACTGGTGGCAGGAGCGGGTGGTCAGCGGCCTGATGTCGTACTGGGTCCACCAGCACCTCGGCAACCTCTCGCCGGCCGAGCTGGCCACCGACCCCCTCTACGCCGCCGTACGCGACACCCCGGACGCCACCGACCTGCTGCGCGCCTTCGCCGCCGAGGCCGACGCCGACCCGACGAGCGTGCGGTGGAGCTACCGGCGGGACTTCGGGCGGGTGCGGCTGCTGATGGTGGACAGCCGCGCGGCCCGCGTTTTGGACGAGGGCAAGCGCTCGATGCTCGACGCCGGCGAGCAGGAGTGGCTGCGCACCGAGGCGCTGGCGGACCGGGAGTCGTACGACCACCTCCTGATCGGCACCTCCCTGCCCTGGCTGCTGCCGCACCTGGTGCACGACGCCGAGGGCTGGAACGCGGCGCTGTGCCGGGGCGAGAAGGGCGAGCGCTGGGCGCGCTGGGGCGAGAAGATGCGGCGCGCGGCGGACCTGGAGCACTGGTCGGCCTTCCCGGAGTCCTTCGACGCGCTGGCCGCGCTGATCGGCGAGGTGGGCTCGGGGGACACGGCACCGGCGAGCGTGTGCGTGCTGTCGGGAGATGTGCATCACGCCTACGTCGCCGAGCCGACCTGGCCCTCCGGCGGGCCGGACGCGCGCGTGCTCCAGCTCACCTGTTCGCCGGTGCACAACCGGATCCCGCTGCCGATACGGATGGGATTCCGCTTCGGCTGGAGCGGCGTCGCGCGCTTCCTGGGCCGCCGGATCGCGGGCCACGGCAAGGTGCCGCAGCCGCCGATCGACTGGCGGTGCACGGGCGGGCCCTGGTTCGGCAACCAGCTCATGACGCTGACGATGAACGGGCGTTCGGCACGACTGCTGCTGGAGCACACCGAGCAGGACGGACAGGGCGGAGCGCGGCTGACGACCGTGGAGGAGTCGGTTCTGACCACCCCATGAGGTACATCCGGGACCTGTGGGACCCGCGTTGGCTTCTGGTGTTCCCGACGGCATGATGAGGCGGGCCGTCCGCTTTCCCGGACGGTCCGCCCCACCGCGCCCCACACGCCGGGAGTCACCGCTTTGTCTGCACCGACCGAGCAATCCATGTCGGAGTCCTCCATATCGGGGGCTGCACGCGGGACTTCTCCCCAGGGGTCACCACCCCGCACCCGCCTCGCGGGAGAGCCGCCCTACGCGACCGGGCCGGCCCCCGCCCCGGTCTCCGTGGCCCTCGTCGGTGCCGGCCCCCGCGGCACCAGCGTGCTGGAGCGCCTGTGCGCCTCGGCCGCCGAACTCCTCCCGCCCGGCACACCGCTGACGGTGCACGTGGTCGACCCGGCGCCGCCCGGCCCCGGCCGCGTCTGGCGCACCGCCCAGTCCGCCGAGCTGCTGATGAACACGGTCGCCTCGCAGGTGACGCTGTTCACGGACGAGAGCGTCGACTGCTCGGGTCCGATCCGTCCGGGCCCGAGCCTGTACGAGTGGGCCGGCGGCGCCCTCGGCCCCGACGACTACCCGACCCGGGCCCAGTACGGCGGGTACCTGGAGTGGGTGTTCGCCCGGACGGTGCGTCAGGCGCCGCCCTGGGTGCGCGTCCGGATCCACGCGGCCCGCGCGGTCCGGCTCGACGACGGTCCCGACGGCAGCCAGGTCCTCGCCCTGGACGACGGCGGGCTGCTGGACGGGCTCGCGGCCGTCGTCCTCGCGCAGGGCCATCTGCCGACGGCACCGGACACGGAACAGCGGCAGCAGACGTCGTACGCCGCCCGCAACGGCCTGCGCTACATCCCGCCCGCCAATCCGGCGGACGTCGACCTGACCCCGCTCTCCCCCGGCGAGCCCGTGCTGCTGCGCGGCCTGGGTCTGAACTTCTTCGACCACATGGCCCTGCTGACCACCGGCCGCGGCGGCCGCTTCGAGCGCACCGGGGAGGGACTGCGCTACCTGCCCTCCGGCCGTGAACCCCGCCTGTACGCCGGTTCCCGGCGCGGCGTCCCGTACCAGGCGCGCGGCGACAACGCCAAGGGCCCCTACGGGCGCCACGAGCCCCTCGTGCTCACGCCCGAGGTGATCGCGGGGTTCCGCAAGCGCGCCGACTCGGGGGACGCGCCGGACTTCCTCACGGAGGTCTGGCCGCTGGTGGCGAAGGAGGTCGAGACCGTCCACCACGCCACCCTGCTGGGCGGCTCGCGCACCTTCACCGAGCGCTATCTCGCCGTTCCGCACGGCGATCCCCAGGAGGCCCTGCTGCTGGACGAGTTCGGGATCCCGGCCGGCGAACGCTGGTCGTGGGAACGGATGTCCCGGCCGTACGGGGACCGGACGTTCGACGGGCCCGGCGCCTGGCGGGACTGGCTCCTGACGTATCTGCGCGAGGACGCCGCGCAGGCGGCCCTGGGCAATGTGCGCGGTCCACTCAAGGCCGCCCTCGACGTGCTGCGCGACCTGCGCAACGAGATACGGCTGATCGTCGACCACGGCGGTCTGAGCGGCGCGTCCCGCCGGGACCACCTCGACCGCTGGTACACCCCGCTCAACGCCTTCCTCTCCATCGGCCCGCCCCGGCGCCGCATCGAGGAACTGGCCGCGCTGACGGCGGCCGGGGTGGTGGAGGTGCTCGGGCCGCGGCTGGAGGTGCGGTGCGCGGACGGGGCCTGGGTGGCGCACTCCCCCGAGGTGCCGGGGTCGGCGGTGCGTGTGACGAGTCTCGTGGAGGCGCGGCTCCCGGAACCCGACCTGCGCCGCACCGCCGACGAGTTGCTGACCCGGCTCCTGACGAGCGGGCAGTGCAGGCCGCACACGGTCGACGGGTACGAGACGGGCGGGCTGGACGTGACCCGGCGGCCGTATCGTCTGATGGACCGTCAAGGAGTGCCCCACGAGCGGCGGTTCGCGATCGGGGTGCCCACGGAGGGCGTGCACTGGGTGACGGCGGCGGGCGCGCGGCCCGGCGTGGACTCGGTGACGCTGTCGGACACGGACGCGGTGGCGCGGGCGGTGCTGCGGGTGGCGGCGGAGCCGGGGGCGACGGCGGGCGTGGCGGCGGGCGCGGAACCGGGCAGCGGGGTGAGCGCGGCCGACCTGGCGGGGCGCCGTTCTTCGGTTTGTACGTGAACATCCGGTACCGAACACACGAGCCCCCCGTGAACCTCTTGTCACACCCCGGGCGTACTCTGTGATGCTCACGGGGGATGACGGGGAGTCGCGGTGCTGGAGAGTGTGGGGTCACTGACGGGCAGTCCATGGATCTACGCCATGGTGGCGGCGTCGGTCCTGCTCGACGTGTTCGTCCCGGTGCTGCCGAGCGGGGTCCTGGTCATCATGGCGGCGACGGCCGCGGCCGCGGGCTCCGGTGCGGCGACCGGCCATGTCCCGGCCGACGTCCCCGACATCCTGCTCCTCACCCTCTGCGCCACCACCGCGTCCGTGCTCGGTGACCTGGTCGCTTACCGCCTCGCCTGGCGCGGCGGCGCCCGCCTGGACCGCGCGCTGGCCCGCTCCCCTCGCCTCAGCACCGCGCAGGAACGTCTCGGCACGGCACTGGCCCGAGGCGGCGGGGCCCTGGTCGTGCTGGCCCGCTTCGCGCCCGCCGGCCGTTCGGTGGTCTCCCTCGGCGCCGGCGCCGCGCGCCGCCGCCCCCGGGAGTTCGTCCCCTGGTCGGCCCTCGCGGGCCTGTCCTGGGCCATGTACAGCGTCGCCCTGGGCTACCTGGGCGGCCACTGGCTGGGCGCGACCTGGCTGGCCACGGGGGTGTCCCTGCTCGCGCTGTTCGCGGCGGGGGCCGCGGCGACGTATCTCGTGCGGCGCGCCTGAGAGTTCACGGCCGCGGCGGCCCCCGGTCGGCCCACGCCTGCCGGGCCCCGGCATGCCGAGCCGCTACGTGACGTGCACGATGGGACACGTACAGTCGTGCACGGCGTGGAAGGGACCACATGGCGACCACATCACGGCAGCGGGCCCACGCGCGGAACGCGCTGGCCTGCCTGCTGCTCGCGGCCGGCGGCGCGGTGACCCTGGTCTCCTGCGGTGGCGGGGGCGACGCCGGGGACGGCACCGCCTCGCTCCGGCCGACGCCCACGGGTCCGTACGTCGCGTCCTTCTCCGGCACCCCGGCGTCCGCGCTGGCCTCGCTGAAGGGCTCCGCCCAGGCGCGGGCCTCGGCCGCCGCCTCCTCCGCCTCCGCGCGGGCCTCCGAGTTCGAGGCGTCGGTGTCGGCGGAGATCGAGCGCGCCAACGCGGCGGCCCAGCGGGAGCTCAAGGACCTCAAGGGCCAAGGCAACGCCATGGCGGACGTGTCCCTCACCGGAAAGCCGCGGGCCGACACGGGAGAGCTCGTCGCGGTGACCGTGAACATCACCAACAGGACGGACGCGGCCGCGTCGTACGCGGTGCAGGTCGAGTTCCGTGACTCCGACGGCAAGGTCGTCGAGACCCGCTACGTCGGCGCGGAGGACCTCGCTCCCGGCGCCAGGCAACAGACCGTCGCCATCAGCCGCACCCCGTCGGGCCAACAACTCACAGCCGAAATCACCAAGGCCCAACGCTACTGACCTCACCCCCGAGGCGCTCCGCCCCGCCCGGGGCACCTCGCCGCCGACCACCACCGTGCACTCCTCCTGGCCGAACCGGCCCTCGGCACGCCCCTGGGCCAGCACGGTCCGCCCGCCAGGTGAACGCGGCACCGACCGCACCCCGCCCGTCCCACGAACCGCCCTGGCACCCTCCTGGCCGAGGGCAGCACGGGCGACCACCCCGCGCGGCACACGAACCACCCGTGTGCCGCCGCCCCACGCGGCACACGCCACCCTCGAGCGAGCACGGGCCGGCCGCCACCCCGCCTGTCCCACGAACCGCCCTGGCACCCTCACCCCGCGCACGGCCCTCCTGCCGAGGACAGCACGGGCGACCACCCCGCGCGGCGCGACGGCGTGACGGCGACGACCGGACGCCTCCGGGCCCAGACAGGACGTGCTAGCCCGCCTGGCGGGTCGGGTGGCCTCGGACCTCCAGGTCGGCGAGGAGTTCGGCCGTGGCCTCGGCGATCGCGTCGACGGCGCGGTCGAAGACCTCGCGGTTGTGGGCGGCGGGCGCCCGGAAGCCGGACACCTTGCGCACGTACTGCAACGCGGCGGCCCGGATGTCCTCCTCCGTCGCCTCCTCGGGCAGCACGGGCGGACGGAGCGTTTTGATACTGCGGCACATGGACCCAGTCTCGCCCCGCCCGCACCCGTATGTCTCGCGCTCCGCCCACCCCGAGCCCGGCACCCGGACGCCGCTACCGGCGTACCGCTCCACCTGTCATGATCGCCCCTGAGGCGGCCACCGGTCCCGGGGCCGACCCACGAGAGGAGCCACTCCATGGCGCACGACAAGCTCACCGTCGCGGTACTGGGCCCCGGCGGCGTCGGCGGCCTGCTCGCCGCGCTGCTCGCCCGCGCCGGGCACCGCGTGATCTGCCTGGCCGGCGACACCACAGTCGACACCCTGCGCACCACCGGCCTGCACGTCCGCAGCTCCCGCCACGGCGAGTTCACCACCCCCGTGGAAGCCGACACGGAACTGCGCGAACCCGTCGACGCCTGCCTGATCACCGTCAAGGCGACCGCGCTCGACGCCGCACTCCCCCGCGTCCCCGCCGCCGCGCTCGGCGACGCGCTGCTCGTGCCGTTCCTCAACGGCGTCGAACACCCGGCCCGCCTCCGCTCCCGCTACCGCCCCGAGCAGGTCGCCCCGGCCGTCATCCGCGTCGAGTCCACCCGCGTCGCGCCCGGCGAGATCGAACACACGAGCCCCTTCGCCGAGGTCGACCTCACCGGCGACCCCGTCCCCCGGCACCGCCTCGACACGCTGGCCGCCACCTTCGACGACGCCGGTCTCACCACCCGCGTCCTGGACGACGAGGCGGCCGCGCTCTGGGCGAAGATGGCCTTCCTCGCCCCCTTCGCCCTGCTCACCACCCGTTACGCCGTCCCTATCGGCGACATCCGCACCCACCACCGCGACGAACTCGCCGCCCTGGTCGCCGAGACGTCCGCCGTCAGCGGCGCCTGCGGCGGCCCCGCCGACCCGGCCGAGGCGCTCGCCCGCTTCGACGCCTTCCCGCCGGGCGCCAAATCCTCCATGCAACGCGACGCCGAGGCGGGCCGCCCCCTGGAACTGGACGCCATCGGCACCGCGCTCCTGCGCGCGGCCGAGCGCCACGACGTGGCGACACCGGTGGCGGCGAAGCTGGTGGCGGACCTGCGGAACGCCGGCCACTGACGCCGTTCCCCACCCCGCCCCGACGCCCGCGCCGGGCCCCGCCCACGGCAGTGCTCAGCAGGCCTGCCCGGGCCCGGCGGCCGTCGCCTTCAGCAGATCACGCACCAGGTCGAAGTCGATCAGCTCGGGCTTGCGGAAGCGCAGACACCCCTTGCCCATGTCGTGCCCGGCCAGTCGATCCTCGAAGGCCTCACGGACGTCGCCGCGCATCAGATAGAAGGAGATGTACTGCTTCTGACCGGCGAAGGCGATCTCGGCCGCGCCGTCCCGCTCGTAGGCGGGCATCCCGTACGCCATCACCTCACGGAACCCGGTCAACTCCGCCCGGCACAGCTCCCGCAGCCGGCTCAGCGCCTCCCGGCGCTCCTGCGGGAACTCGGCGAGATACGTGTCGACGTCGGCGGCGTTGCTCTGCACCATGGCCCCGAGCCTACCGGCGGCCCAGGCCCTCCACATGGGCCCGGAAGTCACGCGGCGCCGGCCGGTGAGCCGCAGGACGGTGCCCGTGGTGCGGTCCTCCGCCCCCTCGGCGATCGCCGCGTTCACGGCGAGGGTCCTGGGCGAACCGGCCCCGACCGCCCACCCCGCCCCTGACCCACGTTGACCACGAACCGGCAGGTCAGAGCCCCAGCACAGCCCACGCGTACACCCGTTCGCATGAACCACCCCAATGCGCTCGCCACTCGAAATCGAACAGGCGTACCATTGCGGCCGTGGCGACGACCTACGACTTCCCCAGCGACCTCCGCGCCGGTCAGGAGGAGCTGCATCAGGTCCGGGCCGAGCTGTCGGCCCTGCTGAAGCGGCTCCCCTGGTCGGTCGTGCCCCTGGACGGCTTCAGCGACGCCGGCGGCTGGCGCAAGATCGAACGCCCGGCCTCCCCCGGCTGGTCGGACGACGAGCAGGCCGAGGTCGAGAAGCTCCGCCGCCGCGAACGCGAACTCGCGATCTTCATCACCACCCACCGCTACTGGTCGGAAGTGACGGGCCCTGACCGCGTGGACGCCCGAGCCGGCCTCAAGCATCCGCAGCCACCACCCCCGAACTGACCGCACGGATGCCCGGCGGCGCCGCTCCCTACCCCTCGCCCCCGGCACGGCCGCCGTCGTCGTCGTCGAGGACGAAGACGGGCTTGGCGTCACGGGCGGGTGCTTCGGCGAGCGCGAGGGCCTCGGTGAAGTCTTCGAGCGGGAACGGACGGCCCTGGGGATGCTCAGCACGTCGTCGGCGGTCCACCGGCTTCACGCTACGCCCGCCCCCGCAGGATTCCCGCCGACGGGCGACACCCCCCGAGGGGCGACGCGGGCGCGATGATGTCGAGAACGCGCCACCGGCTCCGTCCCAGGGACGTCGGCGGCCACCACCGGCCGCACCAGGAAGAAGGAGAAGTCGGCATGGCGATTCAGCGGATGGACAACGTGGGCGTCGTCGTCGAGGACATGGACGCCGCCATCGCGTTCTTCGTGGAACTCGGTATGGAGCTGGAGGGCAGGGCGGAGGTCGAGGGCCCCGTGGCCGACCGGTGCACCGGCCTCGAAGGGGTCCACTGCGACATCGCGATGGTCCGGACCCCCGACGGTCACAGCCGGCTCGAACTGGCGAAGTACCGCACCCCCGCGGCGACGAGCCCCGAGCCCCGCAACCAGCCCCACAACGTCCTGGGCACGCACCGCGTCATGTTCGCCGTCGACGACCTCGAGGACACCCTGGCCCGCCTGCGCCCGCACGGCGCCGAACTCCTCGGCGAGATCGCCCGCTTCGAGGACATCTACCTGCTCTGCTACATCCGCGGCCCGGAGGGCATCATCATCGGCCTCGCCGAACAACTGCGCTAGGGCGCGCCGTCAGGGTTTGTGGGTCACCCACAGCAGTTCCGCGGGCCAGCGGTGTGCCCAGTCGGGCGGGTCGGTCTCGTTGTAGCCGTTGGGTGTTCCGGGTGCGGGCCGCGGCTCGATGAGGTCGTCGATGACGAGACCCGCGCCGCGCAGGACCTTGACCCAGTCGCCGTAGGTGAGCTGATAGCTGGTCGCGCCGTCGTCCTCGGCGATGGTGTTCAGCCCGAAGTAGTCCTGCTGCAGCGTCGTGGTCACACGGCTCGCGGCTTCGTCGTAGCACGCTTCGAACCAGGGGCTGGCGACGTTGAACACCAGGCGCCCGCCCCGGCCCAGGACGCGTGCGGCCTGCGGGACGGCCAGGTGCGGGGGCGCCCAGCTGAGCCCGCCGAAGTCGCAGAAGACCAGGTCGAAACTGCCGTCGGCGAAGGGGAGTTGTTCGGCGGCGCCCTGCACCAGCGGATAGCGGGCCTCTCCCATCGCGTCTGCCGCTGCGGCGAGTTGGGCCTCGGACAGGTCGAGCCCCACCACGGTGGCGCCCTCGGCGGCGAGCGCCCTGGACCACTGCCCGGCGCCGCAGCCGAGTTCGAGTACCCGCTTGCCGGTGACGTCGCCCAGGGCGTGCAGGTGCGCGTCGGGGATGGAGTACATGCCCCACAGCCGGGGTGTGGCGCCGATCTGAGGGTCGTGCTCGTGCTGGTAGGCGCTGCTGATCCGGTTCCAGAACCGCCGGTTGGCGGGGATGCTGTCCACGCGCCGACTCCAGCACCGCCGGCCGGGCGCGGTCAACACGATCAGGGCACTGGCCGGCCCCCGCCTCGGCCCTGCCTCACCGCCCTGCGCGGAGGTCGGGCCGGAAGGAGTGGAACGAGTCATGGCCCGGCTCGATGAGGCCGTAGCTGCTCTCCGGCACCTCGTTCCACGCGCCAGGGAGCGCGCCCAGCGGTTCGGAAACGACGAGGCGGGTCTCGTCGGAGATGTCCCGCAGGAACTCGGCGTCCGGGTGCAGCGCGCGCAGGGTGTCCAACCTGGTGCTGAAGTACAGCGACCGTGAGTGGCCCTCGCTGGAGTAGCGGAAGGCCCAGACCCGTTCGCCGTCGGCCACCGCGAGGGTCATCTGCAACGGGTGGTGGATGTCGTGCGCGTGCCCCGCATCCTCCACCAGGCCGGCCATGCGCGCCACGGCCCCAGGAGGGTCGTCCGTCAGGCCGAACGTGCGGGCCAGGAAGAACATGAGCTCGGAGTCGGTGGAACCCTCGATGTCGGGATACAGGGCGGGATCGACGGCGAGGGCGAGGTCCCGCCGGAGCCGGTGGAACCCGCTGATGACACCGTTGTGCATCCACATCCAGCGACCGCTCCGGAAGGGGTGGCAGTTTGTCTGCTGCACGGCGGTCCCGGTCGAGGCCCTGATGTGCGCGAAGAACAGGCCCGAGCGGACGTGGTGGGCGACCTCCGACAGATTGCGGTCGCTCCAGGCGGGACCGACATCCCGCAGCACCGCCGGCGTGTCCGTTTCCTGCGTGTACCAGCCGACACCGAAACCGTCGCCGTTGGTCGTCTCCACCCCCAAGCGGGAGTGCAGGCTCTGGTCGATCAAGGAGTGCTGCGGCTTGAACAGGACCTGGCTGAGAAGGATGGGCGTACCCGAGTAGGCGATCCAGCGGCACAACTTCGGTCCCCCATTTCTTGCTCCGGTACAGCTCGCTCAGGTCTGCTTCCGGCTCCGGGCATCCGCCTCGGCCATCGCCTCCGCCTCGGCCTCGGCCAACGCGATGGTGATACCGAGCGCCTCGGTCATGTGCGTCGCGGCCGACATGACACGTGCCGTCCCGACAACCGGCGCGATGGCGACGAGAACGTCCTGCAGTTCCTCGGCACCCAGGTCGGCCTTGACAGCGGGGTCGACATGCGCGAGGTACGAGATCGCCGGCGCGTCCATGGCCGCGAGCGCGGCAAGGCGGGTGAGGATGAGCGTTCTCTCGTCCAGTCCGCAGTGCTCGATCGAGTCGACAGTCATGGCGGCGAGCGTGTCGAGAACGGGGGTGTCCGACCGTATGGCCATCTTTGGACCGCCTTCCGATACGGTGCGAAGCCGACACGGGCCATCCCACGCCGGCCGTCTACTCACCCACGGTAGAAGCCACGAGAACCCCGCGCATGTTGGGCCGAGCAGGTGATCGCCTCCTCCTTCCGAGGCGATCACGGCCGCGGCAGGACACCGCCGACAAGGTGTCACCGACTAGCCGCTGACCTGGTCCTGAGTCGCCTCCAGCCGAAGGAGGGACACGGCCCCCTTCCCGGGGTGTCCGCACCGGGTGGCAGGATGCCGTGCCATGACCGCACCGATCGGCGAGTCGTGGACGCGCATCGAGAACTGGCTGGCCGAGCACGCGCGGACGACCTACACCGCGCTGGCGCCGCCCGCGGACCCGGCGGACATCGCCGCGATCGAACGCGTCATCGGCCGGCCACTGCTGAAGCCCTTGCTGATGTCGCTTTCGCGGCACGACGGTCTCCTCGACCAGCGCGGCTCGCTCCTGCCAGGGTTCTACAGGCCGATGAGCGCACGCGAGATAGCGGCTGCGTGGCAACTGCTCACCGGCTTCTACGACAAGCAGTCGGCGGATGAGCAAGGAGATGAGACGGACTACGACTTCATGGAGATCGGGTCCAGCAGCGTCCTGTACGGACACCCGCAGTTGATCCCCATCGCGCGGGACCTCGGCGGAGGTCACCTCGTGCTGGACCACCGCCCCGAAATCGACCGGGGGCGGGTCCATGAAGCCGAGGCCGTGGAAGGCGTCATGCGCGTATCGCACAAGATGTGGACGTCCCTGCCGGTACTCATGGAGGCGATCGCCACGTCGCTTGAAAACTCCCAGCCCCTCAACGGCTACACACCGGTGGTGGACGAGAAACGCAGACTGCACTGGGACTTCGTACCGCCGCGCAGTGACCGGACTTAGCCGCGCAGGCAAGCAATCTTGACGACTACGCCGCCGCAGTCAGTCCGACAGCGGACAAGGACACCGGCCCCAATCAGGTAATCAGCCTGGCTACTGCGGCCGCGGGCATCGTGACCGTTGTGCTGATGCCGAAGTATCCGCCTGTGCAACCGCGTGCGCTCGCCGGCTCGACGGTCCCGTGTTCGACCTGGAGCGCATCAAGGCAGAGCATCACGTCCGCGGATCCGCCGCCCCGTCCTTCAGGTCGGCCATGAATACCCGCATATCGTTGATCATCGCGGCCTCGTACTTGGATACTTCCGGCGTTTCCGGGGCCTCCCCCACCGCATCACCCTCGGAGTAGACCATGGCCGAGAGCCCGAGCGAGAACACGGCACCGCCATCCCGCACGCGCAGTTCCGTACTACTGAGTTCCGAGGTGATCAGGTACGCCCCGTCCCCGATGCCGGGGACGGCCTTCACCTCCTCCTCAGCGACGACCCCAAGGCCTGTGACCCGCCGCTCCGCGTCGAACTCGACGCCGGGGTCTGACTTTTTGTGCAGCGCGACGTCGACGTTGACGGCGTAATCGACGAACCAACCCTTCCCAGAGCCCTCCGCGCCCTCGTCAGGGCCCAGATGTATGGAGCAGTGGACGTGATCGAGGGCGGGATCCTGCGAGAGCGCGGAGGCTGTGACGCTGGTGCTGTCCATCGGCGCGATCGCATCGCCCATCATGGGCAGTTGAACCGTGCGACAGGTTTGCTCGGTGAGTTGGTAGCCACGCTGATCCGGCTCCGGCACACCGACCCCCAGGCGGAACACCGCCAAGGACCACACTGCGGATGTCACCAGCACGCCACCGAGGGCCCACAGCCACGGCCTTCGTGATCCTCCGCGCTCCCCCGGCTCGCCACCGAGGTCTCCAACCACCCGCTGCGCCCCGAAAGCAGGGCTGCCTTCTGCCATTTCCGGATCAGTAATCACGGCGTCTCTCACGTGCTCCTGCAAGTGTCCTGGACAGGAACTGTCCTACTCACGCTGAGCGGAGCGGCCATCAGTTCGGGCAGAGCCTAGCCCACTCGATCGAGTGAAGGATGACGTGTCTGTGACCGGCTAGGCCACCCACCCCATTGCGGGCTCTCCGGGCGCACATCGACCACTGGGCCGACCATGATTCCTTGCGGCGTCCGCGTGCGATATGCCGCCGCCAACGAACAGACGGCAGCCTCAATGAGTTCACGGCATCGCCGGCGTGTGTTCGCCGTATATCCAGCTCGTGATGAACTCTGTGGAGTCGCGTCGGCCGACTTGGTTGACCAACTCGATGTAGTCCTGCGTTGTCGCGTTCCTGTGCCGGCGCCTTTCGAAGAAGTCCCGCTCGATCTTTTGGAAAATAATCCACATACCGACCTTGATCCACGAGCTGGTCGCCACTACTTCGGCGATGCCGTCCCGCCGAAAACCTGGTGCCCGATTGGCCCATCGGCCCGACCACAGGTTTACTGGCGATGTCGAGGAAAGATGAGGTCGGTCATGCCTCGTGGACACCGGCACGCCGAACCCGATGGTCCGAGGCTGCCCCTGGAAGAAGGAGCCTTCGAGAAGGAACTGTTCGGGATGGCTCAAGCAGGTCTCGAGGTCTACGGTCCGGATCTGCGCATTCTGCGCTCCAACGCCGCCATCCTGGCGTGGCGAGGCATGTCTGAAGCGCAGGTGGTGGGAGCCAACCTGGCTGATCTGGACGCCCGGATCGCGCTGTCGCCGATCATGCGCGAGGTTTTGGCCACCCATGGGGTGGTGCGGGAACGTACCGTCACCGCCGTGCCGGCAGACGACCCGGGCAACGAGCATCTGTTTTCGGTCGTGGGTTACCCACTGCGATTCGACGGTCACACTCCGGGCGCTGTCGCGGCGATGGTCCACGATGTCACCGAGCAGGTCCGCAAGCAGAGAGTTACTGACCTCATGGCCGTGGCACGGTCCCGGATCGGCACCACGCTCGACGTCCCTCGTACCGCCCAGGAGTTGGCCGACATGGCGGTACCGACCTTCGCCGACGCCGTGGCCGTAGATCTGGCGGAGTCCGTGTTCGAAGGCGACGCGCCCATAGGGCCTGTCACAGCACAGCTCCCGATGCGGCGTGTCGCCTTCGCGTCCCATGAAGGGCAGTACGGGGCCTATCCGGTAGGCGGCGCCAGCCAGTTCACGTCCCACACGCCTTACACCAGAGCCCTGGCAGACCTGCGTCCGCGGCTGGTCGATCTGGTAAGGACGTCGGGGGCCTGGCTGGTGCATGACCGCATGCGGGCCGAGTTCATCGCCCGGTCCGGGGCACACTCGATGATCGTGACACCGCTCACGGTGCACGGCCTGATTCTGGGTTTGGCCAGCTTCTACCGAACTCGCTCAACCGTCGAGGACTTCGACGAGGACGATCTGTCGCTTGCCGCGCAACTCGCCTCCTGCACGGCGGTCTGTATCGACAACGCACGCCGGTTCACCCGCGAGCACATGGTCGCGACGGCTCTGCAACGCACGCTGCTACCCCGCCAGACGCCGCAGCTCTCCGCTGTGGAAGCCTCCCACTGCTACCGGGTCGGCCGTTACGGCGCTCACTGGTTCGATGTGCTGCCGCTGTCGAGCTGCCGCGTTGGTCTGATCATCGGATACATCCCGGGAGAGGACCTTCAGGCTTCCGTGGCCATGGCTCGGTTGCGGACTGCTGCCTCCACTCTGTCCGCCATGGACCTGCCGCCGGACGAGTTGCTGGCTCATCTGGACGATGTCGCCCAGTCACTCGCGAGCGAGCAGGAGGCAGACCCGGCCACGCTGCACCGTGCGCGGCCACCCTTCACCGCGTCCTGCCTGTACTTGACGTACGACCCGGTCACCCTTCGTTGTACGGCCGCGTCCGCCGGTCACGACAGTCCGCTCGTCACCAGTCCCGAGGGCGTCGTAGGCACCCTTGACGTGCCCCGCGGCGCGGCTCTCGGCAAAGGTGAGCCGCACAAGGTCGTCAGCGTCGAGTTGCCGCCAGGCAGTCTGCTGTCGCTCTACTCCGATGGCAGCGCCGATCGCCATCCGTCGGAGGCGAGGGACCGCGTCGACCGGCTCCGCGACACGGTCGCCGCACCCCTCGCGGCCCCCGACGACATCTGCGACCAGGTGTCGTACCAGGTCCTCCGTGGCGGCACCCCCCAGGACGGTGCCGCGCTGCTCGTGGCAAGAACCCGATCCATAGGCGCCGACAGCGTCGCTTCCTGGACCCTGCCGGCCGAGGCGATCTCCGTGCGCGAGGCGCGGCGGGTCGCTCGGGACCGGCTGGCGCGGTGGGGACTGGAGGAGTACTCGCCTCTCACAGAGCTGATCGTCAGCGAACTCGCCACCAACGTGATCGAACACGCCGAAGGACCCGTCAGGCTGCGCCTCATACGGGACCGTGTACTGACCGTGGAGGTTGCGGACGATGCCGACACGACTCCGCGCCTGCGTCATGCCCGCCCGCAGGACGAGGACGGCCGCGGCGTGTTCCTCGTCGCTTCCCTCGCCGACCACTGGGGCACCCGCTGGGAGGACGTAGGCAAGACGATCTGGGCAGAGCAGTCACTGACGGCGGCGTGACGGCACATCGGCACGACGAGCGACGGCGTACTTCGGTGGCACTGCGAGCACGGGACCGCTGTGGCATGCCGCCGAATTCGAGTTGCTCCGGGGACCGTGCCGGACGTGCGTGAGCGCAGGGTCCATGAGCCGCTCTCACGCAAAGCACGATGACGGGCGGGTCCCATAGGTTCCTGATAGCGTAATTTGTGAAGCGGGGTGTCGAGAGGTGGCCGAGTTGGTGAGGGGCGCACCTCCATATCCGACTGTTCAGCTCTTCAGCTCGAATCTCATGACGCTGAGGGGGCCGAATGCCTCTCTACAGCTGTACTACTGCCCAAGGCACATTGACGGCGGAAGCCAGGGCGGCGCTTGCTGCTGAGATCACGAGAATTCACTCAGCAATCAACCGAGTGCCGTCGAGCTACGTCAACGTCGTATTTCTTGAACTGCCGAAGGACAGCGTATTCGTCGGCTCAGCCCCTGGTGCCGCTCGCATCGCGGATGTCGATCCTTCCCATGTCCTCGTCGTCATCCAGGACAGCCCCGCTCGCTCGGCCGTCGAAGACGGCCGACTCCTGCCAGAGCCTGGCGAAGAACAGGAATGGCTACAGCAGCGACATGACTGAATGTCGGAGTTCCCTCTGTTGCAATCGGAGTCAAAGACATGGGCACAGCATCAACTGTTCATGACGTCACCTACGACCTGCTCAGGTCGCTGAAGATGACCACGGTGTTCGGAAATCCCGGTTCCACGGAGCAGACCTTCCTGCAGAACTTTCCCGACGACTTCACCTACGTGCTGGCCCTGCAGGAGGCCTCGGTGGTGGCGATCGCCGACGCGTTCGCCCAGACGACGGGTCGTCCGGCTCTGGTGAATCTGCACTCCTCCGCGGGCGTGGGCAACGGCATGGGCAGTCTGATCGCCGCCTACCACGGGCGCACCCCGCTCGTCGTCACCTCCGGGCAGCAGCACCGGGAAATGGTCATCGGCGAGCCCTACCTCGGGAATCGGGAGGCGACCACGCTGCCCAAGCCCTGGGTCAAATGGTCCTACGAACCGGCCCGAGCCGAGGACGTTCCCGAGGCGTTCATGCGTGCCTACGCGGTAGCCGTCCAGCCGCCCGCGGGCCCGGTGTACCTGTCGATCCCGCTGGACGACTGGAACCGCACGGTGAACGGACCCGCCGTGGTCCGCGAAGTCAGCACACGTGTCGCCCCCGACATCGAGCGGCTGTCGCGCTTCGCCGAACGCATCTCGCGCAGCCGCCGCCCGGCTCTGGTCTTCGGATCGGAAGTGGACCGGGCAGGCGGCTGGGACGCCGCTGTCGCCCTGGCCGAGAAGGTGAGGGCCGCGGTCTACAGCGCGCCCCTGTCCGACCGTGCCTCCTTCCCGGAGGACCACCCGCTCTACCAGGGGCCGCTGGGCCTCTCCTTCAAGGAGGTCAGCGACCGGCTCACCGGACATGACCTGGTCGTGGTCGTCGGCGCCGAGGTGTTCCGCTACTACCCGTACGTGGCCGGCGACATCCTGCCGGAGGGAACGGAACTCCTCCACGTCACCGACGATCCCGCCGTGGCCGGTGCCGCCCGTGTCGGCGACAGCGTCATCGGGGACGCCAGACTGTCGATCGAGTTCCTCACCGAGAAGGTCGGCGACGGCGCCGGGCGTACGCAGCCCTCACCGCTGCGCCGCCCTGAGCACCCGCCGCAGAGTTCAGGCGCTCCCCTGCGGCCGGACGAGGTGTACGCGACCCTCGCCAAGGCCCGTCCCCAGCATGCCGTCTTCGTCAACGAGTCGACGTCCACGATGGGTCAGCACGCCGCATGGCTGCCGAACGTAGAGCCGGGTTCCTTCTACGGCACCGCCAGCGGCGGCATCGGCTGGGCGCTGCCCGCCTCCGTGGGCGTTGCGCTGGGCGACAGGGACCGCCGGGTGGCCCGGCCCGTCATCGCCCTGATCGGCGACGGGTCCTTCCAGTACTCGGTCCAGGGTCTGTGGACGGCTGCCCAGCACGACCTGCCGATCACATTCGTCGCGATGCGCAACCACGAGTACTCCATCCTCAAGTCCTTCGCGGAGTTGGAGGAGACCCCCGGGGTTCCGGGACTTGACCTGCCGGGGCTGGACATCGCCTCCCTGGCCCGGGGATTCGGGTGTGCGGCCGTGGAGGTGGAAACCACCGCGGACCTGGAACGCGAGTTCACGGCAGCCGTCGAGTCGGGTCGTCCGACGGTCGTCGTGGTGACCACCCGGCCCGAGAAGACCCAGCTGTGAACCGGTGCAGGCCGATGAAGAAGCCTCGTCATGGATCTCGGTCTTCGTGACCGCGTCTACTTGGTGACCGGCGGCAGCCGCGGACTCGGGCTGGCTGTCGCCGAGTTGCTGACTGCCGAAGGGGCCCGTGTCGTCATCACCGGACGCAGCGACACCGTTGCCGACACCGCCGCCTCTCTCGGGGACGGCACCACTGCCGTGGGTCTCGTGGCCGACAACGCGGACGCGGACGCGGCCGACCGGGTCGTGGGAACGGCCCTGCGGCACTTCGGCCGCTTGGACGGCGCCCTGATCAGTGTCGGTGGGCCACCCGTCGGCACCGCGATGGATGTTCAAGACGAGGTATGGCGCGACTCCTTCGAATCCACCTTCCTCGGCGCTCTGCGCATCGCCAAGGCCACCGCCAGGGCGCTGAAGAACGGGGGCTCGATCGCCTTCGTCCTGTCGTCATCGGTTCGCGCCCCGATCCCCGGACTCGCCGTCTCCAACGGGCTCCGTCCTGGCCTTGCCATGCTCGCCAAGACACTCACCGACGAGCTCGGGAGGTCCGGCATCACGGTGAACGGCCTGCTGCCGGCCTACATCAACACCGGTCGCCAAAAGGAACTGGCCACTCTGACCGGTGGGAAGGCGCCCGAGAACGCTCTGCAGCGCCCGGGCGAGCCAACTGAATTCGCGCGGGCCGCAGTCTTCCTGCTGTCACCGGCCGCGGCATATCTGACCGGTGTGATGCTGCCTGTCGACGGTGGGGCACTGCGCGTGATTTGAGGTACAGGGAAATCAGCCAATCGGCTGTCGCTCCGCCCCCCGGCCATCTGTGTGGCGCCTCTGAGGTACCAGCGCATGCGGCAGACCGCGATGCGTGAGCGTGCCGGTGATCGCCGGGAGGAGAGCGGCCACGTGTTCACCACGCAGACGGGGCGGCCGATCGAGCCGCGCAACGTCCATCGCTCGTTCACCCGGGTCGCCAAGAACGCGGACCTGAGGGTCATCCGGCTGCACGACGTTCGGGCACAGCCAGATCGCCGTCACGATGAACGTCTTCGTTCACGTGGTGCAGGACCGCCGTCAGACCCGGATGTCAAAGACCCCCAGCCATGATCGGCTGGGGGTCTCTTTGCCTGGTGGGCGCGGACGGTTTCGAACCGCCGACATCCGCCTTGTAAGGGCGGCGCTCTACCGCTGAGCTACGCGCCCAGGACGAGTCGACAGCCTACATTGCCGGAGGCCGTGCCCCGCAAACCCGTTTCGCCGTAGCGGGCGCGGGCGGGGGATAACCCCACCCCGGATTCGGGAGAGGACCGGATCCCCTGGTGAGGGGTGGGTCCGTACGGTCGAGTGGTCGCCTTCCCCGGCCGTTACGGCCCCGCGGGAGGCGTTCCGCAGACCGCCTCAGGGGGAGATCCGTCATGGCCCGTACCGTCACCGCTTCCGTGTCCGCCCGCACCGCCGCCCTCGCCGGCGCCGTCGTGGTCGTCGTCGCGGGTCTCGCCGGCTGCGGCGCGGCCGCCGGCGACGACCAGGAGCCCGAGCGGCGGTCCTTCCCGTTGCGGGGCTCGACCCTGACCGTCGACTCCGACGACTCCGCCCTCGAACTCGTCACCACGGACGCGGCCCCGAAGGGCCGTGTCCAGGTCACCCGCTGGTTCGAGGGGTCGGTCGTCATGGGCGAGGACCCCAGGGTGACGTGGGAGATGGACGGCGACCGGCTGGTCCTGCGGATGAGGTGCTCCGGCTTCGTGGCCGACTGCTCGGCCAAGCACCGCATCGAGGTGCCGCGCGGTGTCGCCGTCGTGGTCAGGGACGGGGACGGCAGCGTGCGCGCCAGCGGCTTCCAGGAGGCGCTGGACATCCGTACCGGCGACGGCTCCGTGCGCGTCCAGGACGTCACCGGCGCCGTGCGCGTGCACAGCGGTGACGGTTCCGTCCGCGTCGACGACGCCACCGGCGCCGTGCAGGTCTCCACCGACGACGGGTCGGTGCGCGTGGGCTCCGCGAGCGGACCGCTGGACCTGCGCACCCAGGACGGCGCCATCCGTGCCGACGTCACCTCCCGCCAGGTCCGCACCCACACCTCCGACGGCTCCACCCACCTCGAACTGGGTGCCGTACCCGACCTGGTGGACTCCAGCAGCGGCGACGGATCCGTCACGGTCTCGGTGCCCCGCGCCACCTACCGCGTCACCACCGAGACCGGCGACGGCGGGGTCGAGGTCTCCGTGCCCCGCGACGACTCCAGCCGCCACCTCGTCTCGGCCCGCACCGGCGACGGCAAAGTCACAGTCCGGACAGCGAACTGACCGACCCGTGTGTTCGTCCTTCACGGGTGGGAGAATGACACCACCGGGCAGGGCGGATGACAGCACGGGAGAGGGATGTGACGGCGACACCACCTCAGCCGGACTCGCCGTCGAAAGCGCCTGTGCGCCACCGCGCCAGAGCGGGTCTGCGTGATGCCCTCACCTTGATGAGCCTGCCGCTGGTCGCTGCGCTGGTGCTGCCCGCCGCGTTCGCCGGCGGCGGCACCCGGCGCTGGTTCGGCGGGCGGGCCGAGAGCCAGCGCGCCGAGGCGCAGGCCGCGAAGGACGCCGCCGCGGCCGCGTTCTACGAGCTCGACACCGCCCAGCGCGATCTGCGCATCTCCATCGAGACGATCGCGGCCGTCGATGACTCCCCCGCCGCCCGCCGCGCCGCCGCCGACTTCGAGGCGCTCGGCCGCCGCATCGACGAGGCCAGCCACCACTACATCGAGGCCGTCGACGCCCACGACCTGGACCGCGACGACCTGGAGGCCTCGGCCGCCGCCCGCGCCCGCACCCAGCTCACCGAGGCCAAGGAGGAACTCGGCCGGGTCAAGCAGGACCTGGACCGGTTCGCCGAGGGGCTCGGCCCGCTGCTCGGCAAGGCCGAGACCCAGCTCGCCCGCCTGGCGCCCGCCGTCGAACGCGCCCGCCAGTCCCTGCTCGCCGCCTCGAACGCCCTCGACACCGTACGAGGATCGGGGCTGAAGGCGGACGACCTCGCCGCGAGGCTGGCCGCCCTCGCCCCCGAGCTGACCAAGCTGAACCAGGGCGCCGGCCAGCACGGCGTCCCCCAGACCCTGGAGCGTGCCGAGCGGGCGGCCCGGGAGGCCGAGGCCATCCGCGCCGAGGCCGAGCGGCTGCCCGAGCGCGCCGCCGAGATCGACCGCCGGCTGGTCTCCCTGCGCACCCGCGCCGAGGCGCTGACCACGCGCGCCGGCCAGGTCGAACCCGTGCTCAGCGAGCTGCGGCGACGGTTCACCGTCGCGTGCTGGCAGGATCTGCAGCCGGTCCCGGCGCAGGCCGCGGAGAACGTCCGCCAGGCCGAGCAGAAGCTCACCGAGGCCCAGCAGGCACGTCAGGCCCAGCGGTGGCCCGACGCGACGGCCCTGCTGTCCACGGCCCGGGCCCTGCTGAACACCACGGACGAGGCCGTCTCGGCGGCCGGCGACCGCCTCCGGCGGCTGAACGCCGTGCAGAAGGACCCCCAGCAGGAGATCGAGCGGACCCGCTTCGCCATCCGGGACGCCCAGCGGCTCGCCATGGCCGGGCGCAACACCCCCGATCCCCGCCACGCCCGCCCCCTGGACGACGCCGTCGGGCGGCTGGAGCGCGCGATCGGCACCCTGGAGGGCCGCCACCCCGACTGGTGGCACTTCCTGACCGAGACGGAGGCGGTCCGCCAGGCCGTGGCCGGCGTCGTCTCACGGATCCGGGACGAACGCGGGGGCGGCACGGTCCACTGACCCGCCCGCCGAGCCGCCGAGCCGCCTACCCGTCGCTGAGCTGGGGCCGAGCCCTGCCTGCGCACCGATGTCGGCCTTCCGTGTTGCCCACCGGGGCGGAGCGGGCGGATATTGGGAAACGGACGCACGGCCTCCGCTATCGCCCCGAGGGAGGCGACATGGCCACACACGCAACGCACGGAGAAGCCAGGCAGCGGATCCAGTTCGACAAGCACCTCCCCGTCGACCACCGCCTGAACCAGGTCTACCGCTTCGGCGCCGGACTCATGGGTCTGGTCCTGATCGCGTTCGGCATCCTCGGCCTGATCGACAAGATCGGCTTCTTCGACACCCGCGGTGACCAGGTCATGGGCCTCAACACGAACGGCACACTGAGCATCCTGTCGATCTGCGTGGGGCTGCTGCTCTTCGTGGGCATGGTGATCGGCGGAAACTTCGCCTCCACGCTCAACATGGTGGTGGGCATCGCGTTCATCCTCAGTGGCTTCCTGAATCTGGGGCTCCTGGACACGGACTACAACTTCCTGGCGTTCCGCATCCAGAACGTGCTGTTCAGCTTCATCGTCGGAGTGGTCCTGATGTTCTTCGGGATGTACGGGAGGGTCGGCTCCGCCCTGCCCCACGACAACCCGTACTGGCGGGCCCGTCACCCCGACCTGGTCGAGCGGGAGCCCCAGGAACTGGGGCAGGACGCCGCCGCGGCGCGCGACCGTTCCCTGCCTCCACCGGGAGAGGCCCGTTAACCTGAGGGCATGCCTCGCTACGAATACCGCTGCCGGACCTGCGGCGACACCTTCGAGCTCAGCCGCCCCATGGCCGAGTCCTCCGCCCCCGCCACCTGCCCGACGGGCCACGACGACACGGTGAAGCTGCTGTCGACCGTGGCGGTGGGCGGTACGGCGTCGGCCTCGGCCCCGGCACCGCAGACCGGCGGCGGTGGCGGGGGCGGCTGCTGCGGCGGGGGCTGCTGCGGCTGACGCGGCAGACGACCGAGGGCGGGCGCCGGGACTTCCTCAGGCTCTCTTCAGCTTCGGTTTCCTAGCGTGGCCGGCATGACAGCCATCGCAGCGCAGCCGGCACCACAGTGGATCAACGACCTGATGGCGACCCTGGGCGCCCCGGGCGCCGGGCTCGCCGTCGCACTGGAGAACCTGTTCCCGCCGCTGCCCAGCGAGGTCATCCTGCCGCTGGCCGGGTTCGCCGCGAGCAACGGACAGATGAACCTGTACGCCGCGCTGGTCTGGACGACGGCCGGCTCGGTGGTGGGCGCCCTCGCGCTGTACGGCGTGGGGGCGCTGCTCGGCCGGGAGCGCACGCTGGCGATCGCGGCGCGGCTGCCGCTGGTGAAGGTCGCGGACATCGAGAAGACCGAGGCCTGGTTCGAGCGGCACGGCACGAAGGCCGTGTTCTTCGGGCGGATGATCCCCGTCTTCCGCAGCTTGATCTCCGTGCCCGCGGGCGTGGAGCGCATGCGCCTGCCGGTGTTCCTCGGCCTGACGACACTGGGCAGCGCTATCTGGAACACCGTGTTCGTCCTCGCCGGCTATCTGCTGGGCGAGAGGTGGACCGAGGTGACGGCCGTGGTGTCCGCCTACTCCAAGGTCGTCCTCGTCGCGGCCGCCGTGGCCGTCGTGGCCTTCGTCGTCCTACGGCTGCTGCGCCCGGGCGGCGGCGCGAGGAGGCGGGGACGGCGTGCCGGTACGCCGCGGGCGGCGTCGGACGAGGAGTCGGCGAGGGTGCGGTCGGGCCGCCAGGCGTAGCGACCCGACCCCGCGACCGCGCAGGCCGCTGCCCCCTGCCCCGCGCTACCCCCGCTCCCCCGCCGCGCGCAGGAACTCGCGCAGGATGCGCTCCCCGGCCAGCACCCCGCGCTCGGGGAGGGACGTGATGTCCGGGGCCGTCCAGCCGCTGTCGGCCAGTTCGCCGTGGTTCGGGCGCCAGCCCTTGTCCGCGGCGAGCAGGAGGTCGGCGTCGAGGAGGGAGTCGCCGGCGGCGAGGGTGAGGTCGGCGCCGGTGCGCCGGGCCACCTCGCGTACGGCCGCGCTCTTGGTCAGCGGCTTCGGCACGGCGTAGATCTTGCGGCCCTGGAGGGAGACCGTCCAGCCGCGGTTCTCCGCCCACACCGCCAGTTCCTTCACCCAGTCCTCGGGCAGCAGCTCCCGCTCGACGACGAGGTAGGCGAACAGGTCGTCGGCGACGCGGTGCTTGCGCACCCAGACGGGGTCGGCGGTTCTCAGCAGGTGTTCCTGGACCTCGGCCAGCGAGGCGCACTCGTCGGCCAGCCGTGACTGGACGCTCGCGTGCCAGACCGGGTCGGAGACACCGTCGACCAGCAGATGCCCGCCGTTGGCGCAGATCGCGTACTTCGGCGTGGGGCCGGGGAGGTTGATGCGCAGGTACTGCTTGCGGGTCCGGGTCGTGGTCGGCACGAAGACCGCGGCGTCGGCGAGCTCGGTGAGCAGCCCCGCCGCCGTCTCGGTCATGTACGACAGCGGCTTGCTCTCGTGCACCTCGACGCACAGCAGCCGGGGCGCTCGCGCGTCCGGCATGGTCAGCGCCAGTGCGGCCGAGGAGTAGATGAGCGTACGGTCCAGGTCGCTCGCCACGAGCACCGGCATCACAGAGCCACCGCCTTTCCGTCGGCGCCCGTGGCGCCCCGTGTGTACTTGGGATGGATCAGCCCCACGCAGGTGTAGGGGAGTTCGGCGACCTCCTCGACCACAACGCCGCGCTGCTCGGCCAGCAGCCGGACGTGGTCGAGGTCGGGGCCGGCCCCGGCCCGGGCGAGGATCTTCCAGGGCACTCGGCGCAGCAGGACGCGCGTCGTCTCCCCGACTCCGGGCTTGACGAGGTTCACGTCGTGGATGCCGTACTCCTCGCTGATGCGCTCGACGGCTGCCCAGCCCTCCCAGGTCGGGGTGCGGTCGGTGGACAGCAGCTCCTTGGTGGTGGCGTCCACCGCCTCCACCACCTCGTCGAAGCGGTCCCGGACGGCGTCGAGGAAGACGTTGGAGACGTCGGCGCCCGCGAGTTCGCGGTAGAACTTCGCGCCGTGGTAGTCGTGCGGACCGACCAGGTCGGCGCGCAGGACCGTGCGGGATATCAGCCCGGACACCGTGGAGTTGAGGCAGGCGGACGGGATCAGGAAGTCCTCGCGGGTGCCGTAGGTGCGCACGCACGATCCGGGGTCGGCGAGCACGGCGATCTCGGGGTCGAAGCCGGTGACGCCCTCCGCCTCCTCGAACTCCCGCAGTGCGGCGGCGAGTTCGCGGGTGATGGCGCCCTTGCCGGTCCAGCCGTCGACGAAGACGACGTCGCGCGGGTCGTGGCGGTCGGCCAGAAAGCGCAGGGCGTTGGCGTCGATGCCCCGGCCGCGGACGATGGAGACGGCGTAGTGGGCGAGGTCGAGACCGTGCCGGTGCCGGGCCCAGCGGCGCATCAGGACACCGACGGGGGTGCCGGCGCGGGCGAGGGAGACGAGGACGGGGCGCGGGGAGCGTTCCGCGAGGACGGTCTCGGTCACGACGCCCGCGGCGTGGGCGATGCGGGCGGCGGAGGTCTCCAGGGCCGCGTGGAAGAGGGCCTGGTACTGCTCGCTGGGCTGGTACTCGACCGGCAGTGACTCGGCGTAGTGCGCGCCGCCGCTCTGGATCGCCTCCTCGCGCTCCTCGGTCGGCGCCTCCAGGGTGACGTCCGACAGGTCCTGGAGCAGCCAGCCGACGTCCTCGGGCGCGTAGCTGGAGAAGGCGGGGCCGCGAAGGGGCTCGGGCAGCATGGCGGGCCTTTCGGGGGCGGGCGGGGTCCCGGGGACGTACGACGGGACGACCGCGAGCAGGACGTGCGGGGTGTGCCGCGCGAGCTGGGCGAGGAGGCCGTCGGGGGCGTGCAGGGCGGGGGTGTCGCCGGCCGAGTCGACGACGGCGATCACGGCGTCGAAGGCGGCGCCGGCCACGTTGTAGGCGTAGCGCTCGCCGGGGCCGTCGGCGGGGTCGTCGTGGGCGGGGAAGACGAGGCGGGTGCGGATGGCGTAGCCCGGGTCGTCGACCGCGAGGACGGGAGAACGGGTGGTCGTGGAGAAGCGGACGGCCGCGGGGGCGACGAGGTGCTCCAGTTCGCGGGCGAGGCGCAGCGGCGCGTACATGAGTTCCTCGCAGCCGAGGACCAGGACTCGGCGGGCGCCGGGCGGGAGTGCCTCGGCGAGGCGCGCGCCCATGGCGGGCAGGGCGTTCTCCAGCCGGGTGCGGTGGGCGGCGGTGAAGCCGTGCCGGCCGCCGTCGGGCACCCCGGAGGGCCAGCGCAGATCGACACGGCCGACCCGCCCGACTCGCGCATCACGGGCATTCCGGGCATCCCGTCCGGCCCCGGCCGCGTCCGTCGCCGCCGCCGCGGTCCGCTCGTGCTCCGCGACCAGGGCCTGCCCCTTCTCCAGCACGCCGTCCGGAAGCCGCACCGTCCCGCGCGCCGCCGTCACCAGGTCCACGCGGGCGCCGATCTCGGTGGCGAAGTCCGTCAGACGGTCCTGGTCGGCGGTGGAGCGCATGTCGACCAGGGCGACCACCACGTAGTGGTCGCGGGGGTAGCGCTCGTGGAGGGCGCGCACGGTGTTGAGGACGGTGTTGCCGGTGGAGAACTCGTCGTCGACGAGGACCAGCGGACCGTCGCCGGCCAGGAGGCGCGGGTCCTCGGGGAGCAGCAGGTGGGAGGTGGCGTGGGAGTGGGACTCCTCGAAGCCCCCGGCCCGCGCGACACCGGCCACGGGGCGGCGGGTGGAGTGGAGGTACGGGGCGTCGCCGAGGCCGTCGGCGACGGCGTGACCGAGGCCGGTGGCCGTCTCGGCGTATCCCACGACGACCGCGGAGCGCGCCCCGGCCAAGCCCAGCAGCTCACGCACCCTGCGTCCGAGGGCGTGCCCGGAGCCGTACACGACGGACGGGGACTGCGGGACGTGTTTGCCGAGCACGTTCGACACGAGGAGGTGGGCCCGCTTGGGGTTGCGCCGCAGGGCGAGCCCGAGCATGCCGGTGAGCGTGTCGTCGCCCACGAGCTCGACCCCGAGCCGTTCGGCGACCCAGCTCCCGGACCAGATGCCGTCGCCGTGGTCGGCGCGGTTCACGGTCCCGTCGTTCACTGCCTTGTCCATGCGTTCCTTGCGTTCGGCCGTTGCTCAGCGGGTTTCAGGGTTCTCGGGGTGTTCAAGGTTTTCAGCGGTTCTCGGAGTCTTCAGCGGCCCGGGGAGACGTCCGTCGCCCCGGAGCGGCCCTCACCCGGCGTTCCCCGCTGCCAGGAGCTCCACGAAGCCGATGTCCTCGTTGGCCACGCCGAAGGCCTCGGCGCGCAGGAGGGTCCGCTCGGCCCAGGCGCGGTGCGGCTTCACCTCGTTCATCTTGTTCGTGTACGCCGACCGCAGCACCCCGCCGCCCAGCAGTTCCGGCCGCAGGATGTCCTGGGCGTCGCTGAACTCCTCGTGACTGACCACGGACAGTGCGTGCACGGGCAGGACGTGCGAGGGGTGGATGCAGGTCTTGCCGAGCAGTCCGTTGGCCTGGTCCAGCGTGATCTCCCGGAGCAGCCCGTCCATGGAGTGCTCGATCAGGGCCTCGCGCAGTTCCTCGGCCTGGCCCTCCAGGAAGGGGCTGCGCCGCAGCTGAGGCTTGAACATACGTTCCTGCACCCGAAAGTACTCCCACACCGGCCCGGTCACGGTGAAGCCGGTGCCGTCGGCCCGCCCCAGCATGTTCACCACGTCGGCGATGACGGAGGCGACGACCTGGACGTCGTAGGCCGTCATGTCGGGGGCCCTGCGCAGGCCGTAGGAGGAGCAGAAGTCGGTCACGCCGAGGCGCAGCGCGAGGACCCGCTCGCGGTGCTTGTCGACGGCCCGGAAGATGCCCTCCAGGGTCTCCACCCGGGACTCGCGGTAGAGCAGCTCGGGGGATTCCAGGACCGGCATGGCGAAGAGCCGTCGCCCGGCGGCCGCCTCGGCGACCGCGAGGGCCTCCAGGAAGGGCATGCCGCGTTCCTGGGTGAACTTCGGCAGCACGAATCCGGACAGCAGCCGGACGGCGGGGCCGATGCGGCGGACCAGGTCGGGGATCTGGTCCGGCCTGCGGACGCGGATGAACAGCAGAGGGAGGTCGGCATCGGAGATGCGCTCGGCGAGTTCGGCGAACTGGCGTACGAGGTTCTCCTCGCCGGCCAGGACGTCGGCGTCGCCGATCGAGTCCTCCAGGCAGAGGACCATCGAGACCACGCCCCGGCCGGTCTGCTTGACGATGTCCTCGGCGAGCCGGGGCCGGGTGGCAGGGCTGTAGAGCGTGGCGCCCAGGGCCGCGGCCAGCAGCCGGGCCGGGGAGTCGGCGGTGAAGTCGCACGGCTCGCGGTGGAAGAGGCGCTGCCGCACCTCAGGTGCAACGTGCCCGAAATGACGCATATAGCTTCCCCGTGGTGCTCGATCGGCCTGAGGTCCGGCTGAAGGTGGCCGGTAATAGTACGTAGGAGTCCATGTCATGGGTTCCCGCCGGGCATGAATTTCACGTAACGCGGGGGCGGGCAACGCTCTGTCGGCGGCGCCACGGGCACTCCGGCGACAGCTCGACCCCGCATTGTCGTGAGCAGGACCGAGAGGGCAGGATGACCGCATGACGCACGCGATGTTGAAGGGGTCCAACGTCCCGCTCGAAGTCACGACGGTGCGCGCCGTGCTGCGCTGGACGCCCGGGCAGGGGGTCCCTGACGTCGATGCCTCGGCGCTGCTCCTCGGCCCCGACGGTCGTGTGCGCTCCGACGAGGACTTCGTGTTCTACAACCAGCCCCGGCACCCCGCCGGGAAGGTGTGGCGACTCGGCAAGAAGCGCGTCGCCGAGGGCCTGACCGACACGATCCAGACAGATCTGACCGGTGTCGAGTCCGACGTCAGCCAGATTCTCCTGGTCGCATCGGCGGATGGCATGACTTTCGATCACGTACGGTCACTGCGCATTCTGCTGTACGACGGCTCGGCGCCCGAGGGTGAGGCGCTGGCCTACTTCGACGTCAAGCCGGAGACCGGCGAGGAGACCGCGCTGATCTGCGGCGAGCTGTACCGGCGCGGGGACGGGTGGAAGTTCCGGGCGCTCGGCGAGGGGTATTCGAACGGGCTCAAGGGGCTCGCGACGGACTTCGGGATCTCGGTGGACGAGTCCGAGGCGGCGGCGGAGGGGACAGCGGCCGCCGCCGCGGCCCAGGCGGGGCCCGAGATGTCGCGGCCGCTGCCGCCGGAGCAGCCGACGGCCGTGGTGCCCCAGCCGGCCACGCAGCCGGCGTACGGCTACCCGCAGCAGCAGCCACAGCCGGCCGCGACGCAGCCCGCCTACGGCTACCCGCATCCGGCCGCCGCCCAGACCGGCTACGGCTATCCGCAGGCGGCACCGCCGACCGCGCATTCCGGCTACGGCTACCCGCCGCCGATCCCGGTCCCGGCGGCCCCGGACCCCGACTTCCGCCTCCCCCCGCAGGGACCCCAGTTCATCGGCCGCTGAACCCCGGGCGCCGGGCACCCGGCGCCCGGCACCGGCGGCTCACCGCTCGGACTTGGCCTTGTGGCCCCTCCCCCACTGCAGCCCCCACCCGTACAACCGGTCCAGCTCCGCCTGGAAGCCGTAGACGAACTTGACCTCGCGTCGCACCCAGATCTCGTTCTTCACGTTCTCGATCATCACGACGGCGCAGGAGCGGGCCTGGGGGTGGCGTTCGTCGAGTCCGATCTCGATGCGGGGACCGTTGCTGGGGTAGAGCGTGACGATCGCGTGGGTGCGGTCGAACGCCGGGGTCTGGTCGTAGATGTAGACGAAGACCAGCAGCCGCTTGATGGCCTCGCGGTGGTCGAGGTTGACGTAGATGGTCTCGCCGGACGCCGAGCCGAACCGGTCGTCGCCGCTGAGCTTGACGTACGGCGGTGCGTTGACGTCGCCGAGGTAGCCGCCGAGGGGCTGTACGACGCCCTTGGTGCCGTCCTGGAGTTCGTACAGGCATCCCAGGTCGAGGTCGACGTTGACCATGCTCTGGCTGTGCCCCATGACCTCCGGCGGCTTGAGTGCCTTGAAGGGGTGCCGCAGCAGGCTCTCCCGCTGCGGTCCGCCGATGTCGGAGCTGCGCATCCGCCAGGTCAGGTTGACGCGCAGATGCCCGGTCTCCGCCCCCTGTCTGCTCAGCGACACCTGGCTGTGCCGCTTGGTCAGCTCGATCGCGTTGCTGGCCGCGCTGCCCGAGTCGAACTCGGCCGTACGCCCACGCCAGAGCCCGTCAAACAAGCCCATTCCCGCCCCCAGACTCCCCACTCACCGTGCCCTGCCATGCCCTGCCGTGCCGGACAGACCGACGGGGCGGCCGTCGAGGACATGTAGTCGTCCCTCGACGGCCGCCCCGCTCAGAGCGTTCCTCGCCCGGACGGGCGTCACACCCCGGACGAGACCTCGGTCTTGTCCGAGCCCGCGTTGCCCTCGGCGGCCGCCAGCGCGCGATTGCGGCGCACGGAGGACCAGAACGAGGCGGCGATCAGGACGACGCCGATCAGGCCGGTGATGATCTCGGAGATCTCGTACTGGATGGTGACCAGCAGGATCACGGCGAGCGCGCCGATGGCGTAGTGCGCGCCGTGCTCCAGGTAGACGTAGTCGTCCAGGGTGCCCTGACGGACCAGGTACACGGTCAGGGACCGGACGTACATGGCGCCGACACCGAGGCCGAGGGCCATCAGCACGATGTCGTTGGTGATGGCGAAGGCGCCGATGACGCCGTCGAAGGAGAACGAGGCGTCCAGGACCTCCAGGTAGAGGAACATGAAGAACGCGGCCTTGCCTGCCAGGAGCATGACGGGCTTGCCGGAGCGTTTCGCCGCCTCCTCCTGCTCGTGCTCGCGCTCCTCCTCTTCCTCCAGCTTGTCCTCGAAGTAGCCGGAGAGACCACCGACGATCATGTAGGTGATGAGGCCCGCCACTCCGGAGAGCAGTACCGTCTCCGCCTTGTTCGCGGGTCCGGCGTGCAGGTGGGCGTGGGTGGCGAAGGTCATCGAGGTGACGAGCAGGACGATCAGGGCGATGCAGACCGACAGCATGTCGACCTTGCCCAGCTTGGCCAGCGGGCGCTCCAGCCAGCCCAGCCACTTGATCTCCCGGTCCTCGAAGATGAAGTCCAGGAAGATCATCAGCAGGAACATGCCACCGAACGCCGCGATCGCCGGGTGGGCGTCGGTGACGAGTTCCTGGTAGCGCTCCTTGTCGGTCAGCGCGAGGTCGACGGCCTCGATGGGCCCGAGCTGTGCGCTGATGGCGACGATGACGACGGGAAAGACGAGCCGCATGCCGAAGACGGCGATGAGGATGCCGATGGTGAGGAAGATGCGCTGCCAGAAGGCATTCATCTTCTTGAGGATTCCGGCGTTGACCACTGCATTGTCGAAGGACAGCGAGATCTCGAGGACACAGAGGATCGCCACGATGCCGAAGGCGGTCCACCCCCCGTAGAAGACCGCCGCGACCAGGCCGAGCGCGGTGACCGCGAACGACCAGCCGAAGGTTTTCAGAACCACTGGCTACCCAATCCCTTGTGTACGGGGTGTACGGGTCTCCCCCGCGCCGTACCCGGCTTTACGAAACGTTGACCCCAAAGTCTAGAGCGATGCCGCGCAGCCCCGACGCGTACCCCTGTCCTACGGCCCGGAACTTCCATTCTTGCTGGTAGCGGTAGACCTCGCCAAAGATCATGGCGGTCTCCGTGGAGGCGTCCTCGCTGAGGTCGTACCGGGCGAGTTCCTGGCCGTCGGCCTGGTTGACCACGCGGATGAAGGCGTTGCTGACCTGGCCGAAGGTCTGGCCGCGCTCGTCGGCCATGTGGATCGAGACCGGGAAGACGATCTTGTCGCAGTGGGCGGGCACCTTGGAGAGGTCGATCAGGATCGACTCGTCGTCGCCGTCGCCCTCACCGGTGAGGTTGTCACCGGTGTGCTCCACCGAGCCGTCCGGGCTCTTGAGCTGGTTGTAGAAGATGAACCACTCGTCGCCCATCACCCGTCCGCTGCTGCACACCAGGGCGCTGGCGTCGAGGTCGAACGGGGCTCCGGTGGTGGAACGTGCGTCCCAGCCGAGCCCGACCATCACCTGAGTGAGGTTCGGAGCGGCCTTGGACAGGGAGACGTTGCCCCCCTTGGCGAGCGTGACGCCCATGATGCTTGTCCTCCCCTGGGTGCTGCCTGATGTGGTTGTCCTGCGCGTCCGGCGCCGCACGCAAACGTGCGGCGCCGGACGGGCGGGACGAAAGGGACCTGACTCAGACGTTGACGCCGAAGTCCTGCGCGATGCCGCGCAGCCCCGAGGCGTAGCCCTGGCCGATGGCGCGGAACTTCCACTCCGCACCGTGCCGGTACAGCTCGCCGAAGACCATCGCGGTCTCGGTCGAGGCGTCCTCGGAGAGGTCGTACCGGGCGATCTCGGCGCCGCCGGCCTGGTTGACGACGCGGATGAACGCGTTGCGGACCTGGCCGAAGGACTGCTGGCGGTTCTCGGCGTCGTAGATGGACACCGGGAAGACGATCTTCTCGATCTCGGCCGGGACGCCGGCCAGGTTGACCTTGATCTGCTCGTCGTCGCCCTCGCCCTCACCGGTGAGGTTGTCACCGGTGTGCTCCACCGAGCCGTCCGGGCTCTTGAGGTTGTTGAAGAAGATGAACTGCTGGTCGCTGCCGACCTTGCCCGAGTTGTTCAGCAGCAGCGCGCTCGCGTCGAGGTCGAAGTCCGTGCCGGTAGTGGTGCGCACGTCCCACCCCAGACCGACGATGACCGCGGTCAGGCCCGGGGCCTCCTTGGTCAGCGAAACGTTGCCGCCCTTGCTGAGGCTGACTCCCACGAGTCCTCCATTGGTGTCCAGGGGCGGGTGCCCCGTCGTGCGTTGGTATCGGATCAAACGAGTCGATCCTAGTGACGGGTTCCCGGCCGCCGTAGGCCTTGGGACCCAACAATCACAGGGCGTCGAGCGCCGTGAGGTACTCGTCCGGGTCGCGGGCGTCCGGAAGGCCGTTGAGGACGGTCCAGCGGACCACGCCCTCCTTGTCGATGACGAAGGTGCCGCGCACCGCGCAGCCCTTGGCCTCGTCGAGGACTCCGTACACGCGCGAGACCTCGCCGTGCGGCCAGAAGTCGCTCAGCAGCGGGTACTCCAGGCCCTCCTGCTCGGCGAAGACGCGCAGGGTGTGGATGGAGTCGTTGGAGACGGCGAGCACCTCGGTGTCGCGGTCGGAGAACCTCGGCAGGTTGTCCCGGACCTCGGACAGCTCGCCGGTGCACACACCGGTGAAGGCGAAGGGGTAGAAGATCAGCACGACGTTGCGCTCACCGCGGAAGTCCGAAAGGCGCACGGTCCGGCCGTGGTTGTCCTTCAGCTCGAAGTCGGGGGCCTTGTCGCCGACCTGGATGGCCATCGTCGTCCCTTCGGTGGGGCTGTCCGGGTGGCTTCCACCCTACGCAGCGATCACCGGCGGCCGACGGACGGGCCGACCTCGGCCGGCCCGTCCCACGTTCAACGAACGGTCACCGCTTGGACTTGGCGGCCTTCGGCGTCGCCAGCCGGCTGCCGCTCCAGTCCTTGCCGACGCTGACGCTCTTGGACGCGGTCAGCCCGGCCGTGGTCGCGGCCTCCGAGATGTCGCTCGGCTCCACGTAACCGGACCGGCCGGTCTTCGGCGTGAGGAGCAGGATCGCGCCGCCTTCCTCGATGTACGTGGTGGCATCCACCAGCGCATCCGTAAGGTCGCCGTCGTCGTCACGGAACCACAGCACAACGGCGTCGGCCACGTCGTCAAAGTCCTCGTCCATGAGGTCGCCTTCGATGGCTTCCTCGATGGCCTCGCGGAGGTCCTGGGCGACGTCGTCGTCGTAGCCGATCTCCTGGACCACCTGCCCGGGCTGGAACCCCAGCCTGCCGGCAGGGTTCGTCCGCTCCTCCGCGTGGTCCGCGGTCGCGCTCACGGGTTGCCTCCTGATCATGTTTCGGATGGGGGGACCCCCTGCTCGCGGGGAGCTGGGGGGAGTCTCAGCCACGCGCGTGCGCGAAGCATTGGCCGTAGTCCACACGGGCGGGGCGGATCGCGCAAGTACCCGGCGGTTCGGACCGCCGAAACGGTGACGATCCCGGCCGTGTCGCCGCAACTCCAGGCATGCCGTCCGAGGGCAATGGTGACCTACACCACACCTATCTGCCCCGTATGTACGTTTGGGAATCATCCATGAGTACGAGATTCGCACGGGTCTGCGCCATCGGCTGACCAAGGAGTATTCGTTACCTCACGGTAGAGGTGACGATTGCGGTCCCGAGGTACACGATGGTGAACGGTGCAGGCATACCGAAAAACCTCGATAATCGGCCCTCCGACAGGTAAGGAACAGCGTGGCTTCCGGATCCGATCGCAATCCGATCATCATTGGCGGCCTTCCGAGTCAGGTTCCTGACTTCGATCCCGAAGAGACCCAGGAGTGGCTCGACTCGCTCGACGCCGCCATCGACGAGCGTGGCCGTGAGCGGGCCCGCTACCTGATGCTGCGCCTGATCGAGCGGGCCCGCGAGAAGCGCGTGGCCGTGCCGGAGATGCGCAGCACGGACTACGTCAACACCATCCCCACCAAGAGCGAGCCGTTCTTCCCGGGCAACGAGGAGATCGAGCGCAAGATCCTCAACGCCACCCGCTGGAACGCGGCCGTGATGGTCTCCCGGGCCCAGCGCCCCGGCATCGGCGTCGGCGGCCACATCGCCACGTTCGCCTCCTCGGCCTCCCTCTACGACGTCGGCTTCAACCACTTCTTCCGCGGCAAGGACGAGGGCGACGGCGGCGACCAGGTCTTCTTCCAGGGGCACGCCTCGCCGGGCATCTACGCGCGCGCGTTCCTGCTCGACCGCCTCTCCGAGCAGCACCTCGACGGCTTCCGGCAGGAGAAGTCCAAGGCGCCCCACGGCCTGTCCAGCTACCCGCACCCCCGGCTGATGCCGGGCTTCTGGGAGTTCCCGACCGTGTCGATGGGCCTCGGCCCGATCGGGGCGATCTACCAGGCGCGGATGAACCGCTACATGCACGCGCGCGGGATCGCGGACACCTCGAAGTCGCACGTGTGGGCGTTCCTCGGCGACGGCGAGATGGACGAGCCGGAGTCGCTCGGCCAGCTGACCATCGCCGCGCGCGAGGGCCTGGACAACCTGACCTTCGTCGTGAACTGCAACCTCCAGCGGCTCGACGGCCCGGTGCGCGGCAACGGCAAGGTGATCCAGGAGCTGGAGTCGGTGTTCCGTGGCGCCGGCTGGAACGTGATCAAGCTGATCTGGGACCGCACCTGGGACCCGCTGCTCGCCCAGGACCGCGACGGCGTGCTGGTCAACAGGATGAACACCACGCCGGACGGCCAGTTCCAGACCTACGCGACCGAGACCGGCTCCTACATCCGCGACCACTTCTTCGGCGACGACCACCGGCTGCGCGCGATGGTCGAGAACATGACCGACCACCAGATCCTGATGCTGGGCCGCGGCGGTCACGACCACCGGAAGATCTTCGCGGCGTACAAGGCGGCCGTGGAGCACAAGGGCCAGCCGACGGTGATCCTGGCCAAGACGATCAAGGGCTGGACGCTCGGGCCGAACTTCGAGGGCCGCAACGCCACGCACCAGATGAAGAAGCTGACGGTCGACGACCTCAAGGGCTTCCGGGACCGCCTGCACCTGCCGATCTCCGACCGGGACCTGGAGTCCGGCGCGCCGCCGTACTACCACCCGGGCCGGGACTCGGAGGAGCTCCAGTACATGCACGACCGCCGTAAGTCGCTCGGCGGTTACGTCCCCACCCGCGTCGTCCGCTCCGAGCCGCTCGCGCTGCCCGGGGACGCGACGTACGCGACCGTGAAGAAGGGCTCGGGCCACCAGTCCATCGCGACGACCATGGCCTTTGTCCGGCTGCTCAAGGACCTCATGCGGGACAAGGAGATCGGCAAGCGGTTCGTGCTGATCGCGCCGGACGAGTACCGCACGTTCGGCATGGACTCCTTCTTCCCGAGTGCGAAGATCTACAACCCGCTCGGCCAGCAGTACGAGTCGGTGGACCGGGAGCTGCTGCTCGCCTACAAGGAGTCGCCGACCGGGCAGATGCTGCACGACGGCATCTCCGAGGCCGGCTGCACCGCGTCGCTGATCGCGGCCGGCTCGGCGTACGCCACGCACGGCGAGCCGCTGATCCCGGTGTACGTCTTCTACTCGATGTTCGGTTTCCAGCGCACCGGCGACCAGTTCTGGCAGATGGCCGACCAGCTGGCGCGTGGATTCGTCCTCGGCGCGACCGCGGGGCGTACGACGCTGACCGGCGAGGGACTGCAGCACGCGGACGGACACTCGCAGCTGCTCGCCTCGACGAACCCGGGCTGCGTCGCCTACGACCCGGCGTTCGGTTTCGAGATCGCGCACATCGTGCGGGACGGGCTGCGCCGGATGTACGGCGCCTCGCCGGAGCACCCGCACGGCGAGGACGTCTTCTACTACCTCACCGTCTACAACGAGCCGATCCAGCACCCGGCCGAGCCCGCGGACGTGGACGTCGAGGGCATCCTCAAGGGCATCCACCGCTTCGGCGCGGGCACCTCGGGGTCGGTCCCGGCGCAGATCATGGCCTCGGGTGTGGCGGTGCCGTGGGCCGTGGAGGCGCAGCGGCTGCTCGCCGAGGAGTGGGACGTGCGCGCCGACGTCTGGTCGGCGACCTCGTGGAACGAGCTGCGGCGGGAGGCCGTGGCGTGCGAGGAGCACAACCTGCTGCACCCCGAGGAGGAGCAGCGGGTCCCGTACGTGACGCGGAAGCTGAGCGGCGCGGAAGGACCGTTCGTGGCCGTCTCCGACTGGATGCGCTCGGTTCCGGACCAGATTGCCCGGTGGGTGCCGGGGACGTACCAGTCGCTGGGCGCGGACGGGTTCGGCTTCGCGGACACCCGGGGCGCGGCCCGCCGCTTCTTCCACATCGACGCGCAGTCGATCGTGCTGGCGGTGCTGGCCGAGCTGGCGCGGGAGGGGAAGGTGGACCGGTCCGTGCTGAAGCAGGCGATCGACCGGTACCAGCTCCTCGACGTCGCGGCGGCCGACCCGGGCGCCGCGGGCGGCGACGCGTAGTCGGGCTTCGGGGGCGGTGAGGCTCACGTCTCACCGCCCTTTCGCGTTCCTTACGATGCGGGGCATGAAGGAGCAATCGGCACAGGTGCGGTGGGAGCGGCGTACTCAACGGCCGCTGCTGGCGCTGGCCGTCCTGTTCGCCGCCGCCTACGCGGTGCCGATCGTGGACGGTTCGGCGGGGCGGACGCTGACGACGGCCTGCCTGGCCGTGGAGTGGGTGGTGTGGGCGGCGTTCGCCGTCGACTACGTCGTGCGGCTGTGGCTGGCGTCCGACCGGCGGGACTTCGTACGGCGCAACTGGATGGATCTGTGCGCCGTGGTGCTGCCGCTGCTGCAGCCGCTGCGCCTGCTGCGGCTGGTGTCGACCCTGCTGCTGGTGGGGCGGCGGGCCCGGATGGCCTCGCAGATCCGGCTGACGACGTACGTGGCCGGGGCGGTGGTGGGCCTGCTGATGTTCGGGTCGCTGGCCGTGCTGTCCGTGGAGCGGGACGCGCCGGGCGGGAACATCCGGACGCTGGGTGACGCGGTGTGGTGGTCGTTCACGACGATGACGACCGTGGGGTACGGGGACCACGCCCCGACCACCGGGGTGGGGCGGTTGCTGGCGGTGGGGCTGATGCTGTCGGGGATCGCGCTGCTCGGTGTGGTGACCGCGAACATCGCCGCCTGGTTCATCGCGCGGTTCGAGCGGGACGACGTGGAGGAGCGGCGGCAGACGGAGGCCATCACCGCGCTGACCGAGGAGGTGCGCGCGCTGCGGGCGCAGGTCGCCGCGCTGTCGGAGGAACGCCGTCGCGAGCCCCCGCATCTGGAAGCCGAGAGCACCGTCACCTGAGTGTGGGCCTCCGGCGTGACGCCGGAGGCCCATTCTCACTCCCCCCGGCTCAGAACATTCCGTAGCCCGGGGACATGGCCCCCGTCAGCCAGATGAGGGCCAGGAGGGTGTCTATCGCACCAAGGACAAGGGCGATGAGGGCCGGCACCGAGCGGGTGCCCGCCCAGCTGCGGCCCATGGCCAGCCAGCCGCATGCGATGGCCACCGGGCCCAGGACGATGCCCAGTACGAAGAAGCCGGCCACCGCGCAGATGGCGCCGATGATCCCGAGTTGCGCGCGATCCGGCCCGGTCCGTGACCACGTCCGGCCACGTGAGCGGGGGTACTTGCGCGTTCCTTGCCCAAAGCTCGCCATCATCAATGCATCAACTCCCTGAACCTCGCGGTTCTTTCGGGTCGATGAGGCGAGTACCCCCGCTGCGCGATCCATGCCTGGCGGTCTGCCGGCGCGCCGCCCCCCTCCGGCAGCGCGCCGCAGCCCGGGTCGCCCTCGTCCGCGTACGCACGTGCCATCGGAGCATGTCGTACGGAGGGCTTGACCCAATGTGACCTGCGGCGCGTGCCCGGTGGGAGGGATCTTCGGGACTGTCACCCTGATAGGTGAGTCCGCCGGCAGGTGCGTCCCGTCAGATGTGGGCCGCTCCCGCGCCCGCTTCCGCGTTCTCGCCGCGCTTGGTGAGGAACGCGACCAGCACCGCCACCGCCGCGACGCCGGCCGCGACCAGCGAGGCGAGGCTCATGCCGGAGATGAAGGTCTCGTGGGCGACGTCGGTGATCTTCGCGGCGATGGCGTCCGGCGTGCCCGGCGGCACCGGGGCGACACCCTGCTGGACCGCCTCCGCGGCCTGCCCCTCCTGCGCCGCGGTGAGCGGCGGAAGGCCCGCGTCCGTCCAGTTGCCCGCGAGGTCGCTGTCGACCTTGGAGGCCATCACGGCGCCCAGCACCGCCGTGCCGAGGCTGCCGCCGATCTGCATGGCCGCCTGCTGGAGTCCGCCGGCCACACCGGAGAGCTCCATGGGCGCGTTGCCGACGATGACCTCGGTGGCGCCGACCATGACCGGGGCGAGGCCGAGACCGAGCAGCGCGAACCAGAGCGACATCACGGCGCTGCCGGTGCCCTTGTCCAGGGTGGACATGCCGTACATGGCGAGCGCGGTGCAGGCCATGCCGAGGGCCAGCGGCAGCCGCGGGCCCGTCTTGGTGATCATCGCGCCCGCGAGCGGCGAGCCGACGATCATCATGCCGGTGAGCGGCAGCAGGTGCAGGCCGGCGTCCACGGGGCTGAGGCCGTGCACGTTCTGGAGGTAGAACGTCACGAAGAACAGGCCGCCCATGAACGCGATCGCCATGAGGACCATGAGGACGACACCCGCGGACAGCGGGATCGAGCGGAACAGGCCCAGCGGGATCAGCGGCTCGCGGACCCGCTTCTCCCAGAGCGCGAACAGCACGAAGCCCACCAGCGAGACGGCGACGAAGGTCCACGTCCGGCCCGCGCCCCAGCCCCACTCGGGCGCCTTGATCAGGGCCCAGACCAGGCAGAACATCGCACCCGACAGCAGAACGATGCCCAGCAGGTCGAAGGAGCGCGGGGCGTTCTTCGCGCGGTGGTCGGTGAGGATCACGATGCCGAGGACGAGGGCGAGGATGCCGACCGGCACGTTGATGAAGAACACCGACTGCCAGTTGACGTGCTCGACCAGGACGCCGCCGAGGATCGGGCCGCCGGCGGTGGAGGCGCCGATGACCATGCCCCAGATGCCGATCGCCATGTTGAGCTTCTCGGCCGGGAAGGTCGCCCGCAGCAGACCGAGCGCCGCCGGCATCAGCAGGGCGCCGAACAGGCCCTGGAAGACACGGAAGACGATGACCGCGGCGATGCTGTCGGACAGGCCGATGGCCCCCGAGGCCGCGGCGAAGCCGACCACGCCGATGAGGAAGGTCTGCCGGTGCCCGAAGCGGTCACCGAGCTTGCCCGCGGTGATCAGGGAGACCGCGAGGGCGAGGAAGTAGGCGTTGGTGATCCACTGGACCTCGGCCCAGCTGGCCTTGAGGTCGGTGGCGATGGCCGGGTTGGCGATGGCGACGATGGTGCCGTCGAGGGCCACCATCATGACGCCGACGGCGACGGTGATGAGGGTGAGCCAGGGATGGCCGCGCAGGCCCTTGACCGGCGCCGGATCCGGAGCGGCTGGAGCCCTGTCCCCCGGTCCCCCCGGCCCCGTCTTGTCGATGGTGGTCTGACTAGTCATACCTTCGAGGCTAATGACAGCCACTGACAGTTGACAAACCAATTCACAAGTCGGTAACTGTCACGACACTCACATATTGCCTGATCAGGCAGGACAGTTCGCAGGAGAGGCGCCATGGACACGGTCGGCAACACACGGTCGGGGCCGCCGCCGGGCCTGCGCGAACGCAAGAAGCAGCGCACCCGGGACGCGCTGCTGCGCGCTGCGGTGGAGCTGTTCACCACCCGCGGCTACGACCACACCACCGTCGACGAGATCGCCGCGGCCGTGGACGTCTCCCAGCGCACCTTCTTCCGCTACTTCTCCGGCAAGGAGGAGGCCGCGCTCGCCCTGGAGACGATGACGGTGGCGCACTTCGTGGAGGCGGTGCGCGCCCGCCCGCCGCACGAGCCGCCGATGGAGGCGCTGCGCCGCGCGGTGCTGGACGGCTGGGACCGGATCAGCGAGGTCATCGAGGCGGTCGTCCCGGTCGAGCAGTACCTGCGGATGTACCGGGTGATCGAGTCGACGCCCGTCCTGCTCGCCGCTCATCTGCGCCGGTCGGCGGAGACGGAGGAGCAGATGGCGCGGCTGATCGCCGAGCGGGAGGGCCTGGACGTGGACGCCGATCCGCGGCCCCGGGTGGCGGTGGCCGTATTCGGCGGGGTCATCCGGGTGACCGAACGGCTCTGGAGCACGGGCCCGGACGTCAGCCTGGAGGCCATGCGGACGCTGGCGGCCCGGTACCTCGATCAGGTGGAACCGGTACTGGCGGGCGACTGGCGCAAGCACTGAACGGCCGTCCCGGCCACGGGCGCCGGCGACCCGTGCGGAGGGGCGGCACGGACCCGCACACGGCAAAGCGGTGGGGTCATCACGCCGTGCGATCAGGTGACTTTCGTCAAACGTGATCCGCGACACACGGTCCACGCGAGACCCTCCCGTTCTCCTAGTGTGTCCTCCCAGTGACTTCCTTCGACACCTCTCCCTCGCTCAGCGTCTGGCGCGCCCTGCTCGCGCTGGCCGTGGTGTTCGTGATGCTGGCGACCACCGGCTGGACCGCCCTGCGCCACCAGCGGTCGGACACCCCGCTCCAGCGCTCCCTCTCCGCCTGGGACCGCGGCCGGATCGACGGACACCGGCTGCCGGACCCGGACAGCGCGCCCGGCCGGCTCGCCGCCTTCTTCGCCACGCTCACCGACGGGCAACGGGCCCACCTGGCCCGCCGCTACCCGCTCGCGGTCGGCAACATGAACGGCGCCCCCGTCGAGCTGCGCTACCGGGCCAACCGCATCGCGCTCGACCAGGCCCGCACGACCGAGCTGGCGCGCATGCGGGACAGCCGGCTCAGTCCCACGGGGCAGCACGAGGCGGGCCGCCGGATGCACCGCTTCGAGTCCCTGATGGACGCGGACCGGCACATCCTCGCCTTCGACCCCGACGGCTCGGGCCGGGTGGCCGAGGTCTTCGGCGACCTCGACCGCGCCGAGCGGGTCTCCGTCGTCGTCCCCGGCGTCGACACCGACCTGCTCACCTTCCAGCGCACCCAGCGCCGCTACACCGCCCCGGTCGGCATGGCGAAGTCCCTCTACGTCGCCGAGCGCGCCGCCAGCGCCGCCACGCGCACGGCCGTGATCGCCTGGGCCGACTACACCGCCCCCGGCGGGCTCGGCATGGAGTCGGCCACCGCGATGCGCGCCGAGGACGGGGCGATCCGGCTGAACGCGCTGGTGCGCGCGCTGCCCGGGAAGGCGCCGGTCTCGCTGTTCTGCCACAGCTACGGCTCCGTGGTCTGCGGAGTCGCCGCGCACAGCCTGCCGGCCCGGGTGTCCGACATAGCGGTGGCCGGGAGTCCCGGGATGCGGGTCACCAACGCCGCCCAACTGCGCACCTCCGCGCGGGTGTGGGCGATGCGGGACGCCGACGACTGGATCCAGGACGTGCCGTACATGGAGTTCGGCGGGTTCGGGCACGGGGCCGATCCGATGTCCGCCGCGTTCGGGGCGCGCCTGCTGTCGGCGCGCGGCGCCCAGGGGCACGCCGGGTATTTCGAACCGGGCACTGGCAGTCTCGCCAACTTCGCCGAGATCGGGGTTGGCGCGTACCGCTCGGTGGACTGCGCCGACGACCGAGGCACATGCCGGGCGGGTTTGTCCGCCACGTCGACGGCCGGACGCGCGTAGAAGCGCAGAAACTGCGGTCTGCGCAGGGAGGGGACGAAAGAGCTCGTGCCGCATACGATGAGCCGCATGGGTGACGTACTGGCCGGATTTCATGCCGCCTGGGAGTTCGAGTCCGACTCCGTGCTCATCCGCTACGAACGGGGGATTCGCACACCTAAGCTCTTCCAGGCGCTGGGCGAGCGGCGGGTGCCGCTGTCGGCGCTGCAAGGGGTGACGCTCTCCCCCGGGCGGCGCGGCACCGTCGTGCTGCGCGCGGAGCCCCGGCCGGGTGCCGATCCGCTGATCGAGGCGGCGGCGGGGCAGCTGAAGGAGAGCAGCGATCCCTACCGGCTGGTGCTGCCCGCCGAACGCGAGACGCTGGCCGAGTACTACGCGGACGAGCTGCGGACGCTGCTGACCGAGGCGGGGCCGGCGGACCGGCACCTCGTGGCCGCGCCCGAGGTGCCGTTGCAGTTCAAGGCGTACGACGGCAAGGCCTCCTTCGACGGGACGTCGGTGGCCTTCCGGTGGTTCTGGACGGGGGCGTCGTCGGCGAAGTGGAAGGCCGGCGACCAGAAGTTCGCCGTCGAGGACCTGAGCGGCGTGGAGTGGCGTTCGCCCGAGGCGTTCGAGGGGTATCTGCGGCTGCTGCCGCGGGACGCCGGGGAACAGCCGGCGCAGGCCGACCAGGATCCGGCGGCGGTGGTGTTCGGGCTGGGGTACGGGCCCGTGCACGAGTCGTTGCCGTTCGCGGCGGCGGTGCTGCACGCGATCCGCTCGCGCACGGCCACGGCGGCGGTCGCCGTGGCCGCCGCCGCCCGCCGGGATCCCGCGGACATCGCCGAGCGGATCCGGCATCTCGGGGAGTTGCACCAGGCCGGGCTGGTGACGGACGAGGAGTTCTCCTCCAAGAAGGCCGAGTTGCTGGCCGAGCTGTGATCGCGGGCCGCGGGATCTACTCCCGGCCCGCCGACGTGAACGTCATGTCCGCGTAGCGGCCGCCCGCCACCTTGCCGGCCACGGCGTCCAGGACGGCGAGTTCCCCGTCGGAGAGCGTGATCCGGGTCGCGGCCGTGTTCTCCTCGACGCGAGCCGGCCTTCGCGTCCCCGGGATCGGGACGACCGGGAGGCCGTGCACGGACGTCTGCTGCTGGACCCAGGCGAGGGCGATCTGGCCGGTCGTCGCCCCGTGGGCGGCGGCGACCTCGCGGATCGGCTCCAGGAGCGCCGCGTTCGCCGTCGCGTTGTCCCCGGTGAAGCGGGGCTGCTGGCGGCGGAAGTCGTCTGCGGTGAGGTCCTGGTCGGCGTTCACGAACGAGCCGGTGAGGAAGCCGCGTCCGAGCGGGGAGTAGGGGACGAGGGTGACGCCCAGCTCCCGGGCGGCCGGCACGACCTTCGCCTCGATGTCCCGGCTGAACAACGACCACTCCGACTGCACGGCGGCGACGGGGTGCACCGCGTGCGCGGTGCGCAGTTCGTCCGCGGTGACCTCGCTGAGTCCCAGATGCTTGACCTTGCCCTCGCGGACCAGGTCGGACATCACGCCGACGGTCTCCTCGATCGGCACCTTCACGTCCCGGCGGTGCATGTAGTAGAGATCGATCACCTCGACGTCGAGGCGCTGCAGGCTCGCCTCGACGGCCTGGCGTATGTAAGGGGGGTCGTTGCGCACGACCCGCCGGGTGGGGTCCTCCGGCGGGATCGAGAGGCCGAACTTGGTCGCGATCACGACCTCGTCCCGGTGCGCCCGGAAGAACGGCGCCAGGAACCGCTCGTTCTCCCCGGTGCCGTAGGCGTCCGCCGTGTCGTAGAGCGTGACCCCGAGTTCCAGTGCCCGCTCCAGGGTGGCCCGGGACTCGTCCGCGTCGCTGGGGCCGTAGGCGAAGCTCATGCCCATGCAGCCGAGGCCCTGCACGCCGACCTCGGGTCCGTCCTCGCCGAGTCGTGCCGTGCGGATCGTGATGTCGGTCATCGGGTGCTCTCCCCTTCGTGCGGCGCGCGCGACACGGGGGTGCGGCCCGCGTCGGCGTAGAAGCTGATCTTGCGGTCCAGCACGGCGAGCGTGTCCCGGAGTTCGGCGATCCGCTCCAGGACGTCCCGCCGCGTCGTCTCCAGCAGCTCGCGGCGCTCCTCGTAGGTGGCGTCGCCCTCGCGCACCAGCTCCGCGTACCGCACCATGGCGGCCACCGGCATGCCGGTCAGGCGCAGCTTGCCGACGAGGTCCAGCCAGTCGAGGTCGCGGTTGCTGTAGCGGCGCTGGCCGGTGTGCGAGCGGTCGATGTGGGACATCAGGCCGATCCGCTCGTACCAGCGCAGGGTGTGCGCGGACAGGCCCGTGAAGGCGACGACCTCGCTGATCGTGTAGCGGTCCTGGCCGTCGGGGCGCGGGTGCCGGCGGGGCGGGGCGGAGCAGATGTCGGTGCGGGTGGCGCCCTCCTCCGGGGGCGCTTCCGGAGCCCGCTGCCGGGCCCGCTCGGTGGCTGCTGCCGTGGTCTGCATCACCGTCATGAATCCCACGCTATGACCTTGGAGTGCACTCCAGGCAAGCGTGCACGGAAAGAGGCCGTAAGAAAACGGCAGGACCCACGGGAGGCGCTGTCGTTACCGTGCGGCCCATGAGCCTCGTACGCCGTGCCCTGCCCGACGACGCCGGTGAAGTGCTGCGCCTGCGCCAAGTGATGATCGACTCGGTGCGCCCGGGGAGCGCGCACGCCACCGGGTGGCACGCCGAGTCCCTGCCGGGGCTGCGCGCGCGGCTGGCCGAGCCGGACGGGGACTTCGCGGCGTTCGTCGTGGACCGTCCCGAGCGGCCGGGGGAGCTGGCGGCGCTGGTCGCCGGGACGCTGGAGTACCGGATCGGCAAGGCCGGCAATCCGGGCGGCCGGGTCGGGTACGTCTTCAGCGTGGCCACGGACCCGGAAGCCCGCAGGCGCGGGTACGCGCGCGCGTGCATGGTCGAGCTGCTTGAGTGGTTCCGTGAGCGGGGGGCCGGTCAGGTCGACCTGACCGCGTCCGCGGACGCGGAGCCGCTCTACGCGTCGCTCGGTTTCGCGCGGACCGGGGACCCCTTCCTGCGGCTGGTGCTCTGAGCGGGACTAAGGTCGGGGCATGTCCTTGGAGAGCTTGGGATTGATCGACGACTGGCCGGTGCCCATCGCGGCGGCGGGGGTCGTACGGGCCGACGGTGCGGTGCTGGGGGTGCGGGGGCCGGCCGACCGGCGGTTCCCGCTGGCCTCGGTGACCAAGCCGCTGGCCGCGTACGCCGTGCTGGTGGCCTACGAGGAGGGCGCGGTCGAGTTCGACGAGCCGGCCGGGCCACCCGGGTCGACGGTCCGTCATCTGCTGGCGCACACCTCGGGACTGGCCTTCGACGAGCACCGGGTGACCGCGCCGCCAGGACAGCGGCGGCTGTACTCCAACGCCGGGTTCGAGCAGCTCGGCGACCATGTGGCCAAGGCGACCGACATCCCGTTCGCCGAGTATCTGCGCCAGGCGGTGCTGGAGCCGCTGGGCATGGCGTCGACGTCCCTGGAGGGCTCCCCGGCGAAGGACGGCGTCTCCACCGTCGAGGACCTGCTGCGGTTCGCCGCCGAGATCCAGGCGCCGCGCCTGCTCGACCCGCGCACGGTGGCCGAGGCGATGAGCGTGCAGTACGCCGGGACGAAGGGCGTGCTTCCCGGATACGGCCTGCAGAACCCCAACGACTGGGGGCTCGGCTTCGAGATCCGCGGCTCCAAGTCGCCGCACTGGACGGGGGCGCACTCGTCACCCCGGACGTTCGGGCATTTCGGGCAGTCCGGTACGTTCCTGTGGAGCGACCCGGAGGCGGGGCTCGCCTGCGTCGCCCTGTCGGACCGGGCCTTCGGACCCTGGGCGGTCGAGGCGTGGCCGCCGTTCACGGACGCGGTGCTGGCGGAGACCCGGGCGGCCTGACGGCCGTCAGGTCATCTCCCACATCAGCAGCTCCGCCCGCGTCACCCCCACCGCCTCGCCGTCCTTCGCGTCCGTGATGCGGGCCGCGTCGCCGGGGCCGAGGCGTTCGTCGTCCAGCGCGACCTCGCCGTGGACGACGTGGACGTAGACGTGCGGGGCGTCCGGGACCGCCGTGCGCTCGCCGGGCGCCAGCCGGCGCACATGCAGCATCGCGCCGGCCTCCGGGACCGCGTACGGCGTCGCGTCCGCGATGCCGTGGACGATCTCGTAGGCCGGGTCGCCGCCCGGTACGAGCGGGGCCAGCCACATCTGCACGAAGGTCAACGGGCCCTCGCCGTCGTTGCGTTCGACGTGCCGTACGCCGGACGCCGCGCTCAGCCGCTGTACGTCACCGGCGCGCACGACCGTCTCGTGCCCCGTCGAGTCGCGGTGCGTCAGCTCGCCCTCGGCGACCCACGTGACGATCTCGGTGTGACTGTGCGGATGCTCCGCGAACCCGGCGCCCGCGGCCAGGCGCTCCTCGTTGCAGGCGATCAGGGCGCCGAAGCGCAGGTTGCCGGGGTCGTAGTGGGGGCCGAAGGAGAAGGCGTGCCGGGACTCGATCCCGGCCTCGGCGTCGCCCCCGGGGTAGCGCTCACCGGAGCGCCGTACGTCCATCACGGACCCCACCGTAGCCCCGCGCGGACCGGTCGCGGACCGGTCCACACACGGCGGGAACCCCTTGTGGGAAGGCGCCGCGGGCGCCGGGGCCCGGGGTCGTGCGTCCGGTCCCGACCCGGCGACACGTGTCCGCGTCCGGATAAGGCAGTCTTGTCCCGTGCCCGAACCCGAAACCAGCAACGCCCGGACCGCCTCCCACGGCGTGCATCCGCACTCCGCGACCCTGAAGCGGCTGGAGAAGTCCTCCGGCAGTCTCGCCGCCCAGGCCATCGCGCGGATGGACGAGACGCTGCCCTGGTACCGGGCCATGCCCCCGGAGAACCGTTCCTGGATCGGGCTGGTCGCGCAGGCCGGTATCGCCGCGTTCACGGAGTGGTTCCGGCACCCGGACGCCCCGCAGGCGATCTCCACCGATGTCTTCGGCACCGCTCCGCGCGAGCTGACCCGGGCGATCACGCTGCGGCAGACCGTGGAGATGGTGCGCACCACGATCGAGGTCATGGAGAGCGCGATCGACGAGGTCGCCGCTCCCGGCGACGAGCGGATCCTGCGGGAGGCGCTGCTGGTCTACGCCCGGGAGATCGCCTTCGCCACCGCCCAGGTCTACGCGCAGGCCGCCGAGGCACGCGGCGCCTGGGACGCGCGCCTCGAGTCACTGGTCGTGAACGCCGTGCTGAGCGGCGAGGCGGACGAGGGCGCGCTCTCCCGGGCGGCGGCGCTGGGCTGGAACGCGCCCGAGCATGTGTGCGTGGTGCTGGGCACGGCACCCGACGGTGACTCCGAGCTGACCGTCGAGGCGATCCGGCGGGCGGCACGGCATGCCAAGCTCCAGGTGCTGACCGGGGTGCTGGGCGACCGGCTCGTGGTCATCGCGGGCGGCAGCGACAACCCCCTCGCCGTCGCCAGGTCGCTGATCGGGCCCTTCGCCGCCGGTCCGGTGGTCGCCGGGCCGATCGTGCCCGACCTGCTGGCCGCGACCCGGTCCGCGCAGGCCGCCGCGGCCGGCCTGAAGGCGTGTTCCGCCTGGCAGGACGCGCCCCGGCCGGTGCTGGCGGACGATCTGCTGCCGGAGCGCGCGATCGCCTCGGACCCGAGCGCACGCGAGCAGTTGGTGGAGGAGATCTACAGACCGCTGGAGGAGGCCGGGTCCGCGCTCCTGGAGACGCTCAGCGTCTATCTCGAACAGGCGAGCAGTCTCGAAGGCGCCGCCCGGATGCTCTTCGTCCATCCCAACACCGTGCGCTACCGGCTTCGACGTGTGACTGACGTCACCGGTTGGTCGCCATCCGATGTACGTTCCGCGTTCACGTTGCGCATCGCGCTGATCCTGGGGCGTCTGGCCGATGGGGATCTCCAGCCATAGGCTTTTGTCGGGGGCCCACAAAACCCCCTGCCGTTCTTCGTCCTTGTCCCCACGGGCGGCCGTGCCCGTAACCAAGAGAGAGTGTGAGAGTGCTCGTACTCGTCGCTCCCGGCCAAGGCGCTCAGACGCCCGGCTTCCTGACCCCCTGGCTCGAACTGCCCGGTGCCGCCGACCTGGTCGCCTCCTGGTCGGACGCCATCGGACTGGACCTCGCCCACTTCGGCACGCAGGCCGACGCGGACGAGATCCGCGACACGGCCGTGGCGCAGCCGCTGCTGGTCGCCGCGGGAATCCTCTCGGCCGCGGCACTCGGTGACATCTCGCCGGGCGCGGTCGCGGGCCACAGCGTCGGTGAGATCACCGCCGCCGCCTTCGCCGGCGTCCTCGACGACACCGCCGCGCTGACCCTGGTGCGCAAGCGGGGCCTGGCCATGGCCGAGGCCGCCGCGGTCACCAAGACCGGGATGTCGGCGCTGCTCGGCGGCGACCCCGAGGTCACCGTGCCGCACCTGGAGAAGCTGGGCCTGACCCCGGCGAACGTCAACGGCGCCGGGCAGATCGTGGCCGCGGGCACGCTGGAGCAGCTCGCCGCGCTGAACGAGGACAAGCCCGAGGGCGTGCGCAAGGTCGTCCCGCTGAAGGTGGCCGGCGCGTTCCACACGCAGCACATGGCACCGGCCGTCGACAAGCTGGCCGCCGCCGCCCGGGAGCTGACGCCCTCGGACCCGAAGCTCACCTACGTGTCGAACAGCGACGGCCGCACGGTGTCGACCGGCGCCGGGATCCTGGAGCGCCTGGTCGGCCAGGTCGCCAACCCGGTGCGCTGGGACCTGTGCATGCAGACCTTCCAGGAGCTGGGCGTCACCGCGCTGCTGGAGGTGTGCCCCGGCGGCACCCTGACCGGCCTCGCCAAGCGTGCCCTGCCCGGCGTGAAGACGCTGGCCCTGAAGACCCCCGACGACATCGACGCGGCCCGCGAGCTCATCGCCGAGCACGTCTGACGCCCTGCTGACGCCTTAAGGAGCCGACTGCAACATGTCGAAGATCAAGCCCAGCAAGGGTGCCCCGTACGCGCGGATCCTCGGCGTGGGCGGCTACCGGCCCACCCGGGTCGTGCCGAACGAGGTGATCCTCGAGACGATCGACTCGTCCGACGAGTGGATCCGTTCGCGCTCCGGCATCGAGACCCGGCACTGGGCGAACGACGAGGAGACGGTCGCCGCGATGTCGATCGAGGCGTCCGGCAAGGCGATCGCGGACGCCGGGATCTCCGCCGAGCAGGTCGGCGCGGTGATCGTCTCGACCGTCACGCACTTCAAGCAGACCCCGGCCGTCGCCACCGAGATCGCCGACAAGCTGGGCACGGCCAAGGCCGCGGCCTTCGACATCTCGGCCGGCTGCGCGGGCTTCGGCTACGGCCTGACCCTCGCCAAGGGCATGGTCGTCGAGGGCAGCGCCGAGTACGTGCTGGTCATCGGCGTCGAGCGGCTGAGCGACCTGACCGACCTGGAGGACCGCGCGACGGCCTTCCTGTTCGGTGACGGCGCCGGCGCGGTCGTCGTCGGCCCGTCGACGGAGCCCGCCATCGGCCCCACGGTGTGGGGTTCCGAGGGCGACAAGTCCGAGACCATCAAGCAGACCCTGCCGTGGACGGACTACCGGGCCGGCGAGGTCGAGCGGTTCCCCGCGATCACGCAGGAGGGCCAGGCGGTGTTCCGCTGGGCCGTCTTCGAGATGGCGAAGGTCGCGCAGCAGGCGCTGGACGTGGCCGGGATCAGCCCGACCGAACTGGACGTCTTCATTCCGCACCAGGCCAACGAGCGGATCATCGACTCGATGGTGAAGACTCTCAAGCTGCCGGAGTCGGTCACGGTCGCCCGTGACATCCGCACCACCGGCAACACCTCGGCCGCCTCGATCCCGCTCGCGATGGAGCGGCTCCTGGCGACCGGCGAGGCGAAGAGCGGCGACACCGCGCTCGTCATCGGATTCGGGGCGGGTCTCGTCTACGCAGCGACGGTCGTTACTCTCCCCTAGGCACTCCGTGCCGGATCATGCCGGTCCGGCACGGAAGCAGCACCGCCACACCCTCTGGAACACAACGAAGGAGCGCCTGACATGGCCGCCACTCAGGAAGAGATCGTCGCCGGTCTCGCGGAGATCGTGAACGAGATCGCCGGGATCCCCACCGAGGACGTCCAGCTGGACAAGTCCTTCACCGACGACCTGGACGTCGACTCGCTGTCCATGGTCGAGGTCGTCGTCGCCGCCGAAGAGCGCTTCGACGTGAAGATCCCGGACGACGACGTCAAGAACCTCAAGACCGTGGGCGACGCGACCGAGTACATCCTCAAGCACCAGTCCTGAGGCCCCTTGGGCCGGATGTCTCCGGCCCCGCCACCCGGCGGTGGCGCCGCTGAATCCTCGTATCCGTTGGAGAAAGAATTCCCGTGAGCCCGACCAATCGCACCGTGGTCGTCACCGGTATCGGCGCAACCACACCGCTGGGTGGCGACGCAGCCTCGACCTGGGAGGGCCTGGTCGCCGGACGTTCCGGCGTCAAGCCCCTGGAGCAGGAGTGGGCCGCCGACCAGGCGGTCCGCATCGCCGCGCCGGTCGCGGTGGAGCCCACCGAGACCATCCCGCGGCCGCAGGCCCGTCGCCTCGACCGCTCGGCGCAGTTCGCGCTGATCGCGGCGCAGGAGGCCTGGGCCGACGCCGGCTTCACCGCCAAGGCCGGCGAGGACCCCGAGATCGACCCGGACCGGCTCGGCGCGGTCATCGCCTCCGGTATCGGCGGCGTGACGACGCTGCTGGACCAGTACGACGTGCTCAAGGAGAAGGGCGTTCGCCGCGTCTCCCCGCACACCGTCCCCATGCTGATGCCGAACGGCCCCTCCGCGAACGTGGGTCTGGCCGTGGGCGCCCGGGCGGGCGTGCACACCCCGGTCTCCGCGTGCGCGTCCGGCGCCGAGGCCATCGGCTACGCCATCGAGATGATCCGCTCCGGCCGCGCCGACGTCGTCGTCGCAGGTGGCACGGAGGCGGCGATCCACCCGCTGCCGATCGCCGCGTTCGGCAACATGATGGCGATGTCCAAGAACAACGACGACCCGCAGGGCGCCTCGCGTCCCTACGACGTCGGTCGCGACGGCTTCGTCCTCGGTGAGGGCGCCGGTGTCGTCGTCCTGGAGTCCGCCGAGCACGCCGCGAAGCGCGGCGCGCGGGTGTACGCCGAGGCGGTCGGCCAGGGCATCTCCGCCGACGGCCACGACATCGTGCAGCCGGAGCCCGAGGGCCGCGGCATCGCGCACGCCCTGCAGAACCTGCTCGACCGGACCGACCTGGACCCGGCCGAGATCATGCACGTCAACGCGCACGCGACGTCGACGCCGGCCGGTGACATCGCCGAGCTGAAGGCGCTGCGCAAGGTGTTCGGTGACGACGCCGACCACATGGCGGTGTCCGCGACGAAGTCGATGACCGGGCATCTGCTGGGTGGCGCGGGCGGTGTCGAGACGGTCGCGACCGTGCTCGCGCTGTACCACCGGGTGGCTCCGCCGACCATCAACGTCGAGAACCTCGATCCCGAGGCCGAGGCGAACGCCGACGTGGTGCGGGGCGAGGCGCGCAAGCTGGCCGCCGACGGGCGGATCGCGGCGCTGAACGACTCGTTCGGATTCGGTGGGCACAACGTGGTGCTGGCGTTCCGTACGGTCTGATTCCTTCCCGCCTCACGGCGATGGCCCGGACCCCCTGACGGGGGGCCGGGCCATCGCCGTTCTCAGGGCCGTTTCAGACAACCTGGTGGAGCCAGCGGACCGGGGCGCCCTCGCCCGCGTAGCGGAAGGGCTCCAGTTCGTCGTCCCAGGGCTTGCCGAGGAGCTTGGCGATCTCGGCCTCCAGGTCCGTCTCGCCCTGCTGGGCGCGGACCAGGGCCGCGCGCAGGCGGTCCTCGGGGATCAGGATGTCGCCGTGGATGCCGGTGACGGCGTGGAAGATGCCCAGGTCGGGGGTGCAGCTGTAGCGCTCGCCCTCGGCGGTCGGGCAGGGCTCGGCGGTCACCTCGAAGCGGAGCAGATGCCAGCCCCGCAGCGCCGAGGCGAGTTGGGAGGCCGTGCCCGGCTCGCCCTGCCAGGAGAACTCGGAGCGCCAGGTGCCGGGCGCGGCCGGCTGCCGGATCCAGTCGAGGTTGACGCGCGTGCCGAGCACCCCGGCGACGGCCCACTCGACGTGCGGGCACAGCGCGCGCGGCGCGGAGTGCACGTACAGGACTCCACGTGTCGTCACCGGGACCTCCGGGCTGAGCGGGCGTGTTGCGGCTGGCAGGGCGGTCGTGGCCGGTCGGCCTCGTTGATGGCGAGGCTACCGTGCGGCGGCGCAAGGAGTGTGACGTACCGTCGGTCCCAGGGCCCGGAAAGTGCCGCCATTCACCCATGGGGACGCTTGTACGGGCGTAACCCGTTGCCCAGCGAGCGGGCGGGGACCCTCCCGGTTGTCATGGAGGGGTGAAGGCGAGCGAGGGGGAAGGCGGACGATGCGGAAGACCGGACAGCGGGCGCGGACGACGGTGGCCGTGCTCACGGCGGCCCTGGTGGGACTGACCGGGTGCGACGTCGTGGGCGGCGACCCGCCGGACGAAGCGGGCCTCGGCCGGCAGCGCAAGGCGCCTCCGGCGGTGGTGTGGGACGCGAGTCCCGCCTCGATCGCCGCCGTCGGCGACTCCATCACGCGGGGTTTCAACACCTGCCTGGTGCTGTCGGACTGTCCGGAGGTGTCCTGGTCGACCGGCAGCAGCCCGGAGGTGAGGAGCCTCGCCACGCGGCTGCTGGGCCGCGCGCGGGTGGCCTCGCACAGCTGGAACTACGCCGAGAGCGGGACCATGATGAAGGACCTGCCGGAGCAGATGACGCGGGCGGCGGGGCGTGCACCGCAGTTGGTGACGGTGATGACGGGGGCGAACGACGCCTGCCGGTCCTCGACCTCGGCGATGACGCCGGTCGCCGACTTCCGGGCGGACTTCCGGGACGCGATGCGCACCCTGCGCAAGGCTCTGCCCAAGACTCAGGTGTATGTGGCGAGCATCCCGAATCTGATGCGGCTGTGGTCGGAGGGCCGTACCAATCCGCTCGGCAAGCAGGTGTGGAAGCTCGGCATCTGCCCGTCGATGCTGGGCGACGCGGACGACCTGGACGCGGCGGCCAACGAGCGGCGGGCGACGGTGCAGCGGCGGGTCGAGGACTACAACGCGGTGCTGGCGGAGGTCTGCGGGGCCGACGAGCGCTGCCGCTACGACGGCGGCGCCGTGTACGAGTACCGGTTCGGGACCGCGCAGTTGAGCCACTGGGACTGGTTCCACCCGAGCACCGACGGACAGGCGCGGCTGGCGGAGATCGCCTACCGGAAGGTCACCGGCAACAAGCCTTAAAGTTCCGCTCATGAGCGAACACTTCGGGACACTTTCCGACGGGACGGCCGTACATCGCTGGACCCTGGAGCGCGCGGGCGTACGGGTGCGGGTGCTGTCGTACGGCGGGATCGTGCAGTCGGTCGAGGTGCCGGACCGGGACGGGCGGACGGCGGACGTGGTGCTCGGGTTCGCCGGCCTCGACGGCTATCTGGAGCACCCCGGACCGTACTTGGGCGCCCTGGTCGGGCGGTACGCCAACCGGATCGCGGGCGGCCGCTTCCCGCTCGACGGCCTGACGTACGCCCTCGCGCAGAACGACGGGCCGAACTCGCTGCACGGCGGGGAGCGCGGCTTCGACAAGCGCGTGTGGGACGTGACGCCGGTCGAGCACGGCGTGCGCCTGCGCAGGGTCAGCCCGCACGGCGAGGAGGGCTTCCCGGGGCGGCTGGAGGTCTCGGCGGTCTACCGCCTCGACGACACCGGCGCGCTGCGGATCGCGTACGAGGCCGTGACCGACGCGCCGACCGTGGTGAACCTGACGAACCACTCGTACTGGAACCTGAACGGTTCCGGCAACGCGGGCGGCCACGAGCTGCGGATCGCCGCCGGGCGCTACACACCGGTGGACGGCCACGCGATCCCGACGGGGATCGCCCCGGTCGAGGGGACCCGGTTCGACTTCCGCAAGGCACGCAAGACCGGTTCCGGGTACGACCACAACTTCGTCCTCGACAAGGGCGTGACCGGCACACCGGTCGAGGTCGCGGAGCTGTCCGACCCGGCGTCGGGGCGGGTGCTGACGGTGGCGACCACCGAGCCGGGACTTCAGCTCTACACCGCCGAGCACCTGAGCGGGCCGTTCGCGCCCGGGGACGGAGTCGCGCTGGAGACGCAGCACTTCCCCGACTCGCCGAACCGTCCGGAGTTCCCGGCCACCGTGCTGCGGCCGGGCGAGGTGTTCCGCTCGGAGACGGTGTACGGCTTCTCGGTGCGCTGAGCCCGCCGGTCCCCCGAGCCCCGGCCCGGTTGTCAGGTCCCGGGCCGGGGCTGCTCTGCGGGACGAATCGCCCTGGATCAGACAGTAGTCGTCAGCGTGATCCTGCGGTCCGCGATCGAGCGGCCCGCCTGGATCTCGTACGAACCCTTCACATACGACCACGCGGCGGCGGCCTCGTCCCAGATCTCGAACGCCCGGCGCGGGAGTTCGACGACGGCCTCGGCGCTCTCCCCCGGCCCCGCCTCGACGCCCGCGAAGCCGGCCAGCCAGCGCGCCGGGCGCTCGGCACCCGATCCGGCGGCGGGCTCGACCGGGGCGACGTAGAGCTGCACGACCTCGCGGCCGGGGCGCTCGCCGGTGTTGCGCACGCGCACCCTCACCGTCGTCCCGTCGATCTCCAGCGACTCGTACGCCCACCGGGTGTAGCCGAGGCCGTGGCCGAAGGGGTATGTGGGGGTCCTGCCCGCCCTCTCCCAGGCGCGGTAGCCGATGAAGGGCCCCTCGGCGTAGGAGAGTTCGCCGTCGGTGGGGACGACCTCGGTGACCGGGGCGTCCGCCAGCGGGCCCCAGGTGGTGGGCAGCCGGCCGCCCGGCTCGTGCGCCCCCGTGAGCACGTCCGCCAGCGCGGCGCCGCCCTCCTGCCCGGGGAACCAGGTCAGCAGCACGGCCGCCACCTGCTCGCGCCAGGGCAGCTCCACCGGGGAGCCGGCGTTGACGACCACGACCGTGCGCGGGTTGGCGGCCGCGACGGCGCGCACCAGATCGTCCTGGCGGCCGGGCAGGCGCAGGTCGGTGCGGTCGAAGCCCTCGGACTCGACGCGTTCGGTGGTGGCGACCACGACGACGGCCGTGTCGGCGGCGCCCGCGGCGCGCGCTGCCTCGGCGATCAGCTCGTCCGGGTCGCGCAGCGGCTCCTGGTGGGCGAGGGCGAAGGTGACGGCCTTCAGGGGGATGCCGTCGGGGAGGTCGAGGACATGGGTGAGGGAGACCTCGACCGGCTCGCCCGCGGTGAGTTCGGCCCGGGCGCGCGGGACGGGAGCGCCGAAGAAGGCGCCGAAGGGGTCGCCCTCCTTGGCGGGGCGCTGGACGTCGTCGTAGTGCGTGGTGCCGTCGACGGTGAGGGTGAAGGCGCCGACGCCCTTCAGGCCGAACGTGTGCGTGCCGGTGTCGCGGGGGGTGAAGGTGCCGGTCAGTTCGACGGAGCGCAGCCGCTCGGGGGTGACCCCCTCGGGCAGGTCGGTGCCCATCCAGTGGATCTGCCCGTCCGGGGCGAAGGCGGTGCCGACGACCTGGCCGTCCGCGTCGCGGCAGATCGCGCGCAGTGTGAAGCCCTTGGCGGCGACGGCCAGTTCGGTGTTGGGGTCGGCGCCCACGGCGTACCGCACCGTGCCCTCGGGGAACGCGGCGGTGAGGCCGTCGAGCGGGGAGACCACATGGTCGGGGAAGACGGTGGCGGAGCCGCCGCCGAGCACCCGGGCGTCGCGGGCGGCGGCGCCGATCAGGGCCACCGTGCCGGGCCGCAGGGGCAGGGCGCCCTCGTTGCGGACCAGGACGAAGGAGCGGCGGGCGATCTCCCGGGCCAGGGCCGTGCCGTCGACGGGGGCCGGGAGGTCTGCGACGGCCGGGTCGGCGCCGTCCAGGACGCCGACCCTGGCGGCGAGGCGCAGCACGTTGCGCACGGCGTCGTCGACCTTCGCCTCGTCGGCCCTGCCCTCGCGCACGGCCCGCGCGAGGGCCTCACCGTAGACGGTGCGCGGGCCGGGCATGGCGATGTCGAGTCCGCCCTCGACGGCGCCGGTGGTGGAGCGGGCGGCGGTCCAGTCGGAGACGTTGACACCGTCGAAGCCCCACTCGCCGCGCAGGACCTCGTTCACGAGGTGGTGGTGCTCGGTCATGGTGGTGCCGTTGACCGCGTTGTAGGCGGTCATGACGCCCCAGGGGCGGGCGTTCTCGACGATGGCCTCGAAGGGCGCGAGGTAGAGCTCGCGCAGCGCGCGTGCGCCGACGACGTTGTCCACCGTGAAGCGGTCGGTCTCGGCGTCGTTGGCGACGAAGTGCTTGACGGTGGTGGCCACACCGCCCGACTGCACCCCCTGGACGTAGCCGCTGCCGATCCGCCCGGTGAGGTACGGGTCCTCGCTGTAGGCCTCGAAGTGGCGGCCGCCGAGCGGGGAGCGGTGCAGGTTGACCGTGGGGGCGAGCAGGACGTGGACGCCCTTGCGGCGGGCCTCCTGGGCGAGCAGGACGCCGGCCCGGCGGGCCAGGGCGGGGTCCCAGGTGGCGGCGAGCGCGGTGGGCGAGGGCAGGGCGACGGACGGGTCCTCGGCGCTCCAGTGGACGCCGCGCACCCCGATCGGGCCGTCGGACATGACGAGGGAGCCGAGGCCGATCGCGGGGAGGGCGGGCAGGGTCCAGGAGTCCTGGCCGGCCAGGAGGCGCGCCTTGGCATCGAGGTCCAGCTTGCCGAGGGCGGCCTCGACGGCTGCCTCACGGGCCTGGTCGGCCGGGGTGGTGCGCGGGGGTCCCGCCATGGGGTGTCTCCTCGTCGAGGTCCGTGCGGTGGCTGATGTCCGTGCGGTGCCTCCATCGTGCATCGGCCACCTGGCGGCCGGTAGGTTTTGTTATTTCTCCGTTATTTTCGGTGGGGGTCCATGTCGTACCGTGACGCCATGAGCGCGCGGGTCAGGAGCGAGGAGCGGCGGGCCGAGATCGTGCGGGCCGCCCTGGAGGTGATCGCCGAGCGCGGCTACCGGGGCGCGAGCCTGGCCGCCGTGGCGGAGCGGGTGGGGCTGACCCAGCAGGGGCTGCTGCACCACTTCCCGACCAAGGACGCGCTGCTCGTCGCCGTGCTGGAGGAGCGCGACCAGTGGGACGCGGTGCCCGACGGGCGGTGGCGCCTGGAGCTGCTGACCTCGCTGGTCGAGTACAACGCGATGCGGCCCGGCATCGTGCAGACCTTCTCCGCGCTGCTCGGCGAGAGCGTCACGGAGGGGCATCCGGCGCGGGCCTATTTCACGGAGCGGTACGCGCGGGTGCGGGAGAACATGGCGGCCGTGCTGCGCGCCGAGTACGGCGACCGGCTGCCGAACGGACTCACGCCGGAGCGCACCGCGCCCCTGCTGGTGGCGGTGATGGACGGGCTCCAGTACCAGTGGCTGCTGGACCCGGAGTCGGTGGACATGCCCGGGGCGTTCCAGGACTTCCTGACGCTGCTGGGCGAGGACTGACACCCGTCGCGCCCCACACCATGGCGTGGACCACTTCCGTCACGGGATACTGCGGCCGTTCCCGCACCCCACTGCGACGGAAGGACCCGAACCCCCTTGAACTCCATACGTGTTGGCATCGGTGCACTCGGAATCGCCCTGCTGGCCTCACTCCCGGCCCCCGCCACCGCCTCGGCAGGCCCCGCGGTCACCGTCACCGTCGAGGAACAGCGGCTGGAGCGCGCCGCGCCGCAGGAGATCCTGCGGCGGTCCGGATTCGACGCGGTGGCCCCCGGGTTCGCCGAGGCGCTCAACCGGGCCCGCTCCTACGGGCAGGCCCACCGGATCGTCGTACGGGAAGGGTCGGCGCTGTGGCGGCGGGCGGTCGAACGGGCGCAGGGACGCGGGCCGGACGTGGGTGATCTCAGCCGTGACGACGACCGGCCGCTGTACTGGGCGCGACTCGGGATGACGCGGGAAGTACGCGGCTGGGAGCCGGCGTTCGGGCTCGACGAGCGGCAGCGCGGGGCGCTGCTGGACGTGCTGGAGCGGACCTCGCGCGGACAGAGCGACATCGACCACCCGTCACGCGGCAAGGGCGTGAAGCGGGTCCTGGTCACCGGGTTCGACCCGTTCACCCTGGACCGGGACGTGCGGATCTCCAATCCGTCCGGCGCCACCGCCCTCGCGCTCGACGGCACGGTGATCCGGACCGCGGACGGGCCGGCGCGGGTGGAGACCGCCGTGTTCCCGGTGCGCTGGCAGGACTTCGCGGACGGCTCGGTGGAGCGGACGCTGCGGCCGTATCTGCCGAAGGTCGATCTCTTCACGACGGTGAGTCAGGGCCGCGTCGGGCGGTTCGACGTCGAGCGGACCAACGGGGCCTGGCGGGGCGGGTTCGCGGACAACGAGAACATCGGGAGGACGGAGACCGTCCCCGTCACCGACCCGGCCTCGCAGCCGCAGTGGACGTCGACGACGCTGCCGTACGCGGCGATCGTGGCCGCCGGCACCGGGCGCTTCCCCGTGTACGACAACACCTCGGTGACCGAGATCCCGGCGGGCGGCACCCAGGCCGTCGTGCGGCCGGACGGGCCGACCCCCGGGTCTACGGCGCGCGCCGGGGGCGGCGGCGACTACCTCTCCAACGAGATCGCCTACCGCGCGACGCTGCTGCGGGACCGGCTGGGGCTGCACGACCGGCTGCCGGGCGGTCATGTGCACACGCCGGTGCTCCAGTTCGCCGCGGGCAACACCACGGAGGTCACCGACCCCGAGTTCGTCCGCAACCGGCTCGACATCATCGCGCAGGTACGGGCGATCGTGACCGTCGCGCTCGAGGCTAGTGCGACGGGGCGAACGCGAGGCTGACGCCCAGGCCGGCCAGGGCGGCACCGATCACCTTGTTGAGGACCTTCTGGCCGCGCAGCATCAGGGTGCGCATCCGGTCCTGAGAGAAGAAGACGGCGACGACGCCGAACCACAGCAGGTGGGCAAGCGACATGAACAGGCCGTAGCCCACCTGCTGGGGCACCGGCGTGCCGGGGCCCACGACCTGGGCGAAGGTCGAGACGACGAACAGGGTCGTCTTCGGGTTCAGGACGTTGGTGAGGAAGCCGGCGCGCAGGGCCGCGAACGGGGTGAGGCCACCGCCGCGCTCCAGGTCGACCTGGAGCTCGCCGCGGGTGCGGAAGGTGCGGACGCCGATGTACACGAGGTAGGCCGCGCCGACCAGTTTGATGACCGTGAAGAGGAAGGTCGACGAGGCGATCAGCAGACCGACGCCGAGCATGGTGTAGGTGACGTGCACCAGGACCCCGGCGGCGACGCCGACCGCGCCGAGCAGGCCGGTGCGGCGGCCGTGCAGATAGCTGTTGCGGACGACCATCGCGAAGTCGGCGCCGGGGGCGATCACCGCGAGAACGGTGATGACGGCGACGGCGAGCACCTCGGTCACCGGGTGACCTCCCGGGCGCCGTCCTTGCCGACGGCCCCCTCGGCGATCTCCTCGCCCCGCAGGTCGCGGGCGAGCAGGGTGGCGCCCGCGACCGCGCCGGGCATCAGGAACACGGCGACGAAGGGGACGAGGAAGGCGAGGCCGAGGGGGGTGCCGAAGCCCCAGATCAGGGTCTTGCGGGAGCGCAGCAGGGCGAGCCGGTCACGGAGTTCGACGCCGCGTCGCTGGAGGGCGACGGAGGTGAGCTCCTCGGTGAGGAAGAAGCCGGTGACGAAGAACCCGATCACGGGTACGGCGGTCTGGCCGACCAGGGGGACGAAGCCGAGGGCGAAGAGCAGCACCCCCCAGACCGCGGCGCGCCCCAGGACGCGCAGGCTGTCGCGCGCCGAGATCCACAACTCCCGGTACAGGGGCAGGTCGGAGACGGGCGCGGTGCCGTCCGGCGAGACGTCACGGTCGACGGACTCGGACAGGGCCTCGTAGAAGGGCTGGCCGATCAGCAGGGTGACGGCCGTGAAGGTGAGGACGGCCAGCAGCAGGGCGAGGGCGAACAGGACGGCCGTCAGGAAGCCGCGGAACAGCCCGAGCCAGGGGCTCGACCAGTCGTCGGCGAAGGGGGTCGACCAGCCGACGAAGTCCTCGCCCCACACGGCGAGCGCCACCAGGGCCGCCGCGTACAGGACGAGGGTGATCAGGCCGGGAAGCAGCCCGAAGCCGTATTTCTTGCCGTGCCGGGCCACCCAACGCTGGCCCTTCAGGAGATAGCTGAAACCCACCCCGAGATCGCGCATGGGGGGAACCCTATCGGGGGCCTGCACGGGGGCGGTCACGCAGGTGTGACGGCCGGGACCGCCTTCCTGCCGCGCGCCCGCCGTGCGCCATCCGGGGCAACGGCGGGTCGCCGCGACACCAAGACCCTCTTGTTGCGGTTGAGTCGAACAGGTACACCTCGCCGTACCGATCTCAGGAACCCCTCAGGAGGTACGCGTGCGCATCACGAGAACGACCTCTGCGAGAACCGTCCTGACCGCCGCTGTCGCCCTCGGTACGGCCGGCTCGCTCCTGCTGGCCGTCCCCGGCCCGGCAGGCGCGGACGACGACGCCGTCACCAGGGCAGACACGGAGGGTCCCGCCCTCGACTCCACCCTCGCCAAGTCCCCGGCGAGCAGCGCCCGTCGGGCGTTCGCCGAGCCCCTGCCCGATCTGTCGGACCCCTCCCGTGGCTACCCGCGCGAGCAGCGGCTGGCCCCGGACCCGGTGGACCCGGGCGACAAGTCGCTCAAGCTGGGCCTCACCCCGTACCACGCCCTCGCGCCGAAGCTGAACGCGTTGCAGCGCCTGGGCGACCGGGTGAGCGTGGAGGTCGCGGGCCGCTCGGCCGGTGGCCGGCGGCTCTATCTGGTCACCGTCACCGCACCGGAGACGGCCCGTCAGGCCCGCGAGCAGACCCGGATGCGGGAGCTCATCGAGAACGCGCCGGCGGTGGCCGCGAAGGACCCGCGCGTCAAGGCTTCGTACAAGACGCCCGTCTTCTTCAACAACAACATCCACGGCAACGAGTGGGAGGGCACCGACGCGTCCCTCAGGCTCGTCGAACGGCTCGCGACGGCGGACGACACGGCCACGAGGGACCTGCTCGCGCACAGCCGCCTGTACTTCAACATCACCGCCAACCCCGACGGCCGGATCGCCGGAACCCGGGCGAACGCGAGCGGGTTCGACCTCAACCGGGACCTCGTCACCGCTTCCCAGCCCGAGGCGCGGGCGATGCGGCAGATCATGGTCGACAAGCAGCCGGCGGTCCTGCTCGACCTGCACGGCTACGTCAACGGCACCCTCATCGAGCCCACCACCCCGCCGCACGGCGAGAACTACGAGTACGACCTCTTCCTCAAGCACACCTACGCCAACGCCCTCGGCATGGAGGCCGCCGTCAACGGACTCGGCCACACACCCGCCGAGGACGGCGTCGAGCCCGCCCAGATCCCCTTCCGGGACCAGGAGGAGGGCTGGGACGACTGGCCGCCCATCTTCACCCCGCAGTACGCCGCCTTCCACGGCGCGGTCGCCGCGCACACCGTCGAGATCCCGCTCCAGGTGAACAACAGCGCCTACGACACCCTGCCGCAGGCCGAGTTGCGCCGCCGGTCCGCGATCAACGTCGACGTCGCGGGCGCCGCACTCACCGCGACCCTGGACTACGTACGGGACAAGCGCCGCACGCTGGTCGCCGACCAGATCGAGGTCTTCCGGCGGGGCGCCGCGGGGGCCGCGCAGGTGCCGGTGTCCGAGGAGACCGTGCCCGGCGTGCCCGGCATCGGCCCCGAGGACGTCTACACCACCACCTTCCCGCGCGCCTACGTCATCGCGGCGGGCGACGCCCAGCGCTCCGCCACCGCCGCCGCGCGCCTGGTCGGCCATCTGCTGGACAACGACGTCCGCGTCGGCCGGGCGGACCACTCCTTCCGGCTCTCCGGCCGCTGGTACGCCAAGGGCTCGTACGTCGTCGACATGCGCCAGCCCAAGCGCGGTCTCGCCAACGTGCTGCTGGCCGACGGGCGGGACATCAGCGCCAAGGTGTCGGCGATGTACGACATCTCCGGCTGGAGCCTCGGCCGGCTGTGGGGCGCCTCGGTCGGGCCGGTGCGCGGGCTGCCTTCCGTACCGTTGCGCCCGGTGCGCGAGGCGGCGCGCGTGGCGTACGTGGCCCCGCGCGGCGATCTGCGGCTGCGCCTCGACGACCCGCGCGAGGTCGCGGCCCTCAACTCCCTGCTCTCCCAGGGCGTACGGGTCCGGCAGGCGGCCGACGGCAGTGTGCTCGTGCCGGGTTCGGCCCGACGGCAGGCGGTGGCCGTGGCGCGTGCCCACGACGTCGCCTTCACGGCGACCCGGCTGACCGGCGGCACCGGGCTGACCCGGGTACGGGTGGCGGCGGCCGTCACCTCGGGGGAGCTGTTCGCGCTGCGCGAGATGGGCTTCGAGGTGACACCGGTGTCGGCCGGGGTGCTCAACGCCGGGTTCGACTGGTCGGGGGTGGACGTGCTGTTCGTGTCGGCGGGGCTCGCGTACGACGACCTGAACCCGGCCGCGCGCCAGGCCCTCGGCCGGTTCCTCGACGGGCACGGTCTGGTCGGGCGCGGGGCGGTCGGGGCGGAGTTCAACGCCGGCGCCGGGCTGCTGCCGGTCAAGCCCGTCGAAGGCAACGGGGACGCCAACGGGGTGGTGCGGGTGGTGAACGCGGGAGGCCGGATCACCGCGGGAGCGCCGGAGCACTCCTTCGTCTACGCGCCGCTGTGGTTCACGGATCTCGGACACGGGGTGCGTGTGGAACAGTCGTACGCGACGGGCAGGCCGCTCGTGTCGGGGCACTGGCGGGCGCTGCCGGACGGCAGCGGCGGGCCCGGAGCCGCGGCGGGACGGGCGTCGGTGATCAGTGGTCCGCACGCGGTGCTCTTCGGGACGGAACCACTCTTCCGTGATCACCCCAAGGGGGAATTCGCTCAGGTCGGACGGGCATTGTTCACCTTGGCGACCAGGTAGACCACGGCACACGCGAGCAGCGGACGGCCGAGGAGGCAAAAGGAGATCGGATGACGCAGGAGATCCACGGCACCGTCGCCGAGGGCTACGAGGAGGTGCGCGCGGAGTTCGCCGCCTTCGTGGCCCGGGAGCGGGCGGACTACGAGGGACAGTTGTGCGCCTACGTGCACGGGCGGCGGGTCGTCGACCTGTGGGCGGGCCCGGACGGCGCCTCGGCCGAGTCGCTGCACGGCGTCTTCTCGTCCACCAAGGGCGCCGCCCACCTCGTCGTCGCGCTGCTCGTCCAGGACGGCACGCTCGAACTGGACCGGAAGGTGACCTACTACTGGCCGGAGTTCGGCGCCGAGGGCAAGAGCGCGCTGACCCTGCGGGAGCTGCTCACGCACCGGGCGGGGCTGATCGGGCTCGACGCCGGGTTCACCGAGGAGGAGCTCGCGGACGACCGGATGATCGCCGAACGGCTCGCGGACCAACGGCCGTTCTGGCGTCCGGGGACGGCGTTCGGCTATCACGCGCTGGTGATGGGCGCCCTCGCCGGTGAGGTGGTGCGGCGGGCCACCGGCCGCACCCTCCAGGAGGTGTACGAGGAGCGGGTGCGGGTCCCCTACGGGCTGGACTTCTTCCTCGGGCTGCCCGCCGCTGAGGAGGTCCGCTTCCGGACCGTTCAGCCGATGCTGCCGACGTCCGAGCAGCAGGCCGTGCTGGACGCCCGGCCGACGGGGCCGCACACGCTCACCGCGATCGCCTACAACGCGCATGTGGGCGGGCCGGGGGAGCTGGTGGACCACGCCAACTCCCCGCTGGTGCGCGCCAAGGGCCCGGCGTCGGCGGGCGGAGTGGCGTCGGCGCGCGGGCTCGCCGGGATGTACGCGGCGGCGATCAGCGAGGTGGCCGGGCGGCCGCCGTTGCTCAAGCCGGACACGGTCGCCGAGGTCGGCCAGATCCACTCCGTCGGCCACGACCTGGTGGGCCGGGCCCACAAGGCGTACGGGCTCGGTTTCCAGGCGACGGCCGAGAACTGGTACCCGTTCCTCGGCGCGGGCACCTTCGGGCACAGCGGGGCGGGCGGTTCGCAGGCCTTCGCGGATCCCCGCAGCGGGCTGGCGTACGGGTACACGCGGCGGCGCTGCGCGTTCCCGGGCGGGGCGGCGCCGGAGAACGAGAGGTTCGTCCGGGCCGCGCACCGGGCGGCCGTCTGAACCAGGCGCACGGACGAAGGCCGCACCCCACGTCCCGGGGTGCGGCCTTCGCCGTGCGTGACGGGTGCCGTCAGGCGAGCGTCACGGTGATGTTCCCGCGGGTCGCCTTGGAGTACGGGCAGACCTGGTGGGCCTTCTCGACCAGCGACTTCGCGGTGCTCTCGTCGACGCCCGGGATGTCCGCCGAGATCTCGACGATGATCCCGAAGCCGTCGTCGTTCTTTCCGATGCCGACCTTCGCGGTGACGGTCGAACCGGAGATGTCGGCGTTCTCCCGGCGGGCCACGACGCCGAGGGCACCCTGGAAGCAGGCGCTGTAGCCGGCGGCGAACAGCTGCTCCGGGTTGGTGCCGGAGCCGCTGCCGCCCATCTCCTTCGGCGGGTTCACCACGACGTCGAGCCTGCCGTCGTCGGTGGCGACCCGGCCGTCGCGGCCGCCCTGGGCGGTGGCGACGGCGGTGTACAGGACGTCGGACTGCTGAATGGGCATGCGGTGGTCTTCCTCCTCGGTCCACCCGGGACTCGCGCCCACGACCCCGGATGATTTCGGAAAGAATTTACCGCATACCGGAAAGCCAAGGAAGGCCGGGCGGGACGGCGGACCTCAGAGCTTGACGATCATCTTTCCGGTGTTGTCGCCGCGCAGCACACCGAAGAAGGCCTCCAGGTTGTTCTCGATGCCCTCGACGACGGTCTCGCGGTACTTGAGGGCGCCCGAGGCGATCCAGGGGCCGACCTCCTGGACGAACTGCGGCTGGAGGTCGTAGTGGTCGCCGACCAGGAAGCCCTCGATGCGGCCGCGGGTCTGGATGAGGCGGGCGAGGTTGCGCGGGCCGGGGGCGGGTTCGGTGTTGTTGTAGACCGAGATCATGCCGCAGACCGCGATGCGGCCGCCCAGGTTCAGGGAGCCGACGGCCGCCTCCAGGTGGTCGCCTCCGACGTTGTCGAAGTAGACGTCGATGCCGTCGGGGGCGGCGGCGCGCAGCTGCTCGCTCACCGGCCCGGACTTGTAGTTGAAGGCGGCGTCGAAGCCGTACTCCTCGACGAGCAGCTTGACCTTCTCGTCGGAGCCCGCGGAGCCGATGACGCGGGAGGCGCCCTTGAGCTTCGCGATCTGCCCGACCTGGCTGCCGACGGCACCGGCGGCGCCGGAGACGAACACGACGTCGCCCTCCTTGAAGGCGGCGGTGCGCAGCAGGCCCGCGTAGGCGGTGAGCCCGGTCATGCCGAGCACGCCCAGGTACGTGGACAGGGGCGCGGCCTGCGGGTCGACCTTGACGGCGTTCTTGGCGTCGAAGGCGGCGTACTCGCGCCAGCCGAAGAAGTGCAGGACGTGGTCGCCGACCGCGAAGCCCTCGGCGCGCGAGGCGACGACCTCGCCGACGGCGCCGCCCTGCATGACCTTGCCCAGCTCGTAGGGGGCGGCGTAGGACTTGGCGGCGCTCATCCGGCCGCGCATGTAGGGGTCGACGGAGACGTACAGGTTCCGTACCAGGACCTGGCCCTCACCCGGCGTGGGCATCGGGGCCTCGACCAGGGCGAAGTCCTCGGGCTTGGGCCAGCCGACGGGACGGGCGGCCAGGTGCCACTCGCGGGAGACGTCGGGCAGGGCGGGGGTGGCGGTCATGGTGCGGGCACCTTTCCTCGGGCTTCGGACTCGCGCAGGAGCCGATACTGATACTTCAGTACCTGAAACAACGATGCGCTTGAACATTTCATGCTGTCAAGTAACGGGGTACCCTGGACGGCATGGCCACACCTCACCGCACCCGCCCCGACGCGCTGACCATGGAGGTCGTCGACCTGATCGGCTCGGTCGTGGCCCGGTACCACGAGGAGTACGAGGAGGCGGCCGCCGAGCACGCGCTGACCGGCGCCCAGGCCAAGCTGCTCAGCCTGCTCTCGCTGGAGCCGCTCCCCATGCGCAAGCTGGCCCATAAGCTCAAGTGCGAGCCGTCGAACGTCACGGGCATCGTCGACCGCCTCGCGTCGCGGGGCCTGGCCGAGCGCCGCCCGGATCCGGCCGACCGCCGGGTGAAGCTGGCGGCGGCGACGGACGAGGGCCACCGGGTGGCCCGCAGCCTGCGCGAGTCGCTGCGCTTCGCCCGGGAGCCGCTGGCGGGGCTGAGCGAGGAGGAACGGCGGACACTGCGGGACCTGCTGCAGCGGATGGTGGCGGTGGAGGGCTAGGGATTGCCGGACGGGCCCTGGGCCCCCGCGGCCAGTGGCATCACGCCTTCCGGGTGGCCGGGAGCGCGAACCGCCGGGGGGTTGCGCGGCGCGGGTGCGGCATCTCCTTAGCCTCTGCGCATGGCGACCCTGTGGGACCTCATGCGCGACTGCATCCCCGACGACCACGCACGCCAGGTCACGTCCCGCTACTACCTGGACGAGGTCATGACCGCGCCGGGCGCGCCGGACCGGGTGGTCGACCTCGGGTGCGGGCGGGGCGCGTCCGTCGCCCTCTTTCGCAGACACGATCCGAAGGTGCGATGGATCGGGGTGGACATCCAGGACTCCCCGGAGTCGCGCCAGTACCGGCCGAACGGAGATGCGCTGGTCCACTTCGACGGAGTCCGCCTGCCGTTCCGCTCGGACACCGTCCCGCTGATCTACTCGCACCAGGTCTTCGAGCACGTCTCGCACCCGCGTGAGCTGCTCGCGGAGATCGGCCGGGTGCTGCGGCCGGGCGGGCTGTTCATCGGCAGCACGTCCCAGTTCGAGCCGTACCACTCCTTCAGCCTGTGGAACTACACGCCGTACGGCTTCCGGGTGCTGGTCGAGGAGGCCGGGCTGACCCTGAAGGAGATCCGGCCCTCCCTGGACGGGGTGACGCTGATCATGCGGTCCTACGGGGACGGCGGCAAGCAGAAGTACGGGCGCTACTGGAGCGAGGAGTCCCCGCTGAACGTCGAGATCGACAGCTGGGCGCAGCAGACCGGGCGGCGGACGGCGCTGGTGAACCTGCGCAAGCTGACGTTCTGCGGTCAGTTCGTCTTCCGGGTCGCCAAACCGGAGCGCGCCGCCTGATCCCGTCAGCGGGACACCAGCAGATCCGTCCAGGTCCGGGCCACCCGGTGCAGCGAGAACTGCTCCCGCACCTGGGTGCGGGCCAGTTGCCCGGCCTCCCGCCAGCCCTCCTCGCCCAGCCCGGCCAGCGACTCCGCCATCGCCTGCGGATCCTGGTGGATCCAGCGCCGGTCGTAGATCTCGTCGGCCCCCGGCCACGGCAGCAGCGCGGGCACCGCGGCGGAGGCCATGCCCTCGGCCGGGGCGAGATGGAAGCTCTCGTCGTCGCTGGTGGACAGCACGTTCCCGATCCGGCGGAGCCAGCCGGCCACGTCCGCGCCGAAGTCGTCGAAGACCACCGCCCCGTCGAGCAGCGGCGAGGTCTGCATACGGCGCAGTACGGCGTCGTAGTGCGCGCGCTCCTCGGGCTTGTTCCAGATCCACCAGTACTCCCAGGGCGGCTTGGACTTGACGGAGAGGTGCCAGCGACGGTCCCGGGCGCGCAGCGCCTCCAGCACGTCCAGGCCCAGGTCCATGCGCTTGCGACAGGGCGCGATGCCGATCATGCCGAGCCGGAAGCGGGCTCCGGGCGCCTTGGGGCGGTCGAGCTGGTCGGTGTCGACCCAGTTCGGGACGACCGTCACCTTGGACTCCGGCCAGCCGGTCTCCTCCAGGGTGCGGCGGGCGTAGTACGAGCTGACGCAGATGACCTGGTCGACGGCGTCGATGTCGACCTGCGCGGGCCAGTCGGCGTCCAGTTCGAAGCGGTGCAGCCGGACGATCAGCCGGCTGTCCTGCCGCTTGTGGCGGCTGTACCAGACCGCGGCCGGGCCGCACCACTCGACGACCACGACGTCGGCCCATCCGGCGAGTTCCCGGCTCGCCGCCGGATCGTGCCGGGCCAGCGCGGGCCAGGCGTCGACGCGTACGTCGAGACCGGGCACGGTGCGGAAGTGGTCGAGGAGCCGGGAGAGGAACTTCAGGTCGTGGCCGGCGACGCCGACCCGCAGCGGCCGCGGCCGGGCGATCACGGCGGCGGGCGCCTCGGGGAAGGCCTGGTCCAGCTGGGCGCGCCAGCGCGCGGCGGCGGCCCGGAGCGTGTACCGGGAGGCGGCCTGACGGCAGCGTTCGGCGGCGGTCCGCCGGGCCTGCGGCTCCCGCACCGCACGCGCGACGGTCTCGACGGCGTCGTCGAGTCCGGCGTGCCCGGTGACGAACAGGGGGTAGTCGCCGCCGAGCAGCGCTTCGTGGGTGGGGGTGCGGTTGAGGACGACCGGCAGCCCGAGGGCGCCGAACTCCAGCACCTTGGTGGACAGTTCGAGGCTCGCGTCCAGCGCGGGCTCGCGCCAGCCGATGCCGAGGTCGCACTCGGCGGCGATGCGCATGGCCTCCTCGCGCGGCTGCCCGCCGTGGTGCTCGACGCCCGGCGTGCCGGCCAGCGCCCGCGCCATGGCGTCCTGGAACTCCGGGTGCGAGGGGTCCTCGTGGATCTTGTCGCCGACGGTGTGCAGCTCGGCCCGCACCCCCTCCTCGGCGAGCAGCGCCGGCAGCCGGGTCATCGGCAGGGTGTTCCACAGCGGGGCGAACTTGCCGGTGTAGACGAGCCGGAAGGGGTCGTGCGGATGCTCGCGCTCCGGCAGCGGGAAGCCCGGCTCGGGCACGGCGGGCGGGCTGAGCACGCACTTGCCGCAGGCCTCGGGCACGGAGGTCTCCAGCAGGCAGCGCAGCTCCTCGGTCTGGCACAGCAGACGCTGGGAGGCCTCGGCGATGCGGGTGAGCTCCGCGCGCGCCCCCTCGGTCATCTCGGCGGCCGACTGCGGGATGTCGGTGAGGTAGGCCCAGATCCGGCCCTCGAAGAGGCCGTCGGTGACCATCCGCCCCACCAGCCGCCGGCCGCGCAGCACCAGCAGGTCGCAGGGCTCGTCCTGGTCGAGCAGGGTCAGCGCCTGGGAGGCCTGCACCGGCGACAGCGGCCGGTCGGACAGCCCGGACAGCAGCCGCTGCTCGTGCGGGCTGACCACGGTGACCCCGGGCAGCCCGGCCAGCGGGTCGATCAGCCGGCTGGTGAGCACGGGGGCCTTGAGGACCAGCCGGGTCCGGCAGCCGGCCCGCGACAGTGCCTGCACCGTCGACTGGGCCCAGACGGCGGAGCCGTCGATGAGATTGAGGTCAACGTCGCCGTAGACGAGCGCGTTCAGTGTCCGGCTCATGTCGGCTCCTTCCCGCACCAGGCGAACAGGCGGTGTCCCTGGCGCGCCCAGGTCTCGGGCGGCGCGCCGGAGGTCAGCAGCGACCGGCGCACCAGGAGGGGGCGCAGTTCGGGGACGAAGAGGTAGTCGTCGGCGGCGGGCGTGGAGCCCACCGCGTCGGCGCCGGAGTACTCCTGCGCGCACATCAGGTCGAGCAGCAGGGTGTCCGGGCGTTCCTCGGTGAGGTCCGTCCAGTCGACGACCCAGGGCGCGAGGGGCTCGCCGGTGCGCACCGTGACGCCGGCGGCGGCGAGTTCGTCGAGCCCGGTGGGATCGGGCACGACGACCTCGGCGGGCCGGTGGCGCTGGCTCAGCACCTGCTCGGTGAGACGGGCGATGCCGGCCCGGTCCCGTGGGTCGGCCAGCACGCAGATCCGGCGCCGGTCCAGCGGGTCGGGGGCGCCGATCCGGCGGGCCAGCTGCGACAGGCGTACCCGGGAGCTCTCCGCCCGGAACACCTCGCGCAGTCGCTGCCGGCCGACGGCGGCCGGGTCGAGGCCCGTCAGCCGCACTCCGGCGTCGGCGTCGAGCACCGCGTCCCAGGCGAGCCGGGTGAGGCCGGGGGCGGCGGAGACCGGGCCGTCCCGCCACAGCAGGCAGCGGCGGCCCGCCGCACGGGTCTCGGTGAGCAGTTCGGCCAGTTTCCGGTCCAGGTCGGGGGCGAGTCCGCTGCCGGTGAGCGACCAGGGGCCCTCGCCGGTGCAGGCGCTGAGCTGGACGACCAGGGCGTCCGGGTCGGTGCGCTGCACGACCAGCCGGCCGTCGTGCGGCAGCGCACGGTTGACCACCGCGTCCGCCGCGAGGTCCGCGGCGGTCCCGTCGGTCAGCACACCGACGAGCACCATCCGGTCGCGGGGCGTCGAGGTGAACGCCCGGTGGGCGAGGTGCATCCGCCCGTCGGGCACCGCGATCTGGGGCACGGGACCGGACGGCGCCGGACGCGCCGTCGCGCGGCTCGCCGTGCCCGTGACCACGGTGCCCGGCTTGAGGCGCCCCCGCCATCGTCCGTACAGCTCCCGCAGCCCCGCCTCGGTGGCGGCGCGCGAGGAGGCGGACAGGGCACGGGACCTCACCCGTCCCCGCCACAGTCCGTACAGCTCGCGGGGCAGTCGGGGCGCCTCCTGCCGGGGGGAGCGGGCGGCCGACACCAGGGCCCGGCCCACCCGCAGGGAGGTCGAGCCCTCCAGCATGGCCACCCGCGCCTCCAGCAGGCCGACGCGGTCGCGTGCGCGGTGCAGGGCGGCCGCCAGCTGGTCCTTGTCCCGCGCGGCGGCGGCGAGGCGCTCGGCGAGGCCCTCCTCGTGGACGGGGCCGCGGGCGCGTTCCGCCTCCTCGGCGTCGCGTTCGAGGTCCAGCACCCGGGCCCGCAGCGAGCGGGACACCAGGTCGGCGAGGACGTACTCGTCGGCGATCCGCAGGGCGGTGGCGAAGCCCTCCGCCGGGACGGCCCGGCCGAACCAGTCGTGCGGCGGCCGGAGTTCGTCGGTGCGCACGATCACCGCGGCCGCGTGCAGGTGCACGTAGTCGAGGGGGGCGGCGCGCAGCACCTGGCAGTGGTGGGCGACCAGGGCGTCGAGCAGCCGGTGGTAGGGGAGTTCGGGGCCGCGGTGCCCGAAGAGGATCAGGCCGCGGCCGCCGGGGCGCATGCGGCGCAGCACGGCGAGACAGTCGGTCTCGGTGCCGTGCAGTGCCGGATCGGGTCCGAACGAGACGATCACCAGCTCGTTCTCGCCGATGTCGCGTTCGCCGTGGTGCATGGCGACGTCGTCGGGCAGATGGAGGTAGGGCTCCAGGTCGAGCCCGCCGTCGGTGGCGTCCACGACGGTGGTGACGCCGTCCAGGTGAGGGTGGAGCAGATCGGTCAGGCGCATCAGCGGGTCCTCGTGAAGACGTGGAAGCCGACCTCGTTCTCGCGGAAGCCGTACGGGGTGAACAGGGTGTGCCGCATGCCGAGGGGTTCGAGCAGCGCGGTGTACTCGTCGGCCGGGCGGTGCAGGATGTAGTCGCCGCGCGGCCGGCGGGTGGTGATGTCCTCGTCGGTCAGGATCAGCCGTCCGGTGATCCGCACCAGCGAGGCCAGGTTGCCCAGCCCGGCCGCCCACTCCGCGTCGTCGAGGACGTGGAAGAGGACGTCGAGGCAGAGCACCACGTCGTACGGCCAGGGGCTGCGCCACTCGTCCAGGGCGGCGACGGAGTAGCGCGGGCCGCCGCCCTCGGCCTGGGCGTGCGCGACGGCCTCCTCGCTCGTGTCGAAGGCGTCGACGCGGTGCCCGCAGCGGGCCAGGGCGCGGGCGAAGTGCCCTTTGCCGCAGCCCGCGTCGAGCACGAACAGGGGGGCCGACTCGTCGGCCAGGTCGCCGATCAGCGGCAGCAGGGCGCCGAGCCGCTGGGCGTAGAAGATCTCGTTGCCCGCGCGGTCCAGGCCGATGTGACCGCCCGAGGCGAGGTCGTCGTGCTCGCGGTGGCGGGTGTCCCAGTAGAGACGGGTGGACTCAGACATGGTGGTCCAGCCGGCGGACGACCTCGGCGGCGATCCGGGCTCCGGCGCGGCCGTCCCACAGGGGCGGTCCCTCGTCGGGCGCCGGCCGGCCGCCGTCCAGCACCTTGCGCAGCGCGGGGACGAGTTCGGCGTGGCCGACGAGCCGGTTGGTGCCGTGGGTGACGGTGACCGGCCGCTCGGTCGTGGTGCGCAGGGTCAGGCAGGGCACCCCGAGCACGGTGGTCTCCTCCTGTACGCCGCCGGAGTCGGTGATCACCGCCGCCGCGCCGCGCACCAGGCTCATGAACTCGACGTATCCCAGCGGGTCGAGGACGTGGACGCCGGGTGCGCCGTCGAGGCCGGCCTCGCCGAGCGCCGCCCGGCCGCGCGGGTGCAGGGGGACGGCGAGGTCGAGGAGGCGGGCCGCCTCGGTCAGCACCCGGGCGGCCGCCTTCGCCGCATCGGGGTCGTCGACGTTGGCGGGCCGGTGCAGGGTGACCACGGCGTAGCGCTCGGGCAGCCCGTGGGCGGCGCGGGCGGCGGCCGGGTCGAAGTGGTCCACATGGGTGAGCAGGGTGTCGATCATGGGGTTGCCGACCAGATGTACCCGGGCGGGGTCGACGCCCTCGCGGGCGAGGTGGCCGATCGCCTCCGGGCTGGTGGCGAACAGCAGATCGGCCAGCTGGTCGACCAGGCGCCGGTTCACCTCCTCCGGCATCGTCATGTCGAAGCTGCGCAGTCCCGCCTCCACATGGGCGAGGGGTATCCCCAGCTTGGCGGCGACCAGGGCGGCCGCCAGCGTGGAGTTGACGTCCCCGTAGACCATGACGAGGGCGGGGTCGCGGGCGGTCAGCTCGGCCTCCAGGGCGACGAGCAGGTCGGCGGTCTGCCGGGCGTGGCTGCCGGAGCCGACACCGAGATCGGTGTCCGGTTCGGGCAGGCCGAGCTGCCGGAAGAAGATGTCCGACATCCGTTCGTCGTAGTGCTGGCCGGTGTGCACGAGCACCTGGTCGCAGCCCGCCGTGCGCAGTGCGGCGACGACCGGGGCGGCCTTGACGAAGTTCGGTCGGGTGCCGACGACGTGAAGTATGCGGCCGTTCATGTCGTACTTTCTCCGCTCTCGCCGCCTAACGTGACGGCATGTCGCGTCATATCCCCCGTGCGCTCAGTCTGGCCGCATCCGTGGCGTGGGGCGAACTGCGCCATGACCCCCTGAGGGCCGCGCTGCTGGGGGTACGGCTGCTGCCGTCGCCCGTGCGGCGCCGGGTCCGTCCGCTGGAACGACGCCTGGCCGGCCGGGCCCGGACAGCGGGTCCGGCCGCTGCTCCATCCGGGGTACACGTGCCCGCGCCGCCCGCCCGCACGGCCCTCAGGCCGGTGCCGGGCCGGGTGCTCCATCTGGTCACCAACGGACTGCCGTTCAAGCACGCCGGTTACACCGTGCGCACCCAGAAGATCGCCGCGGCGCAGCGGGCCGCCGGTCTCGATCCGCACGTGGTGACGCGGGTCGGGTTCCCGGTGGCGCAGGGGGTGCTGGACGCCCGTGCGGTGCAGACGGTGGACGGGGTGCCGCAGCACCGGCTGTTGCCGTCCTGGCTGCCGTACGGGCAGGCGGCGGTGCTGGCCCGCAACGCCGAGCTGGCCGGGCGGCTGGTGGAGCGGCTGCGGCCGGCCGTGCTGCACCCGGCCACCGACCACGGCAACGGGCGCGTGGCGCTGGCCCTGCGCGCGGCCTACGGGCTGCCGGTGGTCTACGAGGTGCGGGGCTTCCTGGAGGACACCTGGCTGACCCAGGCACCGGGGCGGACGCCGGACGACCCGACGTACCTGGCCCGGCGCGAGCTGGAGACGCACTGCATGCGGGAGGCGGACCTGGTGCTGACGCTGGGGGCGGCGATGAAGGCGGAGATCGTGGCCCGCGGGGTGCCCGAGGAGCGGGTGCTGATCGTGCCGAACGCGGTGGACGAGGAGTTCCTGACGCCGCCGCCGGACGGGGCGCCGCTGCGGGCCCGGCTCGGCATCGCGCCGGACGACTTCGTGGTCGGCACGGTCAGCAGCCTTACTCCACACGAGGGAATCGGCACATTGCTCCATGCGGGTGCCGAGCTGAGGCGCCGCGGGGTGCCGTTGCGGCTGCTGATCGTGGGGGACGGACCCGAGCGGCCGGCGCTGTCGAGGCTGGCCGGCCTGCTGGGTCTCGACGACGGGACGGCGTTGTTCACGGGCCAGGTCCCGTACGCCCAAGTCCGCCAGTTCCACGCCGTGTTGGACGTGTTCGCGGTGCCGCGCACCGACGCCCGGGTGTGCCGGCTGGTGACGCCGCTGAAGCCGGTCGAGGCGATGGCGAGCGGGCTGCCGGTGGCCGCCAGCGATCTCCCCGCGCTGCGGGAGCTCGTCAAGCCGGGAGCGACCGGGCAGCTCGTTCCGCCCGCATCGGAACAGGCTTGGGCAGATGCGATCGAATTCCTTCTTTACAGTCGAAAGCGGTCCGAATGGGGTACGGCCGCTCGTCAGATCGTGGCGCGTGACCGCACCTGGACGCGGGTCGCCGCGACCACCCGGGAGGCGTACCGCGCCCTCGGCTGTCTCTGAGGAACCGCTCGGCCGTCCGCGAGGAGCCATCCGGCGCTCTCGCGGGAGCGGACCGGACCGCACAACTTCAGATCCGAGTCCGCCCACGGGACGGGAGCAGCCCTATGCAGGTCGACCAGTCCGAACCGCTCGGGGACAAGAACGCACAGCTCGGGGAATCAGAAATGGCCGGCACCGCCGAACTCGCGGTGATCGGGCTCGGCTACGTCGGACTGCCGCTCGCGCGGGAGGCGGCGGCGGTCGGCCTGAAGGTCGTCGGCCTCGACAAGAACCCCCGGATCGCCGCCGGGCTCAACTCCGGGCGCTCCCACGTCGACGACGTCTCCGACGAGGACGTCCGCGCGATGCTGGCGGCCGGGTTCCGCGCCGCCACCGACGACAGCTGCCTCGCCCGCGTCCAGACGGTGGTGATCTGCGTGCCGACCCCCCTCAACGGGGACGGCGGGCCCGATCTCAGCGCGGTCACGGCCGCCGTCCGGGCGGTGGCGGGCCGGCTGCGGCCCGGACAGCTCGTGGTGCTGGAGTCCACCACCTACCCGGGCACCACCGAGGAGGTCGTACGGCCGCTGCTGGAGGAGGTCTCCGGGCTGCGCGCCGGGCGGGACTTCGCCCTCGCCTTCTCACCGGAGCGCATCGACCCCGGCAACACCGGACACGGGCTGCGCGACACCCCGAAGGTCGTCGGCGGCTGCACCCCCTCGTGCGCCGCCCGCGCGGTCGGCTTCTACGGCAAGCTCGTCGACACGGTCGTGCAGGCGAAGGGCACCCGCGAGGCCGAGATGGCCAAGCTGCTGGAGAACACCTACCGGCACGTCAACATCGCCCTCGTCAACGAACTCGCCGTCATCAGCCACGAGCTGGGCGTCGACCTGTGGGACGCGATCCGCTGCGCCGGCACCAAGCCGTTCGGCTTCCAGGCGTTCCGGCCGGGTGCGGGCGTCGGCGGGCACTGCATACCCATCGACCCGAACTACCTGTCGTACAAGGTGCGTTCCTCGCTCGGCTACGAGTTCCGGTTCGTCGAGCTCGCCCAGGAGATCAACCGGCGGATGCCGGAGTACGTCGTCCGCCGCGCCCAGGACCTGCTCAACCACGCAGGCCGGCCGCTGCACGGCTCCCGGGTGCTGATGCTCGGCGTCACCTACAAGCCCGACGTGGCCGACCAGCGGGAGAGCCCGGCGGTGCCGGTGGCCCGGCTGCTGCGGCAGCGGGAGGCCGAGATCTTCTTCCACGACCCGCATGTCGACGAGTGGTCCGTCGACGGTGTGCCGGTCCCCCGCGTCGACGACCCGACGGCCGCCGCCGCCGGGCACGACCTGACGATCCTGCTCCAGGACCACTCCTCCTACGACCTGCCCGCCCTCGCCGACGCGGCCCGCCTGCTCTTCGACACCCGGGGGCGGATATTCCGCCCCGGTGTCGAGGTGCTGTAGCGGGCCGGGCGGAGCCGAAAGGTGCTGTTCTGATGCGGATACTCGTGGTCACCGTCGTCCACCATCCGGAGGACGCGCGGATACTGCACCGGCAGATCACGGCCCTGGCCGAACGCGGCCATCGGATCGTGTACGCCGCCCCCTTCGGCGCCCGCGGGGTGCAGCCGCGCCCGGGTGTCGAGGGCGTGGACCTCCCCCGGGCCGCCGGCCGGGAACGCCGGGCGGCGCTGCGGGCGGCGCGCGCGCTGCTCGTGGAGCGCGGACCGGACGCGGACGTGGTGCTGCTGCACGACCCGGAGTTGCTGCTCGCCCTGCCCGGCACGATGCGCCGCTGGCGGCGTGGCGGCCGGGCCCCGGTGACCGTGTGGGACGTGCACGAGGACACGGCGGCGGCGCTCACGATGAAGCGCTGGGTGCCGACGGCGCTGCGGCCGCCGCTGAAGCTGGCGGTGCGGGCGGCGGAACGCCTGGCCGAACGGCATGTACGGCTGCTGCTCGCCGAGGACGCGTACCGGGAGCGGTTCCGCCGGCTCCACCCCGTCGTGCCGAACCTCACGGCGGTGCCCGCCGCGCCGCCCGAACCGCCCGGCGCGGACCGGGTCGTCTATCTGGGGCATCTGTCCCGGGCACGCGGCGCGCTCGACCTCATCGAGACGGCGCGGCTGCTGGCGCCGGACGTCCGGGTCGACGCGATCGGCGCGGCCGACGTGGATGTGCGCGGCGCGCTGACCGAGGCCGACCGCGAGGGTGTCCTCGACTGGCACGGCTATCTGCCCAACGACCGTGCGCTCGCACTGCTCTCCGGCGCGACGGCGGGACTGTCCCTCCTCCACGACCAGCCCAACTACCGTCACTCGCGGCCCACCAAGGTCGTCGAGTACATGGCCCACGGCGTCCCCGTCGTCACCACGCCGAACCCGCTGGCGGCGGCCCTGGTGAAGCGGCACCGCTGCGGTCTCGTCGTCCCCTACGGCGACCCGGCGGCGGCCGCGGAGGCGGTACGGCGGCTGCGCACCGACGCGCGGCTGCGCCTGGACGCCGCCGCCCGCGGCCGCGCGGCGGCGCTGGCCGAGCTCGACTGGGCGGAGCGGGCGGCCGAGTTCACGGACGTCCTGGAGACCTGGGCGAAGGAGGCGGCCACCGACCGGACCCCACCGAACCTCGGCCCACCACCCCAGGAACCGGCGATCCACGCCAGGCGCTAGACGCCCCGGCGGCCCCCGGGACCGACCCGAACGCCCCCACCCGCCGGCCCCGTCGCATCGCACGCCGTCAGACACGCCGCCACACGAACGCGCCCGGCCTCCGCCCTACCCAAGCGGAGCCCCCGGGCGCCTGCGCGGGTCGGCCCGCTCTGGTCCGCCACCACACGAACCGACCGCCCGTACCAAGGGGGCACCCCGCCTCAAGGCCTACCGAAGCGGAACCGCCGGACGCTTGCGCGAGACGGCCGTTCCGGTGCGCCGCCACACGAACCGGCCACCCGTGCCACGGGGGCACCCCGCCTCGATGCCTACCGAAACGGAACCGCCGGAGGCCTGCGCGGGGCGGCCGTTCCGGTGCGCCGCCACGCGAACCGGCCACCCGTGCCGCAGGGTGACCGCCGCCGGGCCCGCCCGGACGGAGTCCCCGGGCGCTTGCGCGGGCCCCCGTTCCGGTGTGCCGCCACACGAACCGACCGGGCCTACCGAAGCGGAACCGCCGGAGGCCTGCGCGGGACGGCCGCTCAGGTACCCCGCCACACGAACCGGCCACCCGTGCCGCAGGGCGACCGGCCTCGGGGCCTGCCCGAGCGGAGCCGTCGGGCGGTTGGGGGCGGTTACGGTGTGCCGCCACACGCACCGGCCACCCGTGCCACGGGCGCCCGGCCTCCGGACCGAGCCGCCGGACGCCTGCGCGGTCAGCGGTCCCTTCAGGTGCGCCGCCACGCGAACCGGCCACCCGTGTCGCAGGGCGACCGGCGCCTCGGTGCCGGGCGCAGTCCGGTGGGTTAGGTGCACCACCACAGGAAGCGGTCGCAGGTTTGGGTGGGGGTCGGTTTGGGGGTCGGGTCCTGGCTCGGGGGGTCCGCCGTCGGGGTGGGGGTCGGGTCCGGGGCGGGTGGGGGCGCCGGGGCGGAGGCCGTCGGGTCCGGGGCCGTGTCCGCCGGGGCGGAGCCTTCCTCCGCCGTCGGGCTCGCCGACTCCTTGTCCTCCTTCTCGTCCTCCTTGGCCGACTCGGACGGGGAGGCGGACGCGGAGGAGGACGAGGACGCCGTGGGTGTGGCGCCCGTGGAGGCGTCGGCCCCGGGGGCCGCCGACTCGTCGGACCCGTCCTCCGCGCCGCCGTCCGCCGAGGCGTCCCCGGCGGCGGCCGGCTTCGGCGCCGAGCCGGGGGCGTCCAGGCCGAGTTCGGCGAGGCTGAGGGCGCCCGCGGCCAGCAGGAACCCCGCGACGATCAGCAGGGTGCGGCGCCGCCGGCGGCGGTGGGCCGCGGCCTTGCGGTCGCGACGGCTGGCGTTCGACTGGCGACGGCGCCTGGACTCCCGCCCGGAGCCGTCGTCCTCCTCGAACTCGGCATCGTCGTCGTCGATCTCGTCGATCTCGTCGGCGTCGGCATCGTTGTCGTCGCGCTCGGCGCCGCGCGGTTCGCCGGGCTCCGCGGCCCGGACCACCGTGACGACGTCCGTACGCACATCCGTCCGTACGACGGTACGCACGACGGTTTCCTCCGCGTAGGCGCGAAGTTGATCGGAAGGTGTGCCGCACCCCGGGCAGGCGAGCGCGCCATTCAGGTGCCGTCGGCACGGGTGGCAGTAGTCCATGACGCGGGAAGGTTAAGTTTTTGATCGGTAACGTTCATAGTCGTCGCTGTGAAGGTTCTGTGCGGAACAGGCCCCTCCGGCGCGTCGACTTGAGGGCAACCCGCGCGCATCGGGCCGAAACCGGTCAGCGAAAGTCTCGAAACCGTTACCCGCCCACCCCATTGACACCCCCACCGCCCCATCCTTACTGTCACGCCAACATTTCGAACGTGTGACGAAATATCGAACAGAGCCTACCTTCACGAGGGGCAACTGCCGTGCGCATCACCGGAATCAGCACGCACGTGGTCGGGACGCCGTGGCGCAACCTGACCTACGTCCAGGTGCACACCGACGAGGGAATCACGGGCGTCGGGGAGACCCGGATGCTGGGCCGCACCGACGCCCTCCTCGGCTATCTGAAGGAGGCCGAGGCCAACCACATCGCCGGCTCGGACCCCTTCGCCCTCGAAGACCTGGTGCGCCGCATGAAGTACGGCGACTACGGGCGGGCCGGCGAGATCGTGATGTCGGGCATCGCCGTGGTCGAGATGGCCTGCTGGGACATCAAGGGCAAGGCCCTCGGCGTACCGGTCTGGCAGCTGCTCGGCGGCAAGGTCACCGACAAGGTCAAGGCGTACGCCAACGGCTGGTACACCACGGAGCGGACGCCGGAGGCGTACCACAAGGCCGCCCAGGAGGTCATGGCGCGCGGCTACCGGGCCCTGAAGATCGACCCCTTCGGCACCGGGCACTTCGAGCTGGACCACCAGCAGACCCGCTACGCCGTCTCCCTGATCGAGGCGGTCCGGGACGCCATCGGCCCCGACGCCGAGCTGATGCTGGAGATGCACGGCCGCTTCTCCCCCGCAACCGCCGTCCGGCTCGCCCATGAACTCGCGCCCTTCAGGCCGGCCTGGCTGGAGGAGCCGGTCCCGCCGGAGAACCTCAAGGCCCTGGAGAAGGTCGCCGCCAAGGTGGACCTGCCGGTCGCCACCGGCGAGCGGATCCACGACCGGATCGAGTTCCGCGAGCTGTTCGAGAGCCAGGCCGTCGACATCATCCAGCCGGACGTCGGCCACATCGGCGGCATCTGGGAGACCCGCAAGCTCGCCGCCACCGCCGAGACCCACTACACGCTGATCGCGCCGCACAACGTCGGCGGCTCGGTGCTCACCGCGGCCTCGCTCCAGGTCGGCTTCACCACCCCCAACTTCAAGATCCTTGAGCACTTCAACGACTTCGCGGACGCGGAGATCAAGAAGGTCGTCAAGGGCGCCCCCCAGGTGGACCCGGAGGACGGCTGCTTCCACCTCTCGCACGCCCCCGGCCTCGGCGTCGAGCTGGACACCGACGCGGCCGCCGAGTTCCCGCAGCAGCAGGCCCGCTTCGACCTGTGGGCCGAGGGCTGGGAGCAGCGCAAGCCGAAGGGGACGCGGTGAGCTCGGCCGTCGTCGTCGAGGCGCCCGGCGCGCACCGCCTCGTCGCGCACACGCCCCGCCCGCCGGGCCCCGGCGAGGCGCAGGTGCGGGTGCACGCCGTCGGCATCTGCGGCAGCGACCGCGAGGTCTACCAGGGCAACCGGCCCGAGGGCTACGTCCGCTATCCGCTCACCCCCGGCCACGAGTGGTCGGGGACGGTCACGGAGACCGGCGCCGGTGTCCCGGACTCGCTGGCCGGCCGCAAGGTGGTCGGTGAGGGCTTTCGCAACTGCCAGGTGTGCGACCGCTGCCACGCGGGCGAGACCACGCTGTGCACGGCAGGGTACGAGGAGACCGGCTTCACCCTGCCCGGCGCCATGGCGACCACCCTCACCCTGCCGGCCCGCCTCCTGCACGTCCTCCACGACGACGCCGACCTCACCGCCGCCGCGCTGCTCGAACCCGCCGCGTGTGTCGCCGCGGCGGCCCTGAAGGCGGGCGCGCGGCCGGGCGAGCGGGTGGCGGTCGTCGGCACCGGCACCCTCGGCATGTTCGCCGTGCAGTTCCTGCGGGCTCTCTCCCCGGCCGCGTTGCTGGTCGTCGGCACCCGCACCGACCGCGCCGCCCTGGCGAGGGAGTTCGGCGCCACCGACTTCCGCACCAAGGACCAGGACCTCCCCGGCGACTTCGACGTGGTGATCGAGACGGCCGGTTCGGCCGACGCCGCCCGGAACGCCGCCGCGCTGCTGCGGCGCGGTGGCCGGCTGGTGCTGACGGGGATCCCGGCGCCGGGCGCCGACGGTCTGGACCCGACGGACCTGGTGGTACGGCAGCTGGAGGTGCACACCGTCTTCGGGGCGCCGCCGGACGCCTGGGCGCACGCGGTGCGGATGTTCGGCGCCGGGCTGCTGGATCCGCTGCCGCTGGTCACCCACGAGCTGCCGCTGACCGAGTTCCCGCACGCCATCGAGCTGGTCGGGGCCGGCGACCCGAAGGTCGGCAAGGTGCTGCTCCGCCCGTGAGCGTACGCCGGTACGGGGGCGACCTGACGGCCCCCGTACCGGCGTACTCGGCCTCCGCGTCCCCGAAGCCGCGAACCTCGTCCGAAATATCGAACACTAAGGACAGCTTGTGACCGACGCTTCCGCCACGGCCGCCCGCAGGCCCGGTGAGCAGGCACTCACCGCGCTCGGCCTGGGCGTGCCCGCCCCCGACCCCGCCGACTCCTCACCGCACGCCTTCCCGGGCGGTGGCCGCTGGCGCACCGAGATCCCTTCGTGCGAGGGCCCCGAGGCGCTGGCGGTCGTCCTCAAGGAGGCCTCGCGCCTGGACGTGCCGATCCACCGGATCAGCCAGGGCAGCGGGGTGTGGATGCTGACCGACGCCGAGATCACCGAGATGGTCGACGCGACCGCCGCACGCGACATCGAACTCTGCCTGTTCACCGGCCCGCGCGGCACCTGGGACATCGGCGGTTCGACCCGCAGCGACTCCCGGGGCGCCGGAGCGCGGGCGCGCGGCCACGACGCCGTCGCCGGCTGCGTCGAGGACGCCGTACGGGCGACCGAGCTGGGGGTGAAGTGCCTGCTCGTCGCGGACGAGGGCGTGCTGTGGACGCTGCACCGGGCACGCACCCAGGGCATCCTCCCGGCCGACACCACGCTCAAGGTGTCGGCGCTGATCGGGCCCGTGAACCCGGCGAGTTACGCGGTGTACGAGCGGCTGGGCGCCGACTCCGTCAACGTGCCCAGCGACCTGACGCTGGATCACCTCACGGAGATCCGCCGGGTGTCCGGCGCCCCCATGGACATGTACATCGAGGCCCCCGACGACCTCGGCGGCTATGTGCGGATGTACGAGGTCGCCGAGCTGATCCGGCGCGGCGCACCGCTCTATCTGAAGTTCGGCCTCTCCAAGGCGCCCGGGATCTACCCCTACGGGCACCACATGCGCGAGCTGACCCTGGCCACCGCCAGGGAGCGGGTGCGGCGCGGCCGGCTCGCCCTCGACCTGCTGGCCCGGCACGGAGCGGACGGCGACATGGCGCCGCTCGGCTCCCGACTGCCGGGCGCGCTCCGCCGGTTCGAGATCTCGACATAACGTTCCGGAAAATTGCTTCTCAAAAGAAGACACAGCCGCGCACAATCCCACACACCTCGTCTCGGTCCCTCACCGCACACATCAAGGATGATGATCATGCGTAACCGCAGAGCCGCACTCACCGCGACGGCCGCTGCCGCCGCTCTCGCCCTCACCCTCTCCGCCTGCGGCCAGAGCGGCGAGGGCGGCAGCAAGGAGGACTCGGGTGGCGCCGAGGGCGCGACCATCGGCATCGCGATGCCCACCAAGTCCTCGGAGCGCTGGATCGCCGACGGCAACAACGTCGTCAAGGACCTGGAGTCCAAGGGCTACAAGACCAAGCTCGTCTACGGCGAGGACGACCCCGACCAGCAGGTCTCCCAGGTCGAGAACCTCATCACGCAGGGCGTGAAGGCCCTCATCGTCGCGGCCATCGACAACAAGTCGATGAACAACGTCCTGCAGCAGGCGAAGGACGCCGACATCCCGGTGATCTCCTACGACCGCCTGATCCTCGGCACCGAGAACGTCGACTACTACGCCTCCTTCGACAACGAGAAGGTCGGCGAGCTCCAGGGCGGCTACATAGTCGACAAGCTCGGCCTGAAGGACGGCAGCGAGAAGGGCCCCTTCAACGTCGAGCTGTTCGCGGGCTCCAACGACGACAACAACACCCGCTACTTCTTCCAGGGCGCGATGAACGTCCTGCAGCCCTACATCGACAAGAAGCAGCTGGTGGTCCGCTCCGGCCAGACCAAGCTGACCCAGGTCACCACCCTGCGCTGGGACGGCGGCACCGCGCAGAAGCGCATGGACGACATCCTGACCTCGGCGTACAAGTCCGAGCGGGTGGACGCGGTGCTCTCGCCCTACGACGGCATCTCCATCGGCATCCTCTCGGCGCTGAAGTCGGACGACTACGGCTCGAAAAGCAAGCCGCTGCCGATCGTCACCGGCCAGGACGCCGAGGTCGCCTCGGTGAAGTCGATCATCGCGGACGAGCAGGCGATGACCGTCTACAAGGACACCCGCGAACTCGCCAAGGTGGCCTCGAACATGGTCGACGCGCTGCTCAACGACAAGAAGCCCGAGGTCAACGACTCCAAGACGTACGACAACGGTGCGAAGGTCGTGCCCGCCTTCCTGCTGGACCCGGTGAGCGTCGACAAGGCCAACTACCAGGAGACCGTGGTCGACTCCGGCTACATCAAGGAAAGCGACCTCTAGCAAACCGCCGTACCTAGGGATTGGAAGGCACGACCATGGCGGGACCCGTCCTGGAAATGCGCTCGATCGTCAAGACCTTTCCCGGCGTCAAGGCGCTGTCGGACGTCACGCTGACCGTCCGCCAGGGCGAGGTCCACGCCATCTGCGGGGAGAACGGCGCCGGCAAGTCGACCCTGATGAAGGTCCTCTCCGGCGTCCACCCGCACGGCTCCTACGACGGGGAGATCCTCTTCGAGGGGGAGGCCTGCCGGTTCAAGGACATCCGGGCGAGCGAACAGCACGGCATCGTGATCATCCACCAGGAGCTGGCGCTGGTGCCGTACCTGTCGATCGCGGAGAACATCTTCCTCGGCAACGAGCACGCGAGGCGCGGCCGGATCGACTGGACCGAGACCCTGCGGCACGCCACCGAGCTGCTGCGCAGGGTCGGGCTGACCGACCACCCGGAGACCCGGGTCGCGGACATCGGCGTGGGCAAGCAGCAGCTCGTCGAGATCGCCAAGGCGCTGTCCAAGAAGGTGAAGCTGCTCATCCTGGACGAGCCGACGGCCGCCCTCAACGACGAGGACAGCGGCAAACTGCTCGACCTGATCCTGGAGTTGAAGAACCAGGGCATCACCTCGATCATCATCTCGCACAAGCTCAACGAGATCCGCAAGGTCGCCGACTCGGTGACCATCCTGCGCGACGGGCGGACCATCGAGACGCTCGACGTGAAGGCCGCGGAGACCACCGAGGACCGGATCATCAGCGGGATGGTCGGCCGCGACCTGGAGCACCGCTTCCCCGAGCGCACCCCGCACCGGCCGGAGGAGGGTGCCGCGCCCGCGCTGGAGATCCGGGGCTGGACCGTGCACCACCCGATCGACCAGCAGCGCAAGGTGGTCGACGACGTGTCGCTGTCGGTGCGGCGCGGGGAGATCGTCGGCATCGCCGGCCTGATGGGCGCCGGCCGCACCGAACTGGCGATGAGCGTCTTCGGGCGCACCTACGGCCGCTACGCGGGCGGTTCGGTCCTCAAGGACGGCCGGGAGATCCGTACGAAGACGGTGGCGGAGGCCGTGAAGCACGGCATCGCCTACGTCACCGAGGACCGCAAGCACTACGGCCTGAACCTCATCGACACCATCAACCGGAACATCTCGCTGACGGCGCTGAAGAAGGTCGCGAAGCGCGGTGTGGTCGACGAGCACGGGGAGCGGCAGGTCGCCGAGGGCTTCCGCACGTCGATGAACATCAAGGCACCGACGGTCTTCGAGCCGGTGGGCAAGCTGTCCGGCGGCAACCAGCAGAAGGTCGTCCTCAGCAAGTGGATCTTCGCGGGTCCCGAGGTGCTGATCCTGGACGAGCCGACGCGCGGCATCGACGTCGGCGCCAAGTACGAGATCTACACGGTCATCGACCGACTCGCCGCCGAGGGCAAGGCGGTCGTCTTCATCTCCTCCGAACTGCCGGAGCTGCTCGGCATGTGCGACCGCATCTACACGATGGCCGCGGGCCGGCTGACCGGTGAGTTCTCGCGGGCCGAGGCCTCCCAGGAAGCGCTGATGCGTCAGATGACGAAGGACAAAGAGGTAACGCGATGAGCACGGATGTGACCGCCAGGACGCCGGCCCCCGCGCCGGCGGGCAAGGGCGGAGCGGGCACGGGGGGCGGCCTGCTCCAGATGGTGCTGGACGGCATGCGCCGCAACATGCGCCAGTACGGCATGCTGATCGCCCTCGGCCTGATCGTGGTGCTGTTCGCCGTGTGGACCGACGGGGACCTGCTGCTGCCGCGCAACGTCTCCAATCTGGTGCTGCAGAACAGCTACATCCTGATCCTCGCGATCGGCATGATGCTCGTCATCATCGCGGGCCACATCGACCTGTCGGTCGGCTCACTGACGGCGTTCATCGGTTCGATGGCCGCCGTGTTCATGGTCAGGAACGACCTGCCGTGGCCGCTGGCGGTGATCCTCTGCCTGGCCATGGGCGCCGTCGCGGGCGCCGCACAAGGGTTCTTCATCGCCTACGGCGGCATACCGTCGTTCATCGTGACCCTCGCGGGCATGCTGATCTTCCGCGGGCTCACCGAGATCTTCCTGGAGGGCCAGACCCTCGGCCCGTTCCCGGAGGGTCTGCAGAAGGTCGCCAACGGCTTCCTGCCGGAGGTCGGGCCGGACACCAACTACCACAACCTGACCCTGTTGCTGGGCCTCGCGCTGATCGCCTTCGTGGTCCTGCAGGAGGTCCGTGACCGCAGGCGCCAGCAGGAGTTCTCGCTGGAGGTGCTGCCGCGGAACTTCTTCCTGCTGAAGCTGGTAGCCCTGGTCGCGGCCGTCCTGGTCGTCACGCTGCTGCTGGCCAGCTACAAGGGCGCGCCGATCGTGCTGCTGATCCTCGGCGTCCTGGTCGTCGGCTTCGGCTACGTGATGCGCAACGCGATCGTCGGCCGGCACATCTACGCCATCGGCGGCAACCTGCCCGCCGCCAAGCTGTCCGGCGTGAAGGACAAGAAGGTCACCTTCCTGGTCTTCCTGAACATGGGCATGCTCGCGGCCCTGGCGGGTCTGGTCTTCGCCGCCCGCTTCAACGCGGCCTCGCCCAAGGCCGGCCTCAACTTCGAACTGGAGGCGATCGCCGCGTCGTTCATCGGCGGCGCGTCGATGAGCGGCGGCGTCGGCACCGTGCTCGGCGCGATCATCGGCGGTCTGGTCCTGGGCGTGCTGAACAACGGCATGAACCTCGTCGGCATCGGCACCGACTGGCAGCAGGTCATCAAGGGCCTGGTGCTGCTGGCGGCGGTCGGCTTCGACGTGTGGAACAAGCGCAAGGTCGGTTCGTAGGTCAACCGGGCCCCGCCGTGCGGCGGGGCCCCTTCCCTTGCAGGAGCCGCACATGGAACTGAGCAGACGTACAGTCCTCGCCGGAGCGGCGGCCGCGGGTGTCACCGCCGCCACCGCCGGCGGCACCGCGCACGCGACGGGAGACGGGAAGCCGGTGAAGTCGCTCTTCGGGAAGCTCGCCGACGGGACGAAGGTGTACAGCTGGGCGCTGGAGAACGGCGGCACCCGGCTGAAGGTCCTCTCCTACGGCGGGATCGTCCAGTCCCTCGGCATCCCGGACCGGCGCGGGCGGTACGCCAACGTCTCCCTGGGCTTCGACACCGTCGAGGACTACGTGGCGAAGAGCCCCTACTTCGGCGCCCTGATCGGCCGCTACGGCAACCGCATCGGCAAGGGCCGCTTCACCCTGGACGGCACCACCTACCAGCTCTCCGTCAACGACGGCGAGAACAGCCTGCACGGCGGCGCCCAGGGCTTCGACAAGCGCGTCTGGGACGTCGAGCCGTTCACCAGGGGCTCGGACGTCGGGCTGCACCTGTACCGCACCGCCGTCGACGGCGAGATGGGCTACCCCGGGACGCTCAGGACCAAGGTCACCTACACCCTCACCCGGCACGGCGACTGGCGCCTCGACTACGAGGCCACCACCAGCAGGCCGACCGTCGTGAACCTCACCAGCCACGTCTACTGGAACCTGGCCGGCGAGTCGAGCGGCTCGATCCACGACCACGAACTCACCCTCGCCGCCTCGCGCTACACGCCGGTCGACTCCGGGCTGATCCCCACGGGGGAACAGGCGCGGGTCTCGGGCACCCCCTTCGACTTCCGCCGCACCAAGACGGTCGGCGAGGACATCCGGGTGGCGCACGGGCAACTGCTGTACGGCCAGGGCTTCGACCACAACTGGGTCCTGGACAAGGGCGGCACCGCCCGCCCGGAGCACGTCGCCACGCTCAGGGACCCGTCGTCGGGCCGCACCCTGCGGATCGCGACCACCGAGCCGGGTCTGCAGTTCTACTCCGGCAACTTCCTCGACGGCACGCTGGTCGGCTCCGGAGGGACCGTCTACCGGCAGGGCGACGGGCTCTGCCTGGAGACGCAGCACTTCCCGGACTCGCCGAACAAGCCGTCGTTCCCCTCGACGGTGCTGCGACCGGGGCAGACGTACCGCACGACGACGGTGCACTCGTTCAGCGCGTGACCGCTCCCCGGCCCGGTGCTCCACACTTCCGTCACATCCCTTGAACGGAGCCACTGCAGCCTCCGTATGTAAGGGCGGCCCGTGCTCCCCCGCACGGGCCACCCGTACGACGGACCCGGTCCTCCCCGCCGGGTCCGCCCCAGCCGGAGGTCTCCTTGCCTGACAACGTCACCTCGCTGTTTCGCAGTACCGCTGCGCACAGCCCGTCGATGGCGGCGTTGACGCGGGAGAGCGACGGTTCGGGTCCGGTGGACTTCTGCATCCCCTGCAACCCGTACTTCCCGACCCCGGCGATGTTCGACGAGATGGCGGGCAAGCTGCGCGAGATCGTCACGTACTACCCGAGCAGCGCCGACACCATCACCGCCGAACTGTGCAGCCTGCTCCAGCTTCCGCCGCAGTGCGTGGCGATGGGCAACGGCTCGACCGAGCTGATCACCTGGATCGACCATCTGCTCGTCCGGGAGTCCCTCGCCATCCCCGTCCCCACCTTCGGCCGCTGGACCGACCAGCCCATGGAGACCGGCAAGCGGGTCGACATGTTCCCGCTCCAGGAGTCCAGCGGCTTCGCCCTCGACCTCGCGCAGTACGCCGAGTTCATCCGGGCCCGGGGCACCCGGGTCGCCGTGCTCTGCAACCCCAACAACCCGGACGGCGGTTTCGTGCACAAGCACGCGATCGTGCAGTTCATGGACGCGATGGCGGACCGGGACCTGGTCGTCGTCGACGAGTCGTTCCTGGAGTTCGCCGACGCGGAGGCCGAGCCGAGCGTCGTGCAGGAGGCGATGATCCGCCCCAACGTCGTCGTGCTGCGCAGCCTTGGCAAGAACTTCGGCCTGCACGGCATCCGCTTCGGCTACCTGGTCGCCAACCCGGCCCTCGCCGGCCGGATCCGCTCCATGCTGCCGAAGTGGAACCTCAACTCCTTCGCCGAGCACGTGGTGTTCATGCTGAAGGAGCACGGCCGGGAGTACGCGCAGAGCCTCCAGCAGGTCCGCCGGGACCGGCTGGAGATGGCCAGCCAGCTCTCCTCCCTCCCCGGCCTCACGGTCTACCCCTCGCAGGGCAACTTCCTCTTCGTGCGTCTGCCCGTGGGCGCCGAGGGGACCGTGGTCCGGGACCGGCTGCTCACCGAGCACCGGATCCTGGTCCGCGAGTGCGGCAACAAGATCGGATCCTCCAGCCGCTTCCTGCGTCTCGTGGTGCGCCCCCAGGTGGACGTGCGTCGCCTGGTGTCCGGCCTGGAACAGGTGCTCTACGGGACCAGGAGGGGAGCCGCCGTGCCCGAGCCGAGCACCGGGACCAGCTACAGCTCGGGCACGGCGGCGGTCGACCGGCTGGTCGGCGCCACCAACGGGGCGGGCATGCCGGGCATCGCCGCCCAGGCGGTCGCGGCGGCCCTCCCGGAGGCCGGCGCGGGCATGCCGATGCCGGCGGCGGCACAGGCGTATCCCCCGCCGCAGCAGCAGATGCCGCCACCGCAGATCCCCCAGCAGATCCCGCAACAGATCCCGCAACCTCAGCTGCCCCAGCCACAGTTGCCGCACCCCCAGATCCCCCAGCAGCTCCCCCCACCGCAGTTGCCTCAGCACCACCCGCAGGCCCCGATGCAGCAGCCCCCCGTCCCCCAGCCGGCCATGCCCCAGCCCGCCGTGCCGCAGCCGGCGGTTGCCCAGGCGGCCCCGCAGCCCCTGCCCGCCCCCACGCCGCCCGGCGTCCCCGCGCGGGGCGGCCTCACCGCGGCGCAGGTCCGGGGCACCACGGGACCGGGCGCCCCGGTCCCGCCGGCCGGCCTCTCCCCGGCGGCGACGGGCTGGCCGGCGACGACGACATGGCCGAACCCGGCGGGCATGGGGCAGGTGGGGTGAGGGCCGCACGCCTCCCCTGACCGTCAGGCCCACAACGGCCGCAGCCGGCCCGGCAGGTCCACCTCGGCCCGCACGGTCTTTCCGGGCGCCCGATCCCGCTCCAGCACCTCCCATCGGTCGGCCAGGGCCTCGACGAGCACCAGGCCCCGCCCGGACCCGTCCCCCGGGGCCGGTGGCCGGACGTCACCCGGGCCGGGCGGTCGGGGCCCGGTGCCCGTGTCCGTGACCTCGATCCGGACGCTGCCGGGGACGAGCGCGAGCCGCAGTTCGAAGTCCCGGCCCGGCACCCTGCCGTGGGTCACGGCGTTGGCGGCCAGCTCGGCGACGACGACGGCCACCGAGTCGAGTGCGGCGGTGTCGTCCGGGATTCCCCAGGCGACGAGCTGACGCAGCGCGAGGTGCCGGGCGAGCCGGGCGCCCCGGGGTGTGGAACGCAGCCGCTGGGTGAACACACGTACGGCAACCGGGTTCTGTGGGGCGGAAGGTGCGGTCATACGCCCAATCTGACGCCCGGCCGGGCCGGTTCACCAGGTCGGCGGCGCGTACGCTGCGGCAGCGTACGCGGTCACGAGGTGGACAGTACTCGTCACCGAACGTGAGCATGGGCGCGGGAGGTGTGCCATGGGTCATGGCGTGAGCGCTGCCGGTCAGGGCGGCGAGCCGGAGGCGTCGGACAGTCTGCGGACGTTCGGGGCGGTCGTCCAGGTATTACGGGAGCACGCGGGCTTGAGCAGGGAGGAGTTCGGGTCCCGGGTGGGGCTGTCCAAACACACCGTGGCGTCCATCGAGTTGGGCCGGCGCATGCCGGATCCGGGATTCGCGGAGCGTTCGGAGGACGTCCTCGGGAACACGGGGGCGTTGCGCAAGGCGGCGCCGTGTGTCGCCCGGCAGCCGGGGCTGGCGGCGTGGTTCCGGCAGTGGGCGCGGCTGGAGGGCGTGGCCGTCACGCTGTCCACGTACGAGTGCCGGCTGGTTCCGGGGCTGTTGCAGACGGAGCCGTACGCGCGGACCCTCTTCACCAACCAGCTGCCGCCCCTCGGCGACGAGCAGATCGAGGCCCAGTGGGCCGCGCGGGCCGAACGACAGCAACTGCTGCGGCAGCGGCCCAACACGGCGTTCAGCTTCATCCTGGAGGAGCACCTCTTCCGGCGCCGGACCGGCGGAGCGGCGGTCACCCGGCAGCTCCTGGACCACGTGCTGGACCTCGCCGCGCTGCGGAACGTCGAGGTGCAGATCATGCCTACGGAACAGGAGACCCACGCGGGTCTTGACGGTCCCATGCAGTTGCTGGAGACGCCGGAGAACAAGTGGTTCGCCTACTGCGAGGGGCAGCGGGGCGGCCTGCTGATTTCCGACGCGAAGGAGGTGAGTGCCCTTCAAGGGCGCTATGCCAGGATGCGCTCACAGGCTCTCACCCTCAAAGACTCGATGAGCCTTCTGCATCTGATGCGAGGAGACCTATGAGCACCAGCGATCTGGCCTGGTTCAAGAGCAGCTACAGCAGTGGCGGCGACGGCGACTGCGTCGAGGTCGCCCTCACCCCCTCCACCGTCCACGTCCGGGACTCCAAGCATCACCAGGCCCCTCACCTGGCCCTCTCTCCGCAGGCCTGGACCGGATTCGTCTCCCGCATCGTGGACACTTCCCCAACCCCGTGATCCCACGGCAAGGCCCTTGAGCCCCTGAGCCCCCTCTCCCCTCACCCACTCCCCCTCCCAGAAAAGCGATGCACAGTCGGTGCGAGTTGAAGGCCCCCGGCGCCCGGTCGCACGGTGTGGAGCGGGACGACGGAGGAGTACCGCTCGGCTGAGGGGGCCACGCAGTATGTACGCACAGCGGATCGTCGACGAGGACCTGGAGGCGCGGTTCGCCGAAGGGGACGACGACTGCCTGGCCGCGATGTACCAGCGGTTCGGGCCGCTGGTCCACGCGCTGGCCAGCCGTTCGCTCGCGGACCGGGGCGAGGCGGAGGACGTCACCCAGGCGGTGTTCCTCGCGGCGTGGCGCGGCCGGGCCGGCTTCGCCCCGGAGCGGGGCGCGCTGTCCGCCTGGCTGGTGGGCATCACCCGGCGCAAGGTGGCGGACGCGCTGGCCGCCCGGTACCGGCGTACCGAACTCGCCGAGGTCGCCGGTTCCCTGCTGGCCGGCGGGGCCGCGCGGGCGGCGGCGGAACCGGAGGCGGCCATCGACCGCGTGATGGTGGCGACCGAACTGGAGAAGCTGTCCTCACCGCAGCGCCAGGTGCTGCGCCTCGCCTTCTACGACGACCTCTCCCAGGCGCAGATCGCCGACGTCACCGGCTGGCCCCTGGGCACGGTCAAGAGCCACGCCCGCCGGGGGCTGCACCGGCTCGCCCGCTGCCTGCGCGAGGACGTGGGCGCGGCGAACGCGTGAACTCGGGCGGGCGGTGCATCCAGGAGCGGGTCCGGCGCGGAAGCAACAGCATCATGAGTACGCGTCCCGGAACTGCGCACCGGGACCGGGCACGGCCGCGAGGGAGCCTTGGTGCGGGACGCAGACGTAGTCGTCATCGGTGGCGGTGCCGCGGGGTTGTCGCTGGCGCGGCGGCTCACCGGGCCCCTGGTGCGCAACCGGCGGCCCCTGACGGTGGCCCTGGTCGACGCGCCGCCCGGCGCCTTACGGCCGCCGCCCCGGACGTGGTGCTACTGGGAGGCGGCGGGCGGTGAGTACGACGGTGTCGTCCACGCCGAGTGGGGCCGCCTGCGCGTCACGGGCGCGGACGGCGCGGCCGTGGTGCGCGATCCCGGTCCGCTGCGCTACAAGATGATCAGGTCCGTCGACTTCGAGCGGTGGGCGGACAAGGAGCTCGCCCGGTCCGGATGCCTGCGGTACGAGGCCGTGGTCGAGGACGTGCGGGACGTTCCCGGCGGGGCCGAGGTGTGCGGGTACGACGACGGCGGCGCCGCCGTGCGGCTGCGGGCCCGCTGGGTGTTCGACTCCCGGCCGCCGCACGGGCCGGGACCGGCCAGGACCACGCTCCTGCAGCACTTCCGCGGCTGGTTCGTACGGACCTCACGCCCCGCCTTCGAGCCGGGCGTGGCCCACCTGATGGATTTCCGCGTCCCGCAGCCGCGGCACGGCCTCGCCTTCGGGTACGTCCTGCCCTTCGGCCGGCGCGAGGCGCTGGTGGAGTACACGGAGTTCTCCGCCGAGGTCCTCGACGACGACGCCTACGACCGGGCGCTGACGCTCTACGCCGCCGAGGTGCTCGGCCTCGGGGACCACGAGGTGACGGCGGTGGAGCAAGGAGTCATCGCGATGACCGACGCCCGCTTGCCCCGCCGGGCGGGCGGCTCCGTCTTCCCGATCGGGGTGGCGGGCGGGACGACCCGCCCCGCGACCGGCTACTCCTTCGCCGCCGCCCAGCGCCAGTCGCGGGCGATCGCGGCGGCGCTCGCCGAGGGCCGTACGCCGCTCGCCCCCGACCCGCACGGGGCGCGGTCCCGCGCCATGGACGCCGTGCTGCTGCGCGCCCTGGACACCGGGCGGGTGGACGGGGCCGCCCTGTTCACCGGGCTGTTCGAAAAGGTGCCGGCACCGCGGCTGCTGCGCTTCCTCGACGGCCGGACCAACGTCCTGGAGGACGTCGCGGTCGGCTTGCGCACCCCCGCCCGGCCGATGCTGCGCACCGCGATGGAACTGCCCTTCCTGCCCCGGCGCACGGCGGAGCGGCGACCCGTGCCCGCCGGGCGCCCGCCCCGGCCGTGACCCGGCTCTCCACCGCCGTACCGAGGAGCACCCCCATGACACTCCTGCGCGACGCCGAACTCTCGGCCGCCTTCGACCGCGCGGCACCGTCCTACGACTGGATGGTCGCCGCCAACCCCGGATACCACGCCCAACTGCGCCGCTCCGCCCGCCGGCTGGCCCTGCCCGACGGCGGCAGCGGCCTGCACGTGCTGGACCTGGGCTGCGGCACGGGCGCCTCCACGGCCGCCCTGCTGGCCGCCCTGCCGCGCGCACGGATCACGGCGGTGGACGCGTCGCGGGGCATGCTCGCCAAGGCGCGCGACAAACGCTGGCCGGCCCGGGTCGAGTTCGTGCACGCGCCCGCCGAGGAGCTGGCCGCCGCCGGGGTCACCGGCCCGTTCGACGCGGTGTTCGCGGCCTACCTGTTCCGCAACGTCGCCGACCCGGACCGGGTCCTGTCGGGGGTGCGGGACCTGCTCCTGCCCGGCGGGCGGCTCGCGGTGCACGAGTACAGCCTCACCGGGCGTACGGCGCACCGCGCGGTGTGGACGGCCGTGTGCAAGGGCCTGGTGCTCCCGGTGGCCCGGCGTACCGGGGACGACGCGCTGTACGCGCATCTGTGGCGCAGCGTCGTGGAGTTCGACACGGCGGACGACTTCGCCGCGCGCCTGGAGCGGGCGGGGTTCGCACAGGTGCGGACGCTGCCGCTGACGGGCTGGCAGACCGGGATCACCCACACGTTCGTGGCACGGGTTCCCGCCGCACGGGAGGGACACGCATGAGGAGGACGGGCTTCCTGGGCGAGGGCTCCCGGGCGGGTGACGGCCACGGACGGGACAACAGGGCGCGCGTGCTGACGGATCGCCGGGGCGTGCCGCGGCTGGAGGGCGTCGGGCCGTCGGTCGCCGTCGTCGGCGGCGGCATCGCGGGGCTCGCGGCGGCCACCGTCCTGGCGGAGCGCGGGGTACGGGTGACGCTGCTCGAACGCGAGTCCGACCTGGGTGGGCGGCTGGCGGGGTGGCAGGTACGGCTGGCCGACGGGTCGACCGGCACCATGACCCGAGGCTTCCACGCGTTCTTCCGGCAGTACTACAACCTGCGTGCGCTGCTGCGGCGCACCGACCCGGGCCTGCACGGGCTGACCCCTCTGCCCGACTACCCGCTGCGCCACAGCGACGGGCTGCTCGACAGCTTCGCCCGCGTCCCGCGCACTCCCCCGCTGAACGCCCTCGGCTTCGTGGCGCTGAGCCCCACGTTCGGCTGGCGGGACCTGATGACCATGAACGCGCGCTCCGCGCTGCCGCTGCTGGACGTCCGCGTACCGGGGGTCTACGAGCGGCTCGACGACATCAGCGCGCACGACTTCCTGGGCCGCATCGGCTTCCCGGCGGCCGCCCGGCACCTCGCCTTCGAGGTGTTCTCGCGCAGCTTCTTCGCCGACCCGCGGCAGCTGTCGGCGGCGGAACTGGCGCTGATGTTCCACATCTACTTCCTCGGCTCCAGCGAGGGCCTGCTGTTCGACGTGCCGCGCGAGCCGTTCCCCCAGGCGCTGTGGGAGCCCCTCGGGGACTACCTCCAGGAACGCGGGGCGACGATCCTGCCGTCCAGTCCGGTGGAGGCGGTGGCACCGGGCCCGGACGGCACGGTGCGCGTCACCGTCGCCGACCGGACGCGGGCCTACGACGCCGTGGTGCTGGCGACCGACGTCCCCGGCCTGCGGCAGGTCGCGGCGGACTCGCCCGACCTGGTCGACCGGGCCTGGCGCACCGCTGTCGCCGGCCTGCGCACCGCGCCGCCGTTCCTCGTGTCCCGGCTCTGGCTGGACCGGCCGGTGCACCCGGACCGCCCGGCCTTCCTGGGGACCAGCGGGTACGCGGAGCTGGACAACATCAGCGTCCTCGACCGCTGGGAGGGCGAGGCCCACCGCTGGGCGCTGCGCACCGGGGGTTCCGTGGTCGAGCTGCACGCCTACGCCGTCGCGCCGGGCGCCGACCGCAAGGACGTGCGGGAGCGGCTGGTGAGCCAGTTGCACCGGGTGTACCCGGAGACCCGCGACGCGGGGGTGATCGACTCCCGCGACGAATGGCGCGAGGACTGCCCGTTGTTCGCGGTCGGCGGCTACGACCGTCGCCCGCGGGTGCGCACCGCGGACCCGGCGGTAGTCGTGGCCGGGGACATGGTCGCCACCGGCCTGCCCGTCGCCCTCATGGAACGCGCCGCGACCAGCGGGTTCCTGGCCGCCAACGTGCTCCTGCGCCGGTGGGGGGTGCGGGCCGAGCCCCTGCGCACAGTGCCGGACCGCGGCCGCTCGGCCATCCTGCGCACCCTGACGGCCCTCGTCGGCGAACACTGAACCGGCGCACACCGGCCGACGAGCACCGGCCGACAAACCCTGACCGGCCCGCACCGGCCGACGAAGGCCGGACCGGCGGGCGCCGACCGACGACCACCGACGGCAAACGCCGGACCGGCGAGCACCAGCCGGCCGACGCCGACCGGCCCGCACCGCCCGGCACCGGCCCGCACCGGCGGACGATCACTGAACGGCGAACGCCGGACCGGCGGGGTGCCAAGCGGCGGGTGCCGGCCGGCGGGTCGGCGCTCGTCAGTCCACGGGGGTCGGGGTGTGTCGGTGGGCGAGTCGGCCGGGCCACCACACCGGGGCCCCGATGTCCCGTACCAGTGCGGGCACCAGCAGGGAACGGACCACCAGGGTGTCCAGCAGGACGCCGAAGGCCACGATGAAGGCGATCTGCACGAGGAAGGCCAGCGGGATGACGCCGAGCGCGGCGAAGGTCGCCGCGAGCACGACGCCGGCGGAGGTGATGACGCCGCCCGTGGTGACGAGTCCGCGCAGCATGCCCTCGCGTACGCCGTGCCGCAGTGACTCCTCGCGTACCCGGGACATGAGGAAGATGTTGTAGTCCACGCCGAGTGCCACGAGGAACACGAACCCGTACAGCGGCACCGAGGGATCGCTGCCGGTGAACCCGAGGACATGGGTGAAGACCAGGGACGCGACGCCCAGGGTGGCGAGGAAGCTGAGCGCCACGGTGGCCACGAGCAGCGCGGGCGCGAGCAGCGACCGCAGCAGCCCGACGAGGACGAGGAAGATCACCGCGAGGACGACGGGCACGATGACGGTGCGGTCCCGCTCGGCCGTGCGCAGGGTGTCGTACTGCTGGGCCGTGTAACCGCCGACCAGCGCGTCCGCGTCCGGCACGGCCCGCACGGCGGTGCGCAGGCGCGCCACGGTCTCCTTGGCCGCCTCGCTGTCCGCGGCGGCCTTCAGGGTGACGTCCACCCGCGCCCGCCCGTCGACCACGAACGGCTCCTGCCCCGGCCGCCCGGAACGACTGACGGCCGCCGCGCCCGCGACCCCGTCGGTGGCCCGGGCCGCGGCGACCACCCGGTCCAGCCGTCCGGCGTCGGTAAGGACCACCGTGGGGTTGCCGGCGCCGCCGGGGAAGTGCTCGCCGAGGGTGCGCTGCGCGGCGACGGACGGCGCGTCGGCCACGAAGATCTCGTCCAGCGGGACCCCCTTGGACGTCAGGGTCGGCGCCAGGGCGGCGCAGGCGAGCAGCGCGGCCAGCGCGATCGCCCAGACCTTGCGCGGCGCCCGGTCCACGAGGTCCGCGATCCGGCGCCACACACCGGTCCCCGCGCCCGCCGCTCCACCGGAACGGGGCTTGGCGGGCCAGTACGCGGCACGGCCCAGCAGGACGAGCGCCGCCGGCAGGAACGTGAGCGAGCTGAGCACGGCGCACGCGATGCCGATCGCGCCGACCGGCCCCAGGGCCCGATTGTTCGTCAGATCGCTGAGCAGCAGGGCGAGCAGGCCGAGCGCCACCGTCGCGGCGCTGGCGACGACCGCGCCCCAGGACTGCCGCAGCGCGGCCCGCGCGGCCTCGAAGCGGTCCTCGCGCAGCGCGAGTTCCTCGCGGAAACGGGCGGTGATCAGCAGGGCGTAGTCGGTGGCCGCGCCGATCACCAGGATGGAGAGGATGCCCTGCACCTGGCCGTCGACGCGCACGACGTCGTGCGCGGCCAGCGCGTAGACGACCGCGCAGGCCAGCCCGAGGGAGAAGACCGAGCCGAGTATCACCACGAAGGGCAGGAGCACGCTGCGGTAGACCAGCAGCAGGATGACCAGGACGGTGATCAGCGCCACCACCAGCAGCAGTCCGTCGATGCCGGCGAAGGCGTCGGACAGGTCCGCCTGGGTGGCGGCGGGGCCGGCCAGCGCCACCGTGGTCCCCGGCACCCGCTCGGCGGCGGCGCGGATCCGGTCGAGCGCCGCGGGCAGTTCGTCGCCGAGGTCCGGGCGGAGCTGGACGACGCCCTGGAGTGCCGCGCCGTCCCCCGACAGGAGCGCGGGTGAGGGCCGTCCGGTCACGCCCGGCGCCCCGGCGAGCGAGGCCAGTGCCCGGGTCGCCTCGGGCCGCGCGCCCGCGGCCTCGCCCCCGGTCGTCCACACGACCACGGCGGGCAGCGTCTCCGCCTGGCTGAAGGCGCGTTGCGCCTCGATGACCTTGGTGGACTCGGCGCTGCGGGGCAGGAAGGCCGCCTGGTCGTTGGTGGCCACCTCGCCGAGCCTGCCGGCGAACGGGCCCAGCGCGCCGCCGATGCCGAGCCAGGCGATCAGCAGGAGGACAGGGACGAGCAGGCGCGCTCGTCGGGGGTGCACGGACATGGTTCTCCAGGCGTCGAGGGCGGCGGTACGACGGGCGGCGCGAAACAACTCAACAATAAAGAATCTCAATCATTGAGTTTTTCGAGCCGCTCGTGATCGTAGGTGACGCCCTTCATTCCGCCGACGGCGGCCCTTCGGATTCACCGACCCACGGCGAGTTCCTCGTTGAGGACGGAGAGGAAGCGGACCACCACGGCCAGCTCCTCGTCGGTGAACCGGTCCATGGCGGACCGGGTGGCGTCGGCCAGCGGACGGAAATGCGTGTGGGCCGCCGCCCGCGCGTCCTGCACGTAGTACAGGTGAACGACGCGGCGATCGCTGCTCTCCCGTACCCGGCGGATGTGACCGGCCCGCTCCAGCCGGTCCAGGCAGGCGGTGACCGCGCCGGAGGTCAGTCCGAGGCTCTCGCGCAGCCGGCCCGGCGTCATCGGCTCGTCGGCGTCCAGGATCGCCGCCAGCGCCTGGACGTCCGTCGTGTGCAGGCCCCGCTCCCCCGCGAAGCGCTGGACCACCCGGCCGATCTCGCCGTGCATCCTGCGCAGCGCCACCGCGAGGGCCTGCAGGTCGACGTCCCGGCCACCGCCCGGAGCCCGGCTCCCGGGCGCCTCGTCGGTCCCGTCCGCCCCGCTGTGCTGCACGTCTGCTCCGGCCACCTGATCAGCCTAGGCGAAGCGTCACCGCATCCAAGCGGGCCGCCCGCGTGGAAGGTATCCGAGATGCGCCGACACGGAGGAACGACCATGGGCCAGCACGTCACCGAACCGGGGCCGCGCTGCCTCGTCACCGGGGCCACGGGGTACATCGGTGGGCGGCTCGTCCCGGAGCTGCTGGAGACGGGCCACCGGGTGCGCTGTCTGACCCGGTCGCCGGACAAGCTGCGCGACCACGCCTGGGCGGGCGAGGTCGAGGTGGCGCGCGGCGACGTCATGGACCCCGCGTCGGCCGCCGAGGCGCTGCGCGGGATCGACGTCGCCTACTACCTGGTCCACGCGCTCGGCACGGGCGGCGGGTTCGAGGAGGCCGACCGGCGGGCCGCCCGCGTCTTCGCGGAACAGGCCCGGGCCGCGGGGGTGCGCCGCATCGTCTACCTCGGCGGTCTGACACCCGCGGGCGTGCCCGACAGCGAGCTGTCGCCGCACCTGCGCTCCCGCACCGAGGTCGGGCGCATCCTCCTCGCCTCGGGGGTGCCGACGACCGTGCTGCGGGCCGCCGTCATCATCGGCTCGGGCTCCGCCTCCTTCGAGATGCTGCGCTACCTCACCGAGCGGCTGCCGGTGATGATCACGCCCAGCTGGGTGCGCACCCGGATCCAGCCCATCGCCGTGCGGGACGTGCTGCGGCTGCTGGTGGGCAGCGCCGCCATGCCTGCCTCGGTGAACCGCGCGTTCGACATCGGCGGCCCGGAGATCCTGACGTACCGCGACATGATGCTCCGGTACGCGGCGGTCGCGGAGCTGCCCCGGCGGCTGATCCTGCCCGTGCCGGTGCTCACGCCCCGGCTGTCCAGCTACTGGGTGGGGCTGGTGACGCCGGTGCCGCCGTCCCTCGCCCGCCCGCTCACGGAGTCCCTGCGCCACGAGGTGATCTGCCGCGAGCACGACATCGCGGAGTACGTGCCCGACCCGCCCGGCGGGTTGATCGACTTCGACGAGGCGGTACGGCTGGCCCTCCAGCGCGTCCGGGACGCCCAGGTCACCACGCGCTGGTCCTCCTCGGCCCTGCCCGGCGCACCCAGCGACCCCCTGCCGACGGACCCCGACTGGGCGGGCGGCAGCCTCTACCAGGACAAGCGCACCGTGCCCGTGGACGCCTCGGGCGAGGCCCTGTGGCGGATCATCGAGGGCATCGGCGGGGAGAACGGCTGGTACTCCCTGCCGGTGGCCTGGTCGGTGCGCGGCTGGCTGGACCGGCTGGTCGGCGGCGCGGGCCTGCGCCGCGGACGCCGGGACGCGAGCCGGCTGCGGGTGGGGGACGCCGTCGACTTCTGGCGCGTGGAGGACGTCGAACCGGGCCGCCTGCTGCGGCTGCGGGCGGAGATGCGGCTGCCGGGCCTGGCGTGGCTGGAGCTGTACGCCGAGCCGCTCGGCGAGGGGCGCGCGCGCTACCGGCAGCGCGCCCTCTTCCACCCGCACGGGCTGCTCGGCCACCTGTACTGGTGGAGCATCTCCCCCTTCCACGCGGCCGTCTTCGGCGGCATGGCCCGCAACATCGCCCGCGCGGCGGCGAGGAGCGCGGCCGCACCGGGCGAACCGGCGGCGACCACGCGGGGCGGTGCGCGGCGATGACCCGGCCAGGTCGCAGGGTCTCGGCGACACACCACCCCCGAAGCGGTGGCCCCCCGGCCACCCCGAAGCAACAGCAGCCACGCACCGGCCCGACGGCCCGCACGCCGGACGGGCCGCACACCCACCGGCCCACGGCGAACCCCCCGCCCCCACGCCCCGCCACAACCCCCGAGCCACCCGCCGACCACCCGGCCCACGACCACCGCACGCCGGACGGGCCGCACACCCACCGCGTCCGGCACCAGCCGCCCACCCACCGGCCCACGGCGAAACCCCCGCCCCCACACCCCGCCACAACCCCTGAGCCACCCGCCGACCGCACGGCCTACGAGCAACGCACACCGCACCAGCCCCACACCCCCCGGCCCATGGCAAGCCCCCCGCACCCCCGCCCCGTCACCGACACGGCCCGCCAGCACCGCACCGCGGATCAGTCCCGCGCCCGCCCCGTCGAGGCGGGACCCCCGTCGCCCGGGCGTACCGGCCGTCTTGGGGTGCGCGTCGGCCTCGTCGTCGTGAGGCCGTGGTCCGTGCCGTCCGTCCTCATCCCTGGAGCACGCCCATGAACGTATCCGTCGTTCTGTTCACCGCGGACCTGCGGCTGCACGATCACCCCCCGCTGCGCGCCGCGCTCGACGGCTCCCGTCAGGTCGTGCCCCTGTTCGTGCACGACCGGGGCGTCACGGACGCCGGATTCGCGGTGCCGAACCGCGCGGCCTTCCTGGCCGACTGCCTGGGCGACCTCGACGCCGGACTGCGGGCCCGGGGCGGGCGCCTCGTGATCCGTTCCGGCGAGGTGGTGCGCGAGGTCTGCAAGGTCGCCGCCGAGGCCGACGCCGACGAGGTGCACATGGCGTCCGACGCCAGCGCCTACGCGCACCGGCGTGAGGAGCGCCTGCGTGCCGCGCTGGAGGCGGACGGCCGGCGCCTGCACGTGCACGACACGGTCACCACCGCCGTGGCGGCCGGCGCGATCACCCCGGCCGGCTCGGACCACTTCGCGGTCTTCACGCCGTACTTCCGCCGCTGGTCGGACGAGAAGCTGCGCGGCCCGCTCGACGCCCCGCGCTCGGTGGGCGTCCCCGACGGCCTCGGTTCCGAGCCGCCGCCCTCGCGCCGCAAGGTCACGGGAGTCTCCCCGGGCCTGGCGCGCGGTGGGGAGACGGACGGCCGCAAGCGCCTGACGGCCTGGCTGAACGGGCCCGTCCGCCGCTACGAGGACCGGCACGACGACCTGGCGGGCGACGCGACCTCCCGCCTGTCGCCGCATCTGCACTTCGGCACCCTCTCCCCCGTCGAGATCGTCCACCGGGCCCGCAGGGCGGGCGGTGCCGGCGCCGACGCCTTCGTACGGCAGCTGGCCTGGCGGGACTTCCACCGCCAGGTCCTGGCCGCCCGGCCCGACGCGGCCACCGCCGACTACCGCGACCGCGCCGACCGCTGGCGGGACGCCGACGAGGCCCACGACGACATCGAGGCCTGGCGCGCGGGCCGTACCGGCTACCCGGTCGTCGACGCCGCGATGCGCCAGCTGAGCCACGAGGGCTGGATGCACAACCGCGGCCGGCTGCTGACGGCGTCGTTCCTGGCCAAGACGCTCTACGTCGACTGGCGGATCGGCGCGGAGCACTTCCTGTCCCTGCTGGTCGACGGGGACCTCGCCAACAACCAGCTCAACTGGCAGTGGGTGGCCGGGACCGGTACCGACACCCGGCCCAACCGGGTCCTCAACCCGGTGCTCCAGGCGAAGCGCTACGACCCCGACGGGACGTACGTGCGGCGCTGGGTTCCCGAACTGGAGGGCGTCGAGGGCCCCGCCGTGCACGAGCCGTGGAAGCTCAAGGGACCCGAGCGCTCGGCGCTGGACTACCCGGAGCCGCTGGTCGACCTCTCCGAGGGGCTCGCCCGCTTCAAGCGGGCCCGCGAGCGCGGCTGAGCGGCACGTGCCGAGCGGGGCGCGGGTGCGGACGTACCCCATTGGCGCATCCGTTCCGGTCGCCGGCGCGGAAGGCATGGACACAGTGCCGCGCCACCGAGGAGAGGACCCCGGCATGCGTGCCAGCCACCCCACGGACCACCGTGCCGACGCGGCGGACCCGGCCGACCGGCCTCCCGCGGCCCCGGCCGACCGGCAGGAGCCGTGCCCGGCGGACGGGTTGCGGCCGGCCGTCGTCGACCGGGACGTCTCCGCCGCCGTCGGACGGGTGCTCGGGCAGGTCCTGTCCGAGCACCTCGCCCGCGCCCGCGCACTGGACCCGCTCTTCGCCCGCGACGTCGCCGACCGGGTCGCCCGCTTCACCCTGGACGGCGGCAAGCGGCTGCGCTCCGGGATCGTGTGGTGGACGCTGCGCGCCTGCGGCGGCCGCGACGAGCTCAGCGCACGTGCGGCGCTGCGGACCGGGGCCGCCCTCGAACTCATCCAGACCTGCGCGCTGGCCCACGACGACCTGATGGACGGCGCCCGCACCCGGCGCGGCCGTCCCGCCCTGCACGCGGCCGTCGCCGCCGAGTACCGGCGCACCGCGCCGGACGGCAGGTCCGAACGGCTCGGCGAGGCCGCCGCGATACTCGCCGGGGACCTGGCGCTGGCCTGGGCGGACGACCTGATCGCCGATACCGTGGTGCCGCAGCGCGCGACCCGCCGGGTGCGGGAGCTGTGGCGGGACATGCGCACCGAGATGGTGGCCGGGCAGTACCTCGACGTCCAGGGACAGGCCACCCGCTCGCACGCCGTGCCGCAGGCGGTCCGGGCCGCCACCCTCAAGAGCGCCCTGTACTCGGTGGAACGGCCGATGGCGCTGGGCGCCGCGCTCGCGGGCGCCGACCAGGCCACTACGACGGCGCTGTGTGCCGCCGGACGCTGCGCGGGCCTCGCGTTCCAGCTGCGCGACGACCTCGACGACCTGTTCGCCGACCCGGACCGCACCGGGAAGCCGCCGGGCGGCGACATCCGCAACGGCAAGCCCACGTACGTCTTCACCGTCGCCCGCGCGTGGGCCGAGACGGCCGGTGACCTCGGTGCCCTCGCCGTGCTCGACGAGGCCTACGGCCGCGCCGACCTGCCGGATTCCGCCCTCGACGCGGTGCGGCGGGTCCTCGTCACCACGGGCGCGCTGCAGGCCGTGGAGGACCGGATCGGGCGGCTGGCGCGGTGCGCCGTCGGGCAGTTGCGAAGTGCCCGCCTCGATCCGGCGGGCGGCGCCGAACTGGAGCGGCTGCTGCTCCGCGTGGCGGGGCTGCCCACGGCGCGGCCGGCCGCCGGGCCGCAGCGCGCCGCCCCCGTCGCCGAGACCGAGGGGGCCGGCCGATGAGCCGCACCGTTCCGGGACGCACCGACCACGTCGTGGTCGTCGGCGCCGGCCTGTCCGGTCTGTCGGCCGCCCTGCACCTGCTCGGCGCCGGGCGCCGGGTCACCGTCGTCGAGCGCGACGCGCTGCCGGGCGGGCGCGCCGGACGCCTGACCCGCGCGGGCTACCGCTTCGACACGGGCCCCACGGTGCTGACGATGCCGCACCTCGCGGACGAGGCCTTCGCGGCGGTCGGGGAGCGCCTGGCCGACCGGGTCGAGCTGATCGAGCTGCGGCCCGCCTACCGGGCGTGCTTCGCCGACGGCAGCGCGCTGGACGTGCACACGGACGGGCCGGCGATGGAGGCCGAGGTCGAGCGCTTCGCGGGCGCCGCGGAGGCGGCCGGTTACCGGCGGCTGCGGCACTGGCTGGAGCAGGTCTACCGGGCCCAGATGCGGCGCTTCATCGACCGCAACTTCGACTCGCCGTTCGAGCTGCTCACCGGGGACCTGGCGCGGCTCGCGGCGCTGGGCGGCTTCGGCAGGCTGGAGCCGGCCATCGGCCGGTTCCTGCGCGACGAGCGGCTGCGCCGGGTGTTCTCGTTCCAGGCGCTGTACGCCGGTGTCCCGCCCCGGCGCGCCCTCGCCGCGTACGCGGTGATCGCCTACATGGACACCGTGGCCGGCGTGTACTTCCCGCGCGGCGGGATGCACGCCCTGCCGCAGGCCATGGCGGACGCGGCGGCCGCCGCGGGCGCCGAGTTCCGGCACGGCCAGGAGGTCGTCCGGCTGGAGCGGCGCGGCAGCCGCGTGAGCGCGGTGGTCACCGCCGACGACCGCATCCCCTGCGACGCGGTCGTCCTCACCCCCGACCTGCCGGTGGCCTACCGGCTGCTGGGGCGCACGCCCCGCCGCCCGGCGCGGCTGACGCACGCCCCGTCGGCCGTCGTCCTGCACGCGGGCACCGACCGCACCTGGCCCGGGCTCGCGCATCACACCCTGTCCTTCGGCGCGCGATGGCACGACACCTTCGACGAACTCACCCGCACCGGCAGCCTCATGTCGGACCCGTCGCTGCTGATCACCCGCCCCACCACGACCGACCCTGGTCTCGCGCCGGCCGGCCGCCATCTGCACTACGTGCTCGCCCCGTGCCCCAACACCGACATCGGGCCGGACGCCACCGACTGGCGGGATCTGGCGCCCCGTTACCGCGACCGGCTGCTCGCCGAGCTCGAACGCCGGGGGCTGACCGGCCTGGCCGCGGCCATCGAGGAGGAGTGCCTGGTCACGCCCGCCGACTGGGAGGCGCAGGGGCATGCGGCCGGCACGCCGTTCTCGGCCGCCCACACCTTCCGCCAGACCGGCCCGTTCCGGCCCCGCAACCTCGTGCGCGGCACGGACAACGCCGTCCTCGCGGGCTGCGGCACCACGCCCGGCGTCGGCGTCCCCACGGTGCTGCTGTCCGGCAAGCTCGCCGCCGCCCGCATCACCGGGGGCGCCGCGCCGGGCCCGCGTCCCCGCCCCCGTACCGACCGCCAGGCAACCGAAGGGATCACGTCATGACCGGCCGAGAGCTCGACGCGGCGGGCATCGCCGACCCGGACCTGCGCGCCGCCTACGCCCACTGCCGCACCCTCAACGCCCGGCACGGCAAGACGTACTTCCTCGCCACCCGGCTGCTGCCCGTGGCGCGCCGGCCGGCCGTGCACGCCCTGTACGGGTTCGCCCGCTGGGCGGACGACATCGTGGACGCCCTCGGCACCGGTGACACGCCGGGCGACCGGGCCCGGCGGCTCGCGCTGCTGCGGGCCCGGCTGGAACGCGGGCTGCGGGAGGGACACAGCACCGAGCCCGTGGTCCACGCCCTCGCGGACACCGCCCGGCGCCACGCCATCGACCACCAGCACTTCACGGACTTCATGGCCGCCATGCGCAGCGACCTGGAGGTCACGGACTACGCCAGCTACGCCGACCTGCGCGCCTACATGCACGGCTCCGCCGCCGTGATCGGGCTTCAGATGCTGCCCGTCCTCGGCACCGTCGTACCGCGCGACCAGGCCGCCCCGCACGCCGCGGCCCTCGGCGTGGCCTTCCAGCTCACCAACTTCCTGCGGGACGTCGGCGAGGACCTCGACCGCGGCCGGGTCTACCTCCCCGCCGACCTGCTCGCCGCGCACGGCGCCGACCGCGAACTGCTGCTCTGGAGCCGCCGCACCGGCCGCGCCGACCGCCGTATCACCGCCGCGCTGCGGGCCGCCGAGGACCTCACGCGCGGGGTCTACCGCGAGGCCGCGCCCGGCATCGCCATGCTCGACCCGGTGGCACGCCCCTGCATCCGCACCGCGTTCGTGCTCTACGGAGGGATCCTCGACGCCATCGCCGAGGACGGGTACGCGGTGGTCCACCGGCGGGCGGTGGTCCCGCTGCGCAGGAGGCTGACGGTGGCCGGAGACGGTCTCGTGCGGGTGCTGCGGGCCCGGGTGGCGGCGGGCGCCGCCGCTCCACGGCCGCCCGCGGACGTGGCGGTGCCGGCCGCCGTGGTCCCCGAGGAGACCCGGTGACCGCGGGCCGCCGCGGCCGGTTCCCGCTGCGGCTGCGCCGGAACCCGGTGGCCTGGACCCACCAGCGGCCCACCTGGCGGGAAGCCCGCCCGGCCGTGATCGCCGGCGCGCTGAAGCGGGCGCAGGCGCGGCCGTCCGGCAACTGGTACGTCGTCGGCGCCACCGCCGGCCTCCCCCGCGACCGGCCGCTCGCGCGGACGGTCGCGGGGCGGGAGGTGGTCGTCTGGCGCGACCGGGCGGGGCGGCTGGTGGCCGGACCCGGCAGCTGCCCGCACCTCGGGGCGCCGCTCGGCGACAGCCCGGTGCGCTGCGGCACGCTGATCTGCCACTGGCACGGCCTCGCCCTGGACGGCACGGCTGCGGCCGGCTGGGAGCCGCTGCCCGCGCACGACGACGGACTTCTCGTCTGGGTCCGGCTGGACGACGTCGGTGGCGAGAAGCCGCTCGACGCGCCCGTGGTGCCCGCCCGGCCGGCGCTCCCCGGCGCCCTGCACGCCGTGTACACGGGGAGCGGTGTCTGCGAGCCCGAGGACGTGGTCGCCAACCGGCTCGACCCGTGGCACGGCGCCTGGTTCCACCCGTACTCCTTCGTCGACCTCACCGTCCTCGACGTGCCGGGCCCGGACAGGGCGGGCGACGACGGCGACGGTTTCGCCGTCGACGTGTCGTTCAAGGTCGCCGGGCGGCTCGTGGTGCCGGTACGGGCCGTGTTCACCGCTCCGGGGCCCCGCACCGTCGTGATGCGCATCGTCGCGGGCGAGGGCGAGGGTTCCGTCGTCGAGACCCATGCCACGCCGCTCGGCACGGACGAGGGGGGCAGGCCGCGCACCGCCGTGATCGAGGCGGTCGTGGCCGCCTCCGACCGGCGCGGCTTCGCCGTGGCCCGCGCGCTGTCGCCCGCGCTGCGTCCGCTGGTGCGCGCCGCCGCCGGGCGCCTGTGGCGCGACGATCTGGCGTACGCGGAGCGCCGCTGGCTCCTGCGTTCGACCGGCCGTTTCCCGGGCTGACCCGGCGTCACCGCCGTAGAGTTTGCGCATGGCACGGGAGAGGGAGCCGGTCTCCGAGGTGGGTCTGACGACCGGTGCCCTGGCCCGGCGGCTGGGGGTCTCGCCGACGACGCTGCGCTCCTGGGACCGCCGCTACGGGGTCGGCACGGAGGTCCGCACCGAGGGACGGCACCGCCGCTGGTCGCCGCAGGACGTGGCGGTGCTGGAGGCGATGTGCCGGCTGACGTCGGCGGGGGTGCCGCCGGCCGAGGCGGCCCGTGCCGCGCGCGCCGGCCTCGACGTGTCCGCGGCGCAGGACGTCCCGGACGGCGGCGGCCTCGACGGCGACGGCCGCTCCCACGCGGCCGGTGCGCTCCCGCTGGGCGACGTGCGCCAGGAGTGCCGTGGCCTCGCCCGTGCCGCCGTACGGCTGGACGCCCCGGCGGTGGACGACCTGCTCACCGCCGCCGTCGACCGCCACGGTGTCGTCGGCGCCTGGCACGACGTCATGATGCCGGTGCTGCACGCTGTGGGCCGCAAGTGGGAGACGTCGGGCGACCGTTACGTCGAGGTCGAGCATCTGCTGTCCTGGCATGTCTCGACCACGCTGCGCCGGGCCACCCGGCGGGTGGACCAGCCCGCCCCGCCGCCGGAAGCGGCCCCCGCGACCACCCCCGGTCCGGTCGTGCTGGCCTGCGTGCCCGGGGAGCAGCACACCCTGGCCCTCGAAGCGCTCACCGCGGCGCTGAGCGAACGCGGCGTGCCCACCCGGATGTTCGGCGCGGCCGTGCCGGCGGAGGCGCTGACCGCGGCGGTGCGACGGCTCGGCCCTCCGGTCGTCGTCCTGTGGGCGCAGGCCCGCAGCACGGCGAGCGCGCCCCTGGCCGCGCACGTCGCCGGCGCCCGCTGGGGCGCCCGGGGCGCACGCCGCCGTCCGCTGGTCGTGCTCGGCGGCACGGGATGGTCCGGCTCGGCCCCGTCGGGCATGCCGAGACCGGGCGGCCTGAACGAGGCACTGGAGTTGGTGTGCGGGGGGTACTAGGCGCTGCCGTCAGGTGGGGTTCTCCCAGGACGACGGTTCCGCCGCGAGTGCGCGTACCGGTTCCGGCAGCGCGTTCGCCGCGATGTCCGCGACGGTGACCCCTTCGAGGATCTTGCGTACGTTCGCCCGCAGCGCGATCCACAGCGGCAGCAGCGGCTCCGCCGAGCCCTGGTACGCCAGCCCTGTCGGGCGTTCGCCGCGCACCGAGACGATCGGTCCGTCGACGGTCCGGATGATGTCGGCGACCGTGATCGCCGACGCCTCGCGCGCCAGCCGGTAGCCGCCGCTCCCGCCGCGCCGGCTGTCGACGATCCCGCCGCGCCGCAGATCGCCGAGGATCCCCTCCAAGAACTTGTGCGGGATGTCCTGCGCGGCGGCGACGGTCTCCGCCTTCACCGGTTCGCCGCCCTGCCGTACGGCGAGTTCGAGCACCGCCCGTACCGCGTAGTCCGCCCGTGCCGAGATCCTCATGCGCCCATTGTGGGCCGACAGGACGGGCGGCCGAAATCCGTGGCCGCCCGGCACGCGGGACGGGCGGCCGCGCGCTGCCGCACGAGGTGATCGTTCTCGGTTGAACTACGGTCGCGGGACCACATGACGCGGACACATCCGGCCGCGTAGTCTCGAACCGGTCCTCGGTCGGTGGTGAGGGGGGTGCGATGGATCTCGCTGTGCTACGGCGCCGCAGGCGCGGCTCGGCCATGCGCGCGCTGGTCGCCGAGCTCGGCACCGCCCTGCGGACCCGCCCCCGGCCCCCCGCCGGGCTGCGCGAACTGTGCCGGGCCCTGTGCGAGGCGATGAGCACGCTGCGCGGCGGACGCCCGCTCGAGCTGCGCTTCGAGCGCTTCCCCGACGAGTTCGAAGTGACCGGTCTGTGGGTGGAGTTCGAGGACTTCGACCTCGTCATCGTCGAGGAGCGCGCCGAGGCGGTGCAGCAACTGGTCATCCTCGGCCACGAGTTGTGGCACATGTACGCGGGTCACGGCCATCAGCACGCCGTCGGCACGGCCGCCGCGCACGCCCTCGCGGACCGTTCCGGCCGTCCGGGCACCGCCCTCGCCGTCGCCGCCCGCAACGGCTCGCGCCGGCGGGAGGAGGCCGAGGCCGACGAGTTCGGCCACCGGCTCGCCGCGCTGTTCCGGCCCCTGGCCGCGGACGACGGGGGCGACCGTGGCCACGACGGCTCGCTCGACCCCCGCCGGCGCTCCCTCGACCCCGTACAGCGTTCCATGGGCTACCGCGGACGCCGCCGGTGATCTCTTCAGCGAGGTGCACATGACCTTCTGGCTGCCGGCCCTCGTACTGACCGCGGCCCTGGCGATCAAACTGCCCAGCATCATCAAGATGTGGCGGGACCCGCTGCTGCGGGCCGTCGGCGGTCTGCTGCTCTTCGCCTGCGCCGTGTTCGTCTTCGCCGCCCCGGGGACCATCGCCTGGACGAACCGGGTCACCGGGGTGCCCAACATCTCCGCGCCCTGGGTGTACTCCCTGCTCACCGCGCTGTGCGCGTCCTGGCTGCTGCTGATCATCGCCTGGCGCAACGGCCTCACCGACCGCGCGAACCGCACCCGCCGCGCGGTCCGCCTGGTCGTCGCCGTCTACGCGGGCGTGATCGTCACCCTGTGGGTGCTCTTCTGGCTGGCCGACGCGCCCGTGGAACGCCTGCGCGACCTGGACACGTACTACGCCACCACGCCCTTCATGCGCGAGCAGATCATGCTCTACCTGACCGCGCACACCGTGGCCTGCGCGATCACGGCGCGGCTGATCTGGAACTGGATCCGCACCGACGGCCTCGACGCCTGGCTGCGCTGGGGCCTGCGGCTGCTGGGCGTCGGCTACGCGACGAACCTGTTCTTCGACGCGTCCAAGCTCACCGCCATCGTCGCCCGCTGGACCGGCCACGACCTCGACTGGCTGAGCACCGACGTGGCGCCGGTGGCCGCCTGCGTCTCCGCCACCCTGGTCGCGATCGGATTCATCGTCCCGCACGCCGGCCAGTACCTCCAGGAGCGCTGGCGGGTCCGCGCCCGCCACCGGCAACTGCGCCCCCTGGCCCTGCTGATGCGTTCCGTCACCGACGGCCGCGAGCCCTTCGCCCCGCACGCCCCCGCCGAACTGCGCCTGATCCGCCGTGAGACGTTCATCCGTGACGCGCTGCTGCAGCTCTCCCGCCACCTCGACGAGGACCTGCGCGGCCGGGCGTACGCGACGGCCCTCGACCTCGGCTTCGAGCGCGGCCGGGCGCAGGCCCTCGCCGCCGCCGTGACGATCCTGGACGCCGTCGCCGCCCGGGAACGGTCCCGGGACGGCCGGAGCGCCGCCCCCTCGGAGCCGGACAACACCTACCTCCTGCGGGAGATCCTCGCGGTGTCCCAGGCCCTTCGCAGTTCCGACGAGATCAAGGCGGTCCGCGCCCGCGTCGCCGCCCCGGCAGAGAGTGTGTCCGCGCATGACTGAACCGTCCCTCCCCGCCAGAACCGCCGTCGTCCTCGGCGGATCCCACGCCGGGATGCTCGCGGCGCGTGCGCTGGCGGAGTTCGCCGACCGGGTCGTCGTGGTGGAGCGGGACGTGCTGCCCGAGGGGCCCGCGCCCCGCAAGGGTCTGCCGCAGGCACGGCACGCCCACATGCTGTGGTCGGGCGGCGCGCGGGCGGTGGAGGATCTGGTGCCGGGCGTCACCGAGGCCCTGCGGGAGGCCGGGGCGCGCCGGCTGCCCGTCACCACGGACATGGTCGCCCTGTCCCGGCAGGGCTGGTTCCGCCGCTGGCCCGAGTCCCACCACGTGCTCCTGGCCGGCCGCGACCTGCTGGACGCCACTATCCGGGCGCGGGTGCTCGCGGATCCGCGGATCGAGGTCCTCCAGGACACCGAGGCACTGGGCCTCGAAGGCACCGCGGCGGCCGTCACCGGGGTCCGCGTGCGGGGCCGCGACAGCGGTGACGAGAGCGTCGTCGGGGCGGGGATGGTCGTCGACGCCACCGGGCGCGGCTCCTCGGCCGCCCACTGGCTGACGGACCTGGGGCTTCCCCCCGCCCGGCACCGCGAGGTCGACCCCGGTCTGGCCTACGCCAGCCGGCTCTACCTCGCCCCCGAGGACGCCCGCTGCGGCTTCCCGGTCGTCAACGTGCAGTCCGACCCCCGGGACGGCGGGCCGGGCCGGGCGGGCTTCCTGCTGCCCATCGAGGACGGCAGGTGGATCGTCACGCTGTCCGGCACCCGGGGCGGCGAACCCTCTTCCGACACCGGCGACTTCGAGCGGTTCGCCCGCGAGGACCTGCGGCACCCGCTGATCGGCGAACTGCTGGAGCGGGCCGAGCCGCTGTCCGAGGTGTCGTTCACCCGCGCCACCGTCAACCGCCGCCACTACTACGAGCGGATGCCGGCCTGGCCCGAGAACTTCACCGTCCTCGGCGACGCGCTCGCCTCCTTCAACCCGGTCTACGGGCACGGCCTGGCGGCCGCCGCGCAGAGCGCGCTGACGTTGCGCGATCTGACGCGGCGCCACGGCTGGGCGGCACGAGGGCTCTCCCGCCGGATCCAGAAGGCGCTGGCACGACCGGTCGGCGCGGCCTGGGACCTGGCCATCGGACAGGACGTGTTCTACCCCGGGGCCACCCCCGAAGGCCCCACCCTGCGGGACCGGCTCGTGGCCTCGTACGTCGACCGGCTCATGTACACGGCCACCGGCAACGGCCGGATCGCCCGCCGGGTGACCGACGTGACCTCGCTGGAGCGGCGCTCGGAGGTGCTGCTGACCCCCTCGGTGCTGCTGGCGGCGGCGCTGGGACCGCTCCAGCCGTCGCTGCCCGGCCCCCCGTTGACCAGCGAGGAACGCAAGGCCGCGGGGCTCGCCTAGGGCCCGTCGATCGCGATGCCGGCGTAGTCGGCGAGGGAACGGTTGCAGCGCGGCAGGCGCTTCGAGAGCGCCCCAGCGCCGGCGCGGCGGCCTCGCGCTCCCGGCCGACGTCCATCAGCGCCGGCGCCAGGAACGCGGTCACGGCGTCGTCGAGGTGGTCCGAGCCGTTGTCCCGTTCCGCGGTGAGCCCCCGCCTCCGGCGCCCGCCGGTACAGCGGAACGGCTTCCTCGCCGACACCGGTCGAGTCGTTGGCGCAGGCGCGTCCGAAGTAGGCGACCGGATGACCCGCCGGAAGCTCGTCCGCGAGCGCCCCGACCTTGGCGCGGAAGTCGGCCGCGTCGTGGTCGTCGATGGCGGCCCACAACGCGGCGGAACGCCGCTCTCATTCCGATGAGATCGTCACCCCCCACCCTCGCAGAAACCCGCGCTCCCACCGAGGCCTTGGGCCGCACCCACCTCCGGCGTGACCGAAGCCGCTCGCGCCGAACCCCTGGCGGGCCGGGTCCGTCTCCCGGCCCGCCGGGGGCATCAGACGCACAGGCAGGGATCGGTCTCGTGGCCCAGGCCGATGATCTCGTCGTCGCCCAGGGCGCCCGCGAAGGCCTGGATCTCGTCGACGTCGCCCTTCAGGTACTCGACCCAGCCCTCGGCAGCACCGGCGCGACCCACCTGGAGCGGGCCGGTGCCCGTCCAGCCGTTGCGGAGGTGGGCGGTGGCCCCGGCATTCGTGTAGCCGTCGGCGTACAGCTTGACCGTGTCCGTGGCGTCGTCGTAGACGATGGCCAGCGGTGTGCCGTTCCCGCTGCTGCCGGACGGCATGGTGATTTGCGAGACGACCGTCTCGGGCGCGCCCGCCTCGTCCCGCTCCGGCATGATCAGCTGCCAGGCGTACGTCGAGGGCTCGTAGCGGAGCTTGAACACGTCGGTGTGCTCACCGGCCTGCGACAGGACGGTCATCGGCCGGGTGGCGTCGGCGTCCTGGATGCTGACGACGACTCCGAGGGTGAAGCTGTCGCCGGTGTCCACCACGGGGGCGTCGAGGACCGCGTGCCCGGTCTCGCCGTCCAGCGCCAGGTGCCCTTCGCCGACCAACGGGTACGGCTTCCACGTGCAGTCGGGATCGATGTCGACGTGGCACGAGTTGTCCGGAGTGCCGTAGATCGACGCGCCCGGTCCCAGTCGCAGCGGCGAACCGCCGTTGTTCTCGGGCGTGATGCCGTCGGAGGCGGTGCTGAACGACCAGTGTCCGAGCAACGCGGGGCGGCGGCCCCCGAGTTCGGTCACTTCCTGCGGGACGACGAGCCGGTCGTACGTGCGGACGTCGCCGATCTCGCCGTGCCAGCGCTGCCGGTAGCCGTTCGTGCCGCGGATCCGGCCGATCTGGAAGGCCCCGTCCGCCGCGACCGGTGCGGCCGTGGCCTTGGTGCCGACCTCGTGGCCGTTGACGAAGAGCTGGGCGTATCCCGTCTCGGTGTCGTAGATCCCGAGCAGGTAGGCCCACTCACCGGCCTCCGGAGCGCCGCCGGATACCTTCGCGCCGCCGAGGGTGAAGGTCCAGGTGGCCGTCGCGTCCTGCGCACCGTCCAGCCCGAGTGCGTAGGCCGTACCGGAGGCGGTGTCCTGGCTCAGTACGGTCATGTCGCGGCCGGTCTCCGCCGGGCGCACCCAGGCGCCGACGCCGAAGGTCCTGCCGCTGTCGACGGCCGCGGCGTCCGTGGTGAGGTATCCGTGACCGCTGCCGTCGAGGACGGCCGTGGAGGTGAGCGGGGTGCCCGACGGGACCGGGCCGCCGAACGTCACGCCGCGCCCCACCCGGGCCGCTTGGCCCGCGTCGGCGGCCGCCGTGGTGGAGCCGGCCTCGTCGGCGAGTCGCCAGCGGGAGACCGGCGCGCTCGGCGCCTTCGGGAAGAACGTGTAGTCGGCGGGCCAGCTGGTCCGGCCGGAGCGGTCACGGGCTTGGACTCTGAGCGTCTGCGGAGCGGTGCTCAGCGGGGCGAAGCGGATCGTGGCCGGTCCGCCGGGTTCCACGGGTCGCACCGTGCCATGCGTGCCGTCGATGAACGAGTACACGTAATCGACGACGTCCGGCGAAGGAGAGTCCATGGTGAAGCTGCCGTAGACGCCCACCCCGCCGACCCGAAGCGTCTCCTCGGGGTACTCCGGCGAGCTCACGACGGGAGCGGCCGGGTTCTGGTCGTCGTGCATGAACCGGCACGCGGCGCCGGGGGCCTCGGAGCTCCAGGCGGAGTTCGCCTTGCCGTCGTTGGCGCGGACGTGCCAGAAAATATCCGTGTCCGCCGGAATGTCCGACGGGACCTGGAAGCGATGGATCGAGTCCTGGTACATGGGGCTGGTGGTGAAGGAGCGGCGTTGCTCGGCGCCGGTCGCGTCCGACCACCAGATCTCGAACTCGGCGCTGAGCTGATCCGGGTATCCGATCCGGTCGTCCTCGACCGGATCGGTCAACCGGGCCGCGAGGACCGGAGGACTTGATACGTAGGCCTGCGTGTCCCCCGTCGCGCAGTCCTTGGACCCGGTCTTCAGGTCCTGGACGACGGGCGGCAGGTTCTCCTGCTCCGCCGCGTTCGCGGTGCCCGGTACGGCCGCCCCCACGACCGCCACGAGGCAACTGCCGAGCAGCAGCGCCCGTTTGCTGAATCTCCCTGACATCGGAAGATCTCCCTCCCCTGGATGACTGCTCGATCACCGGACGATCGAGCGGCAGGAGGCTAGCAGCGGCCGCCGACATTGCCGATCAAGTTTTCCGGCGTGGAATTCGCTAGCCCGCGAACGCCGGTTGGGGCAGGCCGGTGCCGGTGGTGGGGAGGACCAGGAGGGAGCCGGAGAGGGGGGGTGGGGTCGTCAGGCCGGTGCGGGCCGTGGTGACGTACAGGTCCGTGAGGTCGGGGCCGCCGAAGGCGCAGGCCGTGGGGCGGGGGACGGGGAGCCGGAGGGTACGGTCCAGGGCGCCGGCCGGCGTGTAGCGGCGTATCGCGCCCCCGTCCCACAGGGCCACCCAGACGCAGCCGTCGGCGTCGACCGTGAGGCCGTCGGGGAATCCGGCGCCCTCCTCGATCTCCACCAGGGTGCGGCGGCGTGACACCCGGCCGTCGGCGTGGTCGAAGACGTCTATCCGGCGCGTCGGGGAGTCGACGTAGTACATGAGGCGGCCGTCGGGGCTCCAGCCGGTGCCGTTGCTCACCGTCACGTCGCCGAGGACGAGTTCCACCGTGCCGTCGGGTGTGACGCGGCTCAGCGTGCCGCCGCCCGGCGCCTCGTCGTAGCGCATGGTGCCCGCCCACAGCGAGCCGTCGGGTGCCACGGCGGCGTCGTTGGCACGCCGGCCGGGGACCGGGTCGTGGTGCAGCGGGCGGAGGGTGCCGTCCGGGTCCAGCAGGGCCACCCCGTCCCGGAGGTTGAGGACCAGGCCGCCGCCGGCGCGGGGCTTGGCCGCGCCGATGTGCTGGTGGACGGTGCGGGTGGTGCGGCGGCCGGTGGCGGGGTCGTAGGTGTGCAGCCGGCCGCCCAGGATGTCGATCCAGATCAGCCGCCGCTCCCGCGGGTCCCACGTCGGGCCCTCGCCCAGCATCGCCTCGGCGCGCACCGCCACCTCGTAGGCCGTCATACGGTGCTCCGGTGGCCCAGCCGCTCCGACAGCTCGGCCGCGCCCTTCACGGCGAGCTGCTCCAGCTCGGCGCGGCGCTCGTCGCTCCAGCGGATCATCGGCACCGAGATGGACAGGGCTGCCACCACCTGGCCGGTACGGTCCCGGACCGGCGCGGCGACGCAGGAGACGTCCGGGTTGGACTCCCGGCTCTCCACGGCGATGCCCCGCTGCCGGATCCCGGTGAGGGCCTCGCGCAGGGCCGCCGGGTCGGTGATGCTGTTCCCCGTCATGGCGGTCAGCTCGGCGCCGTCGGGGACCCGGGCCGCGAGCTCCGGCTCGGGCAGGGAGGCGAGCAGCATCTTGCCGACGGAGGTGCAGTGGGCGGGGAGACGGCGGCCGGCCGCGGAGACCATGCGCACGGCGTGCGTGGAGTCGACCTTGGCGATGTAGATGACGTCCGTGCCCTCCAGGATCGCCACGTGCACCGTCTCGTCGCAGGTCTCGGCGACGGACCGGGCGACCTGCTGGCCCTCGGCGGCGAGGTCGAGCTGCTCGGCGTAGCGGCTGCCGAGCTGGTACGGCCGGACGCCGAGCCGGTAGCGGCCGGGCTGGCCGGGGACCTGGACGATGTACGACCGGGCGGCGAGCGTGGTGACCAGTTCGTGCACGGTGGTGCGCGGCAGCTGGAGCCTGCGCACGATGTCGGGGGCGGAGAGCGTGCCGTCCCCGTCGAGGAAGAGCTCCAGGATGTCGAGAGCCCGGGTCACGGCAGGTACGAGGCGTCCCACGGCCGGCCCCCTCCTTGCGTTCTGAGACTTGCGTCTGCGGCTTACGGCGCCCGCCGTGTTCGAAATTTCAACACGCGGTCGGAATGGCGAACACAGGCTACTCATGGAGTGTTTGCCGGGGCAATGGTCTTGCCGCGGCCAATGGTCTTGCCGGGGCCCCATGGTCTTGCCGAGCCCCCTGGTCTTGCCGGGGCCGGGTCGCCCGGGAACGACCCGGCCCGGGAGCGCGGCTACCGCGGCCGGGTCGTCGGGCGCCGCGACCTGGCCCCTCCGCCGCTCGCTGCCGCCCGACGCGACGGAGCGCCGCTCTGCCCGATCTCCCCGCGCAACCGCTGGGCACGCAGCACCAGTTCCAGTTCGAAGCGCCGGTCGGGGTCGTCGATCTCGTCGCCCCACAGCTCCCGGATCTGCCGTAACCGGTACCGGACGGTCTGCGGATGCACGCCGAGCCGCTCCGCCACCTCGGGCGCCCCGCCCCGCGTCTCCAGCCACGCCAGCAGGGTCTCCGCGAGCCGGCGCGCGTGCGCGGGCCCGCAGTGCGCGAGCGGGGCGAGACAGCGCAGGGCCAGGTCGTCGAGGAGTTCCTCGGGCTGGAGCAGGACCAGCGCCTCGGTGTGCTCGGTGCAGAACAGCACCTCCCCGGCGGGCAGCAGCCGCCGTTCCATCAGGCGTACGGCGGCCTCGGCCCAGCGCAGCGACTTCGCGGCGTCGGTCAGCGGCACCGGCGGGCCGATGGCCCCCGCCCAGCCGGTGAGCGCGCGCTGCAGCAGCTCCTGGCGCCCGGCGGCGTCCGGTTCGGGCACGACCATGCGGGGCTGCTCGCCCTCCAGGTCGAGCAGCACGCCCTGCCCGACGGCGGGCGCGACCGCCTCCCGCGCCGGGCGCAGCAGCACCCCGACGGCGACCTTGTCGGGCAGGTGCCAGCCGATCCGCGCGGCGCGCTCGGCGAGGGCGTCGGCCACGTCGCCGCGGTGGCGTTCGGCGAGCAGCAGTTCCATCAGGCGGCGTTGCAGGCGCAGCCGCTCCCCGGCCTGGCGGGCGGCGGCCTCGGCGTAACCGCGCACGGACTGGTCGACGAGGCCGTCGAGGTACTCGTAGCCGGCGTCGACCAGTTCGTACATGGCGGGCGGCGGGATCTGCACGCGCTGGCCGATGTCGGCGAAGCGGCGCCAGGCCAGCCGTACCCCCATCCGGTAGATCGCCTGGAGCGAGTCCAGGGTGCGGCCGTTGAGCCCCTCGCCGCGGCCGAAGTCCTGGAAGACGCCGGGCGGCACGGTGGGGCGGCCGGTCGAGTAGTCGGCGTGCTCCAGGTGCTGCACGAACACCTCGATGGCCCGCCGGATACCGACCAGTGCCATCGGCTCGCCGCTCTCGTCCAGCACGAGCGGCAGGTGGGGGTGCTCTCGGCGGATCTCGCGCAGGATCTCCTCGGCCAGCTCGGGCGCCTCCGCCTTGGCGATCGCCGCGAACCGGCGCACCTGGAGCCGGGGCACCTCGTGCCAGGCGGAACGGGACGCGCCGGTGGCGGGCGGGGGGACGGTTGCCGGGTGGGCGCTCACCGTCAACTCCCCTGGCCCGCTTGTTCGTAGGTGACCAACGGGCTGTTGGGCTGCTCGGGAGTGGCTTCGAGCAGGGCGACGACGCCGAGCGCGGTGCCCACGGCGAGGGCCGCCGCGACCACGACGGTCACGGTGGCGGCGATCAGTCTGGACATACGGGGGTCAGCCTCTCTGCTCCGGAGGTCGTCCCACCCCGGTGCCCGCCCCTGCCCGTCGGCCCAGTGTCGGCGCGGCCCGGGATGCCGTCAAGGCCCGGAATCGGACCGACGCTCACGTTGTGACGTGACGTCAGGTACAACAAGGCCCGAAATTGTCATGCGCGTGAGTAGCCGTGACGAACGCCTCGGCGAAAACTGTCCACCCCACCCCGCACACATCCCGTCCACAGGCCCCGCCCAGGACAGGCACGGAAACCCTGACCGCCCCACCGGCACCCCTCCCTCACCGCCAACCCTCCCCACCCCACCGGCAACTCCCCCACATCGAGTACCGCACCCCGAGACGAGTTGGAGCACCCATGCCCCAGCACGTACCGCCGCTGCGCACCGCTCTCCCCCGGCCGCAGCAGCACCCCCCGGCGCTCCCCCCACCCCCGCGCCGCATCGTCTTCCTCGCGCACCGTGACCTCGGCAACCCGGCCGCGGGCGGCTCCGAACTGCTCGTCGACCGGCTGGCCGAGGGCCTGACCCGCCACGGCCACCAGGTCACGCTCCTGTGCGGCGGCCCGGCGGCCTTCCGCGACTACCGGGTCGTCTCGGCGGGCGGCCCCTACGGCCACTACCTGCGCGCCCGCTCCGCCTTCGCCCGCCAGGTCGGCGACTGCGACCTGCTGGTCGAGGTGTGCAACGGCATGCCCTACCTCGCCCCGCTGTGGCACCGGGGCCCCACCCTGCGCCTGGTCAACCACGTCCACTCCGACCTGTGGCGGATGCGCTTCGGCGGCCCGCTGGCGCCCGCCGCGCGCATCGGCCGGCGGCTCGAACACTGGGCGCTGACCGGCGCGCGCTCCCGCGGACTGCTGGTCGCCGTCTCCCCGTCCACCGCCCACGCCCTGCGCGCGATCGGCGTGCCCCGCGAGCGCATCCGGGTCGTCCACAACGGCGTCGAGGAGCCCGGCCCGCGCGTCCCGCGCTCATCCGAGCCGCTGTTCGTGGCCGTCGGCCGGCTCGTCGAGTACAAGCGCGTCGATCTGCTGCTGCGGCTGTGGGAGCGGGTCCGCCCCGTCACCGGCGGCCGTCTGGTGATCGTGGGCGACGGCCCCGAGCGGGAGCGGCTCACCGCGCTGGCCGGACCGGGCGTCGAGTTCGCGGGCCGGGTCTGCGAGGCCGAGAAGCACCGCCTGCTGTGCGCGGCCTGGCTGCTGCTGCATCCGTCGGCGGTGGAGGGCTGGGGGCTGGTGGTGACGGAGGCGGCCGCCCGCGGGACCCCGGCGATCGGCTTCTCCGTGCCGGGGCTGCGCGACTCCGTCGTCGACGGCGAGACCGGCCTGCTGGCCACCGGCGAGTCCTCCTTCGCGGCGGCCTGGTGCACGCTGGCCCTGTCGGGTCACCGCCGGGAGCTCATGGGCAAGGCGGCCCTCGAACACGCCGCCCGGTACCGGTGGGACCGTACCGTGCCGCAGTTCCGGGCGGTTGCCGCGGAAGCGGTGCGGGGCTGGACGCCGTGACGCCCCCGCGCCGTACGCCCGCGGCCGATCGGCGACCACGGGTCGTCCCCGGTCGGTCGCGCACTTCCCCGCGCCCTTCCACGGCGTCACCTCACCAGGGTTTCAAGGACCCCTCGTTGCGGCGCTCCCTCGCCCTCTTTCGCGCGTTCCTGCACGAGCGGGACGACCCCGACGCCTGCTACACGCTGCTCGCCCGGGACGCCGCCGACCAGGTCGAGGCGTACGACGGCCCCGTGGCCGGGCGGGTCGTCGTCGACGTCGGCGGCGGCAGCGGGCACTTCACCGCGGAGTTCCGGCGGCGCGGCGCGCACGCCTACCTCTTCGAGCCCGACGCGCGCGAACTGGGCGGGCAGCCGCCCGACGGCACGGTGGTCGCCGACGGCTATCTGCTGCCGCTGCCCGACGGGGCCGCCGACGTCACGTTCTCCTCCAACGTCCTGGAGCACGTGGCCGATCCGCAGACCTTCCTCAGCGAGCTGGCCCGCGTGACCCGGCCCGGGGGCCTGATCTACGTGTCGTTCACCAACTGGCTGTCCCCGTGGGGCGGCCACGAGTGGGCGCCCTGGCACTACCTCGGCGCCGAACGGGCCCGCGCCCGCTACCGCCGCCGCACCGGCAGGCCCGCCAAGCACACCCTCGGCGAGAACCTGTTCGCCGTGCACATCGGCCCCACCCTGCGGCAGGTGCGCGCCCGCGGCGACGTCACGCTCGTCACGGCGCGCTCCCGCTACTGGCCGTTCCTCCCGCAGGCCGTCGTCAAGGCGCCCGGCATCCGCGAGGTGGCCACCTGGAACCTTCTCCTCATCCTCCGGCGGTGTCCCCCATGACGACCACGGTCCAGGCCCCTCCTCCTGCAGCCGTCCCCACCACCGCGACCGCGGCGGGCCCCCCGGAGGGCCCGCGGTCGCGGCGCTGGCTGCTGGGGTTCTGGGCCGTGGTCCTCGTGCTGTTCCTGGCGGTGCGGCCGGGCCGGCAGACCTTCGACACCAAGCTCGGGGTCACCGTCGACCCGGGCCGGTTCCTCGCCGACCTCGGCCAGTTGTGGCACGACCGGGCCGGCTTCGGCGGCATCCAGGACCAGTACGCCGGCTATCTGTGGCCGATGCTCCCCTTCCACTGGCTGTGCCGCGCGGTCGACCTGCCGGTGTGGCTGGCGGAGCGCCTGTGGATGTCGCTGGTCGTGTCCGTCGCGTTCTGGGGCGCGCTGCGGCTGGCCGAGCGGCTGCGCGTCGGCAGCGCGGCCTCCCGGCTGCCGGCCGCGGTGGTGTACGCGCTGTGGCCGCTGTTCACGATCGTGGTCGGCTCGACGTCGGCCGCCGCGCTGCCCGGCGCGTTCCTGCCGTGGGTGCTGCTGCCGCTGACGGACGAGCGGTACAGCGCCCGCGTGGCCGCGCTGCGGTCGGCACTGATCATCCCGTTCATGGGCGGGGTGAACGCGGCCTCGACGCTGGCGGCCCTGCTCCCGGTGGGCCTGTATCTGCTCTCCCGCCCGGCCGGGCCCCGGCAGCGCAAGCTGATCGCCTGGTGGGTGCCGGGCGTGCTCGTGGCGACCGCCTGGTGGTGGATCCCGCTGCTGCTGCTCGGCGCCTACGGCGAGAACTTCCTCCCCTACATCGAGAGCGCGCGGACGACGACCGACACCATGGCGGCCACCGAGGCACTGCGCGGTGCCGGGAACTGGGTGGCGTACCTGCACTTCGGCGAGGCGTGGCTGCCGGCCGGCTGGACCGTGGTGTCCTCGGCGCTCGTCGTGGTCTGCTCGGCGCTCGCCGCCGGGCTGGGGCTGGCCGGGCTGGCCCGGCGGGACATGCCGGAGCGGCGGTGGCTGGTGCTGACCGTGCTGGTGACCGTCCCGGTCCTGCTCGCCGGGTACGGCGGCGCGTTCGGGGCGCCCTTCCACGAGACCGTGCGGTCCTGGCTGGACGGCCCGCTGGCGCCGTTCCGGAACATCTACAAGTTCCAGACGGGCCTGGCCCTCGCCCTGGTCCTCGGGCTCGCCCACCTGGTGGCGGTGGCCGCCGAGCCGCGCGGCGCCCGTCGGGTGCGGGGCCGCCGGTTCGCCCCGCTGGCCGCGGCGGTGCTGGTGCTGCCGGGGCTCGCCCTGCCGTACGTCAACGGCTCGCTCCTCAACGCGGGGTCCTTCCAGGAGATCCCCACGTACTGGAAGGCCACCGCCGACTGGCTGGAGAAGTACTCCCCCGACTCCCGCGCCCTGGTCGTCCCGGCCACCGCGCACGGCATCCACACCTGGGGCTCCACCATCGACCAGCCCCTCGACGTCCTCGCCGAGTCCCGCTGGGCCCAGCGGGACCACGTCCCCTTCGGCACCCCCGGCAACCGGCGCGCCATGGACGCGGTGGAGCAGGCTCTGCTGACCGGCGCCGAAGTGCCGGGCCTGGCCGACTTCCTGAGCCGCGCGGGCATCCACTACGTCGTCGTACGCAACGACCTCGACCCCGACCAGATCGGCGCCGTCCCGACCACGACCGTCAAGCGCGCGCTGGAGCAGTCCGGTTACGAGCGGGTCACCGGGCTGGGCCCGGTCATGACCGGTGGCCGGATCGCGGACGACACCCCGCTCCAGGTCGAGGGCCTCTACCCGCGGCAGCGGGCGGTGGAGGTCTACCGGCCGGGCGGCGAGGGCGTCACCCGGCCCGGACAGGCCGCGCTGCACCCGATCGCCGACACGGCCGTCGTCTCGGGCGGCCCCGAGTCGCTGCTGCCGCTCGCCTCGGCGCTGCGCGGCCGGGCGACCGTGCTGTCCGGCGACCACCACCCCGGGCTCGGCCGGCCGCAGCTCCAGGTGACCGGCGACGGACTGCGGCGCGCCGACACGCGGTTCGGTCTCGTCCACGCGAACACCTCGTACCCGTACACCCGGGACGAGCGCAACGCGCCGGACGCCCAGCAGGACGCCGGTGAACCGCCGCACCAGATCCTGCCGGTGACCGGTGTGCGCCATCAGACGGTGGCGGAGTTGCGCGGGGCGCGGTCCGTGACGGCGTCCTCGTACGGCGGCTGGTTCTTCCATCTGCCGCAGTTCGACCCCGTGAACGCCTTCGACGGCGATCCGGCCACCGCGTGGACGGAGGGTTCGGCCGGGTCACCGAACGGGCAGTGGCTGCGGATCGGGTTCGCCGGCACGGGCGACGGCGAGGGTGCGTACGACATGCCGTCGTCGTTCGAGGTGACGCCGCTGCCGCAGGAGAGCGTGCGGGCGGCCGCCACCCGGGTGCGGGTGGAGACCGAACGCGGAGCGGTGACCAGCTTCCTCCAGCCGAACGGCATGCCGCAGCGGGTGCGGGCACCGGCGGGCGAGACCCGCTGGATGAAGCTGACGATCGTCGAATCGGAGGCGCGCAGGACCGGGCTGACCGGGGCGGGCTTCGCCGAGATCCGGCTGCCGGACGTGCAGGTGACGCGCCTGCTGCGGCTGCCGTCGGACGTCACGGAGGCGGCCTCCGAGATCGTCTCCCTGCACCGTGCGGCCGACCCCACCGGCCTGTCCCCCACCGGCACCGAGACGGGTCTGCACCGCCGCTTCGAGACGACCGCCGCCGGCACGTACGAGGTGACGGCGAGCGCGGTGCCGGTGCCCGGCGAGGAACTGGACCGGCTGCTCTACGAGATCGCGCCCGACCAGCGGCAGCGCATCACCGCGACCGCCGACTCCACGGCCCGGCTCGGCGCGGGCCTCGGCGCGCGCAACCTCACCGACGGCGACCTGACGACGGCGTGGATCGCGGGCGACCGGCCCACGGTCCGGCTGCGCTGGGAGGGCAGGCAGCCGGTGGGCGAGCTGGTGCTGGCCGCGGCCGGCGGGCTGTCCAGCCGGCCCACCCAGGTGCGTATCAGTTCCCCCGACGGCGCGGCGAGCGCCGGCGTGGACGAGAACGGCTGGGTGCGCTTCCCGGCGATCACGACCGACCGCCTGGACATCACGGTCACTGCGACGGCCCCGCTCACGCTCCACCACCCCGTCATCGACGAGGACCTGCAACTGCCGGTGGGTCTGACCGAGGCCTATCTCCCGGCCCTGGACAGCTACCGCACCCCGCAGCCCCGCCCCGAGAGGGAGTTCTCCCTGCCGTGCGGCCGGGGACCGCTGCTGGCGGTCGACGGCGAGCTGTACCGGACCGGCGTCACGGGCACCGTGCGCGACCTGACGGAACGCCGGCCGGTGGAGGTGACCCTCTGCCCGCAGGGCGGCCTGGAACTGTCGCGGGGCGCGCACCGCGTCGAGGCGGGCGACGCCGGCCCGCTGGTCCTGACGGACGTGCGGCTGACGCGCGGCACCGTGACCGACCCGGTGTCCCAGGACCGTGACCTGCGGATACGGGACTGGCTCGGCGACCGCCGCGAGGTGAGCGCCGGCAGCGGCGCCGCCTCGTACCTGACGACGTACGAGAACTACAACGACGGCTGGCGGGCCACCCTGAACGGCGCGGAACTCACGCCGGTCCGGCTGGACGGCTGGCAGCAGGGCTGGCGCGTCCCGGCCGGGCCGGGCGGCACGATCAAGCTGTCGTACGAGCCGGCCACCACGTACGAGGCGGGGCTCATCGGCAGCGGGGCCGGACTGGCCGTGCTCGTGGGCCTGGTGGTGTGGCGGCGGCGCGCGCCCAACCCCGACGCCCCGCAGCCGGCGCCCCCGGCGCCGGGGCCCTGGCTGGGCGCGGTGGCGCTGACGCTGGTGGGCGTGGTGATCGCCGGGTGGTTCGCGCTGCTGGTGCCGGCGCTCGCGGTGGCGGCGTACCGGCGGCGCGCGCTGCTGGTGCCGATCGCGTTCGGGGCGCTCGCGGCGGCGGGCGCGGTGGCGGCGGCCGGTGCGGGCGAGCCGCCCGGACAGGGCGCGGGCGCCTTCTCCCCCGCGGCCCAACTCTTCGCGTTGATCGGCCTGTTCGCCGCGCTGGTGGGCGTGCGGGAGCGGACCGGCGACCCGGGCACGACGGCGGTGCTGCCACCGGTGCCCGCGGAGCCGGGTACCACCGCGGTGCCGCCCCCCGTACGGCCTCCGGAGCCGGCCACGGCGGCGGGCCCGCCGCCGACGGCCACGGAGACCGCTCCGACACGACCGCTGCCCCGGCGCCGGAGGCCCGCACAGGACCCGTTCCCGCGCGCCGAGGCCGGACCGCCCCTGACGGCACGCGGTCCCGGCAGCCCGGAACCCCAGGGGGGAGACGACAGCCGATGACCGCACTGGACGACGTGACGCCCCGCCCGGCGGACCGCATTCCGTTCCCGGTCGTGGACGAGGTGGCCCGCCACTGCCAGCAGGACGCGGAACCGGAGACGGTCCACATCGAGGTCCGCCTGCCCGGCCCGCTGGACCCGGCGCGCCTGCGCACGGCCTTCGTCGCGGCCCTGCACCGGCACCCGCGCGTCCTGATGCGCGAGGCCCCGGGCCCGTGGTGGCGCCGTCGCTACGAGTGGGAGCTGACGGCGGACCCGGACGTGGAGGTGGTCGGCTTCGCGCGACCGGGGGGTGAGGCGCTGCGGGAGGCGCGGGCGCGGGCCCTGACCGAGGCGCCGCCGCTCTCGCTGTCCCCGCCGATCCGCCTGGAGGTCGTCCCGGGCCTCCCGGGCGAGGAAACGGCCCTCGTCCTCACCGTCAACCACACCGCCCTCGACGGACCGGCCTGCCTGCGCGTCCTGGCCACCGCCGCGGAGCTGTACGGCGGCAGGGACAACTCCCCGGCGGCCCCGCCCGTGCGCACGGCCACCGCCGCACCGCCCGCCGAGCCGGCCCCCTCCCCGTGGTCCCCGCCGGCCCGCGTCGCCCCCGGCACACCGGGCCCCTCCCCCGGCAACGGCATGCTCGTCACCGAACTGCCGCTGCCGCACCGCCCCAAGGGCTCCCCCTACACGGTCAATGACCAGCTGATGGTCGCCACCGCCCTGACCGTGGCCCACTGGAACCGCGAGCACGGCGCCCGCCCCCGCCCGCTGCGCATCACCATGCCGGTCGACGACCGCCCCCGCGACACCACCATGCCCATCGGCAACGGCACCCGCCTGGTCGACGTCCCCTTCACCCCCGACGAGCTGGGCCGGGCCGCGACCGACATGCCCGCCCTGCTCCACGGCACGGCCGGCCGCACCCGCGCCCTGAAGTCCCGGCCCCGCCCCCCACTGGGCCGCGGGGCCGCCCTCCTGGCCGCACCCGTGCTCCCCGTGCGGTGGCGCGCCGGTGTCGCCCGCACGCTGCGCAGGGCGGCCGCCCCCTGGACGTCGACCACGCTGCTGAGCAACATCGGCCGCATCCCGTACCCGCTGGACTTCGGCGACGAGGCCGGCCGCGCGCACGCGGTCTGGTTCTCGGCGCCGGCCCGCATGCCCCGGGGCCTGACGTTCACCACGGCCTCCACCGCGGGCCGTCTCCATCTGTCGCTGCGCTGGTCGCACGCCCTGCTCGGCCCCGGCGACGGCGCCCTTCTGCGGGACCTGTTCGAGCACCACCTGCACGCGACGGAGGTGCCCCGATGACGGCCACCGCACCGCCGGGGGGCCTGCGCGACTTCTACGAGAACCCCGCCGTCCCGGTGGCCTCCGGCGCCCCCCGCAGCCTCCGCCAGGCCCGCATGCTCGCCGCCGCCCTGCGCGGGAGCAGCACCGCGGGCCTCGTCCTCGACGTCGGCTGCGGCGACGGCACCGCCGCCGCGACCGCCGCCCCCCTGCTCGCCGGCCACCGCGTCGTCGGCGTGGACTGGTCCCAGGACGCCCTGCGGCGGGCCCGGCCGCGGCTGGCGTACGCCGTGCGCGGCGAACTCACCGGCGGCGGGCTGCCCCTGCGCACCGGCGCCGCCGACGCCGTCCTGTTCAGCGAGGTGATCGAGCACCTCGTCGACCCGGACGCCGCCCTCGACGAACTGCGCCGGGTACTGCGCCCCGGCGGCCATCTGATGCTCTCCACGCCCAACCTCGCCGCCTGGTACAACCGCGCCCTGCTGCTCGCCGGCGTGCAGCCCGTCTTCTCCGAGGTGAGCCTGCGCGCGATCCACGGCCGGCCGGGCCGGGAGGTGGTGGGACATCTGCGGCTGTACACCGCCCGCGCGCTGCGGGAGTTCGTCGCCGCCGCCGGCTTCGAGGTCGTACGGCTCGAAGGAGCCCCGTTCCACGGCGTACCGCGCCCGTTGCGGGCGCTGGACCGTCTCGCCTGTGCCCGGCCGGGCCTGGCCTCGATCCTGCTGCTGCACGCGCGAAGGACGTAGGCCGTGTGGTGGGGAGTGGCCGCGGCCCTGCTGGCGAACGTCCTGTACAGCGGCGGGTTCGTCCTGGAGAAGCGGGCGCTGGCCGCGCTGCCCGAGGTCACCGTGCGCCGTCCGGGCCGGCTGCTGCGCCTGGTGCTCGGCAGCCCGCTGTGGATCGGCGGTTCGCTCGCCCTCGGCGCCGGGTTCGCCGCCCAGCTCGTCGTCTACCGCACCCTGCCGATCGCCGCCGCGCAGGGCATCTTCGTCTCCGGCCTGGTCCTGCTCGTCCTGCTGTCGGCCCGGCTGCTGGGCGAGGAGACGACCGGGCGCGAGCGGTACGCGCTCGCCGCGATCCTCGCCGCGCTGCTGATGGTCGTGCTCTCCCTGGACGAGTCCGCGGACACCGTCAGCCGCGCGGCGCCCTACCCGCTCGTCTGGCTGCTGTGCGTGCCCTCGCTCGGGTGCGGCGTGTGGCTGTACCGGGCCGCCGAGCGCCGGGCGCTGCGCCGGCACCGGATGCCGACGGCGGGCGTCGAGTACGGGGTGGCGGTGGGCCTGCTCTACGGGGTCAGCTCGCTCGCGATCAAGGGCGTCTCCGGCTACTGGGCGGGAGGCGACGTCGGCGGCGCGCTGCTCGCCGTGCTGCGCTCGCCGTATCCGTATCTGCTCGTGTTCACCGGTGCGTTCGGCCTGGTCATGTCGCAGGCGGCACTGCAGCGCTGCCGGGCCTCGCTGATCGTGCCGGTGTGCACGACGGTGACCAGCCTGTACACGGCGGTGCTCGGCACGCTCTCGTTCGGCGAGGCGCTGCCGGACCACCCGCTGCGGCTCGGACTGCGGCTGGCGGGCACGGCCCTGGCGGTCGCCGTGCTGCTGGCCATGCCCAAGCACGACGAGGCGCCCCGAGCCCCCGTACCCGCGAAGGAGTTGACCCCGCCATGAGCCCCTCCACCGGCCCCGACGAGCAGTTGCTGAAGATCCTCGCGTGCCCCCTCGACAAGGGGCCGCTGCACCTGTTGCCGCCGGACGGGTCGGTGCCGCCGGCCCAGGCGCTCTACAACCCGCGCCTGCGCCGCCGCTATCCGATCGTCGACGGCATCCCGCAACTGCTGCCGTCCTCCGGCGAACAGGTCTCCGACCACGAGCACGAACAGCTCCTCAAGCGCATGGCCCCCTGACCGAAGGCCTCGGGACCGCTCGGCGCCCAGGCCCCCTCGACCCGGAACGGATGGCTCCATGACCACGCTCGCCGCCCGCCTCGCCCCTTTCCTGCCGGCCCGCCTCGTCGCGGCGACCGCCCGCGCGGTCTACCCGCGCTTCGAACCGGAGCTGGCCAGGATCGCCGAGCTGTGCCCGCCCGGCTGCGGCACGGCGGTGGACATCGGCGGCTGGTACGGCCCCTGGACCCACCGCCTGTCCGGACTCGCCCGCCGGGTGGTGACGCTCGAACCGGTCCCGCACCTGGCCCGCCTGCTCACGGCGACCGCCCCGCGCAACGTCCGGGTGATCCAGGCCGCCGCCTCGGACGGCCCGGGCTCGGCCCGGCTGTGGCTGCCGGCCGACGACACCGGGAACCGTGGGGTGTCGTCCCTCGTCCGACGGGACATCCACGCCCACGCCGTGGACGTCCGGTGCGTGGCGCTGGACGGTCTGGAGCTGCGGGACGTCGGCTTCGTCAAGATCGACGTGGACGGCAGCGAGCTGGCGGTCCTGCGCGGCGGGAGGGCCCTGCTGACCCGTGACCGCCCGGCCCTGTTCGTCGAACTGGAGTCCCGTATCCAGCCGGTCTCGCCCGTCCTGACGTATTTGGGATCGCTCGGATATGACGGCTGGGTACTCCCCGAGAACCGGTGGATCCCGCTTGCCGACTTCCCCCTGGAGGAACACCAGGCAGCCACCTCGCACGTCGCCGCGCACGGCCTGGTGCGACGCGTGCTCCCATTACACGACCGGATCAGATACGTCAACTCCGTACTGTTCCTTCCGGACGGACGGCGCCCGGGAAGGGGCCGAATGGGCGACGATGGTCCGCATGCCGTCCTCCGCAGAGAACCCCACTAGCTCCTTCACCCCCGTCGACTTCCAAGTGGTCCTGCTGCGCCGCATGGCCGACCACAACCCCGACCTGGTCGAGGACGCCCGCCGAGAGCTGGGCGTCTCCGTCAACCGTATGCAGGACGCGAACCGGCGCTGGCAGATGCTGCTGCGCTCACCGCGCGTCCGCGCCGCCCAGAGCAGGCACCGGTCGATCCTCGGCGCCCCGGAGTGGACGATCTCCCGCCGCATCGGCGACCTGGACTGCGAGGCCTGGCAGTGGCCGGTCCCGCTCTGGCCCGACCTGCGCTTCGAGGTGCTGCTCGCCCCGGGTGGCGCGGTCTGGAACGAATGGCTGGTCCGCGCCCCCGACGCCAAGCCCGCCGAGCTGCACACGGTCGAGGACCTCTACCCCTGGTCCTGCACGGTCGACGACGCGGCCCGCGCCTTCGCGCCCGCCCGCCCGCTGGAGGGCACGGCCCCCACCCGCTGGGGCCTCGCCTTCAGCGCCGACGACACCGACGGCCGGCGCCACGAGGTGACGGCGGAGTTCACCTGGGGCCTGCTCCAGCGCACGATGATCGGCGGCCGCCGGGTCCTGTGAACGCGGTCCCGGGCGTGCCGGCGGTCCCACCGGCACGCCCGCCGGTCACCGCCCGGCCGCCGCCAGCACCGCCTCGACGACCCGCGGCACGGAAGCGCCGTGCAGCGACAGGAACAGGTTCGGCTCCACCAGCTCCAGCTCCATCACGCGTGGCTCCCCGCCCTCCCCGTCGACCAGGTCGACACGGGCGTAGAGCAGTTCGGGCGCACCGGGCACGGCGCCCAGCGCCCGCTCGGCGACGGCCAGTTCGTCCCGCGTCGGCTCCCAGACCTCCAGCCCCGGATGGGCGATCTTGCGCTCGTCGTACGCCGTGCCCCGGGCCAGCACGGCACCCTTGCGGCTGGCGTGCAGCAGGCGCCCGCCGAAGAACTGCAACGCCCGTTCCCCGCTGACGTCGATGCCGGCGACGTAGGGCTGCACCATCGCGGTGAAGCCCTCGGCGTGCAGGCGGTCGAGATGCCGTACGGCGCTCCCGTGCTGGTCGGGCGTGTACCGGGCCGCGAACCGCGCCCCCGCCCCCGAGGTCGGCTTGACGACGAACTCCCGGTCGTGCGGCAGCTCGGCCGCCTCCCCCGGCGCGACGTACCGGGTCGGCACCACCGGCACGCCGGCCGCCGCCAGCTCCCCGAGATACCGCTTGTCCGTGTTCCAGCGCACCACGTCGGCCGGATTGGCCAGCCGCGTGGCCTTGCCGCAGGCCGCCACCCACTCCAGGAACTCCGCGGACCGCCAGCTGTAGTCCCAGGTCGACCGGATCAGCACGAGGTCGAACCCGCCCCAGTCGACGTCGTCCCGGTCCCACTCCACGGCGACCGCGTCGGCCCCCGCCTCCCTCAACGCCGCCACCAGCCCCGGCATGTCCGGGTCGACGCTGACCTCGGGACCCGGGCGGCAGGTGGCCAGGGCTATCCGTGCCACGGCGCCCTCCCTCCTCGTACGGACCTGGCCGGCACACGCGTTCGCGCGGCCGGTCGCCCGCAGGCTAACAACCGGGACGGTCAGTGGTCCTCGGCCGGGTCCCAGGACAGCAGGCGGACCTTCGCGACCGTGCGGACGTGGCGGCGCATCGCGGCCGCCGCCTGGCGGGGCCGCCGCGCCTCGACGGCGTCCAGGATCGCCTGGTGCTGGGCCAGGGAGCGGGCGGGGCGGTGCGGCTGGCGCAGGGACTCGGTGCGGCTCTCCGCGATCTGGTCCGCGATGGAACGCATGAACTCCGCGAGGAGGGCGCTGTGCGCGGCCTCGGTGACCGCCGCGTGGAAGAGGCGGTCGCCCTCCACGCCGTGCCCGCCCTGCTCGATCTCCCGGGCCATGTGCTCCAGCGCCGCGCGCATCGCCGTCAGGTCGTCCTCCTCGCGCCGCTCGGCGGCGAGTTCGGCGAGCTTGGTCTCCAGCGCCTCGCGGGCCTCCAGCACGTCGGGCAGGCGCCGGCGACGGTCCACCATCCGCTCGACGGGTTCCACTTCGAGGGTGTCGCGGACCAGGTACGTACCGCCGCCGTGCCGGGCCTCCACCAGGCCCTGCACCTCCAGCACCACGATCGCCTGCTTCACCGAGGCCCGGCTCACCCCGAGCCGGGCGGCCAGGTCCCGTTCGGGCGGCAGCCGGTCGCCGGCGCGCAGGCCGCCCTCGGTGACGTAGTCGCGCAGCCGGTCCAGCACCTGCTCGTAGAGGCGCTGCTGCTTCGCCATCGGGCGCAGGGCGTCGGTCACGGCGGGAGCGTAGCACCGGGCCGGCGAGTGGTTAAGTGGCTCAGCCAATTCCTGCGCGACCCCTTGACGCGCCCCGCTGCCGCCACCACGCTGGCCAGCCAGCCGCTCGATCCCCCCATTGGCTCAGCCACTCGTCCACTCCGGGGCCCAACGACGGGAGCCCGTATGTCCCCAGAACTGATCTCCATCCTCGTCCTCGTGGTGGTGTTCGTCATCGCCACCACCCGCTCGATCAACATGGGCGCCCTGTCCTTCGCCGCCGCCTTCGGAGTCGGCACCCTGGTCGCCGACCTCGACGCGGACGGCATCTTCGCCGGCTTCCCCGGCGATCTGTTCGTCGTCCTGGTCGGCGTCACGTACCTCTTCGCGATCGCCCGCGCCAACGGCACCACCGACTGGCTGGTGCACGCCGCCGTGCGTCTGGTCGGGGGCCGTGTCGCCCTGATCCCCTGGGTGATGTTCGCCCTCACCGGCGCCCTCACCGCCATCGGCGCGGTCAGCCCCGCCGCCGTCGCCATCGTCGCGCCGGTCGCCCTGAGCTTCGCCGCCCGCTACCGGATCAGCCCCCTGCTGATGGGCGCGATGGTCGTGCACGGCGCGCAGGCCGGCGGCTTCTCGCCGATCAGCATCTACGGCACGATCGTCAACGGCATCGTGGAACGCGAGAAGCTCCCCGGCAACGAGGTCGTCCTCTTCCTCGCCTCGCTCGTCGCCAACCTCGTCATCGCGGGTGTGGTGTACGCCGTGTGCGGCGGCCTGCGCCTCGGGCGCAAGGGCGACGCGGACGCCGCCGAGGGGCTCGGGGAACCGCGCGACCGGCCACGGCGGGCCCGCACGGAACCGACGCCGGAACCCGGCGCCCTCGGCTCCGCCACCGCGGTGGCGACCCGCACCGACCAGCCCGTCGGGGCCCCCACCCCGCTCACCCCCGCCCGCGTCACCACCCTCCTGTCCCTCGTCGCCCTCGTCGTCGCGGTCCTCGCCTTCGACCTCGACGCGGGCCTGACCGCGATCACCCTGGCCGTCGTCCTCAGCGCCGCCTGGCCCGACGACAGCCGCGCCGCCGTCGGCCAGATCGCCTGGCCCACCGTCCTTCTCATCTGCGGTGTCCTGACCTACGTCGGTGTCCTCGAGGAGATGGGCACCATCACGTGGGCCGGCGAGGGCGTCGGCGGCATCGGCGTACCCCTGCTGGCCGCGGTGCTGCTCTGCTACATCGGCGCGATCGTCTCGGCGTTCGCCTCATCGGTCGGCATCATGGGCGCGCTGATCCCGCTGGCGGTCCCCTTCCTCGCCCAGGGCGAGATCGGGGCGGTCGGCATGGTGGCGGCGCTGGCGGTGTCGGCGACGGTCGTGGACGTCAGCCCGTTCTCGACGAACGGGGCGCTGGTGCTGGCCGCGGCGCCGGACGTCGACCGTGAGCGTTTCTTCCGGCAGCTGATGGTGTACGGGGGAATTGTGGTGGCCGTCGTCCCCGCGGTGGTCTGGCTGGTGATGGTCGTACCGGGCTTCGGATGACCCCGCCTCGACCGCTCCGGCCCGCCGACCACCGCCGCCGCACGCCGACCCCCGACAGCGCACACCGGACCACCGACCACGCAAGCCGACCCTCAAGCCCGACAGCGCACACCGGACCACCGACCACGCAAGCCCGACGCCGCCCGCCGACGCCGGCCACCGACCACGCAAGCCCGCCGCCGGCCACCGACGCCGGCCACCGACCACCGCCGCCGCACGCCGACCCTCGAGCCCGACCACGCAAGCCCGACGCCGCCCGCCACCCACCGCCGACGCACGCCGACCCTCAAGCCCGACAGCGCACACCGGACCACCGACCACGCAAGCCCGACGCCGCCCACCGACCACTCACCATCGACGCCCGACGCCCGACCTCCGAAGCCCGACGCCCGACGCCCGATCACCAAGGAGTACGCCGCGTGTCCCCTCTCTTTCCGGCCCTCGCCGAAGGGCCGGCCGGGCTGCCCGCCCTGGCCTTCGGCGACCGCTCCCTGACGTACGCGGCGCTGGCCGCCGCGGCCGGTGCCGTCGCCGAGCGGATCGGTGCCGCCGGCCGCGTCGCCGTCTGGGCGACCCCGGACCTGGAGACCGCCGTCGCCACCGTCGGCGCCCTGGCCGCCCAGGTGGCCGCGGTGCCGCTGAACCCGAAGTCCGGCGAGAAGGAACTCGGCCACATCCTGGCCGACAGCACCCCGGACCTGGTCCTCACCGCGCCCGGCGCCGAACTCCCCGCCGCGCTCGCGGGCCTGCCGCGCGTCGAGGTCGACGTCCGGGCCACCGGCACCGCCCCGGCGCAGGACGCCGACGACGCCACGCCCGCCCTGATCGTCTACACCTCCGGCACCACCGGCCCGCCCAAGGGCGCCGTGATCCCGCGCCGCGCGATCGCCTCGACCCTCGACGCACTGGCCGACGCCTGGCGGTGGACCGGCGACGACGTGCTGGTGCACGGGCTGCCGCTGTTCCATGTGCACGGACTGGTCCTCGGGATCCTCGGCCCGCTCCGGCGCGGCGGATCCGTCCGCCACCTGGGCCGGTTCAGCCCCGAGGGCGTGGCCCGGGAGCTGGGCACCGGCGGGACCATGCTCTTCGGCGTCCCGACGATGTACCACCGCATCGCCGAGGCCCTCCCCACCGACCCCGAGCTGGTCAAGGCGCTGGCCGGGGCGCGCCTGCTGGTCTCGGGCTCGGCCGCCCTGCCCATGCACGACCACGAGCGCATCGCGTCGGCCACCGGCCGCCGGGTCGTCGAGCGCTACGGCATGACCGAGACGCTGATGAACACCGCCGTCCGCGCCGACGGCGAGGCCCGCGCGGGCACCGTCGGCGTCCCGCTCCCCGGCGTGGAGCTGCGGCTGGTGGAGGACAACGGGACGCCGCTGGCGGCGTACGACGGGGAGAGCGTCGGCGAGATCCAGGTGCGCGGCCCGAACCTGTTCACCGAGTACCTCAACCGCCCCGACGCCACCGCCGCCGCCTTCACCGCCGACGGCTGGTTCCGTACCGGCGACATGGCGGTGCGCGATCCGGACGGCCAGGTCCGCATCGTCGGCCGCAAGGCCACCGACCTCATCAAGAGCGGCGGCTACAAGATCGGCGCCGGTGAGATCGAGAACGCGCTCCTGGAGCATCCCGGGGTGCGGGAGGCCGCCGTCACCGGGGAGCCCGACCCGGACCTCGGCGAGCGGATCGTCGCCTGGGTCGTCCCGGCGGACCCCCGTTTCCCGCCCGGTGTCGAGGAACTGGCCGATCACGTCGCCCGCCGGCTCGCCCCGCACAAGCGGCCACGGGTCGTCCACCACCTCGACGCGCTCCCCCGCAACGACATGGGGAAGATCATGAAGCGGTCCCTGGGCAGCCATGCCTGAGCGCCCCTCGGCCCGCGCGGCCCTCGCCCTCGTCACCGAGGACTTCACCGAACTGCCCTACCCGGCACGGCGGTCCGCCCCCGACGGCCCCCTGAACTGGCAGGGCTACGACGCCTCCCGCGCCCGCGCCGCCGAGCGCACCGGCGAGGAGGAGTCCGTCGTCTGCGGCACCGCCCACGTCGAGGGCACCGAAGCGGTCCTCGTCGCCTTCGAGTTCGGCTTCCTCGGCGGCTCGCTCGGCGAACGCACCGGCGACCGGCTGGAGGCGGCGTACAGCCACGCCCGCGCCCACCGGCTGCCGGTCGTCGCGCTGATCGCCACCGGCGGCAGCCGTATGCAGGAGGGCATGGTCGCGCTCACCCAGCTCCAGCGCGTGGCACGGCAGTCGGCGCTCACCCGCGAGGCCGGGCTGGCGCAGCTGGCCGTCGTCCGGGACCCGACCACCGGCGGCGGCTGGGCCACCCTGGGCGCGGGCGCCGACGTGATCCTCGCGCTGCCCGGCGCCCAGGTCGGGTTCGCGGGCTCCCGGGTCCGCCCGGCCGGCGCCGACCCCGCCGCGTACACGGCGGAGGCCCAGGTGGCGGCGGGTGCCGCCGACGCGGTCGTGGCCCCGGAGGAACTGCGGCCGGTGCTCGGGCGCTGGCTGCGGCTGCTGACCGCGCCGTCCACCGCACCGGCGCCCCCGCCCCGCCCCCTGGGCGCGACCGACCTGCCCGCCACCGGCTGGGAGGCGGTCCTGCGCGCCCGCTCGCCGCGGCGCCCCCGCGCACGGAGCTATCTGGACGCCTACTTCACCGAGCGGGTCGCGATCAGCGGCGACCGCTGCGGCGGCACCGACGAGGGCATGCTGTGCGGCTTCGGAGTCCACGCGGGCCGCACCGTCGCGTACGCGGCCCAGACCGGTACGGCGACCCGCCCCGCCGGTTACCGCACCGCGGCCCGGCTGATCCGGCTCGCGGACCGGCTGGGCATCCCGGTGCTGACGCTGGTGGACACCCCGGGCGCCGCGAACGACGCGGAGGCGGAGCGGCAGGGCGCGGGGGCGGCGATCGCCGACGTGTTCGCCGCGGTCGCCGCGGCCCGTACCCCGGTCACGACCCTGGTGATCGGCGAGGGCGGCTCCGGCGGAGCGCTCGCCCTGGCCGCCCCGGGCAGCACCTGGGCGACGCCCGACAGCTACTTCTCGGTCATAGCCCCCGAGCCGGCCGCCGCGATCCTCAAGCGGCCACCGCAGGAGGTGGAGTCGACGGCCGGCCAACTCCGGCTCCGGCCGCAGGACTTGGTGGACCTGGGCATGGCCCGAACAAGTGAGCAGTTGTTCCCTGAAACAGGTGATCATCACTCATGAGGGCGAGTGGGGCAGGCGTGGCGGACGATGCTCACGGTGCGCGAGCGACGTAATGCGGACCGTGGCGGAGCGATCTGACGGTCCGAGCGGCACGACGGCGCCCCTCCCCGTCCCAGGGGGGGGCGGCGCCGTCCGCGTCAAGCGTCCCGGGCGCGGCGCTCCGAACGACCACCCGTACGGCCGCACCCCGCCCGGCCCCCTCCAGAAGGCGGCCCCCGTCCGACCCCCCGCACGATGCAGAAGAGGGCCCGCCGACCGGCGGCACCTCGGCTCGCAGGCCCGGGAGGACCGCCATGACCGCCAGTCTGGAACAGCTGCGGCGCTGCCATTTCGCCGTCGACCTGGGGGCGGCGCGGACGCGGGTGTACGTCAGGGGCGCCGGGCTCGTCGTGGACCAGCCGTCGGCTGCCGCCGTCAACACCCGTAGCGGAGCGCTGATCGCGGTCGGTGAGCTCGCCGAGCAGATGACGGGACGCACGCCGGACTACATCCGGGTCGTACGGCCGGTGTCCGGCGGCACGGTGGTCGACATCGAGATGGCCCAGCGGATGCTGCGCCATCTGCTCGGCGACAAGATGCGGCGGCACCTGCGCCGCAAGCCCCGGCTGCGGGCCGCCGCGTGCACCCCGCACGACGCCGATCCGCTCGCCCAGCGCGCGACCATCGAGACCCTCGTGGGCCTCGGGGCCCGGCGCGTCGAACTGGTCGACACGCTCATCGCGGCCGCCGTCGGCTGCGGTCTTCCGGTCGAGCAGCCCGAGGCGACGATGGTCCTGGTGTGCGGGGCCGCCGCCACGCAGGTCGCGGTGCTCTCCCTCGGTTCCATCGTCACCGCCGTGCGGATCCCGGTCGGCGGCGAGGCCGTGGACCACGCGATCGTGCAGCACCTGCGGCACGAACACGAACTGGTGCTGCCCAGCCAGTCGGTGCGGCCGCTGCAGATCGCCCTCTCGGGCAACGGGCTCACCCCTCAGGGGCCGGCCTCCACGGAGATCCACGGCCGCGACGTGGCCACCGGTCTCGCCCGCAGCGTGCGCATCGACACCGCCGCCGTGCGGGAGGCCATCCAGACGCCGCTGACCGCGGTGCTCGACGGCATCGGCAAGGTGCTGCGGGACTGCCCGCCGGACCTGGTGGCCGACCTCGCCGACCGGGGGATCATGATGGTCGGCGGCAGCGCCCTGCTCCCGGGCTTCGACCAGATGCTGCGGCAGGCCACCGGCATGCCCGTGCACATCGCCGAGCGGCCCGACGTCTGCGCGGTGCAGGGCCTCGGCACCATGCTGGAGGGCAGGATCGAACCGCTGGAGCTGGATCCGCTGGGCAGCTGAGCCGCCGCACGGGCCCCGGGCCGGACATGCCCGACGCACCCCGCCTCCCCGCCCTCCTGCTCGGGGCCGTCCTCGGCGTCGGCGCCGACCTCGGTCTGCGCGCCACCCTCCAGCGCATCGTCGACGGCGCGGCCGAACTGACCGGCGCCCGGTACGCCGCCCTCCGCCCGCGCGACCCGGGCCACGACGGCCTGGACGAGATCCGCGGGGCGGGTTCGCCCCCCACACCCCCGCGCACCCCCACCCTCGACGTACCGATCCACGTCGACGCCGAGGAGTTCGGCCATCTCCGGCTGGCCGGCAAGCACGGCGGCGGCCCGTTCACCACGGAGGACGAGCAACTGCTGCACGTCCTCGCCGCCCAGGCCGGCATCGCCCTCGGCAACGCCCGGCTGTACGAGGCCGCCCGGCAGCGGGAGCGCTGGATCGAGGGCGTGGCCGCCGTCACCACCGCGCTGCTCGGCGGCGAGAGCGCCGACGACGCGCTGAGGACGGTCGCCGAACGGGCCCGGCTCCTCGCCGACGCGGCCGCCGGCGTCATCCTGCTGCCCACCGAGGCGGGCGGCATGGAGATCGTCGTCGCCGCCCACGAGGACCCCGCCGACCTCGTCGGCACGACCATCGCGCCCGGCAGCCCCGTCCTCGAACAACTCCTCGGCGGCGAGCCGGTCTTCGTCGACGACTCGGCGACCGACCCGCGTATGACGACCCGGGTGCGGCACCGGTTCGGCCCCAGCATGCTGCTGCCGTTGCAGTCGGGCGGCCGGCTGATCGGCACCCTCGCCCTGCCCCGGCTGCGCGGCGACCGCCCGTACACACCCCTGGAGCGGCTGCTGGCCGGCCAGTTCGCCTCCCAGGCCGCGCTCGCCCTGGTCCTCGCCGACGCCCGGCACAGCCGGGCCCGCCTCGCGGTCTACGAGGACCGCGACCGGATCGCCCGCGATCTGCACGACCTGGTCGTGCAACGGCTGTTCGCCACCGCGCTGATGCTGGAGGGCGCCCAGCGCCGCGCCGAGGCCGGCGCCGTCCACCAGCGGCTCGGACGGGCGGTGGACGAACTCCACGCGACCATCGAGGAGGTCCGCGCGACGATCCTGACCCTCCAGCAGCCCCCGGCGTAGCCGCCTCAGCGGGAGAACCAGCAGCGGACCGTCGTACCCGACTCGTCCGCGTGCACCCGGACGAGGTCGGCGACCATGTTCACCAGCAGCAGCCCCCGACCGCCGCGCTGGTCACGGGAGGCCGGGCGGCGGCCCGCCAGCGGATCCGTCAGCCGTCCCTCGTCGCGCACCTCGCACACCACGTGCCCGTCCTCGGCCCACAGCCGCAGCACGCCCGAGCCGCCGCCGTGCACCACGCTGTTGGTGGTCAGCTCGGCGGTGGCCAGCGCCAGGTCCTCCAGCCCGATGCCGGCCAGCCCGAACCGCGCCGCCTCGGCGGTGGCGGCGTGCCGGGCGTCAGGCAGGGTGTCCGCGGTGAAGTGGAAGGCGGGCGCGTCCGGCACGACGGGCAGGGGCAGGTTGCAGCGGCGGGCGACGCCCTCCCAGTCGTACTCCGCGCTGCTCTGCTCCCGGCCCGCGGCGACGACCGTCGGATGGGTGGCGCGGGCGTCGGCGAGCACCTCGTCGTCCAGGGCGGCGGTGTCGTACGGGCACAGCACGGTCATCCGGCGGCCGCCGAAAGCGGCGTTGATCAGGGCCTCGTGCTGGGTGCAGGCGGGCTGCTCGGCGGGCGTGCGGCCGGCCCAGATCGGCTCGCCGACGATCCGGACCCGGCGGCCGGCCGGCTGGGCGTCGGCGAACGCGTGGAGCACACCGGGGATGATGCGGCCGGGGTTGCGCCCGGCCTCGCGCATGTCGAGCAGCCGCACCGCGTCGGCCAGGTCGCCGAGCCCGTCCCGGATCAGGGTCAGGTTCCGGCCGGGCACGGCCACCGCCACCGGCTCCCCGGCGGCGAGGCCCGCGCGGACGAAAGGGAGGACGCCGTCGAGGTACTCGGTCTCGCCGGCGTAGAACAGGGCGGGGTGCGCGAAGGGTTCGGACCGGGCCGGACGGTCGGCGAACCCGACGGAGTCGGAGGACTCGGCCGGTGCGCTCATGACGTCGTCACCTCGATCGCCGACAGATCGGGCCAGAACAGTTCCAGGGTCCGGCACAGGGCCTGCGGCGGCCGGTGCAGCACGATCCGCCGGCCGTCGGGCAGCCGCCGCGCGGCGTCCACGAGCACGTCGGCGCCCCCGACGTCCACGAACGTCACGGCGGACAGCTCCAGATGGCACACGTCCCGGCCGTCGCGCACCACCTCTTCCAGCGCGCTCTCCCAGATCCGTCGCGTGGTCAGCCCCACCTCGCCCACCGCGCGCACGCCGAACCGCTCGGCCAGCGGTGCGACGGTCAGCGCCGCCGCCGTGCCGCCGGGACGGTGCGTCATGCGGTACCGGATGGTCACTGCCGACTCCCCCTCCTCCTGGTCACCGTCGCTCGTACCCCGACGCGATCCGGTCAATCCAGGAAGTTCGGCGACCGGGGGGTGTAGGGCGCCGCACCCCGGGCAGGCGCACGTTCAGCATCGGGGCGGCGGGGGGCTCCACACGACATCGGGAAACGTGAAGAGCCGTGGGCGGAAGTGACGTCGCGCCAGGACGTCGACGGCCGCCCAGGGCTTCAGGGGACCACGAAGGCGGTGACATGACCCCAGTGGCACCACCCTCTCTCGCGGAGCGGTCGTATCCACTCACCATCGACGGGGGCGCGGACGGCAGTGGCCGGGCCGTGCTCCGCGCGCGGGGTGAGATCGTCCACGGATGCGATGCCGTCCTCGCCGCGGCACTCGCCGAACTCCCCGCCTCCACCCGGCGGGTGGAGCTGGACATGACCGGCGTGATCTTCATGGACACGGCGGGACAACACTTCCTGGACACCCTGCGCGACCACGGGCAACGACACCTGATCGCGGTCTCCGCCACCAACTGGCACGGCCAGCCGCGCCGCATCCTGGAGCTGATCGGCTTGGACACCTCCGACCCCCTGCGCCCCGTGGACCCGAACCCGCAGGGCCTGCGCTCGCGCGCCCCGCTGTCCTCCTCCGTGTCCCTGGAGCGCGCGGAACAGCTCCACGAACTGCGCGAGGAGATCGAGCACCTGCGCCGGGCCATCGCCTCCCGCCCGGTGATCGACCAGGCCCGCGGCATCCTCATGGCCACGCACTCCTGCACCTCCGACGAGGCCTGGCACATCCTGCGCGAGGCCTCCCAGCTGTCCAACACCAAGCTCCACACGGTCGCCGCGGCCATCACCTCCGGCGCGGAGAGCGAGGCCCCGCCCCCGCCCGGCGAGGTACGCGAGGCGCTGCGCCGGGCCCTGGCGCGAAGGGGCCGGTGAGCGGGTCGCCTACGAGCGGGTCCCCCGCGTCCCGCCGCCGCCGAAGGCCTCCTCGAACCGCTCGAAGGCGGCCTCCTGCCGCCACTGGAGCCGGGCTCTGTGGCTGCGCTCCAGCAGCCGGCGGCAGTCCGTCCCGGGTGCGGGCTCCCCGGGACGCTGTCCCCGGCAGGCGGCCACCGGCCGGTACCCGTCCCGCGCCGGGCTCCCGAGCCACAGGCTCCGGCCCGGCAGGAAGGCGTACTCCAGCGAGGCCCGCGCCAGATCCTTCAGATCCGGGTACGACAGCCCGTAGGTCAAGGCCGCGTACCGGTACTCGGCGCCGATGTCGGTGCGGCTGACGCCGGGGTCGTCGGTGGCGAGCACGACGGGGACGCCGTGGCGGCGGTAGACGTCGAAGGGATGGTCGTCGCCGCGCACCCCGAGGACCTGGGCGTTGCTGGTGAAGGGCACCTCGACGGCGATCTCGCGGGCGGCCATGGTGCGCAGCGTGCGCCGGCGGTCGTGCTCGTGGAGCAGGTCGACCCCGTGGCCGACGCGCTCGGCGCCGGCGACGTGGACGGCGTCATGGATGTGGAACGTCAGGTCCTCGGGCTTGACCAGCCCCGGCACCAGTTCTCCGGCGTGCAGCGTGAGGTGCGCGCGGGGGTGGAGGCGGCGCAGGTGGTCGAGCATGCGCATGTGGAGGCGGTAGTCGCGCAGGGCGACCTCCCCGTCCTCGGGCTGGACGAGGTTGACCGCGACGAAGCGGGGGTCCTCTTCGGCCAGGCGCATGCCGAGCGCGATCTGGGTGAACACCCGCTCCGGTGAACCGCCGCGCAGCACATGGGAGATGAACCGGACGGGCAGCGCGCAGGCGGGCCGCGGACGACCGGTGTCGCAGCGGGCGGCCGCACGGAACTCGGCGTCGGCGGCGTCGGCCTCCGCGCGGGCCTCGGCCACCAGCCGGTCCAGCTCGCCCCCGGCCGTGAGTCCGGCGAACATCCGTGTGAGGTCGCTGTCCCAGCCGACCTCGTCGGCGAGCCGCTCGGCCGCCGCGGCGGCCGGGGTGACCATGGTCTCCAGGTAGGACTGCTGCTGCGCGGCCACGTCGTCCGCGACCTCGGCGAGCAGCTTGCCGCGGTGCGGCTCGCTCACCGCCGCGAACTTGCCGAAGGTGGCGAAGAAGTGGTCGTGGCCCCTCCCGCCGGGCGGGAAGCCGTGCATGGACCAGGCGCGCAGGATCGTCTCGTGGAAGGCCCGGTCGGTACGGGCGTCGGCGGCCGGGCGGGTCCCGGGCCCGCACGGCGGCGCGACGGCGGTCGTCGTCGCGGTGTCGACGCACAGCCCGTCCTCGGCGGCCAGCTCGATCAGATACTCCGTGGCGGCCGCACCGGAGAGGTGCTGGTGCAGGTCCGCCCCTTTGGGCAGCCGGCGGAAGAAATCGGCCAGGAGCCGGGGGTCGTCCCGGACGGCGTATAGATACGCGTCCGTACCGCGCTCGGACGCGGTCACCGGCCGTGGCGTCAAGGCCGCTTGGGCGGGCGCGGGCATCAGCAGCGTGGTCGACATCAGCAGTGCCGACACCAGGGGGCGAAGGATCGCAGCGGTCACGCCCGCATCATCGTCAGCCGCACCCCGGCAGATGCCCGGCTCCGGCGCGGCGAAGGGGACGACCACCCGCGTGGGTGTCCTCGGGGCCCCACGCTCGTTGAACCCGACGGCCCGATGGACCAGAAACGCTTCTGCACCCGGGGTGGGTGGTGGGGCGGGTGGGACTCGAACCCACGGCCGACGGATTATGAGTCCGCTGCTCTAACCGGCTGAGCTACCGCCCCATAGCGGCGTGTCGCGCACATTTGTACGCGCCGTCTGCCGCAGCATAGCCGCTCATACGATCTCCTGCTCCGGATGGTCGGCTTCACATGACCTTGAGGACTTCCCCATGGCCCGGGCGGTTCCGCCGGACATGAAAAAGGACCCCGACGGGGTCCTCTTCAGGCTGCTCCCCCGACTGGACTCGAACCAGTAACCTGCCGGTTAACAGCCGGCTGCTCTGCCAATTGAGCTACGGAGGACCGAGCTCCCCCGACTGGACTCGAACCAGTAACCTGCCGGTTAACAGCCGGCTGCTCTGCCAATTGAGCTACGGAGGAATGCCTCGTTGCATCGAACGTACTCACCTGGGTATCCGCCAGGGGGCGCGCGCTCGCTGCGACACATACATTAGCGCAAGCAGGGGGGTGCTTCGCCAATCGGTACTCCCGGCTCGAGGCCGCGCCAGAGGACCTACGCAAGGGAAGGGTGGCCGCCATGCGTTACCGGCTCACGTTCGTCGTCGGACTCGCTCTGGGTTACGTGCTGGGCACACGGGCCGGGCGCGAACGCTACGAGCAACTGAAGAAGACCGCGCGGCAGGTCGCGCAGAACCCCGCCGTCCGCAACACCGCCGAGACGGCCGCGCTGCAGGGCCGCCAGTTCGCGGGCAAGGCGTTCCACACGGTGAGCGAGAAGGTCGGCGACCGTATGCCCGACTCGGTCGCCCATCGCGTCCGCTCCCTGCGCGAGCGCAACATCAACGGCTCGGCGGAGGACGACTGGGGCACGAGCAACACCTGAGAGGGCGCCCACGGCCCGAGCATGGGCGGCTCTGCGGCAGAATTTGAGCCATGGGGATAGTCGCCGGGTTGGACAGTTCGCCCGATTTCACTCGTATCGTCGTCTGCGACGCGGACACCGGAGCCGTGCTGCGGCAGGGCTACGCGCCGCATCCGGTGGAGGGCGCCGAGGGCGGCGGGCGGCCCAGTGACGTCGATCCACAGGCGTGGCTGCTGTCCCTGGGCGAGGCCGCCGGCGGCGGACTGCTGGAAGGCGTGCAGGCCATCGGGGTCTCCGCCCAGCAGAACGCCCTCGTACCGCTGGACGCGCAGGGCGGCACCGTGCGGCCCGCGCTGGTCGGCGCCGACAAGCGGGCGCAGGTCTCGGCGGCCGATCTGATCGACGCGCTGGGCGGGCGCGAGGCGTGGGCGCAGGCCGTGGGCTCCGTGCCGCAGGCCGCCCAGCCGGTGACCAAGCTGCGCTGGCTCGCCCGCAACGAACCCGAGAACGCGGCCCGGGTCGCCCTGCTGATGCAGGCGCACGACTGGCTGGTGTGGCAGTTGCTGGGCCGCCCGGTCCGGCGGACCACCGACCGGGGCGGCGCCTCGGGCACCGGCTACTGGTCCGCCGCCATCGGCGGCTACCGGCCCGACCTGGTGGAGCTGGCGCTCGGTCACCAGGTCATGCTGCCCGAGGTGATCGGGCCGTCCGAGGCGGCCGGTACGACGCCGGAGGGACTGCTGATCTCCGCCGGGACCGGCGAGACCATGGCCGCCGCCTTCGGGCTGGGCCTCGGCTTCGGGGACGCGGTCGTCTCGCTGGGTGCCTCCGGTTCCGTGATGGCCGTGCACCCCGAGGCGCTCCAGGACGGCTCCGGGATGATCACCTCCCTCGCCGACGCCACCGGCATGCATCTGCCCGTGGTCACCACGCTGAACGCGGTGCGCACCCTGCGCGGCACCGCCGAGCTGCTCGGGCTGCCCGACCTGGAGAGCCTGTCCGACCTCGCGATGAAGTCGACGCCCGGCTCCCACGGTCTCGTGCTGCTGCCCTATCTGGAGGGTGAGCGCACGCCCTCGCTGCCGCACACCGCGGGGACGCTGACCGGGCTGCGGCGGGAGTCGATGAAGGCGGAGCATCTGGCGCGGGCCTCCTTCGAGGGCATGCTCTGCGGCCTGGCCGACGCGCTGGACGTCCTGCGCGGGCGCGGGGTGGAGGTGCGGCGGGTCTTCCTGCTGGGGGCGGCGGCCGAGCTGCCGGCCGTCCAGGCCTCGGCCCCCTCGCTGTTCGGGGCGCAGGTCGTCGTACCGCAGCCCGCGGACTACGCGGCGATCGGGGCGGCCCGGCAGGCGGCATGGGCACTCGGCGCGTCCCAGGGCACCCTCGATCCGCGCACGCCGCCGGCCTGGCAGGGCGCGGTCGCGCAGGTGCTGGAGCCCGGCGAGGACCTGGCGGTCGGGCAGGCGGTGCGCCAGCAGTACGTCTCGGTGCGGGAGCAGACCCATCCGGGCGCGTTCCACGTCTAGGGCCTGTCGGCCTTCGGGCCGCACGGGTTGAGGTAACGCGGGTGGAGTGTCCGACGATAGGGGCCAGGGGCAACCATTCACCCCCCTGTCGCCGACTCCGAGAGAACAGCGTGCTCATACGACTGCTGCGGACCTACCTCAGGCCCTACAAGAGACCCATCGCCGTGCTGGTGCTGCTCCAGTTCCTGCAGACCTGCGCGACCCTCTACCTGCCCACGCTGAACGCCCACATCATCGACAACGGTGTCGTCCTCGGCGACACCGGTCGGATCATGTCCTTCGGCGCCGTGATGATCGGCGTCTCGCTGGTCCAGGTGGTGTGCAACATCGGTGCCGTCTACTACGGCGCCCGCACCGCCTCGGCGCTCGGCCGGGACGTGCGCGCCGCGATCTTCGACCGGGTGCAGTCGTTCTCCGCGCGTGAGGTGGGCCACTTCGGCGCGCCCTCGCTGATCACGCGGACCACCAACGACGTGCAACAGGTGCAGATGCTGTGCCTGATGACCTTCACCCTGATGGTGTCGGCACCGATCATGTGTGTCGGGGGCATCGTGCTGGCACTCGGCCTGGACGTGCCGCTGTCCGGGGTACTGGTCGCCGTGGTGCCGCTGCTGGGCCTCACCGTGACCTTGATCGTGCGGTCGCTGCGGCCGCTGTTCCGTTCGATGCAGGTGCGGTTGGACACGGTCAACCGGGTGCTGCGCGAGCAGATCACCGGCAACCGGGTGATCCGCGCCTTCGTGCGCGACGCGTACGAGCAGGACCGCTTCCGGAAGGCCAACGCCGACCTGACGGAGGTGTCGCTCGGCACCGGCAAGCTGCTCGCGCTGATGTTCCCGATCGTCATGACGGTCGTGAACGTCTCGTCGATCGCGGTGGTGTGGTTCGGCGCCCACCGCATCGACAGCGGCGGAATGCAGATCGGTGACCTGACGGCGTACCTCGCCTATCTGCTGCAGATCGTGATGTCCGTGATGATGGCCACCTTCATGTTCATGATGGTGCCGCGCGCCGAGGTGTGCGCCGAACGGATCCAGGACGTGCTGGAGACCGGCTCCAGCGTCGTGCCGCCGGTGGCGCCGGTGCGCGAGCTGCACCGGCACGGGCATCTGGAGATCCGCGGGGCCGGCTTCCGCTACCCGGGTGCCGAGGAGCCGGTGCTGAGGGGCATCGAGATGGTCGCCCGGCCCGGTGAGACCACCGCCGTGATCGGCTCGACCGGCAGCGGCAAGTCCACGCTGCTCGGGCTGGTGCCCCGGCTCTTCGACGTCACCGACGGGCAGGTGCTGGTCGACGGGGTGGACGTCCGGACGATCGACCCGAGGGTGCTGGCCAGCACCGTGGGGCTGGTGCCGCAGAAGCCGTACCTCTTCGCCGGCACGGTCGCGACCAACCTCCGGTACGGCAATCCGGACGCGACCGACGAGGAACTGTGGCACGCGCTGGAGGTGGCGCAGGCCAAGGCGTTCGTCGAGGGGCTGGAGGGCGGGCTGGACGCGCCGGTCGCGCAGGGCGGGACCAATGTCTCCGGCGGTCAGCGGCAGCGGCTCGCGATCGCGCGGACGCTGGTGCAGCGCCCCGAGATCTACCTGTTCGACGACTCCTTCTCCGCCCTCGACTACGCCACCGACGCCGCGCTGCGCGCGGCGCTCACCCGGGAGACCGCGCGGGCGACCGTGGTGATCGTCGCCCAGCGGGTGGCGACCATCCGGGACGCCGACCGGATCGTCGTGCTGGACGCCGGCCGAGTGGTGGGCACCGGGACGCACCGCGAGCTGATGGCGGACAACGAGACCTACCGGGAGATCGTGCTCTCCCAGCTGACGGAAGCGGAGGCTGCCTGATGGCCGGTCCGATGGGGCGGATGATGGCCGGGACCGGCCCCGACCATCGCTCGATGGACTTCCGGGTGTCGGGACGCCGGCTGGTCGGCCGGTTCCGGCACGAGCGGCTGACCATCGGCGCGCTGCTGCTGTGCGTGGTGGTGAGCGTGGGGCTGTCGGTGATCGGCCCGAAGATCCTGGGCGACGCCACCGACCTGGTGTTCTCGGGGATCGTCGGCCGGGAGCTGCCGGCCGGGACGAGCAAGGAGCAGGCGCTCGACGCCATGCGCGAGCGCGGTGACGGCGCCGTGGCCGACATGCTCCGCAGCACGGACTTCACGCCGGGCCGGGGCATCGACTTCGACGCGGTGGGGAACGTACTGCTGCTGGCGCTGGTGGTGTTCGTGGTCGCGGGGCTGCTGATGGCGGTGGCGACGCGGCTGGTGAACCGGGCCGTCAACCGGACGATGTACCGGATGCGCGAGGACGTGCAGACGAAGCTGTCGCGGCTGCCCCTGTCGTACTTCGACAAGCGGCAGCGCGGTGAGGTGCTGAGCCGGGCGACCAACGACATCGACAACATCGGCCAGACCCTCCAGCAGTCGATGGGACAGCTGATCAACTCGCTGCTGACCATCATCGGCGTGCTGGCGATGATGTTCTGGGTGTCCTGGATCCTGGCGCTGGTGGCGCTGGTGACGGTCCCGCTGTCGCTGTCCGTGGCGACGTACGTGGGCAAGCGGTCGCAGCCGCACTTCGTGCAGCAGTGGCGCTCGACGGGTCAGCTGAACGCGCATGTGGAGGAGATGTACACCGGGCACACGCTGGTGAAGGTGTTCGGGCGGCAGGAGGAGTCGGCGCGGCAGTTCGCCGAGCAGAACGAGGCGCTGTACGAGGCCGGGTTCCGGGCGCAGTTCAACAGCGGGGTCATGCAGCCGCTGATGCTGTTCGTGTCGAACCTGAACTACGTGCTGGTCGCGGTGGTCGGCGGTCTGCGGGTCGCCTCCGGCTCGCTGTCGATCGGTGACGTGCAGGCCTTCATCCAGTACTCGCGGCAGTTCTCGATGCCCCTGACGCAGCTCGCCTCCATGGCGAACCTGGTGCAGTCCGGGGTGGCCTCGTCCGAGCGCGTCTTCGAACTCCTCGACGCGCCGGAGCAGTCGGCGGACCCCGTGCCGGGGCTGCGTCCGCAGGAGCTGCGGGGCCGGGTGGCGCTGGAGGGCGTGTCCTTCCGGTACGACCCGGACAAGCCGCTGATCGAGGATCTGACGCTGGCGGTGGAGCCGGGGCAGACGGTCGCGATCGTCGGACCGACCGGGGCGGGCAAGACCACGCTGGTCAATCTGCTGATGCGGTTCTACGAGGTGTCCGGGGGCCGGATCACGCTCGACGGGGCCGACATCGCGCGGATGTCCCGCGACGAACTGCGGGCCGGGATCGGGATGGTGCTCCAGGACACCTGGCTGTTCGGCGGGACGATCGCCGAGAACATCGCGTACGGGGCGGCGCGCGAGGTCACCCGGGGCGAGATCGAGGAGGCGGCGCGGGCGGCCCACGCCGACCGCTTCATCCGTACGCTGCCCGACGGCTACGACACGGTGATCGACGACGACGGGGCGGGGGTCAGCGCGGGTGAGAAGCAGCTCATCACGATCGCGCGGGCGTTCCTGTCCGACCCGGTGATCCTGGTGCTGGACGAGGCGACGTCCTCGGTGGACACCCGCACCGAGGTGCTGATCCAGAAGGCGATGGCGAAGCTCGCGCACGGCCGGACCTCGTTCGTGATCGCGCACCGGCTGTCGACCATCCGGGACGCGGACACGATCCTGGTCATGGAGAACGGGGCGATCGTCGAGCAGGGGGCGCACTCCGCGCTGCTGGCCGCCGACGGTGCCTACGCGCGCCTGTACAAGGCGCAGTTCGCGGAGGCGGTGGCCGAGGTCGACTGAGCCGGTGACCGGTCCGGGGGCGCCGCCGCCACTGCCGCGGCGGCACCCCCGGGTCACGGGTCAGTCCAGGTAGCCCCTCAGCTGGTCCGCGAAGGCGTGGTCGCGCAGCTTGTTCAGGGTCTTCGACTCGATCTGGCGTATCCGTTCGCGGGTGACGCCGAAGATCCGGCCGATCTCCTCCAGCGTGCGGGGGCGGCCGTCGTCCAGGCCGTAGCGGAGCTGGACGACCTTGCGCTCCCGCTCGCCCAGGGTCGACAGGACCGCCTCCAGATGCTCCCGCAGGAGGAGGAAGGCGGCCGATTCCACGGGGCTGGCCGCGTCGCCGTCCTCGATCAGGTCGCCGAGGGCCACGTCGTCCTCCTCGCCCACGGGGGCGTGCAGGGAGACCGGCTCCTGGGCGAGGCGCAGCACCTCGCCGACCCGCTCGGGCGGCAGGTCGAGCTGGGCGGCGACCTCTTCGGGAGTGGGTTCGTAGCCGCGTTCCTGGAGCATCCGGCGCTGCACCCGGACCACGCGGTTGATCAACTCGACCACGTGGACGGGGACCCGGATCGTGCGGGCCTGGTCGGCGAGGGCGCGGGACATGGCCTGGCGGATCCACCAGGTCGCGTACGTGGAGAACTTGTAGCCGCGCGCGTAGTCGAACTTCTCGACCGCGCGGATGAGGCCGAGGTTGCCCTCCTGCACCAGGTCCAGCATGGTCAGGCCGCGGCCGACGTACCGCTTGGCGACCGAGACGACGAGCCGCAGGTTCGCCTCGATGAGACGGCGTTTGGCCATCCTGCCCATGACGACCAGGCGGTCCAGGTCCAGCGCCAGCTGCGAGTCCAGGTCGGCCGCGCCGCTCAGCTTCGCCTCGGCGAACAGTCCGGCCTCGACCCGGCGCGCGAGTTCGACCTCCTCGGCCGCGCTGAGCAGCGGGATGCGGCCGATCTCCCTCAGGTACTGGCGGAACAGGTCCGAGGACGGGCCACCGGTGTCGGCCCGGCTGGGCACGGGCGGCTCCACGGGCTCGTCCTGGATCACCGGTTCCGCGTCGGCGGCCTCCTCGGGGTGCCCGGCGGTCTCCGTGACCTCGGGCGGTTCCGTCTCCGGGTGGCGCGCGGCCCGGCCCTGCGGCGGCACGGCCACCAGTACTCCGGGCTCCGCGTCCGGCGCGCTGCCGTCGGCGCCGGTGGCACTGCCGGCGTCGGTCTGGATGAGGGTCTGGGTCTGCACGGGGGCGACCTCCAGGATGATCGCTGCTGAGACGTGCGGCAGCGCTGCTCGGGGGACGGAGTCGGCGGCCTCGCCGCTGTCCGTCCCGTACGCGACGAGCGGAACAGCGGGGGCGAGGGATCCGTCGGGGACGGATCGGCCGCGCTCCGAGGACTCAGGCACCGGGACCCAGTGTGGGGTACGACACATCGCCGCCACGAGGGGCGTGCGGTGACTTTTTGCGTCCGGCCCGTGACGGGGCGGTCATCGCGGGGCCCGGGGGGCGGTCCGCCCGGGGGTCACAGAGCGGCGGCGCCGCGCTCCCGCAGGGCCTGGCCGTACTGCTGGAGCACCCACAACTCGTTCTGCACGGCCGCCAGTTGGGCCGCGTCGCCGCTGCCGCCCAGGCGGGCCAGGGTGCTCTGGACGTCCTGGATGCGGCGGTCGACGGCCCGGCGGCGGACCCAGACCAGCTGCTCCCCCGCGTACGCCTCGTCGACCGTGCGGCGCATGATCGCCTCGACCGCCAGCTCCGTGACCATCGCGCGGACGGCGTCGTCCGGGGCCGCCTCCCGGACCCGGATCAGGTACTGCTGGGGGTCCTGCACGCCGTACTCGGCGCCGCCCGCGTCCAGGACCGCCTGGCGTACGGCGGCGTAGGGCGCGGCGGTGAATTCGTCGACGCCGTAGGCGTCGAAGGCCGGGGAGACCAGCTCGGGTCGCTGGAGAGCGAGTTTGAGGAGCTCGCGCTCGGTGGCGTACACCGGGTTGCGCAGCGTCAGGGCCGGGCCCGACGTCCGGGGCGCGGGGGCGGCGTCGTACGGCTGCTGCGGGCGCGTCGGCGCCGGGCCCTTGCCGCCGCGGTCCCGGGCCCAGCGGGCCAGTTGCGCCACGCGCTTGACCACGAACTGGGTGTCCAGGATGCCGAGCATGCCGGCGAGCTGGACGGCGACCTCGTGCTGGGCGCCGCTGTTCTTGATCCGGGCGACGATCGGGGCGGCCTCGTCGAGAGCGGCGGCCCGGCCGGCCGGGGTGTCGAGGTCGTAGCGGACGACGATCTGGCGCAGGGCGAACTCGAAGAGCGGCGTGCGGGGTTCGACCAGGTCGGACACCGCGTCGTCGCCCTTGGCGAGCCGCAGGTCGCAGGGGTCCATGCCGTCCGGCGCGATCGCGATGTAGGTCTCGGCGGCGAACTTCTGGTCGTCCTCGAAGGCGCGCAGCGCCGCCTTCTGGCCGGCCGCGTCGCCGTCGAAGGTGAAGATCACGCGGGCCGAGCCGTTGTCCATGAGGAGGCGGCGGAGGATCTTGATGTGGTCGCCGCCGAACGCCGTGCCGCAGGTGGCGATGGCGGTGGTCACACCGGCGAGGTGGCAGGCCATGACGTCCGTGTAGCCCTCGACCACCACCGCGCGGCTGGTCTTGGCGATCTCCTTCTTGGCCAGGTCGATGCCGTAGAGGACCTGGGACTTCTTGTAGATCGCCGTTTCGGGCGTGTTGAGGTACTTCGGGCCGTTGTCCGTCTCGTAGAGCTTGCGGGCGCCGAAGCCGACGACCTCGCCGCCGATGTCCCGGATCGGCCACATCAGCCGGCCGCGGAAGCGGTCGATGGGGCCGCGGCGGCCCTCCTGGGAGAGACCGGAGAGCAGCAGCTCCTTGTCGGTGAAGCCCTTGCCGCGGAGATGACGCGTGAGGTGGTCCCAGCCCTGGGGGCTGTAGCCCACGCCGAAGTGGAGGGCCGCCGACTGGTCGAAGCCGCGGTCGGCGAGGAAGACCCGGCCGGTCTCCGCCTCCGGGCCGGTGGCGAGCTGCTCCGCGTACCACTCGGCGGCGATCTTGTGGGCCTCGACCAGGCGGATGCGCTCGCCGCGCTGATGGGCGGGGTTGTAGCCGCCCTCCTCGTAGCGCAGGGTGATGCCGGCCTGGGCGGCGAGGCGCTCCACGGCCTCCGAGAAGGAGAGGTGGTCGACCTTCATCACGAACGTGATGGTGTCGCCGCCCTCCTGGCAGCCGAAGCAGTGGAAGAGTCCCTTGCTGGGGCTGACCTGGAAGGACGGCGACTTCTCGTCGTGGAAGGGGCACAGCCCCTTGAGGTTGCCGCCGCCCGCGTTCCGCAGCTGGAGGTACTCGGACACGACGGCGTCGATCGGGACCGCGTCCCGTACCGCCTTCACGTCCTCGTCATTGATCCGTCCTGCCACGAGGTGATTCTACGGGGACGGAACGACAGTCCCGTCGGCTACGGGAGCAGACTGTCCAGCGGGACGTGCGGGTCGGCCAGGGCGTCGGCGTCCAGGGGCGCCTGCGAGCGGATCAGGTTCTGGATGGGCTCTGTGACGTCCCACACGTTCACGTTCATCCCGGCCAGCACCCGGCCCTCGGCCAGCCAGAACGCGATGAACTCCCGCTTGCCCGCGTCCCCGCGGATCACCACCTGGTCGTACGTCCCCGGCGGCGCCCACCCGGAGTACTCCATGCCCAGGTCGTACTGGTCGGAGAAGAAGTAGGGCACCCGGTCGTACCTGACCGGCCGGCCCAGCATCGCCCTTGCCGCGGCCGGGCCGCCGTTCAGCGCGTTCGCCCAGTGCTCGACGCGGATGCGGGTGTCGAAGAGGGCGTGCGGGAAGGCGGCGACGTCGCCGGTGGCGAAGATGTCGGGGTCGGAGGTGCGCAGCCGCTCGTCGACCACGACGCCCCCGCCGTGCGCCCGGTCCGCGATCTCCAGGCCCGCCGCCTCGGCCAGCCCGGTCCGGGGGGCGGCGCCGATCGCGGCCAGCACGTCGTGCGCGGGGTGCTCCTCGCCGTCGTCCGTGCGGGCGGCCAGCACCATGCCGTCCTGGCCGACGATCTCGGTCAGCCGGACCCCGAAACGGAACCGGACACCGTGGTCCTGGTGCAGCTCGGCGAAGAGGGCGCCCAGCTCCGGGCCGAGCACACCGTGCAGCGGGGTCGGCTCCGGCTCGACGACCGTGACCTCCGCGCCGTACTCCCGGGCCGCCGCCGCGACCTCCAGGCCGATCCAGCCCGCGCCGGCGACGACCAGATGGCCGTTGTCCCTGCCCAGCGACTGCAGGACGCCGCGCAGCCGCTCGGAGTGCGCGAGGCGGCGCAGATGGTGCACGCCGGCCAGGTCGGTGCCGGGGACGTCCAGGCGGCGGGGCTCGGAACCGGTGGCCAGCAGCAGCCTGTCGTAGCGGACGACGGTGCCGTCCTCGCCGAAGCGGACCGTCTTCGCCGTGCGGTCGATGGCGTCGACGGTCTGGCCGAGGTGCAGTTCGACGTCGTTCTGCGCGTACCAGGCGGGCTCGTGCACGAAGACGCTGTCGCGCTCCTCCTTGCCGAGCAGATAGCCCTTCGAGAGGGCCGGGCGCTCGTACGGGTGGTCGCGTTCGTCGCAGATCAGTATCACCCGGCCGCTGAAGCCCTCCGCCCGCAGCGTCTCGGCCGCCTTCGCACCGGCGAGCCCTCCTCCGACGATGACGAACGTCTGATCCGCGTCGACCACTTGATGCCTCCTCTTAATCGTGCCGCCCCGTGCGAGTTCAACGTGCGGTCATATGCGAGCGTCCCGCACGCAGCGTGATGCGGGAAGAGGGGGTGCCCCGATCAGGCCACGCAGGGTCACCTTCGGCGCCTGGTGGGGGCCCCGTGGAGCGCCGGTCTCACAGGTGCGCCGTCAGCCGCACGTGGAGCGAGCGCGCCGAGGCGTCCGTCAGGGACGCGATCTGATCGACGATCACCCGTTTGCGGGCGCGGTCGTCGGGCGCATGGTCGAACAACGCGCGGAACTGCGGGTCCAGTCCGTCCGGGGCGCGGGCGGTGAGCGCCTCCGCCAGTTCGGCGACGACGACCCGCTGATCGGCGCGCAGCCGGGCCTGTTCGGCACGCTGCATGACGTACCGGTCGGCGACCGCCTTCAGCACCGCGCACTCCATCCGGGTCTCGCGGGGGACGACCAGTTCGGCGACGTACCGGGTGAGCCGGCCGGCGCCGTACGCTCCGCGGGTGGCGGTCTCGGCGGCCAGGCAGAAGCGGCCGATGAGCTGGCTGGTCGCGTCCTTGAGGCGGGCCTGCGCCTGGGCCGTGCCGTCGTAGCCGTGCGGCCACCACTCCTCGTCGAGGAGCCGGTCGAGGGCGGCGGCGAGCTCGGCCGGGTCGGTGTCCGCCGGGACGTACCGGCCGACGGCGACCTCGAACACCGCCCGCCGTTCCGGCTCCGCGTGCAGGCAGTTGGGGTCGATGTGGCCGGCGTGCAGGCCGTCCTCGACGTCGTGCACCGAGTACGCCACGTCGTCCGACCAGTCCATGACCTGGGCCTCGAAGCAGATGCGGGTGCCGGGGGCGTCCTTGCGGGCCCAGTCGAAGACCGGGCGGTCGTCCTCGTACACACCGAACTTCGGGGAGGCCGGGTCGGTGGGGTGGGCGCCGCGCGGCCAGGGGTACTTGGTGGCGGCGTCGAGGGCGGCGCGGGTGAGGTTGAGGCCCACGGAGCCGTCCGGGGTGAAGCGCTTGGGCTCGATGCGGGTCAGGAGCCTGAGGGACTGGGCGTTGCCCTCGAAACCGCCGCAGTCCTCGGCGAATTCGTTGAGTGCCTGTTCGCCGTTGTGGCCGAAGGGCGGGTGACCGAGGTCGTGGGAGAGGCAGGCGGCCTCGACCAGGTCGGGGTCGCAGCCGAGGGCCGCGCCGAGTTCGCGGCCCACCTGGGCGCATTCCAGGGAGTGGGTCAGGCGGGTGCGGGGGCTGGGGTCCCAGGCCGCGCCGGTCCCTCCGGGGGTCACCACCTGGGTCTTGCCGGCGAGCCTGCGCAGGGCGGCGGAGTGCAGGATGCGGGCGCGGTCGCGCTGGAAGGCTGTGCGGCCGGGGCGTTTGTCGGGCTCGGGGGCCCAGCGTTCGACCGACGTCGGGTCGTAGCCGGGGGGAGGGATGTGGTTCTCGTGCGGCTGCTGTGCGGTGCCTTCCATGACTCGACAGTAAGTGCAGGGGGTGACAAACGCGTACGCGTCTGCCGGGTTGTGGTGTGTTGGGGCGGGTGCGGGTGGATCGTGGCTTGTCGCGCAGTTCCCCGCGCCCCTGGGGGCGTCAGGCGGGCGCCGGTTGTCGGAGGGCCGCGGGTCGCGGGGTGCTGGGGCGGGTGCGGGTGGATCGTGGCTTGTCGCGCAGTTCCCCGCGCCCCTGGGGGCGTCAGGCGGGCGCCGGCTGTCGGAGGGCCGCAGGGGTGCGGGGGCGGGTGCGGGTGGTTCGTGGCTTGTCGCGCAGTTCCCCGCGCCCCTGGGGACGTCAGGCGGGCGCCGGTTGTCGGAGGCCGCGGGGGTGCTGGGGCGGGTGCGGGTGGATCGTGGCTTGTCGCGCAGTTCCCCGCGCCTCTGAGGACGTCAGGCGGGCGCCGGTTGTCGGAGGGCCGCGGGGGTGCTGGGGCGGGTGCGGGTGGATCGTGGCTTGTCGCGCAGTTCCCCGCGCCCCTGAGGACGTCAGGCGGGCGCCGGTTGGTGGAGGAGGGGGCGGGTGGGGGAGTTTGCCTCGTCGTAGCGGGTGAGTACGAGGTGGGCCATCAAGGGGTGGGCTCCCAAGGGGGCCGCGGTGATGCCCGGCGCCGCCTGCGCGCACTCGCGCGCGAAGCGGCCCGGCGCCGTGAAGTACGAGGCCAGGGCCGTGCGCTGACGGCCCTGCGCCCTGAGGGCGCGCAGCGCCTGCGCCACCGTGGGGGAGGTGGCCGAGGCGTAGGCCGCAAGGACCGGGACGCCGAGGCGCGCGGCGAGGAGCCGCGCGGTGCGGCCGGTGTCGGTCGCGGCGTCGGGGTCGCGGGAGCCGGCCGCGGCGAGCACCACGGCACTCGAGCGGCGTTCGGACTCCGTCACGGGGCCGCGCCAGCCCGCCTCGGCGAGACGGGCGCACAGGGTCTCCACGAGGAGGCGGTGCGGGCCGAGCGGCGCGGCCACCCGGGTGCGGGCCCGCGCGGCGGCGGCCATCTCGGGGATGTCCTGCTTGACGTGGTAGCCGCGGCTGAGCAGGAGAGGTACGAGGATCGCGTCGTCGTCGCCGAGGGCGGCGAGGGTGTCGGGCAGCAGGGGCTCGTTCAGCTCGATGTGGCCGAGGCGCACCCGCAGGCCGGGGCGCAGCTCGCGGACGCGGTCGAGCAGGGCGTGGACCGTGGCGAGGGTGCGCGGGTCGCGGCTGCCGTGGGCCACCAGGACCAGCGCCGGGGACCCGGGGCCCTGGCCGGACTCGTCGTGAAGCGGGAGCAACGCGGTCATGAACCGATCGTTGCGCCCCGACGTTGCCGCCCCGTTGCGCGGGCGTCACGGGTGTTTTCGTCGGGTTCACCGTCCGGGACCGGCGCGGTGTGAGGCGGGGTGACCTGGGGTTTCGGCGAGGGACGTGACGACGGCCACGGAACTCTCGGGCCTCGCGGAGCGTCTCTTCGTGTCGAACCGATGTGTCGCCGACGTGTCGGAGCCGACCGGGAGGGCATCCCATGAAGATCCGCCGACCGCGTCTGCCGCGCACCCGGACCGGGCAGCGGCGACTGGTGCAGGCGCTGCTCGCGGGGTGCGTGCTCGCGCTGCTGCCGTCGACGTGGATGTACGTGAGCACGGACGACCGGCTGCGCACGACCGCCGACGCGCCCCGCACCGAGGTCGCGGTCGTCTTCGGCGCCGGCCTGTGGAACGGCGAGCCGTCGCCCTACCTCGCCCACCGTCTGGACGCGGCCGCCGAGCTGTATCGCGCGGGGCGGGTGCGGGCGGTCCTCGTCACCGGCGACAACAGCCGCGAGGACTACGACGAGCCGGACGCGATGCGCGGCTATCTCACCCGGCACGGCGTCCCGGACGCCCGGATCGTCAGCGACTACGCGGGCTTCGACACCTGGGACTCCTGCGTGCGGGCCCGGAAGATCTTCGGGGTCGACGAGGCGGTGCTGATCAGCCAGGGTTTCCACATCCGGCGCGCGGTCGCGTTGTGCGAGGCGGCGGGGGTCACGTCGTACGGCGTCGGGGTGGACGAGCGGCACGACGCGACCTGGTACTACGGGGGCGTCCGGGAGATCCTCGCGGCGGGCAAGGCCGCGCTGGACGTCGTCCTGGAGCCGGATCCGCGGTTCCTCGGGCCGCGCGAGCAGGGGGTGGAACGGGCACTCGCCGCGGAGGAGGAGTGACAAGGGGCGACTGAATCTTGACCGGAATTGGTCGCAGACCTGCGCCCTTTTGAGCCACCTCGGCACCTCACGGCGGACCGGGCCCGGCGGGGAGATCACCGTCGCGCCCGTGTAACAAGGAGCCGACCCGGCACGTAACACCGGCCCCGCACGCTGGCCCGCATGGACCCCTCCGCGACGCCCACGCACTGCCCGTACTGCGCCCTGCAGTGCGGGATGACTCTCACGCCCGCCCCGGACGGGACCGTCGAGGTCGGTGAGCGTCCGGACTTCCCGGTGAACCGGGGGGCGCTGTGCGGCAAGGGCCGGACGGCGCCCGCGGTGCTGTCATCGCGGGTGCGGCTGACCTCGCCGCTGGTCCGCGAGAACGGCGTGCTGACGCCCGCGACCTGGGACGAGGCGCTCGGCCGGATCGCCGAGGGGCTGTCCTCGATCCGGTCGGCGCACGGACCCGACGCGCTGGGCGTGTTCGGCGGGGGCGGGCTGACCAACGAGAAGGCGTACTCGCTCGGCAAGTTCGCCCGCCTCGTGCTCGGCACCTCGCAGATCGACTACAACGGGCGGTTCTGCATGTCGTCCGCCGCGGCGGCCGGGACCAGGGCGTTCGGGCTGGACCGGGGGCTGCCGTTCCCGCTGGAGGACATCCCGAGGACGGGCTGCGTGATCCTGGTCGGCTCGAACCTCGCGGAGACCATGCCGCCGGCGCTGCGATACCTGACCGAGCTGAGGGACAACGGCGGCACGCTGATCGTCGTCGACCCGCGCCGCACCAGGTCCGCCGAGCAGGCCGACCTCCACCTCGCGCCCCGGCCCGGTACCGATCTCGCGCTGGCCGCGGGCCTGTTGCACCTGGTCGTCGCCGAGGGGCGGACCGACGAGGAGTTCATCCGGGAGCGCACGAGCGGCTGGGAGGACGCGCGGGCCGCGGCGATGGCGCACTGGCCGGAGTACGTCGAGCGGATGACCGGCGTGCCGGTACCGCAACTGAGGGAAGCGGTGCGGTTGTTCTGCGAGCCGGAGGCCGCGATGGTGCTCACCGCGCGCGGGCCGGAGCAGCAGTCCAAGGGCACGGACACGGTGGGCGCCTGGATCAACCTCTGCCTGGCGACCGGTCGGGCGGGCCGACCGCTGTCCGGGTACGGCTGCCTCACCGGCCAGGGCAACGGCCAGGGGGGACGCGAACACGGGCAGAAGGCCGACCAGTTGCCCGGGTACCGCAAGCTGACCGATCCGGCGGCGCGGCGGCACGTGGCCGGGGTGTGGGGCGTCGACCCCGACAGCCTGCCGGGCCCCGGCCGCAGCGCGTACGAGCTGCTGGACGCGCTCGGCGGCGACGTCAGGGCGCTGCTGCTGATGGGCTCCAACCCGGTGGTGTCCGCGCCGCGCGCCGCGCACGTGGAGGAGCGCCTCAGGTCCCTCGACCTCCTCGCCGTGTGCGACGTGGTGCTGTCGGAGACGGCGGCCCTCGCCGACGTCGTGCTGCCCGTGACGCAGTGGGCGGAGGAGAGCGGCACGACGACCAGCCTGGAGGGCCGGGTGCTGCTGCGCCGGCGGGCGATCACCCCGCCGGAGGGGGTGCGCAGCGATCTGGAGGTCCTGCACGAACTCGCCGCCCGGCTGGGCGTCGAGAAGGGGTTCCCGACCGACCCCGAGGAGGTCTTCGAGGAACTCCGCCGGGCGAGCGCGGGCGGTCCCGCGGACTACTCCGGCATCACCTACCGCCGTCTCGCCGAGGAGAACGGGGTGTTCTGGCCGTGCCCGGCGAACGTGGAGGACCCGGCCGCACCTGTCCGCGCGCCGGGGGCGGCAGGGGTGGCCCCCGCGTCCGGCGGACGCCGGCCCGGCGCGCCCGTGGGCGTGCACCCCGGTACTCCCCGGCTCTTCCTCGACCGCTTCGCCACCGAGGACGGCCTGGCCCGCTTCGTGTCCGTCGCGCACCGGGCCGCCGCCGAGGAACCCGACGACGCGTACCCGGTGGTGCTGACCACCGGACGGGTGGTGGCCCAGTACCAGTCCGGCGCCCAGACCCGCCGCGTCGACGAGCTGAACGCCGCCGCGCCCGGACCCTTCGTCGAGCTGCACCCGCACCTGGCGCGGCGGCTGGGCGCGGCCGAGGGCGACCCGGTGGCGGTCGTGTCCCGGCGGGGGCGGGCGGTGGCACCGGCGAGGATCACGCCGTCCATCCGCCCGGACACGGTCTTCATGCCGTTCCACTGGCCCGGCGAGGGGCGCGCCAACACCCTCACCAACCCGGCGCTGGACCCCGTCTCGCGGATGCCGGAGTTCAAGGTGTGCGCGGTGCGCGTGGAAGCCGTGGCAACCGTGAAAGCCGCGGTAGGCCCGGAATCCGGGGAAGCCCTGGAAGCCGGGTCGGAGCCGGCGGCCGCGACGCAGGTGAGCGAGGCGGCCACGGCGTAGACCGCACGGTCACGGCGCAGGCCGCGCGGGGCTCACCTGCGCGCCCGCCAGTCCCCGCCCTCGATCCGCTCGCCCCCGGCCCGCAGCCGGGCGGCGACCGCGGGGGCGGCGACGTACACCCAGGCCCGCAGTGTCGCGCCGTCGGTGTCCCGGACGACGTCGCGGGCGACGCGCTCGTAGAGGTTGCGGGCGTCTCCGGGCGCGTACTCCTCCAACCGGTCGAGCGCGGCGAGGAGTTCGCCGTAGGCGTCCGGCAGTGGCGTGATCAGTTCGCCGGTCACCACCGCGCCGGACTCCTCCACGGCGTACGGATAGCCCGGTCCTTCGTAGAGCACCGCGCCGGTGAGGCGGGCCGCCTCCTCGGTCCGGGTGCGGCCGCGCAGGAACGTGTCGTGGTGGGGCTCACCGGGGCGGAGGGTGCCGTAGACGAAGAACGGGAGGGTCACAGAAACGATTCTCACCCCTCACACACCCACACCGGACGCCTATGGACATGACAAGTCATGATCGCGTAAACCTCGGTGAACGTCTGCGCCGCCCCCCACTTCGGCGCCTTCCCGAGGAGACCGATGAGTCGAATACGGCACGCGCGAGCTTCCCGCCTCGCCGTCACCGCCGCCACCGCCGCGCTGCTGGCCGCCGCCCTCTCCCCCACCGCCGCGGGCGCGGCCGAGCGGCCCACCCGGGACCAGGCGGTCGAGAACGCGGCCGCGGCGCTCGCGCGACAGGCCGACGCCCTGGGCCTGACCGCCGCCCAGGGCACGACGGTCCGGGACGTGATCGTCGACCAGGACGGCACCCAGCACGTCCGCTACGACCGCACCTACGAACGACTCCCGGTCCTCGGCGGCGACTTCGTCGTCCATCTGGCCCCGGACGGCAGCTACCGCGGGGCGAGCCGGGCCACCCGCGCCGCCCTGTCCCTGCCGTCGGTCACGCCCCTGCTCTCCGCTCCGAAGGCCGCCGACCACGCCGCCAACTCCCTGCGCGCCACGCGTCTCGGTGAGGCGCTGAAGCGGCTGACGGCCAAGCCGGAACTGGTCGTCGACGCCCTGCACGGCACACCGAGACTGGCGTGGCGGACCGAAGCGGCCGCACTGGACGGCCGGGGCAACCCGGTCGCGCGCACGGTGCTGACGGACGCCCGCAGCGGCGCGCAGATCGACGCCTGGGACACCCTGGAGTCGGCGGAGGGCAAGGGGAGTTCGCTGTACGGCGGGACGGTGCCGCTGGAGACGACGGCCACGGGATCGTCGTACCAGCTCACGGACCCGACACGGGGCGGCACGTACACCGGTGACGCCGCGAACCGCTCCGACCTGTGTCTCCTCGGCACCATCTGCGTCGTGCGCGCCCCCTCGACCGTCTTCACGGACGCCGACAACCAGTGGGGCGACGGCACGACGACGGACCGGGTCTCTGCGGCGGTGGACGCCCAGTACGGCACCGACACCACCTGGGACTACTTCCACGACGTCCACGGGCGCAACGGCATCGCGGGCGACGGCAAGGGCTCGTACAACCGGGTCCACTACGGCACCCGGTACAACAACGCGTTCTGGGACGACACCTGCTTCTGCATGACCTACGGCGACGGTGACGGCACGAACATGGGACCGCTGGTGTCCCTCGACATCACGGGCCACGAGATGGCGCACGGCGTGACCTCCAAGACCGCCGCGCTGACGTACTCGGGCGAGTCCGGGGGGCTGAACGAGTCCACCTCCGACATCTTCGGCACCCTGGTGGAGTTCCACGCGGGCAACGCGTCGGACAAGGGCGACTGGCTGATCGGCGAGAAGGTCGTGCGCGCGGGCTTCGGGCGGGAGGCGCTGCGCCACATGGACCGCCCCTCGCGCGACGGCCTCTCGGCCGACTGCTGGAGCTCCGCCGCCGCCGGCCTCGACGTCCACTACTCCTCCGGCATCGGCAACCACTTCGCGTACCTGCTGGCGGAGGGCAGCGGCGCCAAGGCGATCAACGGCGCGGCCCACGACTCCCGCACCTGCGACGGCTCCGCGGTCGAGGGCATCGGCCGGGCCAAGCTGGGAGCGATCTGGTACCGGGCGCTGACGGTGTACATGACCTCGTCGACGGACTACGCCGGAGCGCGCACCGCGACCCTGAAGGCCGCGGCGGATCTGTACGGGGCGGACAGCGTGGAGCACTCGGCCGTGGGGGCGGCCTGGAGCGCGGTGAACGTGGGCTGAGCAGCGCACTCGCCCCGAGGCCGGTCGTCTCCGAGTCGCCCCGACTCACCCCGGAGACGGCCGGCCTCGCCGTGTCCCCGAGGCGGGGTCACCCGTTCACACCTCCCTCTCGCCCCCTTCGGATACTTTTCCCCGCCCTTCTTTCCGAGAGCCCTTGACCTGCTGAAACGCACGGGAGTGCGCACCTCGCGGGGGGCCGGGGGCACCCGTTCACCGTAAATCTGACGGCCCCTCAGCAAGCGGGCTCGCCGTCCTGCCCTTTACCTCGGAAGTGCAGGGGCGACCGACGGCGGCACATGGGGGTGCCGCGGGCCGTTGCCCGCCGGAGACGCTCGTGAGGAGCATCGATGCGACGCACCGCCCGTCTGCTGATCGGTACGGCACTCGCGGTCGCCACCGCGGGGTCGCTCGACGCGCCCGTGTACGCCGCCGACGGCGCGGGCCTGGAGGTCTTCCCGTCCACCGCGGTGCCCGGCGGTGACGTCACCGTGAACACCACGGCCTGCGGGAAGGACGGCACGGCCGAGGGCGACGCCAGCGCGGTGGGCGCCGGGCGCTTCACGCTGGCGCCCAGCACGCACGAGGGCGACGCGATCGGGCAGTTCCGGGTGCCCGCCAGCGCGCAGCCGGGGACGTACGAGATCGTCGCGAAGTGCCCCGGGGGTGGGCCGGAGGTCCGTGGTGACCTGGTGGTCGTCATGGAGTCGGCGCGGGGTTATGTGCACCCGAAGGGAATTGTGAAGACGGGGGTCGGCGGCGCTCTGGGCTCCGACCCCGTGCAGACCGCGGCCGGCGTGGCGGCTCTCGCCGTCGCCGGCGCGGGCGGTACCTGGCTCCTGCATCGCCGGGCGAGAGGCGACGGGATCTGACGGACACCCTCCGCTGTCCGTCCGCCGGTACCGCAAGTCCCCACCCCCTCCGGGTCCGACGCCCCTCGCGGCCCGGAGGGGGAACGGGTGGAACAGTCGAGCTGGGAGGCCGACATGGGCAGGTACGGCAACACCGGCGACGTCGCGATAGCCGGCGTCACCGTCTTCGCCCTGTGCGCCGGCGCGTGGTTGCTGACCGGCGGCGACGCGCCCCCGCAGCCGTCGGCCGCCGAGGCGCGGGTCGGCACGGCCCTGCGGCAGCAGGCGGCGCCGGGACTGCCGCCGTCCCCGCCCGACCGCATCCGGATCCCCGAGATCCGCGTGGACGCACCCCTGATGGGCCTCGGCCTGACCCGCGCGGGCAGCCTCGACGTGCCGCCCGCCGCGCACAAGAACCTCGCCGGCTGGTACGAGGCGGGCACCACGCCCGGGGAGACCGGCACCGCCATCGTCGCCGGGCACGTCGACAACACCGAGGGACCCGCCGTCTTCTTCCGCCTCGGCGCCCTCAAGCGCGGCAGCGCCATCGAGGTGGACCGCCGGGACGGCAGCGTCGCCCGGTTCCTGGTGGACGCGATCGAGGTCTACGACGCCAAGGACTTCCCCGACGAGAAGGTGTACGGCGCGGCGGCCCGTCCCGAGCTGCGGGTGATCACCTGCGGCGGCGGCTACTCGCGCAGCACCGGCTACCAGGGCAACGTCGTGGTGTTCGCCCATCTCACGGGGAGCGCGTGACGCCTTCCGGGGACCGTGCGAGCACATGGGCGCTCCCCCACGCGCCGAGCGGCTCCAGCGCCTCGTTGAGGGCCGCACCCCGGGGGGTCAGCGAGTACTCCACCCTCGGCGGCACCTCCTCGTACACCTCGCGGTGCACGATCCCGTCCGCCTCCAGCTCCCGCAGCTGCGCCGCGAGCACCTTCTCCGTCACCCCGGGCAGTTCCCGGCGCAGCTCGCCGAAGCGGTGCGGCCGCACGTGCAGCGCCCACAGGACGAGCACCTTCCACTTCCCGCCGATCACATCCATCGCCGCGTCGATCCCGCACACGTACGCGCCCGGCCGTCGTCCCACCGTCATGTCCGCTCCACCCCGTCCTCCCGCTGCCTGCACGCTTCCCCCCAGGTAACCACCCACTCGCAAGTACGTACTTGAGCAGGCCGTTTCCCCTCACCGAGGCTGAACGCCATGACCGAAGACACCTCTTCCCCGACCCCGCTCACCCTCCTCGGCACGGGCGCCATGGGCACCGCCCTCGCCCGCGCGTGGCTCGCCGCCGGCCACCCCGTCACCGTCTGGAACCGTACCCCCGCCCGCGCCGAGCCCCTCGCCGCCGAGGGCGCCGCCGTCGCCGGCAGCGCGGCCGCCGCGGTGGCCGCGAACAAGCTGGTGATCGCCTGTCTGCTGGACGACGCCTCGGTCGGCGAGGTCCTGGCGGGCGCCGAGCTGTCCGGCCGCGACCTCGTCGACCTCACCACCGGCACGCCGGGCCAGGGCCGCGCCCGCGCCGCCTGGGCGACGGAGCGCGGCGCCCGGTTCCTGGACGCGGGTGTCATGGCCGTTCCGCCGATGGTCGGCGACCCGGCGTCCGGGGCCTACGTGCTGTACAGCGGCTCGTCCGGGCTGTTCGAGGAGCACCGCGACACCCTGGCGGTCCCGGCCGGCGTCCGCTACGTCGGCCCGGACCCGGGCTTCGCCGCGCTGCACGACGTGGCGCTGCTCAGCGCGATGGACGGCATGTTCGCGGGCATCACCCACGCCTTCGCGCTGATCCGCGGGGAGGACATCGCGCCGCGCGAGTTCGCCCCGCTGCTCGTGTCCTGGCTGACCGCGATGGCGCCGGCCGCGCTGGACACCGCCGACAGGCTGGCGGGCGGCGACTACACCAAGGACGTGGTGTCCGGCCTCGCCATGCAGGTGGCCGCCAACGCCACGCTGCTGCGCACCGCCGAGGAGCAGGGCGTCAGCACGGAGCTGCTCACGCCGTTCATGGGACTCATGGAGCGCCGGCTGGCCGCCGGTCACGGCGCCGAGGACACCACGGGGGTGATCGAACTACTACTCACCGGCGACGCGCAGGGCCTGTCCGACAAGCCCTAGGCCAGCCACTGTTCGTAGGCCAGGTTCGCCACCAGGGCGAACACCACCGTCAGCAGCACCACCCGGACGAATCCGCTGCCCTTCTTCAGCGCGGTGCGCGCGCCCAGGGTGCCGCCCGCGAGGTTGAACACGGCCATCACCGCGGCCAGCTGCCACAGCACGGTGCCCTGCCAGGCGAAGGTCGCCAGGGCGCCGGCGTTGGTGCAGCAGTTGACGATCTTCGCCGTGGCGGAGGCGGTGACCAGGTCGAGGTGGAGCACGGCGGTCAGGGCCAGGACCAGGAAGGTACCGGTCCCGGGGCCGACCAGGCCGTCGTAGAAGCCGATGCCCAGGCCCGCGAGGCCGATCGCGGCGAGGACGCGGCGCCGGGTGACCGGGCCCGGCGCCGGGGCGGTGCCGAAGGCGGGCTTGAGGATCACGAAGGCGGCCACGGCGAGCAGCACCACCATGATCAGCGGCTTGAGCACCTCCGTGCTCATCCCGGCCGCGAAGAAGGCCCCGCCGCAGGAGCCCGCGAGCGCGGCCAGGCCGATACGGATCGCCATCGGGACGTCCACGCGGGCCTTGCGGGCGTACGTCACGGCGGCCCCGGTCGTGCCGACGATGGCGACGGCCTTGTTGGTGCCGAGCGCGTACGCGGCCGGGGTGCCGGCGGGGAGCCCCAGCAGCAGGACGGGCAGGAGCACCAGGCCTCCCCCGCCGACCACGGCGTCGATCCAGCCGGCCGCGAGGGCGGCCAGGCACAGGGCGGCGACCATGGCAAGGGGTATGTCGGGCATGATCGCGACCCTATCCCGGGGCTCCCGCCCCACCGGCGGGGCCCTCACAGCCGGGCCCCGCCCCCGCTGAGGGCAGCGTTCCCGGTGGGAAACAGAGGTGATGCCGCCGGGTAACACCCGCCCCGCACGCTGCGAGGCATGACCTCGGATACGCGTGTGGTGGTGATCGGCTCCGGCCTCGCGGGTGCACGGCTCGCCCGGCGGCTCGGTGAGCTCGGCACGCCCGCGCTGCTCGTCGGCGAGGAGGAGCACCGCCCGTACAACCGGGTCCTGCTCGCCGAGGTGCTCGCCGGCCGCTACGAGCCGGACGTGATCGCCCTGCCGGGCCTCACCGCCCCGGCGGAGCCGCTGCGCGCACGGGTGACCGGCATCGACCGCGAGGCGCGGACCGTGCGCTGCGCGGACGGCTCGGTGGTTCCCTACGGCACGCTGGTGCTGGCCACCGGCTCGAACCCGGTGCTGCCGCCGCTACGCGGCCTGTTCACCCCCGGCGGCCGGGAGCTGCCCGAGGGCGTCCACGCGTTCCGCACCATGGACGACTGCCTGGGCCTGTCCAAGGCGGTCCGCCCCTCGGCGCGCGCCGTCGTCATCGGCGGCGGGCTGCTCGGGGTCTCCGCCGCCCGGGCGCTCGCGGTGCGCGGGGCGCAGGTCGTGCTCGCCCAGCAGGCCGAGCGGCTCATGGAGCGGCAGCTCGACCCGGCCGCCTCCCGGCTGGTCGGACGCCATCTGAGGGATCTCGGCGTCGAGGTGCACACCGAGTGCCGGGTGCGCGGCGTGCGGGTCGTCGCCGGTGCCGTCCGCTCCGTCGAGCTGGCCGACGGCTACACCCTCGACGCCGACCTGCTGGTCCTGGCCTGCGGTGTCCGCCCCCGTGTGGGGCTGGCCCGGACGGCGGGGCTCACCGTCGGCGAGGGCGTCCTCGTCGACGACGAGTTGCGCACCTCCGACCCGCACATCCACGCGATCGGCGACTGCGCCCAGCACGACGGCACCCTCTACGGCCTCGCCGCCCCCGCGCTCGACCAGGCCGACACCCTCGCCGCCCTGCTGTCCGGCAGCACCACCGCGCGCTACACCGGCACCCGCGCCCTCACCCGCCTCACCCTCGCCGGCCGGGCCCCCGCGGGCCTGGCCCCCTTCGACCTCGCCGCGTTCGGCGAGACCCAGCCCCGCCCGGGGGACGACGTCGTGCAGCTCGCCGACGCCACCCGGGGCACCTACCGGAAGGTCGTCGTCCGCGACGACCGGCTGGTCGGCGGGGTGCTCGTCGGCGAGCTCGGCACCGTCGGCGCCCTCGCCCGCGCCTGGGAGGGGGCGGAGCCGCTCCCCGCCGACGGCCCCCTGCTCCACCTGCTCACCCACGACGGAGGCTCCTGAATGTCCGCAGACACCCCCACGATCGTGCTCGTCGGCCATGGCATGGTCGGCCAGCGCTTCCTCGAAGCGCTCGCCGAGCGCGGCCTGACCAGGACGCACCGCGTGGTCGTGCTCTGCGAGGAGCCGCGTCCCGCCTACGACCGCGTCCAGCTCACCTCGTACTTCTCCGGCCGCACCCCCGAGGACCTCTCCCTGACCGACGAGGCGTTCCTCGCCGAGCACGGCATCGACCTGCGCCTCGGTGACCCGGCGGAGCGGATCGACCGGGCGGCCCGCACGGTCACGGCGCGCTCCGGCGAGGTCGTCGCCTACGACGTCCTGGTCCTCGCCACCGGCTCCTACCCCTTCGTCCCACCGGTCCCCGGCAAGGACGCGGACGGCTGCTTCGTGTACCGCACGATCGAGGACCTGCTCGCCATCGAGGCCCGCGCCGCGGAGGGGGCCCGGGTGGGCGCGGTGGTCGGCGGCGGCCTGCTCGGCCTGGAGGCGGCGGGCGCCCTCAAGGGCCTCGGCCTGTCCACCCACATCGTGGAGTTCGCCCCGCGCCTGATGCCGGTGCAGGTCGACGACGGCGGCGGCGCGGCGCTGCTGCGCACCGTCGAGGGCATGGGGCTGAGCGTCCACACCGGCACGGGCACGCAGGAGATCGTCACGGACGCCGCGGGCCGCGTCAGCGGCATGAGGCTCTCCGACGGCGGTGAACTCGCCGTCGACCTGGTGGTGTTCAGCGCCGGCGTCCGTCCCCGCGACCAGCTGGCGCGCGACTGCGGGCTGGCGGTCGGCGAGCGCGGCGGCATCACCGTCGACGAGCGGTGCCGGACGGTCAGCGACCCGCGCGTGTTCGCGATCGGCGAGTGCGCCCAGGCGGTGGACGGCCGGGTGTACGGCCTGGTCGCCCCGGGGTACGAGCAGGCCGCGACGGCGGCGGCGACGATCGCCGCCGACGAGGCGTCCTTCGTCGGCGCCGACCTCTCCACCAAGCTCAAGCTGCTCGGCGTGGACGTGGCCTCCTTCGGCGACGCGCACGGCACCACGGCCGACTGTCTCGACGTCGTCTACTCCGACTCCCGCAGCGGCCTGTACAAGAAGCTCGTCATCGGCCGCGACGGCACGCTGCTCGGCGGTGTCCTCGTGGGTGACGCGGAGGCGTACGGCACCCTGCGCGCCCTCACCGGCTCCGTCCCGCCCGTCGCCCCCGAGTCCCTGGTGCTGCCGGCCGGTTCCGGCGGCGGTGCCCAGCTCGGCCCGTCCGCGCTCCCCGACGACGCGGTGATCTGCTCCTGCCACAACGTCACCAAGGGCGCCGTGCGGGGCGCGGTGACGGACCACCGGTGCGTGACGGTCCCCGAGGTGAAGAAGTGCACCAAGGCCGGGACAGGTTGCGGCAGTTGCGTCAAGGTGCTCGGCCAGCTGGTCACCGCCGAGCTGGAGGCGAGCGGCGTCGAGGTCGACAAGGGGCTGTGCGGCTGCTTCGCGCAGACCCGCGAGGAGCTGTACGAGATCGTGCTCGCGCTGCGCGTCACGTCGTACCAGGACCTCCTCGACCGCCACGGCAGGCAGGGCGCCCGGGGTGGCGACGGCTGCGAGGTCTGCAAGCCCGCGGTCGCCTCGATCATCGCCTCGCTCGCCCCGGCGATCGGCGCGAGCGGCCATGTCCTGGACGGCGAGCAGGCGGCCCTTCAGGACACCAACGACCACTTCCTCGCCAACCTCCAGCGGAACGGCTCGTACTCCGTCGTGCCCCGGATCCCCGGCGGTGAGATCGCCCCGGAGAAGCTGATCGTCATCGGGGAGATCGCCCGGGACTTCGGGCTCTACACCAAGATCACCGGCGGCCAGCGCATCGACATGTTCGGCGCGCGCGTCGAGCAGCTGCCGCTGATCTGGACACGCCTGGTGGACGCGGGCTTCGAGTCGGGCCACGCGTACGGTAAGTCGCTGCGCACGGTGAAGTCCTGCGTGGGGCAGACCTGGTGCCGCTACGGCGTGCAGGACTCGGTCCGGATGGCGATCGACCTGGAGCTGCGCTACCGGGGCCTGCGCTCCCCGCACAAGCTCAAGTCGGCGGTCTCGGGCTGCGCCCGGGAGTGCGCCGAGGCCCAGTCGAAGGACTTCGGCGTGATCGCCACGTCGAACGGCTGGAACCTCTACGTCGGCGGCAACGGCGGGGCGACGCCGCGCCACGCGGACCTGCTGGCGCAGGACCTGTCGGACGCCGAGCTGATCCGCCTGATCGACCGCTTCCTGATGTTCTACATCCGCACGGCGGACCGCCTGGAGCGCACCTCGACATGGCTGGAGCGCGTCCCCGGCGGCCTCGGCCACGTGCGGGAGGTGGTGGTCGAGGACTCCCTGGGCATCTGCGAGGAACTGGAGCGCCTGATGGCGGCGCACGTCGCGCACTACCGCGACGAGTGGGCCGAGACCATCGCCGATCCCGAGAAGCTGGCCCGCTTCGTCTCCTTCGTGAACGCGCCCGACACCCCCGACCCGGTCGTCGCCTTCGTTCCCGAACGCGACCAGATCAAGCCCGACCTGCCGCTGTTGTCGATCGGCCTGCCCCGTGCGGCAGACGTCCTGGAAGGAACCGCTCAGCGATGACCCTGGCACCCGAGACGACCGACCTCGTGATCCAGCTCCAGCTGGCCGACGGCTGGTTCGCGGTCTGCGACCTGCGCCGGCTCCTGCCCGGCCGGGGAGTGGCGGCGCTGCTGCCGGACGGGGACCAGGCCGCCGTCTTCCGCGACCGGGCGGGCGGCCTGTACGCCCTCGGCAACCGCGATCCGTTCACCGGCGCGGCGGTCCTCTCCCGCGGCCTGACCGGCACCCACCAGGGGCGCCCGTTCGTCGCCTCCCCTCTGCTCAAGCAGCGCTTCGACCTGCTGTCGGGGCAGTGCCTGGACGACGAGACCGTACAGGTGCGCACGTACGAGGTGCGCGCGGCCTGAGCGCAGGGGGCGGGGCCGCTCCCGCCCGCCGCCTCACCGCTCCAGCCACGCCTCGGTGACCGCAAGGGCGGCGGCCATGATGCTCAGCTGCGGGTTCACCTCGGGGCAGCTCGGCAGCACGGACGCGTCGGTGATCAGCACTCCCGTCACGCCCCGGAGCCGTCCCACCGGGTCGGCCGGGGCCCGCCGCGCGTCGGCGCCCGCGGCCACCGTGCCGGTGGGGTGGTAGGCCGACAGATGCAGGCTGCGCGCGCTCACCCGGGCGAGGACGGCGTCCAGTTCGGCGAGGGTGCGGGCGCGCGGAGCGGCGGGGATGCCGGTGAGGACCTCGCGCGCGCCCGCGGCGAGCAGCAGCTCGCCCATGGCGCGCACGGCCCGGGTCAGCCGGCCCGCGTCACGGGGGTCCAGGTCGTAGCGGAGCAGCGTGCGCTCGCGGCCCATGACCCGGCCGGAGGGGCGGTCGGCGATCATCGCGCCGAGCGTGGCGAGGTGCCCCGCGTCGGCCAGCTCACCGCGCAACCGCCTGCCCAGGCCCGGCAGGACGAAGGACCCCATGCCCGGCGGGGTGGCCGTGGCCTCGATCAGGATGCCCTCGCCGTGGTGCTCCTCGACGCCGGCGCTCTGCAGTACGCCCTCCCAGGCGAGGACCGGCTCGGCGAACCGCCCGGCGACGCTGGTGGCCGGGTGGACGCTGAGGTTGCGGCCGAGCCGTGGGTGGCCGCCGAGGCCGGAGCGCCGCAGCAGCGGCGGCGACTGGAGGGCGCCGGCGGCCACCACCACGAGCGGCGCCAGGATCTCGAACTCCCCGCCGCCGTCCCGTCGCACCCGCACGCCCGCCGCACGCGGCCCGCCGGGCCGGTCGCCGTCCACGAGGACCCGGCGTACCCGGGCGCCGGTCACGATGCGTGCCCCGGCGGCACAGGCGTCGGGCAGGACGGAGAGCTGGACGCTCTGCTTGGCCCCGGTGGGACAGCCCACCACGCACTGGCAGGACCCCTTGCAGCCGGGCGCGTTGCGCCGCAGCGGCGCGGCCCGCCAGCCGAGCCTCTCGGCACCGGCCAGCGCGAGCCGCCCGTTGGTGCCGAGCACGTCGAGGGGCTGACGGGCGACGCGCAGGGTGCGTTCGGCCTCGTCGAGGCAGGGCCCGAGGCGCTCGGCGAGCGCGAAGCCGAAGTCGTCGCGCCAGCGGGCCACTACGTGGCCGGGGGTGCGGTAGCAGGTGCCGGAGTTGACCACGGTGGTGCCGCCGACCGCCCGGCCGACGGGCAGCAGCAGCGGCGGGTCACCGAGGGCGACGGTGGCGCCGCCGTCGCGGTACAGCTCGGCGAACCGGTCCAGCGGGGCCCGTCCGCCGAACGAGGCGGTGGAGTGGTGGTGCCCCTCCTCCAGTACGACGACGTCGAGTCCGGCGCGGGCCAGGGTGCGGGCCGCGACGGCGCCGCCCGCGCCGGAGCCTACGACTACGGCGTCCGCGGTGGAGCGGGCGGGCCAGGCACCGGCGGGCGTGCAGTCGAGCGGGGGGTCGGGGGGCGCCGGCGCGACGGGCTTCGCCCCGTCCTGGAGCAGGCGTTCGGTACCGGCCGCCAGCAGGACGGGCACCTTGAGCACGTCCAGGAGCGGGAGCAGCGCACGGTGCCCGCCCAGGCCCGCGAGGACCGACTCCCGCTCGGCGGGGGTGAGGCGGGCGAGTCCGCGTCCCGTGCGGGCCACGGCGTAGGCGTCGACGGCGAGCGCGGCGGCCCGTACGCCGGAGCGGGCGGGCAGCGGCATCGCGTCGAGGACGCGGTCGAGGCGGGCGGGCACCCGGGCGGGCCAGGGCTCGGTGCCGTCGTCGGCGAGCAGCGCGGCCACGAATCCGGTCAGGCTCATCGGGTGCCCACCTCCGCGTGGGCCGTGCCGTCCAGGTGCCACTCGGCCTCGGTGCGCCAGCCCCCGGGCCACCACTTGCGCTCCAGCAGGACGTGGGCGTCGGCGCGTTCGCTGTTGCGGCACAGTGCGGGGGTGCCGTCCGGGTCGGTGTAGTCGAGGGCGAGGGTGCGCTCCGCGGGCTGGGTGACCTGGACCCGGATGCGGCGCAGTCCCGCGCGGCCGGTCACGGTCCAGGTGGGCAGTGCGACGTCGGCGCGGAACCGGCCGAGGCCCGCCCAGCCGATCGCGCCGCGCTCCGCACGCCGCGGCCAGGTCTCGCCGCCGCGGCGCAGCCGCAGGAACACCAGCGGGGGCAGCCGGCGCAGCACGGGCCGCATGGACACCGCGGCGACCACCTCCAGGACGTCTCCGTCGCCGAGGTCGGCGTGCAGCCAGGCCCAGCGGCGGGCGTTGCCGTGCCCGTAGATGCGGGCCGAGCCGCCGGGGGCGCCGTCGAGGGTCAGGGTGGTGCCCTCGTAGGTGAAGGTCCCGTCGTAGGCGGCGCGCGCGGCGGGCAGGATCTGGGCGGCGGGGAGCAGAGGGCGGCGCCATGACCAGCGGGGGAAGGTGAACAGCGGCTCGTCGGCGGCCCGTTCGGTGAGGTCCCAGTGGAAGGTGTCCGCCGCTCCGGTGAGCCGGCCGGGGCCGGCCGCGACGCCCGCCGCCGCGAATCCGTCGCCGGGCCGGTCCCACGGCGCCGGGCCGAAGCGGGCGTGCCGCACGGGTCCCCGCGCGGGAAAGGCGGCGGCCCAGCCGTGCGCGTACGGCGGGGATCCGTCGGCGGGCGCGGTGAGTTCGTGGTGGAGCCAGACTCCGGTGCCGGTGGCCGGGTCGGTGAGGGTGGTGTACCAGACCTCGGTGCGTCCGGGCTCTCCGTTCCAGCGGGGCGCCATGAGCGCGTGCGCGTCCTGACGGCGGGGGAAGCGGAAGCTCGCGAGGAACGGCGCGAGGCCGGTGGTGAGGGGGAACCGCAGGGTGCCGGTGCCCGCCCGCGTCCCGTTCTCGTACAGGGTGAACGGCAGCACGGTCATCGAGGTGAGCGGGTGGCGCGGGGTCAGCGACTTCCAGCCGTCGAGGGTGAGGTGGCGGCCGTCGGCGGTGAAGCTCAGGCGGTAGCGGATCCGGCGCCTGGCGAGGGGGGAGATCTCCAGCTCGCCCCGGGTCCCGGGGTCGTCGGCGAGGCCCGCGATCCGCAGGCGTCCGGTGGCGGCCGCCCGGGTCGTGGCGAGGAGCCGCAGCACCCGGTCCGCCGTCACGCGCAGGTCCAGGCGGATCCGGCGGGTGCGGTCCTCGCCGTCGAGCCGGACCGTGCCGAGCATCGTCTCGCGGAACGCCGTGCCCCGTGTCCCCGGTGTCCGCCGCGCGCCGGCGCCCGGCCCGGCGGGGGTGTCCGTCCCGGCCGTCACGCGAGTCCCTCCAGCATGATCCGCTCGGTCGCGGTGAGATAGGCCTCGGCCGCCTGCCGCGCGCCGTCCTCGTCACCGGCCATCACGGCGTCCACCACCGGTGCGAGCCGCGCGTGGGCGGCCTCCGGGTCGGTGAAGGGCCCCACCAGGGCGGCGCGCACCGGCAGATAGGCGTTGAAGAGGGTGTTGGTCAGCAGGACGTAGACGCGGTTGCCGGTCGCGCGGGCCAGGGCCCGGTGCACCTCGATGTCCGCGAGCTGGACGTCCGCGCCCCCGTCGGCCTCGCGCACGGCGCCGAGCAGGGCGCGCAGGTCGGCGCGGTCGCGCGCGGTGGCCCGCGCCGCGGCCCGGCCGGCGATCAACCCGCCGACGGCGCGGCGCACTTCGAAGACCTCGCCCACCCAGTCCGGGCTGTGCCGCACCAGCATGGGCAGCAGGTCGGCGCCGCCGAGGCGCGCGAAGTCCCGTACCCGGGTGCCCACTCCGTGCTTGGTCTCCAGCAGGCCCGCCTGGACGAGCCGGCCGAAGGCGTGCTTGAGGGTGGTGCGGTTGACGCCGTAGCCGTCGGCGAGCCGGCGTTCCGGTGGCAGATAGCTGCCGACCGGGTGCCGCCCGGCGAGGATGTCCTCGCGCAACCGCCCTTCCAGGACGTCGACGACGGTGTCGCGGGGCAGTGCCTCCATGCGGTTCCTCCGTGGTGCGCCTCGGTGACCCGGTGACTCAGTGGATGAGCCACCCAACCAACGCGACAGCGGGAAGTCAACAGGTCGTGCACACACGGCACTTGAAGAAGGACCGGGCGGACGGGCGCCGCGCCGCCTGCCCGTGTGCACGCCGCCGACGCGTCACGGGCCGTCCACGGCGTGTCCACCCCGCTCGCCTAGCGTCCCTGACCGCACGACCCCGCCGCCGACCGGCGGCGGGGCCGGTCACGGCACCTCTTGGAGTGACAGTGGAACGTCGTAACCTCCTGCGTGCGGCCGTCCTCGGCGGCTCGACGGCAGCGCTCGGCGGCAGCCTGTGGCGCGGCGCCGCGTACGCGGCCCCCGCCCAGCCGGGCACAGGCCCCTACGGTGCGCTCGGTTCCCCCGACGCCAACGGCATCAGACTCCCCAGCGGCTTCACCAGCAGGGTGATCGCCCGTTCCGGACAGCGTGTCTCCGGCACGTCCTACACCTGGCACAACGCCCCTGACGGCGGCGCCTGTTACGCCGACGGCAGCGGCTGGATCTACGTGTCCAACTCGGAGATCAACCCCTCCGGCGGCGCGAGCGCGGTCAAGTTCTCCTCGACGGGCGCGGTCACCGGGGCGTACCGCATCCTCTCCGGCACCCGCACCAACTGCGCGGGCGGCAAGACCCCGTGGAACACCTGGCTGTCCTGCGAGGAGGTGTCCCTCGGCTACGTCTTCGAGACCGACCCGTGGGGCGTGAAGGCGGCGGTGCGCCGTGACGCCATGGGCCGCTTCAAGCACGAGGCGGCGGCCGCCGACCCCGTCCGCAAGGTGGTCTACCTGACCGAGGACGAGACCAACGGCCGCTTCTACCGGTTCGTCCCGGCGACCTGGGGCGACCTGTCCTCGGGCACGCTCCAGGTGATGGTCGCGGGCTCCGCCACGTCCGGCTCCTTCACCTGGGCGAACGTGCCCGACCCGGACGGCTCCCCGACCGCCACCCGCTCCCAGGTGTCCGGCTCGAAGTCCTTCAACGGCGGCGAGGGCTGCCACTACGCCGACGACACGGTCTGGTTCACCACCAAGGGCGACAACCGCGTCTGGCAGGTCAACCTGACCAACAACACCTACGAACTCGCCTACGACGACTCCCTCGTCAGCTCCGGCACGGCCCCGCTCACCGGCGTCGACAACATCACCGGCAGCTCCTCCGGCGACCTGTTCGTCGCGGAGGACGGCGGCAACATGGAGATCTGCGTGATCACGCCCAACGACGTGATCGCCCCGTTCCTGCGGATCGACGGCCAGTCCGGCTCGGAGATCACGGGACCGGCGTTCTCCCCCGACGGGCGGCGCCTGTACTTCTCCAGCCAGCGCGGCACGAGCGGCAGCTCCTCCGGCGGCATCACGTACGAGGTGACGGGTCCCTTCCGCGCCTGACGCGCCCTGACGGGCTGGTGAGAGGTCGGTGGGGCACGGTCACGCCCCGGGAGGGCGGCCCGTCGGGTCGCTGTCGAGTTCCTGTCGAGTTCGCCGAGGCGGTCGAGCCCGGCCGGAACGAGAGGTTTCATCGAGTCCCACCGACTCTTCCTGCCCCACCCTCACGGAGGCGCGATCCATGACTCGGAACCATCCCCAGCCGTCCCGGCGCGCCGTGCTCGGCGGCGTGGCCGCCGCGCTCACGGTGGCCACCGCGGCCGGCCCGGCACGGGCGAGCACGAAGGGCAGGTGGCCGACGGAGTTCCCGCTCCCCGACGGCTTCCTCCCCGAGGGCATCACCATCGGCGACAGGCCGTACGCGTACATGGGCTCCCGCGCCGACGGCGCCGTCCTGCGCACGGACCTGCGCACCGGCGCCTACGAGACCGTCCACCCCGGCGCGGCAGGCACCGCGTCCATCGGCCTGAAGCTGGACCGCGACGGCCTGCTGTACGTGGCCGGGGGCGGCGGCGGGACGGCTCGCGTGCTGCACGCGCACACCGGCGAACTCCTGCGGACCTACCAACTGACCGCCACCTCGGGTCAGTTCGTCAACGACGTCGTCCTGACCGGCGACCGGGCCTGGTTCACGGACTCCCGCGCGGCGGTCCTTCACGGCGTCCCGCGCGGCGGCCGCGGTGGGGTGCGCGGAGGGGGCCGCGAAGAGGTCCGCGCCCTGCCCCTGACGGGCGACTGGACGCAGACGCCCGACGTCAACAACGCCAACGGCCTCGTGGCGACCCCCGACGGGCGTGGCCTGATCGTCGTGAAGAGCACCCCGGGCGAGCTGTACCACGTGTCGCTGCGCACCGGGTACGCCACGAGGATCCGCCTGCGCGGCGCGGAATCGGTCGTGAACGGCGACGGCCTGGTCCGCGTCGGCCACACCCTGTACGTCGTCCAGAACCGCCTCAACCTGATCAGCGTCTGGTCGCTCTCCCGCGACCTGCGCAGCGCCTCCCTGACCCGCACGATCACCGACCCCCGGTTCGACGTGCCCACCACCGCGGCCCGCCACGGCGACCGCCTCTACCTGGTCAACGCCCGCTTCACCAGCCCGCAGACGCCGCAGACGACGTTCAACGGGGTGGCCGTTCGGCTCTGACGCCGGGCCACCCGGGTCCGCCGCGTGGCACGGTGGACGTATGAGGCTCTCCCCCGCCGACGCCAGGCGGCGATTCGTCACCGCGCCCGTGGCGCGGCTGGCGACGGCCGGCGCCGGCGGGGTGCCGCACCTGGTGCCGGTGACGTTCGTCGTCGTCGCCGAGGTCGTGTACTTCGCCGTGGACCACAAGCCCAAGAGCACCTGGGACCTGCGCCGGTTGCGCAACATCCGGGAGAACCCTGCTGTAGCGGTGCTGGCCGACCACTACGACGAGGACTGGTCGGCACTGTGGTGGGCCCGCGCCGACGGCCGGGGGGAGATCCTTCAGGACGGGGCGGAACGCCGGCACGCCCTCGCGTCGCTGCGCGGCAAGTACGCCCGGGACGACCAGTACGGCGACTCCCCTCCCCCAGGGCCCGTGGTCGCCGTCCGGGTCACCCGGTGGAGCGGCTGGACCTCCACCTGACGCCCACAAGTGTCACGAAATGGCCACATCGCCCGTGTGCCACGCGACCCGGCATTACGTTCATCCCCTCACGTAACACGTCTGGGGGGACGAGATGACCAACCCGTACATCCCACCGCCACCACCCGCCGTTCGCCCCGCCCCCGGGTGGGCCCGCAAACGGTACGTAATGCCCGCGCTGGCCCTGGCCCTCTTCCTCGGCGCCGGCATCGGAGCGGGCGGCGGCGACGGCGAGAAGACGACCGACGCGAAGCCGGCGGCCGCCGCGCCGGCACCGACGCAGACCGTCACCGCGACGGCGACCGCGACGGTGACGCGGACCCCCGAGGCCGCACCGGCGCCCACGGTGACCGTCACGAAGACGGTCACCGCGACCCGGACGGTCACCGCCGAGCCCGCGGCCGGCGGCGGCTCGGACGACTCGTCCGGCGCCGGCACGGTCTACTACGGCAACTGCACCGAGGCACGGGCGGCCGGTGCCGCCCCGATCCATCGCGGTGAACCCGGCTACGCCTCGCACCTGGACCGGGACGGCGACGGCGTCGCCTGCGACGCGTGACTCAGTGGCCGGTGAGGCCGTTGGGGAGGATCGTGTTCAGGGAGGTGACCGGGTGTCCCACCTCCAGCGCGCCGAGCACACCGCTCAGCAGGGCGGTGGCGGGCACCTCCTGGGTCGGGTCGGGAGCCGGGGCGGCCTGGGCGGCGGGGGCGGCGGCCACGAGCGCGGTGGCCATGACGGAGACACAGACGAGCTTCTTGATCATGTCCCGCCTAACGACGCACGCCGGTCCCGGGCAACAACCGTCACCCGGTTGCCCCTCGCCCGGACCCGGGCCGCGAGCGGCGTTCCTCCACGCCACGGGCATGCGCAGTCCCTCGGCGGTACACGTCCGGGTGGAAGACTCACCGCCACCACATCCCGTTCCTCGACACCCACTTCCGCCTCTGGGGGCTCCATGGCCACGACCATCCGCAGGGCAGTCATTCCCGCCGCCGGCCTCGGTTCCAGGCTTCTGCCGCTGACCAAGGCCACGCCCAAGGAGATGCTGCCCGTCGGCGACAAACCCGTCATCGAGCACACCGTCCGGGAACTCGTGGCGTCCGGCATCACCGACATCACCATCGTCGTCTCGGGCGGCAAGGGCCTGATCCAGGACCACTTCCGGCCCAACCCCGCGCTGGTCGCGCAGCTGCGGGCCGACGGCAAGGCGGCGTACGCGGACGCCGTGGAGGAGGTCGGCGAGCTGTCCCGGCTCGGCCACATCACCTACCTCGACCAGCACGGCCCGTACGGCAACGGCACGCCCGTGCTCAACGCCGCCCGCAACTTCGGCGACGAGCCGATGCTCGTGCTGTGGCCGGACGACGTGTTCGTCGCCGAGGTGCCGCGGGCCCAGCAGCTGATCCGGGCCTACGAGGCCACCAGCTGCCCGGTCCTCGCGCTGATGCCGATGGACCCGGGCGACTCCCAGCGCTACGGCGTGCCCGTGGTCAGGGAGGATCTGGACGAAGGGCTGCTGCGCATCACCGGCCTGGTGGAGAAGCCCAAGCCGCAGGACGCGCCCTCGGCCTACGCGGCCATCGGCGGGTACGTCGTCACCCCGGGGATCGTGGACGAGCTGCGGGAGCAGACCAAGCGCTGGTACGAGCACCGGACCGGCGAGATCTACCTGACCGACGCCATCAACGCCTACGCCGGCAGCCGCGCGGTGTACGGGCAGGTCATCCAGGGCCGCTGGTACGACACCGGCAACCCGCTCGCCTACCTCACCGCCCAGTTCGCCGCCGCCCTGGCCGACCCCGAGTACGGCCCCCCGCTGCGCCGCCTCGCCGCGGACCTGGACGACCCCGCCGAGGTCCGGTAGCGCGCGCGGCCCGGAGTCCCCGGCACGCCGAAGAGGGCGGCACCCCCGCACAAGGGTGCCGCCCTCTCCCGGTACGCCGGAGCCGCCGCCGGATCGTGAGGGTCGGGGATCAACGGCGGTTCCGGGGCCCTGGGTCAGCGGTGGTCGCTGCCCGTCGACTGCGAGGCCGCGCGGCCCGCCTCCAGCCGCGCCACCGGGATGCGGAACGGCGAGCAGGAGACGTAGTCCAGGCCGACCTCGTGGAAGAAGTGCACCGACTCCGGGTCACCGCCGTGCTCGCCGCAGACGCCGAGCTTGAGGCCGGGGCGGGTCTCGCGGCCGGCCTTCGCGGCGGCGGCGACCAGCGAGCCCACGCCGTCCTTGTCGATCGTCTCGAACGGGGAGACGCCGAAGATGCCCTTCTCCAGGTACGCGGTGAAGAACGAGGCCTCCACGTCGTCCCGGCTGAAGCCCCACACCGTCTGCGTCAGGTCGTTGGTGCCGAAGGAGAAGAACTCCGCGGCCTCGGCGATCTGAGCGGCGGTCAGCGCGGCGCGCGGCAGCTCGATCATGGTGCCGATCGCCAGCTTCAGCTTCGTGTCGGTCGCGGCCTCGACCTCGGCGATGACCTGGTCGGCCTCGTCGCGGACCAGTTCGAGCTCCTGCACCGTGCCGACCAGCGGGATCATGACCTCGGCACGCGGGTCGCCCTTCGCCGCCTTGCGCGCGGCCGCCGCCTCGGCGATCGCCCGGACCTGCATCGTGAACAGTCCGGGGATGACCAGGCCGAGCCGGACGCCGCGCAGGCCCAGCATCGGGTTCTGCTCGTGCAGCCGGTGGACGGCCTGGAGCAGGCGCAGTTCGTTCTCGTGCGGCTCCTGGCGGGACTCCGCGAGGGCCACACGGACCGACAGCTCGGTGATGTCGGGGAGGAACTCGTGCAGCGGCGGGTCGAGCAGCCGGATGGTGACCGGCAGGCCGTCCATCGCCTCGAAGAGCTCCACGAAATCCTGCTTCTGCAGCGGCAGCAGCTCCTTCAGCGACTCCTCGCGCTCCGTCTCCGTGTCGGCCAGGATCAGGCGCTCGACCAGCTCACGGCGGTCACCGAGGAACATGTGCTCGGTACGGCACAGGCCGATGCCCTGCGCGCCGAAGCGACGGGCCCGCAGCGCGTCCTCGGCGTTGTCCGCGTTGGCCCGCACCCGCAGCCGGCGCTTGCGGTCCGCGAACGCCATGATGCGGTGCACCGCCTCGACCAGTTCGTCGGCGTCGTCCGCGCCCGCGTGCATCCGGCCCTCGAAGTACTCGACGACCGGGGACGGGACCACCGGCACCTCGCCGAGGTACACCTTGCCCGAGGAGCCGTCGATGGAGATGAGGTCGCCCTCCTCCACCACCCGGCCGCCCGGCACCGTCATCCGGCGGCGCTTGGTGTCGACCTCCAGCTCCTCCGCGCCGCAGACACAGGTCTTGCCCATGCCGCGCGCGACCACGGCCGCGTGGGAGGTCTTGCCGCCGCGCGAGGTCAGGATGCCCTCGGCCGCGATCATGCCGTCCAGGTCGTCGGGGTTGGTCTCCCGGCGGATCAGGATGACCTTCTCGCCGGAGCGCGACCACTTCACCGCGGTGTACGAGTCGAAGACCGCCTTGCCGACCGCCGCGCCCGGCGAGGCCGCGATGCCCCGGCCGACCTGCTCGACCTTGGCGCTGTCGTCGAAGCGCGGGAACATCAGCTGGGCGAGCTGGGCGCCGTTGACCCGCTGGAGGGCCTCGGCCTCGTCGATCAGGCCCTGGTCGACGAGCTGGGTCGCGATCCGGAAGGCGGCTCCGGCGGTGCGCTTGCCGACGCGGGTCTGGAGCATCCACAGCTGACCGCGCTCGATCGTGAACTCGATGTCGCACAGGTCCTTGTAGTGGTTCTCCAGCGTCTCCATGATCTGCATCAGCTGGTCGTACGACTTCTTGTCGATCTGCTCCAGCTCCGCGAGCGGCACGGTGTTGCGGATGCCCGCCACCACGTCCTCGCCCTGGGCGTTCTGAAGGTAGTCGCCGTAGACGCCCTGGTGGCCGGAGGCGGGGTCGCGGGTGAAGGCGACGCCGGTGCCGGAGTCGGGGCCGAGGTTGCCGAAGACCATCGAGCAGACGTTGACGGCGGTGCCGAGGTCGTGCGGGATGCGCTCCTGGCGGCGGTAGAGCTTGGCCCGGTCGGTGTTCCAGGAGTCGAAGACCGCGTGGATCGCGAGGTCCATCTGCTCGCGCGGGTCCTGCGGGAAGTCCCGGCCGGCCTCCTTCTTGACGATCTTCTTGAAGGCGGTGACCAGCTTCTTGAGGTCCGCGGCCTCCAGCTCGGTGTCGACCGTGACCTTCTTGGCCTGCTTGGCCTTCTCCAGCGCCTCCTCGAACAGCTCCCCGTCGACGCCGAGGACGGTCTTGCCGAACATCTGGATGAGGCGGCGGTAGGAGTCCCAGGCGAAGCGGTCGTCGCCGGCCTGCTTGGCCAGCCCCTGGACGGACTTGTCCGACAGACCGATGTTGAGGACCGTGTCCATCATGCCGGGCATGGAGAACTTGGCACCGGAGCGGACCGACACGAGGAGGGGGTCGTCGGCCTGTCCGAGCTTCTTGCCCATCGTCTGCTCCAGCGCGTCGAGGTGCGCACTCACCTCGTCACGCAGTGCCGCGGGCTCCTCGCCGCTGTCGAGGTAGACCTTGCAGGCCTCGGTGGTGATGGTGAAGCCCGGGGGGACGGGAAGGCCCAGGTTGGTCATCTCGGCGAGGTTCGCGCCTTTGCCGCCGAGGAGGTCCTTGAGGTCCTTGTTGCCCTCGGTGAAGTCGTAAACGAACTTCACGCCCTCAACGCTGGTGCCGGATTCGGCTACCTGGGGATCTTTGTTTTCCGACACGGTCTCGACTCCTCGAGGACGCGGTGGCTGCCCTGACGGCGAGGAACATACCCAGATCGAAGGCGCCTGGGTACGTCCACTTACGCGTCATGCGCCTGTAACCACTCGTCCGCCACCGGATCGAAAGTCAAGGCTTGGTATGCGGTGACGGGCCCATGTTTTCACTTCTTGAACGCGGCGGCCTCAGCAGGCCAGGAAAACCGCTCATTTGAGCGGCATCCGCCACGCCTGATTTCGATCGATGAACGATCAAGGGGTGGCACTCAGTGCCACCCCTTGGAGAAGTGCAGTCGCCCAAGATCCGCTCATCTGAGCGCAACCCTTATCAGGGGTGGCGAGAATCACGCTGCCACAGGCGGCGGGATTTCACCATGCGGACGTGGTCGGGAGACGGAAACGTGCCTGTCACACGCCCAGCGCCCGCAGTCGCTCCTCCACCCGCTCCGGCGCGTACAGGTGCTCCACGACCAGCGCACCGGCCCCCACCAGCCCGGCCCGCTCCCCGAGCCGTGAGGTCACGATCTCCAGCCGGGCCGTGGAGCGCGGCAGCGCCCGCTCGTAGAGCAGTTCCCGCACGCCGGTCAGGAAGGGAGTTCCGGCCAAATCCCCGGCCACCATCAGCACCCCGGGGTTCAGCAGCGTCACGACGGTCGCCAGCACCTCGCCGACCCGGCGCCCGGCCTCCCGTGCCAGCCCCACCGCCTCGGGGTGTCCGGCCGCCAGCAGCTCCCGCACGTCCGAACCGGACGCCGCCGGCACACCCGCCTCGGCCAGCCGCCGGGCCACTGCGCCTCCGCTCGCGACGGCGGCCAGACAGCCGTGGGAACCGCACCGGCACAGCGCGTCCGCGCCCTCCGGCACCCGGATGTGCCCGATGTCCCCCGCGCCGCCGTCCAAGCCCCGGTAGACCGAGCCGTCGACGACGACGCCCGCGCCGATGCCCGTGGAGACCTTCACGAGGACGAACGCCGAGCAGCCGGGGTGAGCGGTGCGCTGTTCGCCGTAGGCCATCAGGTTCGCGTCGTTGTCGACCAGGACCGGGACGGGCCCGGCGCCCGAGTGCTCGGAGAACGCCCCGGCCAGCCGGCCGCGGATGTCGTAGCAGTCCCAGCCCGGCATGATCGGGGGCTGGACCACCCGGCCGGTGTCGGTGTCGACGGGGCCGGGGACCGCGAGGCCGATGCCGCAGACCTGGTCGGCGCGGTGGCCGCCCTCCCGCAGCATCCGCGCGAACCACCGGCCGAGTTCGCCGAGGACCGGCTCCGGGCCGTCCTCGATGACCAGGGTGCCGGTGTGCTCGGCGAGTATCTCCCCGGTCAGGGAGAGGATCGCCGCGCGGGCGTGGCGGGTGTCGAGGTCGGCGGCGAGGACGACCGCGTGCGCGTCGTCGAACTCCAGGGTGATGGCGGGGCGTCCGCCGAGCGGGGAGTCCACCGGGCCGCCGGCGCCCTCGCGCAGCCAGCCGGCGCGGAAGAGGCGGTCGAGGCGCTGGCCGACGGTCGCCCGGGACAGGCCGGTGGCCTGCTGGAGCGCTCCGCGTGTGGTGGCGCGGCCGCTGCGGACCAGTCCGAGCAGCTCCCCCGCGCCGGCCTGGGCCGTGTTGCGTCCGGTCATGCGCACCCCCTTGTGTTTCCCAACCCTGCATTACGCGATGAGTTTTGCGTGGTGAAGAGACGTAACTCTACGGTAGCCGGGGCGGACCGGCCGACCCACCGGTCGGCGGTGATATTTCGGTGTGCACTGAACGCGACGGGGCGGCGGGCCGTACGTGAGGGTGGCGGACCCGTTCCCCCACGCCGGGTCCGCCACTTTTCGGCGCTTTCGTACGGAGGGACCCAGGGGTGGCTGTCTTCACGCGTCAACCGCGAACGACCGAGGACGCGCCGGAGACCGCTCCGGACGGCCCTCCGGACAGCCCGTCGCAGAGCCCGTCGGACACCGCTGCGCAGACCCCCGAGGCCGACGCCCCGTCCGGCCGCCTCACGCGGTGGCGTGCCGCGCATCCCACCGCCGTGCGCGTACTGCGCCACCTCGCCACCGCCGTCTCCGTGCTGCTGGTGCTGGGCGCGTTGCTGCTGCCGAACACCCTGCACACCCTCACCCCGGGCAAGTTCCTGCGCCTTCCGGTCGAGGCGATCATCGGCGCCGCCGTCCTGCTGGTGCTGCCGCGCCGCCCCCGGCTGGTGGCGGCCGTCCTGGGCGGTCTCGGGCTCGCCGCGCTGACCGCCCTGAACGTGCTCGACATGGGCTTCTACGAGTACCTCGGCCGGGGCTTCAACCTGGTCCTCGACTGGGGCCTGCTGGACGACGCCCAGGCGTACATGGAGGACGCGATGGGCAGCGCGGGCGCCACGGCGCTCGCCGTCGGCGCGATCCTGCTCGCCGTCCTGGTGTTCGCGGCGATGATCCTGGCCACGGTCCGGCTGAGCAGTGTGCTCGCCCGGCACCGCGCGGTCGCCGTCCGCTCCACGCTCGCCGCCGCCGTCGTCTGGACGCTGACGTCCGCGCTGGGCCTCCAGACGGGCTCGCTGCCGCTCGCGACCGACCACGCGTCGGTGCTGGTGGAGGTGCAGGTGCGGCGGGTGCAGGCGACGCTGCGGGACGAGGCGGCGTTCGAGCGGGAGGCCCGCACGGACGTCTTCGGCGGGACGCCGGGCGAGCAACTCGTGCCGGGCCTGCGGGGCAAGGACGTCATCTTCGCCTTCATAGAGAGCTACGGCCGCAGCGCGATCGAGGACCCCCGGATCGCCCCCGGCGTCCGCCGGACCCTGGACTCCGGCACCGAGTCGCTCACCGAGGCCGGCTTCGCCTCGAAGAGCGGCTGGCTGACGTCGGCGACCTACGGCGGCAGCAGCTGGCTCGGCCACTCCACGTTCCTGTCCGGTCTGTGGATCGACAGCCAGCAGCGCTACCGGACCGTCACCTCCGGCGACCACCTCACCCTGACGAAGGCGTTCCAGAAGACCGGCGACTGGGAGACGGTCGGGGTGATGCCGGGTGTGCGCAAGGGCTGGCCGGAGGCGAAGTTCTACGGGCTGGACAGCGTCTACGACGCCTTCGAACTCGGCTACAAGGGTCCGAAGTTCAGCTGGTCGACCATGCCGGACCAGTACGCCCTGGAGGCGTTCCAGCGCCTGCAGCACGGCAAGAAGCGCGACAAGCCGCTGATGGCGGAGATCATCCTGACCTCCAGTCACCAGCCCTGGTCGCCGCTGCCGAAGATGGTCGACTGGGAGGACCTGGGCGACGGCTCGCTCTTCGGGCCGATCCAGCAGGCGGGCACGAAGCCGTCCGACATCATCGCGGACAGCGACCGCTCCAAGGAGGAGTACGGCAAGTCCGTGCAGTACTCCGTCACCAGCCTCACCCAGTGGCTGGAGCGGTACGGCACCGAGGACACCGTCATGGTCTTCCTCGGCGACCACCAGCCCATCGCCCGGGTCAGCGGCCACCGCGCCAGCCGGGACGTGCCGGTGACGGTCGTCGCCAAGGACCCGAAGGTGCTGGACAAGATCGCGAGCTGGGGCTGGACGGACGGGCTGCGGCCGGCGCAGGACGCCCCGGTGTGGAAGATGAGCGACTTCCGGGACCGCTTCCTGACGGCGTACGGCTCGACGCCGTCCCGGAAGACCGGCTGATCAGCCGCCGGAGGTGTCCAGTTCGGCGTCCTCGCCGATGCCCGCGCAGTCGTAGGGGTCCTTCAGCCAGCCGTCCGGCAGCACCACCCGGTTGTTGCCGGACGTACGGCCGCGGGGCCCGTCGGCGCCGGTCGGCCAGGGCTGGTCGAGGTCCAGTTCGTCCAGCCCGGCGCGCAGTTCGGCGAGCGAGGACGTGACGGCGAGGCGCCGGCGCATCTCGGAGCCGACCGCGAAGCCCTTCAGGTACCAGGCGACGTGCTTGCGGAAGTCGATGACGCCGCGCGCCTCGTCGCCGATCCACTCCCCGAGCAGGGTCGCGTGCCGGACCATCACGTCGGCGACCTCGCGCAGGCCGGGCCGGGCGAGGTCCTGATCGCGCCCCTCGAAGGCGGCCACCAGATCGGCGAACAGCCACGGCCGCCCCAGGCAGCCGCGCCCGACCACGACGCCGTCGCAGCCGGTCTCCCGCACCATCCGCACCGCGTCCTCGGCCGACCAGATGTCGCCGTTGCCGAGCACGGGGATCTCCGGAACGTGCTCCTTGAGCCGGGCGATGGCGTCCCAGTCGGCCGTGCCGCCGTAGTGCTCGGCGGCGGTGCGGCCGTGCAGGGCGACGGCGGTCACGCCCTCCTCCACGGCGATCCGGCCGGCGTCGAGGTAGGTGATGTGGTCGTCGTCGATGCCCTTGCGCATCTTCATCGTGACCGGCAGCTCACCGGCGCCGCTGACCGCCTCGCGCAGGATGGCGCGCAGCAGGTTGCGCTTGTACGGCAGTGCGGAGCCGCCGCCCTTGCGGGTCACCTTCGGCACCGGGCAGCCGAAGTTCAGGTCGATGTGGTCGGCCAGGTCCTCCTCCGCGATCATGCGGACGGCCTTGCCGACGGTCGCCGGGTCCACGCCGTACAGCTGGATCGACCGCGGCCGCTCGCTCGCGTCGAAGTGGACCAGCTGCATGGTCTTCTCGTTGCGCTCGACCAGCGCGCGGGTCGTGATCATCTCGCTCACGAACAGGCCCTTGCCCCCGCTGAACTCCCTGCACAGGGTGCGGAAGGGCGCGTTGGTGATCCCGGCCATGGGGGCCAGGACGACGGGCGGCTGGACGGTGTGCGGACCGATCTGCAGGGGCGTGGGCATTCCTCCATTGTGCCGTGCAATGAGTTCGTAAAATTCGTTAGTTAACCGCACTATCGAAATCGGCGTACGATGGACACCATGCCCGAGCTCAGCCCACGCCGACGTCTGCTGGTGCTCGCGATCTGCTGCATGAGCCTGCTGATCGTGAGCCTGGACAACACCGCCCTGAACGTGGCCCTGCCCTCCATGCAGGAGGACCTGGACACCGGGACGTCGGGGCTCCAGTGGGCGATCGACGCGTACACCCTCGTCCTCGCCTCCCTGCTGATGCTCGCGGGCTCCACCGCCGACCGGATCGGCCGCAAGCGGGTGTTCATGGCGGGCCTGGTGATCTTCACCATCGGCTCGGCCCTCTGCTCGGTGGCGCCCGGCCTGGACACGCTGGTGATCTTCCGCATGGTGCAGGCGGTCGGCGGCTCGATGCTCAACCCGGTCGCCATGTCGATCATCACCAACACCTTCACGGACCCGCGCGAGCGGGCCCGCGCGATCGGCGCGTGGGGCGCGGTGGTGGGTATCTCGATGGCCATGGGCCCGCTGGTCGGCGGCCTGCTGGTGGAGGCGGTGAACTGGCGGGCGATCTTCTGGGTCAACCTGCCGGTGGGCGCCGCCGCCCTGCTGCTGACCCTGCGGTTCGTCCCCGAGTCACGTGCCCCGAAGGCCCGGCGGCCCGACCCCGTGGGCCAGTTGCTGGTGATCGCGCTGTTCGGGGCGCTGACCTACGCGATCATCGAGGCGCCGAGCGCCGGGCTCGCGACGGTGCTGCCGTTCGCGGCGGTGGCCCTCGCCGCCCTGCTGGGGCTGCTCGCCTACGAGCCCCGGCGCGCCGAGCCGCTGATCGACCTGAGGTTCTTCCGTTCGGCGCCGTTCAGCGGGGCGACCGTGATAGCGATCAGCGCGTTCGCGGCGCTGGGCGGCTTCCTGTTCCTGTCGACGCTCTACCTCCAGAACGTCCGGGGGCTGGACGCGCTGCACGCCGGGCTGTGGATGCTGCCGATGGCGGTGCCGACGTTCCTGTGCGCCCCGCTGGCCGGCCGGCTGGTGGGCAGCCGGGGGCCGCGGATACCGCTGCTGATCGCGGGGCTGGCGATGACCGCGAGCGCGGTGCTGTTCGCCGGGTTCGAGGGCGAGACGTCCGACGCCACGCTGTTCGCCGGGTACCTGCTGTTCGGTGTGGGCTTCGGGTTCGTGAACGCGCCGATCACCAACACGGCGGTCTCCGGGATGCCGCGGGCCCAGGCCGGCGTCGCCGCCGCCGTCGCCTCCACCAGCCGCCAGCTCGGTCAGACGCTGGGGGTCGCGGTGGTGGGCGCGGTGCTGGCGGCGGGGATCGGGACGTCCTCGTACCGGGAGGCGTTCGTCACGGCCGCCCGGCCGGGGTGGTGGGTGCTCGTGCTGTGCGGCGCGGCGGTGCTGTTCCTCGGGGTGCTGACCAGTGGCCGGTGGGCCCGCAGGACGGCCGAACGGACCGCCGAACGCCTGGAGTCGGGCGAGGTCCGGCAGGCGGTGGGGGCCGCCGAGCGGGCCTGAACCCGCTCGGCGGCCCCGCACCGCAGGGCACAGCTTGGCCAACTCGACGTGAAGAGATCCCCGTTGATGTTGATCCTGCTGCACACTCCTTGCTGCGCGAGGAGACAGCCGGACGAACAGGTCGCCGGACCGGACGCGGGAGGCGTCATGTCGCAGATCGACACGAGCAAGGTCAGCCGGTGGGATCAGCACGGACGTGAGCACGTGGTCCGCGTGCAGCGCACCGGGGTGCAACGCACGATCAGCTGCGACACGTGCGGCTGGCGCCGCGGCGCGCAGTTCCTGCCCTGGCTGAAGGCGCAGGAGCACCTGGAGGAGGCGCACCAGGCGACGGTCGACCCGGGGGCGTGACCCGCCGGGCTCAGGCGCGCAGCCCCCGCACCACCAGGTCCACCACCGCCGCGAAGTCCGCCTCCACGCCGGGCAGCGCCCACTCGGAGGCGTAGCAGGGGTCGTGGAAGCGCCCGGTGGCCTGGAAGACCGCGCTCGCGGTGATCTCCGGGTCGGCGGCGGTGAAGGCTCCTGCCGCCACCCCCGCCTCGACTATCCGGGCCAGTTGGGCGGTGAGCTCCGCGATGTGCTCCGGGACCGCCTCGCCGCTCTCCCCGGTCAGCACCATGTACGTCGCGAAGAGCTCCGGGTCGTCGCCCGCCTTGCGGCGCTTGGCGTCGAACAGCCCCCGCAGCCAGTCCCGCAGCCGGCTCTCCGCGTCCCGGTCCTCGGCGACGATCCCGGCCAGCGCCTCGGACGTGCGGTCCAGCCACCGCTTGGTGACCGCCTCCCGCAGTGCCGCCTTGGTGCGGAAGTGCCGGTAGACACTGCCGTGGCTGACGCCGAGCGCGCGGGCCACGTCGACCACGGTGGCCTTGGCCGGGCCGTGGCGGCGCAGCACCTCCTCGGTCGCTTCGAGGACGCGCTCGGCGGTCAGGGTCTCGCTGGTCGGGGACATGAGGTGACCGTACCCTGAGCCCGGATCAGCGTTCGCTGTCGAGGTGCGCCATCTGCTGCGACGAGTAGCGCTCGCCCGCGGCGGCGTCCGCCGGGACGGCCTCCTCGATCGCCCGCAGATCGGCCTCGTCCAGCAGCACGTCCAGCGCGCCCAGCGACTCGGCCAGCCGGTCCCGGCGGCGGGCGCCGACCAGCGGCACGATGTCCTCGCCGCGCGAGAGCACCCAGGCGATGGCGATCTGTGCGACGCTCACGCCCTTCTGCTCGGCGATCTTGCGCAGCGCCTCCACCAGGTTCAGGTTGTGCTGGAGGTTCTCGCCCTGGAACCGGGGCGAGACGGCCCGGAAGTCGCCTGCCGCGAGCTGCCGGTCGGCGGTGAAGTGCCCGGAGATCAGCCCGCGGGAGAGCACGCCGTACGCGGTGACGCCGATGCCGAGCTCACGGGCGGTCGGCAGGATCTCCGCCTCGATGCCCCGGGAGATCAGCGAGTACTCGATCTGGAGGTCGGAGATCGGGGCGGTGGCGGCGGCCCGGCGGAGGGTGTCGGCACCGACCTCGCTGAGGCCGATGTGCCGGACGTACCCCTGCTCGACCAGCTCGGCGATGGCGCCGACCGTCTCCTCGACCGGCACGTCCGGGTCGAGCCGGGAGGGCCGGTAGACGTCGATGTGGTCGACGCCGAGGCGCTGGAGGGTGTAGGCGGCGAAGGTCTTCACGGTGGCCGGGCGCGCGTCGAAGCCGAGCCAGTCGCCGGCGGGGCCGCGCAGGGCGCCGAACTTCACGCTGATGCGCGCCTGCTCCCGCAGGGCGGCGGGGGCGGACCGCAGGGCCTCGCCGATCAGCATCTCGTTGTGGCCCATGCCGTAGAAGTCGCCGGTGTCCAGCAGGGTGACGCCGGCGTCCAGGGCGGCATGGATGGTCGCGAGGGATTCGGCCCGGTCCGCTTCTCCGTAGAGCGCGGACATGCCCATGCAGCCGAGGCCGAGGGCGGACACCTGGGGGCCGGTGGATCCGAGAGTGCGTGTGTGCATCGTCATGGCTCCACCTTGGCATGACAGCTGACAGATTTCAATATCTGTCAGCTGTCATTTGTCAGAAGCATCGCAGGACCGCTCCTCGGGCGCGGCCCGCCTTCTGGTCCAGACCTCTTGACGAATGGTCTGGACCGCGCGCACTGTCATGTCTACGACACCCCGCGCGCACCCGCCCCGACCCCCACCGGGAGGCCTCGCATGATCCGCCGCGCCCTGCGCCTGCTGGCCGCCGCCCTGGCGACCGCCTGCCTCACCCAGCTCCCCGTCGCGACCCCCGCCGCGGCGGCCGACACCTGCGCCGTGAAGTCGAAGCCCGGCGGCAAGGTCCTGCAGGGCTACTGGGAGAACTGGGACGGAGCCGCAGGCGGGGTCCACCCGCCCTTCGGCTGGACCCCGATCACCGATTCCCGGATCGGCGCGCACGGCTACAACGTGATCAACGCGGCGTTCCCGGTGATCCGCTCCGACGGCACCGCGCTGTGGGAGGACGGCATGGACACGGGCGTGAAGGTCGCGACGCCCGCGGAGATGTGCGCGGCGAAGGCCTCGGGCAAGACGCTGCTGCTCTCCATCGGCGGCGCCACCGCCGGCATCGACCTCAGCTCGACGGCGGTCGCCGACCGCTTCGTCGCGACGATCGTGCCGATCCTGCAGAAGTACAACTTCGACGGCATCGACATCGACATCGAGACCGGCCTGGTCGGCAGCGGCAACATCAACCAGCTGTCCCCGTCCCAGGCCAACCTGATCCGCATCATCGACGGGGTGCTGGCGCGGATGCCGTCGAACTTCGGCCTGACCATGGCCCCGGAGACCGCGTACGTCACCGGCGGCAGCGTCGTCTACGGCTCGATCTGGGGCGCGTACCTGCCGATCGTCAAGAAGTACGCCGACAACGGCCGCCTGTGGTGGCTCAACATGCAGTACTACAACGGCAGCATGTACGGCTGCTCCGGCGACTCCTACGCCGCCGGCACCGTCCAGGGCTTCGTCGCGCAGACCGACTGCCTCGACCGGGGACTCGTGATCCAGGGGACGACCGTCCGCGTGCCCTACGACAAGCAGGTTCCCGGCCTGCCCGCACAGCCCGGCGCGGGCGGCGGCCACATGTCACCGAGCCTGGTCGCCCAGGCCTGGCGGCACTACAACGGCGGCCTCAAGGGCCTGATGACCTGGTCGATCAACTGGGACGGCTCGAAGAACTGGACCTTCGGCGACAACGTCAGGTCGCTGCAAGGACGGTGAGCCGTCCCTAGCGGGCAGTGAAGGCCAGTTGGGCGCCCAGCGCGACGAACGAGCCCGCGAACGTCCGGCGCAGCCAGGTCATCACCCGCGGCCGGGACACGACATGGCTGCGCACGGACGCCGCGAGCAGCCCGAAGGCGGCGAACACCACGAAGGTCACCAGCATGAACACCCCGCCCAGCGCCAGCATCCGGGGCACGGCGTGCGGCTCGGCCGGGCTCACGAACTGCGGCAGGAAGGCCAGGAAGAAGATCGTCACCTTCGGGTTGAGCAGATTGATCAGCACGGCCCGTACGATCACCCGCCCCGGGGTGAGGGGCGCCGCGCCCTGCTCGCCGAGGTCGATCGCGCCCTTCTCCCGCACCGTGACCCAGGCCATGTGCAGCAGATAGGCGACCCCGGCGTACTTCAGCACCTGGAAGGCGGTGCCGCCGGCGTGCAGCAGCGCGGCGACGCCGGTGACGGTGGCCAGTACGTGCGGGACGATCGCGAGCGTGCACCCGAAGGCGGCCGCGACGCTCGCCCGCCGCCCCCGGGACAGCCCGGCGGCGAGCGTGTAGACGAGGCCGGTGCCGGGGGTGACGACGACAACGAGGGTGGTCAGCAGGAATGCGAGGGTCATGGACCCCAGCCTGCCGACGCCGTGGCCCCCGATACAGGACCACTCGGGCACCTGTATCGGGGGCCAATGACGACCTCGCGGACGGAACCTAGCTGCCGATGAGGCGCGTGGCCAGGTACCCCTCGATCTGGTCGAGGGAGATCCGCTCCTGCTTCATGGTGTCGCGCTCGCGCACGGTGACCGCGTTGTCGTCCAGGGTGTCGAAGTCGACCGTCACGCAGTACGGCGTACCGATCTCGTCCTGGCGGCGGTAGCGGCGGCCGATGGCGCCGGCGTCGTCGAACTCGATGTTCCAGTTCTGGCGCAGCGCCTGGGCGAGACCCTTGGCCTTCGGCGACAGCTCGGGGTTGCGGGACAGCGGGAGCACCGCCACCTTCACCGGGGCGAGGCGGTGGTCGAGGCGCAGCACGGTGCGCTTCTCCATCTTGCCCTTGGCGTTGGGGGCCTCGTCCTCGACGTAGGCGTCGAGGAGGAAGGCCAGCATCGCCCGGCCGACACCGGCCGCGGGCTCGATGACGTACGGCGTCCAGCGCTCCTGGGCCTCCTGGTCGTAGAAGGAGAGGTCCTGGCCGGAGGCCTTGGAGTGCGCGTTCAGGTCGTAGTCGGTGCGGTTGGCGACGCCCTCCAGCTCGCCCCACTCGCTGCCGCCGAACTGGAAGCGGTACTCGATGTCAGCGGTGCGCTTGGAGTAGTGGGAGAGCTTCTCCTGCGGGTGCTCGTACCACCGCATGTTCTCCTCGCGCAGGCCCAGGCCGGTGTACCAGTTCCAGCGCTGCTCCATCCAGTACTCCTGCCACTTCTCGTCCTCGCCCGGCTTGACGAAGAACTCCATCTCCATCTGCTCGAACTCGCGGGTGCGGAAGATGAAGTTGCCGGGCGTGATCTCGTTGCGGAAGGACTTGCCCATCTGCGCGATGCCGAACGGCGGCTTGCGGCGCGAGGTGGTCTGCACCTGGGCGAAGTTGGTGAAGATGCCCTGCGCGGTCTCGGGGCGCAGGTAGGCGACGGAGCCGCTGTCCTGGGTCGGGCCGAGGTGCGTCGACAGCAGACCGGAGAACTGCTTGGGCTCGGTGAACTGGCCCTTGGTGCCGCAGTTCGGGCAGTTGATGTCGGCGAGGCCGTTCTCGGGGGCGCGGCCCTTCTTCTCCTCGTACGCCTCCTCCAGGTGGTCCGCGCGGAACCGCTTGTGGCAGGAGGTGCACTCGGTGAGCGGGTCGGTGAAGGTGGCGACATGGCCGGAGGCGACCCAGACCTCGGGGGCCAGGATGACGGACGAGTCGATACCCACGACGTCCTCGCGCGACGTCACCATGTAGCGCCACCACTGACGCTTGAGGTTCTCCTTGAGCTCGACACCCAGCGGTCCGTAGTCCCAGGCGGCCTTCTGGCCGCCGTAGATCTCACTGCAGGGGAAAACGAAGCCACGGCGCTTGCTCAGGCTGACGATGGTGTCGATCTTGTCGGCGGCCACGGTGCTCTCTTCATTACGACGACGGGCGACGAAGCGAGATGCTTCCAGCGAATGATTCAGGTTACCGGCGCGCACTCCCCCTGAACCAAATCGGGGCTCCCCAGGAACCGGATCAGCAGGTTGTTGACAACGGTTTCCAATTTTGTTGAAAATGACTCTCATGAACATACGACGACGTCTCATACCGACGGCCGCGCTGGCCGCACTCAGCCTCACCGCCGTCTCCGCCTGCTCCGGCGACGGCGCGGCCGCCGGCGGCACGGACAAGTTCGACGTCGTCGCCTCGTTCTATCCGATGCAGTTCCTCGCCGAGCAGATCGGCGGGGAGCACGTGGACGTCACCACCCTGACCGAGCCCGGCCAGGAGCCGCACGACCTGGAGATCAGCGCCAAGCAGACCGCGCAGCTCCAGGAGGCGGACGCCGTGCTCTACCTCAAGGACCTCCAGCCCACCGTCGACGAAGCCGTCGCCCAGGCCGACGTGGACCCGAAGATCGACGCCGCCTCCCTGACCGCGCTGGAGGACCACGGAGACGTCGAGCACGAGCACGAGGGCGAGCAGGGGCACGAGGGCGAGGAGCACGCCGAGGAGGGCGAGCACCCCCTCGACCCGCACGTCTGGCTCGACCCGGTGAAGTACGCCGAGATCGCCGAGGGCGTCGGCGCCGCCTTCGAGAAGGCCGACCCGGACCACGCCGCCGACTACAAGGCGAACACGGAAGCTCTGGTGGGCAAACTGAACTCGCTCGACGCGAAGTTCGAGGACGGCCTGCGCAACACCCGTTCCAAGGTCTTCTTCACCAACCACGCCGCCTTCGGCTACCTCGCCGAGCGCTACGGTCTGACCCAGGAGGCCATCTCCGGCATCAGCCCGGAGTCCGAGCCGAGCCCGGCCCGGATCAAGGAACTCCAGTCGGAGGCCAAGGCCGACGGCGTGACCACCGTGTTCTACGAGACACTGGTGAGCGACCGGACCGCCAGGACCCTCGGCAAGGACGCCGGACTGCGGACGGACGTGCTCGACCCCCTCGAGGGCATCACCGACAAGTCCAAGGGCGACGACTACTTCCAGGTCATGGAGTCCAACCTCGGCGCGCTGAAGACCGCCCTCGGCGCCAAGTGATCGTTACGGAGGCCGCATCGTGAGCGAGTCCGTCATATCCCTGCGCGGCGTCCGCGCGGAACTGGGCTCGCGCCCGGTGCTGCGCGGCATCGACCTGGACGTCGGCCGCGGCGAGGTCGTCGCGCTGCTCGGCGCGAACGGCTCGGGCAAGTCGACCGCGGTGCGCAGTGTGATCGGGCAGGTGCCCGTCGCCGCCGGGACGATCGAGCTGTTCGGCATGGCGCGGCACCGGTTCCGTGACTGGGCCCGGGTGGGGTACGTGCCGCAGCGCACCACGGCCGCGGGCGGTGTGCCGGCGACGGTGACGGAGGTCGTCCTCTCCGGCCGGCTGTCCAGGGCCCGCTTCGGCCTGCTGCGCAAGGCGGACCACGTGGCCGTGCGCCGGGCCCTGGAGCTGGTCGGGATGGCCGACCGGGCCAAGGACTCGGTGGACGCCCTCTCGGGCGGCCAGCACCAGCGGGTGCTGATCGCCCGCGCCCTCGCCTCCGAACCCGAACTGCTGATCATGGACGAGCCGATGGCGGGCGTCGACCTGGCCAGCCAGGAGGTGCTCGCGCGGACCCTGCGCGAGCAGGTCGCCGCCGGGGCGAGCGTCCTGCTCGTCCTGCACGAACTGGGCCCGCTGGAGCCGCTGATCGACCGGGCCGTCGTCCTGCGCGACGGCTGTGTGGCCCACGACGGCCCGCCCCCGAAGGCGGTCGGCCAGCACGCGCTGCCCGGCCACGACCACGTCCACCCGCACGCGGCGCACGACGCCGGCCCGATCCGCACAGGACTGCTGAGCTGATGGATTTCCTCGACTACGCCTTCATGCAGCGGGCCCTGCTCGCCGCGGTGCTGGTGGGCGTCACGGCCCCGGCGATCGGCATCTACCTCGTGCAGCGCCGCCAGGCCCTGATGGGCGACGGCATCGGCCATGTCGCCATGACCGGCGTGGGCCTCGGCTTCCTGCTCTCCTGGTCGCCGGTGTGGATGGCGACGCTGGTCTCCGTGCTCGGCGCGGTGCTCATGGAGCTGATCCGCTGGTACGGCCGCACCCGCGGCGACATCGCCCTCGCCATGCTCTTCTACGGCGGCATGGCCGGCGGCGTGATGTTCATCAACCTCGCGCCGAACGGCTCCAACGCGAACCTCACCTCGTACCTCTTCGGCTCGCTGTCGACGGTCAGCGAGTCGGACGTGACCGCCATCTGCCTGCTCGCGGCCTTCGTGGTCCTGGTCACGATCGGGCTGCGCCGGCAGCTCTTCGCGGTCAGCCAGGACGAGGAGTTCGCGCGGGTCACCGGGCTGCCGGTGCGGGCCCTGAACCTGCTGACGGCGATCACCGCGGCGGTGACGGTGACCGTGGCGATGCGGGTGGTCGGCCTGCTGCTGGTGTCGGCGCTGATGGTGGTCCCGGTGGCCGCCGCCCAGCAGCTCACCCGCAGCTTCGCGGCGACCTTCGCGATCGCGGTCGCCCTGGGTGTGACCGTCACGCTCGGGGGCACCGTCACCTCGTACTACCAGGACGTTCCGCCCGGCGCGACCATCGTGCTGCTGACCATCGGCGCGTTCGTCGTGCTGACCGGGCTGGCCGCGCCGCTGGCCCGGCGGCGCGCGCGGGCACTGGCCGCGGCGCAGCCGGCCGGGGATCCGGCGGAGTGCGCGATTCCGGCCACGCGTGGGGCCGGCGACGGGATCGGCGTCTGACCGCGCGGGGTCCGGGCTGGCACAATGGCCCGGCAGACGCAGAGGCAAGGAGGCAACCGGTGACCACCGCAGGACCGCCCGTGAAGGGCCGCGCCACCCGGCAGCGCGCCGCTGTGTCGGCTGCCCTGGAAGAGGTCGAGGAGTTCCGCAGCGCTCAGGAGCTCCACGACATGCTCAAGCACAAGGGCGACTCCGTCGGGCTCACCACGGTCTACCGCACCCTGCAGTCCCTCGCCGACGCCGGCGAGGTCGACGTCCTGCGCACCTCCGACGGCGAGTCCGTCTACCGCCGTTGCTCCAGCGGCGAGCACCACCACCACCTCGTCTGCCGCGGCTGCGGAAAGGCCGTCGAGGTCGAGGGCCCCGCGGTGGAGACCTGGGCGGAGGCCATCGCCGCCGAGCACGGCTACGTCAACGTGGCCCACACGGTGGAGATCTTCGGCACCTGCGCGGACTGCGCGAACTGCCGGGCGGCCGAGCAGGACTGAGGCCGGGACGCCGAGCGCCCCGGCCCCTCGCCCGCCGCGCTACGGCTGCTTGCCCTCCATGGCGAGCAGCTCCTCGTTCGGGATCGCGCCGCCGAAGCGGCGGTCCCGGGACGCGAACTCCACGCAGGCCCGCCACAGGTCACGGCGGTCGAAGTCCGGCCACAGGACGTCCTGGAAGACCATCTCCGCGTAGGCGCTCTGCCAGAGCAGGAAGTTCGAGGTGCGCTGCTCCCCGCTGGGACGCAGGAAGAGGTCCACCTCCGGCATGTCCGGGTAGTAGAGGTACTTCGCGACGGTCTTCTCGGTCACCTTGGACGGGTCCAGACGCCCGGCCCGCACGTCCTCCGCGATCGCCTTCGCCGCGTCGGCGACCTCGGCCCGGCCGCCGTAGTTCATGCAGAAGTACAGCGTCAGACGGTCGTTGTCCTTCGTCTGCTCCTGGGCGATCTGGAGCTCCTTGGCGACCGACTTCCACAGCTTGGGCATCCGCCCCACCCAGCGCACCCGGACACCGAGCCCGTCGAGCTGGTCGCGGGTCTTGCGGATGAAGTCGCGGTTGAAGTTCATCAGGAAGCGCACCTCGTCCGGCGAGCGCTTCCAGTTCTCGGTGGAGAAGGCGTACAGCGAGATCGCGCCGACGCCCATCTCGATCCCGCCCTGGAGCACGTCCAGCACCCGCTCGGCGCCGACCTTGTGCCCCTCGGTGCGCGGCAGCCCGCGCTCCTTGGCCCAGCGGCCGTTGCCGTCCATGACGATCGCCACGTGGCGGGGGATCAGCTCACCGGGCAGCCTCGGCGGGCGGGCACCGGACGGATGCGGTTCGGGCGTCAGGTACTCGCGCCGCTGGCGCCCCAGGAACCCGCGTACGGCCATGTGCTTCTCGTCTCCCTCAGCTCTTACTTTTCCACGTACCGAAGGGAGCGCAGCCCGCGCTCCAGATGCCAGTGCAGGTAGGCGGAGACCAGCCCGCTGCCCTCCCGCACATGCCGCGGCTCGCACGCGTCCGCGGTCTCCCAGTCTCCCGTAAGCAGTGCCCCGAGGAGTTCCAGGGTCTGCGGCGAGGGTACGACGCTGCCGGGAACCCGGCAGTCGACGCAGACGGAGCCGCCGGACGCCACCGAGAAGAACCGGTTGGGTCCGGGCATTCCGCACCTGGCGCAGTCGCCGAAACTGGGGGCGTAGCCGTTCACGGCGAGGGAGCGCAGCAGGAATGCGTCCAGCACGAGGTGGGGGGCGTGCTCGCCGCGGGCGAGGGTGCGCAGGGCGCCGACCAGCAGCAGGTACTGCTGCACGGCCGGCTCGCCCTCGTGGTCCGTGAAGCGTTCCGCCGTCTCCAGCATCGCCGTGCCGGCGGTGTAGCGCGCGTAGTCGGTCACGATGCCGCCGCCGTACGGAGCGATGGTCTCGCTCTGCGTGCACAGCGGCAGCCCGCGTCCGATCAGCTCGCTGCCCCGCGCGAAGAACTGCACGTCGACGTGGGAGAAGGGCTCCAGCCTGGCCCCGAACTTCGACTTCGTCCGCCGCACGCCCCGTGCCACGGCCCGCACCCGCCCGTGCCCCCGCGTGAGCAACGTGATGATCCGGTCGGCCTCACCCAGCTTCTGGGTGCGCAGCACGATGCCGTCGTCGCGGAACAGGCTCATGCCGACATTGTCCCCTACGCCGGCGAGGCCTCCTTCAAGGGACCTCGCCCCGGCTGCGGGCGTTCGCGTAGGCCGTCGCCGCACTGAGCCGCTCGGCCGCGGTCGCGGTGCGCAGGGCGTCCGGATCGCAGTCCCACTCCTTCCCGCCGCCCACGGCTCTCAGCTGCACGTACGGCCCCTCGTGCCCCATGACGATCCCCACCTTTCCGCTGTGGGTGTCCACGACGTACGAGCCGATCGGCGGCTGCGGCGGCTTCTTCGACTTCATCGGCTTCCGGCCTTTTCCCGTGCGGTGTGCCAGTGCATCACCGTGTGGCTCCCCGACCCCGTCGGGTTTCACTCTTTGCGACTCCCCGGCCACGCGCCGGCCCTACACTCGGCAGGCTCCCGGCGCCGCTCCGCGGATTCCGCGGCCTCCTGGACCGCCCAGCCGTTGCCGTCCGGGTCCTGGAAGAAGAGGAAGCCGTTCCCCTGCTCCTCGCCCAGGCCGGGCGCCCAGCCCGAGTCGGTCACGTGCAGGACCGGGGTCACCTCGACCCCGCGTCCGGCCAGCTCGGCGCGGGCCGCCTGGATGTCGGTGACGCACAGCTGGAGTCCCTGCAGGGCACCGGGGGCCATCCGGGCCTGTCCCGGCGAGTCGGGCACGCCGGACTCCAGCACGATCGAGCAGCGGGAGCCGGGCGGGGTGAGCCGGACGAAGCGGCCGACACCCTCGGAGGACTGCGCGTCGACGTCGGCGCGGAATCCGCACCGGTCCCGGTAGAAGGCCTTGGCCCGGTCCAGGTCGGTGACCGGCACGACGATCACCTCAAGGGTCCATTCCATGCGCGCACCTCCTCGCCCATGGTCACCCCGCGCCCCACGCCCCGCCCGCCGACCGCCTCGGCGCCCTCGCCGCGCGGGGTGGGCGGGACCTCACCGTGCGCCGAAGCCGCGCACGTACCGCCGCTGCCAGGGCGTCTCCACCGCCCGGCGGTCGTAGCCCGCCCGGACGTACGCCACGGCCTCCTCCGGCGGTACGCCGTCCAGGACCGCCAGGCAGGCCAGCGCCGTCCCCGTGCGCCCGCGTCCGCCGCCGCAGGCGATCTCGACGCGCTCACCGCCGGCCCGCCGCCAGGCGCCGGCCAGGGCCGCCCGCGCGTCGGCCCGGTCCCGGGGAAGACGGAAGTCGGGCCAGGAGATCCAGCGGGACTCCCAGGGGAAGGCGGGCGGTGGCTCGCCGAGGAGGTACAGGCCGAACGACGGCGCGGGCGCCGCCGGGTCGAGGGGGCGCCGCAGGCCCCGGCCCCGGACCAGCCGGCCCGAGGGCAGCCGGAGCACACCCGGCATCCGCTCGTCCCACCCGCCCGCCGTCGTCATGGAGTCATTCGAACCTCTTCGCCTCCCCGGGGGCAACCGGTTCCGGGCGAGTGGTGGTCCGCGGGACGTGATGGCCCTGAACGGCGGCCGGTGCCCGGTCGCCGGCCCTCTCCGCCACGGAAGTGAACTGCCGTCACGCGCTGCGCGCCCTCCACGTCACGGGCGCGCGGCGCGGTGATGATGGCGCGATGACGGTGACCGGTGAGCGCGGGGGGCGGTCCGTCCGGGCCCTCGCGGGCGCCGGGCGGGCCGGTCGCGGTGTGCGCCGCGTCGCGTCAACTCCCCCTGTTGTGCGCCGCCATGGGCGCGGCCGAAGGCGGATACCCCATTCGTGTGCGCTCTCTTGACCGCCTCCACGGCCCCTCCTATCGTCGCGCACACCGCAGGACGTAGGACGTCGTATCTCCCCCTCATCCGACGCGTCGTCCGACCCGTCGTCCGAGTGACGCGGACTCGTCCGACCGCCTCCCCCCACACTCTTCGGAGGACCCGTGCGCGACGTGACCCACGACGTGCCGGCGCCGCACCGCCGGTCGTTCCTGAAGCACTCCGGCGCCCTCGCCGCCGCCTGCGCCCTCCCGGCGTCGCTGGCGGCCTGCTCGGCGGGCCCCGAGTCGACGAACGACACCGGTGACGGCGGCGAGGGCCCGAACCGGACCCTGACGGCGGTCATCGGCTACGGGAACGACGGGACCTGGGACCCGACGCAGACGGCGTCGGCGTTCTGCATGGCGGCCAACAACCACATCTACGAGGGGCTGCTCGACACCGACCCGATCTCCCGGGAGCCGTACCCCGCGCTGGCGACCCGGGTGCCCGCGGACCTCGGTGCCACCACCTGGAGGTTCACCCTGCGCCCGGGCGCCACGTTCCACGACGGCAGGCCCGTCACCGCCGACGACGTGGTCTTCGTCTTCGACCGGATCCTCGACCCGGACACCCAGACCCTGGCCAAGGGGTTCTTCGAACCCTGGCTGAAGGGCGTACGGAAGATCGACGAGCGCGACGTCGAGCTGCTGCTGAAGTTCCCCTTCCCGGAAGGCGCCGCCCGGCTCACCCTGGCGAAGGTCATGCCCAAGCACGTCTTCTCCCGGCCCGGCGCCTGGAACGACGCGATCGCGGGGCTGGCCGTGGGTTCCGGGCCCTACCGGCAGAGCGCGCACCACCCGAAGTCCAACACCACCTTCGAGGCGTACGCGGGCTACAACGGGCCGCGCCGGGCGGCCTTCAAGAAGATGAACTGGCTGACGATCGTCGACGCCGCGCCCCGGGTGGCCAAGATCTCCGGCGGCAGCGCGGGCGCGCAGATCGCGGACAACATCCCCTACGCCAACATCGGCGTGCTGGAGAGCGGCGGCCTGACGGTGGCCGGCGGATTCGGGATGAACAACCTCTTCCTGATGTTCAACACCGCGCGGGGGCCGTTCGACGACGTACGGGTCCGGCAGGCGCTGCACTACGCCATCGACTCCGAGCAGATGGTCGAGGTCGCGCTCAAGGGGCACGGCAAGCCGTCCTCGTCGTTCCTCAACGAGGCCAATCCCGCGTACCGGCGGGCCAGGACCGTCTACGACCACGACCCCGACAAGGCGCGGGCGCTGCTGAAGGCGGCCGGGGTCAGCGGGCTGCGGATCGAGATCCTCGCCGTGAACGTCAGCTGGATCGTCGACTGCCTGCCGACGATCAAGTCGTCCTGGGACGCGATCGGGGTGCGCACCACGCTGTCGCCGCAGGAGACCACGGCCGTCTTCACCAAGATGGACCAGAAGCAGGACTACCAGGTGGTGGCCGCGGCCTCGAACCCCAACCAGTTCGGTCTCGACGCCGACCTGATCATGCGTTACAACTACGGGCCCCAGAACCTCTGGATGGGGTACGCCCGCTGGGCCGGCGACCCGGTCGCCCGGCAGCTCTTCAAGGACATGGACCGGGCCACCAGGGAACCGGACGCGGCCCGCAAGAAGGCGATGATCCAGGACTACGTCGACGTCGTCGCCGAGCAGGCGGTGCTCTACCCGGTCGTCCACAACGAGCTGATGACCGCCTGGGACCCGAGCGACCTGGCCGGGATAAGGGCCCAGCCGTACCCCGGTATCAACGTCCTCCAGGCCAGGTGGGCCTAGCCGGTGGCCGCCGTCGTCAGGATCCTGGCCCGCCGCGTCCTGCTGCTCGTGCCCCTGGTGCTGGGCATCGTGCTGTTCGTGTTCCTGGTGATGCGGTTCTCGGACGTCGACCCGGCGTCCGCGTTCTTCCAGGGCGCGAACCCCACGGCCCAGCAGCTGAACGACTTCCGTGCGGAACACGGCCTGCTCGACCCGCTGCCGGTGCGCTACGTCGCCTTCCTCGGCGATCTGCTCCACGGCGACCTGGGCACCAGCGCGCTCACCCGGAGCGAGGTCGTCGACCAGGTGATGACCGCGCTGCCGCTCACCATGCAGCTCACCTTCCTGGGCCTCGGCATCGCGGTGGTGCTGTCGCTGGTCGGCGGGGTGCTCGCCGCGATCTACCGCGACCGGCTGCCGGACCAGATCATCCGGGTGGTGTCCCTGACCGGCGTCGCCGCGCCCGGCTTCTGGCTGGCGCTGCTGATGATCCAGTACCTGGCCGTCGACCTGGGCTGGTTCCCGACCGGCGGCTACATCAACCCGCGGGACTCCGTCACCGGCTGGCTGAAGACCATGACGCTGCCCGCCCTCGCGCTGTCCCTGCCGGTCGCCGCGCAGCTGACCCGGATCGTGCGGACCGCCGTCGTCGAGGAACTGGACAAGGACTACGTCCGCACCGCCGTCGGCAGCGGGCTGCCGCCGCGGGTGGTGGTCGGCCGCAACGTGCTGCGCAACGCCCTCATCAACCCGCTGACCGTGCTCGGGCTGCGCGTGGGCTACCTGCTCGGCGGCGCGGTCGTCATCGAGACGATCTTCTCGCTGCCCGGCATGGGCAAGCTGATGATCGACGCCGTGAAGAACGGCGACCCGGCAGTCGTCCAGGGCGTCGTCCTGACCACGGCGATCGGATTCGTGGTCGTCAACCTCGTCATCGACATCCTCTACCTGCTGGTCAACCCGCGACTGAGGGATGCCGCCTGATGTTCTCGCGCAAGAGCCTCACCGAGGCGCTCTCCCGCCCCGGCGTCCGGCTGCGCGGCTGGCGCCGGCTGCCACTGCTGTCGAAGGTCGCCGTCTGCTTCCTCGCGCTGGTCGTGCTGGTGGCGGTGTTCGCACCGCTGGCGGCCCCCTACGACCCGCTGGAGCAGCTGCCGCCCGTCGACGGCACCGGGCACCCCTCCGCCGCGCACTGGATGGGCCAGGACAGCCTCGGCCGGGACATCCTCAGCCGGCTGATCCACGGCGCCCGCTGGTCCCTCGCCATCGGGCTCGGCGCCACCACGCTGGCGCTGCTGGTGGGCTCGCTGATCGGGGCGGTCGCGGCGACCTCGCGCAAGGCGGTGGACGAGACGCTGATGCGCTGCCTGGACGTCGTGATGGCGTTCCCGGGGATCGCGCTGGCCGCCGTCCTGGTCGCCGTGTTCGGCGGCGGGATCACGGTGCTGATCTGCGCGATCGCGTTCCTGTTCACCCCGCCGGTGGCCCGCGTCGTGCGGGCGAACATCCTCGACCAGTACGGCGAGGACTACGTGACGGCCGAACGGGTCATCGGCGCCCGCACCCCGCACATCGTCATCAGGCACGTGGCCGTCAACTGCGCGGCGCCGGTCCTCGTGTTCTGCACGGTGCAGGTCGCCGAGGCCGTCGTCTTCGAGGCCTCGCTGTCCTTCATCGGCGCCGGCGTCCGGCCGCCCGACCCCTCGTGGGGCAGCGTCATCGCGGACGGCAAGAACATGGTGCTGACCGGCGGCTGGTGGGCCACCGTGTTCCCCGGGCTGCTGATGCTGGTGACCGTGCTGTCGCTGAACATCCTGTCCGAGGGGGTGTCGGACGCGTGGGCGGCTCCGGCCCCCCGCGAGGTCGAGACCCCCCAGGACCAGCTGGAGGCACCCGAGCCCGGCAGCGGCAAGGTCACCCCGCTCCCCGGCCTCACCGAGGCGGCCCTGCGGCTGCGCTCCCGCGCCCGCCCGCTGCCCGGCGGCGGTCCGGTGCTCGCCGTCGAGAACCTCGCCATCGGCTTCCCCGCCCGGCACCACGGCGTGGACATCGTCGACGGCATCAGCTTCGAGGTGCGCGCGGGCGAGGTGCTCGGCCTGGTCGGCGAGTCCGGCTGCGGCAAGTCGCTGACCGCGCTCACCGTCATGGGACTTCAGCCGAAGGGCGCCCGGGTGCGCGGCGAGGTCCGCTTCCACCAGCGGCCCCTGCTCAGCGAGCCGATGCGGGTCCGGCGCAGGCTGCTCGGTCACGAGATGGCCATGGTCTACCAGGACGCGCTGTCCTCGCTGAACCCGGCGATGACCATCCGCGCCCAACTGAAGCAGCTCGTACGGCGCGGGGGCCGGCGCAGCCCCGCCGAACTGCTGACCCTGGTCGGCCTCGATCCCGACCGCACCCTGCGCAGCTATCCGCACGAGCTCTCCGGTGGCCAGCGCCAGCGCGTCCTGATCGCCATGGCCCTGTCCCGCGACCCGAAGCTGATCGTCGCCGACGAGCCGACCACCGCGCTCGACGTCACCGTGCAGGCGCAGATCATGGAACTGCTGCTGCGGCTGCGCGAGGAGCTGGGCTTCGCCCTGATCCTGGTCTCGCACGACCTGGCGCTCGTCGCGGCCGTCACCGACCGGGTGGTGGTGATGTACGGCGGGCAGATCGTGGAGACCGGCGTGACCGCCGACGTCGTCGAGGCGCCGGCCCACCACTACACGCGCGGACTGCTCGGCAGTGTGCTGTCGCTGGAGGGGGCGGCCGAGCGGATGACGCAGATCAAGGGCGTCGTGCCGTCCCCGGCGGACTTCCCGGCGGGCTGCCGGTTCGCGGACCGCTGCCCGCTGGCGAGCGAGATCTGCCGGAGCACGGCCCCCGCTCTGACGGGCACCCGGACGCACACGGCCGCCTGCCACCATCCGGCGATCCAGCTGGTGAACAGCGGCGAGGCGGAGAGCGAGGTCGTCACGTGAACGCACTGGTGGAACTCGCCGACGTGCACGTCGTGCACAAGGCCCGCAGCGGCGGGCTGCTGAGCCGCGACAAGGTGTACGCCCTGACCGGTGCCGACCTGTCCGTCGCGCCGGGCGAGACGGTCGGCGTGGTCGGCGAGTCCGGCTGCGGCAAGTCGACGCTGGCGAAGGTGCTGGTGGGCGTCGAGCCTCCGACGTCCGGGACGGTGTCCTTCCAGGGCCGTGACCTGTGGGCCATGGCGCCCGGCGAGCGCCGCACGGCCGTCGGCAGCCACACCGGCATGATCTTCCAGGACCCCTCGACCGCCCTGAACCGGCGGCTGACGGTACGGCAGATCCTGCGCGACCCGCTGGACGTGCACGGGCGCGGCACGGCCGCCGGGCGCGAGGAGCGGGTACGCGAGCTGATGGCGCTGGTCGGACTGCCGAAGGCCCTGGCCGACGGGCTGCCGGGACAGCTCTCCGGCGGCCAGCGCCAGCGCGTCGCCATCGCCCGCGCGCTCGCCCTCGACCCCGAGCTGGTGGTCGCCGACGAGCCGACCAGCGCGCTGGACGTCTCGGTGCGCGCCCAGATCCTCAACCTGCTGCTGGACCTGAAGGAGCGGCTGGGGCTGGCCCTGGTGTTCGTGTCGCACGACATCCAGACGGTGCGCCGGATGAGCGACCGGGTGATCACCATGTACCTCGGCCGGATCGTGGAGGTGGCCCCGGCCGGCCGCGTCACCGACCACGCCCGGCACCCGTACACCCGGGCGCTGTTCTCGGCGACACCCGGCCTGCTCGACCCGGTCGACCCGATCCCGCTGGCCGGCCCGGTCCCCTCGGCGACGCGGCCGCCGAGCGGCTGTCCGTTCCGCACCCGCTGCTGGAAGGCGGACGAGGTGTGCGCCGGGTCGATGCCCGAATTTTCCGCGGCCGCCACTCCGACGCATCGTTTCCGGTGCCACCATCCGGTGGGAGAGGAAGAGTCGACCCGAGAACTCGTCGGCCAGGCCCAGGCACCAAAGGAACCCGCATGACCTTCCCCTCTCCGCTCACCGGTGTCGTCCCGCCCGTCTGCACGCCCCTGACACCGGAGCGCGAGGTGGACGTCCGCTCGCTGCTCAGGCTGGTCGACCATCTGGTGGCCGGTGGCGTGCACGGGTTGTTCGTCCTCGGCTCGACCTCCGAGGCCGCCTATCTGACCGACCGGCAGCGCGCACTCGTCGTGGAGACCGTCGCCGGTCACCTCGGCGGGCGGCTCCCGCTGCTGGCCGGCGCCATCGACATGACGACCCCACGCGTCCTGGACCACGTCCGGGCCGTCGCGGCGGCGGGCGCGGACGCCGTCGTCGTCACCGCGCCCTTCTACACCCGTACCCACCCGGCGGAGATCGCCCGCCACTACCGGCTCGTCGCCGCCGCCTCCCCCGTCCCCGTCCTGGCCTACGACATCCCGGTCGCCGTCCACAGCAAGCTGCCCGCGGAGCTGGTCCTGGAGCTGGCCGCCGACGGGGTGCTGGCCGGGCTGAAGGACTCCAGCGGGGACATGACCGGCTTCCGCCAGGTCCTCACCGGGCTGCAGGCGCACGCCGGCGCCTCCGGCTTCAGCGTGCTGACCGGCTCCGAGACCGTCGTGGACGCGGCCCTGGCGATGGGCGCGGACGGGGCGGTGCCCGGCCTCGCGAACGTCGACCCGCACGGCTACGTCCGGCTCTACCGGCTGTGCCGGGCCGGCGACCAGGAACGCGCCCGTGCCGAACAGGACCGGCTGTGCGCCCTGTTCGGCCTCGTCGGCGTCGGTGCGCCCGCCCGGATGGGCGGGAGCTCCTCGGGGCTCGGCGCGTTCAAGGCGGCGCTGCATCTGCGCGGGATCATCGACTGCCCGGCGACGGCGGAGCCCCAGGTGCCGCTGTCGCCGGAGGAGGTGGAGCGGGTGGGCAAGTTCCTCGCGGCGGCGGGACTGCTGTGACGGCGGGTCCGAGGGCCTGTCCGGCAGCCGGGAACGGGCCCTAGAGACCCGCCAGGTCGGCGAGCGGCACCGTCCGGAACTCGATGCGCTCGTGTGTTCCCTGTGCTCCCGTCTCGTACAGCACGCCAAGGGTGTCCGGGCCGACCTGCACCAGGTCGGAGTAGGCGGCCGGCTGCCCGGACAGGGTCAGCGCCTTGGTGAAGGTCGCGCCGGCGTCCGTGCTGCGCCACACCGCCATGGCCTGGCGTGCGGTGGGCACGGACGGGCCGGAGAAGAGCAACGGGGCGTTCGGGGCGTCGGGCTGGAGGACGCTCGCCTGGACGATGGGCACGTCGCTCAGGGTGGGCTGGGCGGCGTAGGGCCGGGCGAGGGTGCGGCCGCCGTCGGTGGAGCGGCTGTCGAGGCGGTGGCCGGCGTTGGTGCCGTGCTGGTCGCGGGCGGAGAAGTAGAGCGTGCCGTCGGGCAGTTCGGCGGCCGTGCTCTCGTTGGCGTTGTCCAGGCCGTCGTAGGAGTCGTCCACGAAGCCCAGCCGCCAGGTGGCGCCGCCGTTGTCGCTGTAGAGGGCGTGGGCGCCGTAGTAGCGGGGTTCCTGACCGGTGTCGGGGGAACCGGCGGGTGGGGCGACGGAGTGGTTGGCGGGGACCACCAGGCGGCCGGCGTGCGGTCCGCGCCTGAGGGCGACGGCGTGCCCGGGGCCGGTGGCGTACCAGCGCCAGTCGGCCCGCTTCACGGAGCCGGTGATCTCCCGCGGGGCGCTGAAGGTGCGGCCGTCATCCGTGCTGCGCTGCACGAACACCCGGCGGCTCTGCGCGGGCGTCACCTCGCCCCGCATGATCTGCGCCTCCGTCACGGCGCCGCTGTTGTAGGAGGTGAGCAGGACGACGGCACCGGTGCGGGGATCGACGACGGGCGCCGGGTTGCCCCGGGTGTCCCCCTTCCCGGCGGCGACGACCGTGAGCGGCCCCCAGGTGCAGCCGCCGTCCAGGGAGCGGCGTACGAGGACATCGATGTCGCCGGAGTCGCTCGAACCGCCGCGCCGGCCCTCCGCGAAGGCCAGGACGGTGCCCTCGCGGGTCGACACGGCCGCGGGGATGCGGAAGGCCGCGTAGCCGCCCGTCCCGGCGGTGAAGGGCACCGAGGAGGTGCAGCGGGCGGCGGAGGCCGGCAGGGTGACGGTGAACGGGCTGAACACGAGCGGGACGAGGACGGCCGCGGCGGTCAGGAAGGCACGTCGGGGAGGTCTCATCGGGTGGGCCCCTCGGGGTCGGTGACGGGATGCCGATCACATCGTCCCCAATGTCACCGCCCCGCTCGCGCACGCCACGATGAGCGGCGCGGGTGTCAGGAGGGCGTGCGGGCCGTCGCCAGGAGGCGGGTCACCTCGTCCGAGGTGATCGTGAGGGCCGCGCCGACGGTGGCGAGGACCTCGCGTTCGGCGGCCGTGTAGGGGCCGTCGGCAAGGGCGATGCGGGCCCCCTGGAGGAGGATCGACTCCCGTCCCGCCGGGGCGAGATGCGGGGCGAGCGGGTCGAGCGCCTCGTGCAGCTCTATGGCCAGGCCCGGACCGCAGGGCGCGCCGGCGACCCGGCCGGTGTCCGCGGCCAGCGCCTCCACGAGCGCGTTCAGCTGCTCCTCGGTGCAGTCCTCGAACCCGGCCGCGCGGACCGTCCCGGCGGCCGCGGTGAGCGACGGGCGGGTGCGCGTGCCGCCCGCGGCCAGCACCGCGAGGGCGACGGTGTGCACGGCGTCGCGGAGCATCGCGGAGAAGCGCGTCGTGGTGGGGTGGTCGAGGACGTCGGTGCCGAAGTGCCGGCGGCAGGCCGCGCACTCGACGACGGGCCCGGTGTCCCCGCGGGGCAGCACGGGCAGGCCGAGCAGTGTGAAGCGCCGACGGCCGGTCAGCCGCTGGTAGTTGCGGTCGCCCCCGCAGCCGGGGCAGAAGAACTCGCCGTCCCCGACGGCCGTCCACGCGGTGCGGGTGCCCAGTACGCGCGCACGCCTGGCGGCACGGCCGTTTCGTCCCCGGACTGGCAGCACGTCGCACCTCCGTAACCCCACGGCAACATCGCCGCGCTGGCGTGATGTTAGCCACATCCGTGAGGTGGAGTCAGCACCCCGGACGAGACCTCTCCGTGACCTGGCTGGTAAACGACGGGGTCCCGCCCGCCACGAAATCGGCGGACGGGACCCGAAACGCCCGGTCAGAGGGGTCAGCGAGCCGCCCGGTTGACGGCCGAGACGACCGCCTTCAGCGACGCACGTGTCGTGTTCGCATCGATGCCGATCCCCCAGAGGATCTTGTCCTCGATCGCGCATTCGATGTACGAGGCGGCCTGCGCGGAGGCGCCCTCGCTCATCGTGTGCTCCTGGTAGTCCAGCAGCCGGACGTCGATGCCGATCGACTGCAGGGCGTCGAAGAACGCCGAGATCGGGCCGTTGCCGGTACCCGACAGGACCGTGTCCGCGCCGTCCACGGTGGCCTCGACGGTGAGCTTGTCCACGCCGTCCGTGTCGGTGGTCGACTGGCCGGTCCTGACCTGGATCCGGCCCCACGGGTTGTCCGGGTTCGGCAGGTACTCGTCCTCGAAGATGGCCCAGATGTCCTTCGGGGTGACCTCGCCGCCGTCGGCGTCCGTCTTCGCCTGGATGATCTTCGAGAACTCGATCTGCATCCGGCGCGGCAGGTCCATCTTGTGCTCGTTCTTCAGCACGTACGCGACGCCGCCCTTGCCGGACTGCGAGTTCACGCGGATGACCGCCTCGTAGGAGCGGCCGACGTCCTTGGGGTCGATCGGCAGGTACGGCACCGCCCACTCGATGTCGTCGACGGTGACGCCCTTGGCCTTCGCGTCGGCCTCCATGGCGTCGAAGCCCTTCTTGATGGCGTCCTGGTGGGAGCCGGAGAAGGACGTGTAGACCAGGTCGCCCACGTACGGGTGGCGCGGGTGGACCTCCATCTGGTTGCAGTACTCCCACGTACGACGGATCTCGTCGATGTCGGAGAAGTCGATCTGCGGGTCGACGCCCTGCGAGAACAGGTTCATGCCCAGGGTGACCAGGTCGACGTTGCCGGTGCGCTCGCCCTGCCCGAACAGACAGCCCTCGACCCGGTCGGCGCCGGCCATCAGCGCCAGCTCGGCCGCCGCCACGGCCGTACCGCGGTCGTTGTGCGGGTGGATGGACAGACAGACGTGCTCACGGCGGGACAGGTGACGGCCCATCCACTCGAAGCGGTCGGCGTGCGTGGAGGGCGTGGAGCGCTCGACGGTCGCCGGCAGGTTGAGGATGATCTCGCGGCCCGGGCCGGGCTGCCAGACGTCCATCACCGCCTCGCAGACCTCCAGCGCGAAGTCCAGCTCGGTGTCGGTGAAGATCTCCGGGCTGTACTGGTAGCCGAACTCGGTCTCCGGGTCGAGCAGCTTCTCCGCGTACTCCATCACCAGCCGGGTGCCGTCGACGGCGATCTGCTTGATCTCTTCCTTGGAACCGCGGAAGACCACCCGGCGGAAGACCGGCGCCGTGGCGTTGTACAGGTGGACGGTGGCGCGCCTGGCGCCCTTGAGGGACTCCACGGTCCGCTCGATCAGGTCCTCACGGGCCTGGGTCAGTACCGAGATCGTGACGTCGTCCGGGATCGCGTCCTCGTCCTCGATGATCGACCGCACGAAGTCGAAGTCCGTCTGGCCGGAGGCGGGGAAGCCGACCTCGATCTCCTTGTAGCCCATCCTGACCAGCAGGTCGAACATCGCGCGCTTGCGCGCCGGCGACATGGGGTCGATCAGGGCCTGGTTGCCGTCGCGCAGGTCGGTGGAGAGCCAGCGCGGGGCTGTGGTGATCCGGTTCTGCGGCCAGGTGCGGTCCGGGATGTCGACCTGGTCGTACCGGCCGTACTTGTGGATCGGCAGGGAACTGGGCTGCTGGCGGTTTGCCATGTGGCGTGGGCTCCTCGAGAAATCCGGTGGGAATCCGGTGTCCGGAAGGACGGCCGACGACGCAACGCCAAGCTCCGCGGGGAGGGGGTCGGCCTCGACTACAGGCCCTCGCCGCGGCAGCTAAGAAGAAGCAGCCCGAAACGCATGATGCGCAGCATGCTAGCCGAGCCCTTCCGGATCGCGCGGTCCTGTATCAGTATGCGGGACCGCGTGCCCGAAACGGGGGCGGGGAACCGCGCGAGAACCCCCACACCGCCGCACGGAATAACACAGCGCGACCGGCCTCGGCCGCCACATCCCCATATTTCACCAATCGAGGTTGCGGATGGTGACAGGCCGCTGACTCGGTGCAATGGTGCGGGCATGACCGCGACCTTCTGCACCATCGTCCCGCCGCACGTCCTCGACCAGCTCGCCCGCTCCGAGGACCCGGCGCTGTCCGGCCCGGCCCGCCAGACCCTCCAGCGCGACGCCTACGAGCGCACCCACCGCCGCCTCACCACGGTCATCGGCGCCCCCGCGGTCGCCCAGCCCGCCGGGGCCGCCGAAGGCACCCCGCACCGCACGGTCTACGACGCCCGGCACCGCACGGACCTGCCCGGCCTGAAGGTCCGCGCCGAGGGCGACGAGCCCGGCCGGGACGCCACGGTCAACCGCGCCTACGCGGGCCTCGGCGCCACCTTCGAGCTGTTCCTGGCGGCCTACGGCCGCGACTCGATCGACGGCGCCGGACTGCCGCTCGACGCGACCGTGCACTACGACGAGCAGTACAACAACGCCTTCTGGAACGGCGAGCAGATGGTCTTCGGCGACGGGGACGGCGAGATCTTCCTCGACTTCACCCTCCCGATCGACGTCATCGGCCACGAGCTCGTCCACGGCGTGACCCAGTACACGGCGAACCTGACCTACTTCGGCCAGCCCGGCGCCCTCAACGAGTCCGTCTCCGACGTCTTCGGCGCGCTGATCAAGCAGTACACGCTCGGCCAGACCGCCGCCGAGGCCGACTGGCTGATCGGCGCGGGGCTGCTCGCCCCGCGCGTGTCCGGAGTGGCCCTGCGCTCGATGAAGGCCCCGGGCACGGCGTACGACGACGACGTCCTCGGCAAGGACCCGCAGCCGGCGACGATGGACGACTACGTCCGCACCGGCCGCGACAACGGCGGCGTCCACATCAACTCGGGCATCCCCAACCACGCCTTCTACCTGGCCGCCACCGCCCTCGGCGGGCACGCCTGGGAGCGGGCGGGGCAGATCTGGTACGACGTGCTGACCGGCGGAGAGCTGAAGGAGGACGCGATGTTCGCCGAGTTCGCCACGCTGACCGCCTCCGCCGCCAGGGCGCGGTTCGGCGACGGCAGCGAGGAACTGCGAGCGGTGGCCAAGGCCTGGGAGCAGGTCGGGGTGCGGACGCTGTAGGCCCCGCCGTTTCCCGCCGGGCAGGTTCGTACTAGACAGGGACCCATGCGTATTCAGGTGCGGCGCACGGGCGGGTTCGCGGGCATCGAGCGGCGGGCCGAGGTGGACACCTCGGGGCGGCCCGACGCGCACGAGTGGCACGCCCTCGCCGAGCGGGCGCTCACGGCGGGCGGGAACACACCGCCCACCGGGGTGCCGGACGGCTTCAGCTACCGGATCACGGTGGACGGCAGGACGGTGTACTGCGCGGACCCCCGGCTGACCGAGGAACAGCGCAGGCTGATCTCCCGGGTCCTGAAGGAGGGCGCGTAACTCCGGCTTCGGGCCGGGCCGTTGACTTGGATCGCCGCCGGTGCCGATGATCCGCGCATGGCGACGAACCCCGTACCCCCGTTCCCGGCCGGATTCCTGTGGGGCGTCTCGACGTCCGCGCACCAGATCGAGGGCGCGACCGAGCTGCGTGAACCGTCCGTGTGGGACGCCTTCACGGCCGGGCCGGGGCGGGTGAAGGACGGGTCCACCGCCACGGTGGCCTGCGACCACTACCACCGCTACCGCGAGGACGTGGCGCTCCTGGCGGACCTCGGGGTGGACGCGTACCGCTTCTCGATCTCCTGGCCCCGGGTGCGCGCAGCCGGGGGCCTCGACTTCTACGACCGGCTGGTGGACGAGCTGTGCGGGGCGGGCGTGCGGCCGGTCCCGACGCTCTTCCACTGGGACCTGCCGGTGGGGCTCGACTGGCTGGAGCGGGACACGGCGGCCCGGTTCGCGCAGTACGTGGGGGTGGTCGCGGAGCGGCTCGGCGACCGGGTCACGAAGTGGATCACGCTCAACGAGCCCGCCGAGCACACCCTGCTGGGCCACGCGCTCGGCGTCCACGCACCGGGCGGACGGCTGCTGTTCGACGCGCTGCCGGTGGCCCACCACCAGCTGCTGGCGCACGGACTGGCCGTACAGGCACTGCGCGCGGCCGGCGCCGCCGACATCGGGATCGCCAACTCGCACGGACCGACCTGGCCCGCGTCGGCGGAGCGCGCGGACGTCGAGGCGGCGGACTTCTACGACGTCCTGCTGAACCGGCTGTTCGCCGACCCGCTCCTGCTGGGCGAATACCCGGCGGGGCTCGGCGAGTTGATGCCGGGGGACGTGGCCTGCGACCTGAAGGTGATCGCCGAGCCGGTCGACTGGTACGGGATCAACTACTACGCGCCGACCAGGGTGGGGGCGCCGGAGGGCGCGGAGATCGAGTTCGGCGGGGTCCGGCTGCCGGCCGAACTGCCCTTCTCGGTGCGGGAGATCGAGGGCGTGCCGGTGACGGACTTCGGCTGGCCGGTGGTGCCGGAGGGGCTGACCGAGCTGCTCACCGGCTTCCGGGACCGCTACGGCGACAGGCTGCCGCCGGTGGTCCTCACCGAGAACGGCTGCTCCTACGAAGGGCTCGACGACCAGGCGCGGATCGCCTATCTGGACGGCCATGTGCGCGCCCTGCACGCGGCGCTCGCCGCGGGGGTCGACGTACGCGGGTACTTCGTGTGGTCGCTGCTGGACAACTTCGAGTGGGCCGAGGGGTACGCGCGCCGGTTCGGGCTGGTGCACGTGGACTTCGCGACGCTGGAGCGGACACCGAAGGCCTCGTACCACTGGTACCGGGAGCTGCTCCGCGCCCGGCGCTGAAGCACGCCCCGCGGCCGACGGCTCAGAAGCCCAGCTTGCGCAGCTGCTTCGGGTCGCGCTGCCAGTCCTTGGCCACCTTCACGTGCAGGTCAAGGAAGACGGGGGTGCCGAGCAGCGCCTCGATCTGGCGGCGGGACTTGATGCCGACCTCCTTCAGGCGCTTGCCCTTGGGGCCGATGATGATGCCCTTCTGGCTGGGACGCTCGATGTAGACGTTGGCGTGGATGTCGAGGAGCGGCTTGTCCGCCGGGCGGTCCTCGCGCGGGAGCATCTCCTCGACGACGACGGCGATGGAGTGCGGCAGCTCGTCGCGCACGCCCTCCAGCGCGGCCTCGCGGATAAGTTCCGCGATCATGACCTGCTCGGGCTCGTCGGTGAGGTCGCCCTCGGGGTAGAGGGCCGGGCCCTCGGGGAGCAGCGGGACGAGGAGGTCCGCCAGCAGTTTCACCTGCTTGTCCCCGACCGCCGAGACCGGCACGATCTCGGCCCACTCCATGCCCAGCTCCTTGCCGAGCTGGTCGATCGCGATCAGCTGCTCGGCCAGGGTCTTGCTGTCGACCAGGTCGGTCTTCGTGACGATCGCGACCTTCGGCGACTTCTTGATCCCCGCGAGCTCCTTGGCGATGAACCGGTCGCCGGGGCCGATCTTCTCGTTCGCCGGCAGGCAGAAGCCGATCACGTCGACCTCGGCCCAGGTCGTGCGCACCACGTCGTTGAGCCGCTCGCCGAGCAGGGTGCGCGGCTTGTGCAGCCCGGGGGTGTCCACCAGGATCAGCTGGGCGTCGGGCCGGTGCACGATGCCCCGCACCGTGTGCCGCGTGGTCTGCGGCTGGTTCGCGGTGATCGCGACCTTCTGCCCGACCAGTGCGTTCGTGAGGGTGGACTTGCCCGCGTTGGGGCGGCCCACGAAGCAGGCGAAGCCGGCCCTGTGGACAGTCTCGGCCGGCTGCTCGGATGACGGGGTACGAACGCTCATGGCGCCCATTCTCCCTGATCGCCGGAGCCGTGGCGCACAGCGTGACCCCGGCAGCGGCCGGGCCGGGGTCACGACAGCGCGTGGATCAGTCGAACACGAACGGTCCCGGCGACTGCGGTCCCGTCGCCGTGCAGGTGATGGTGATGCCGAAGACCGTCATCCGCAGCGAGCCGCCGAAGGCCTCCAGGCTGTCGCCGGAGGCGACGGTGCCGCTGAGCGGGCCCACGGTGACGGGGTCGCCGGCCGCCATGGCCGGGTTCTTCGTGCCGGTGAAGGCGGTGGTGCCGCCGCCGCCCTTGACCAGGGTGAGCGTGGAAGCGATCGAGTCCGCCCCGAGACCGAGGGGCGCGGTGATCGCGGTGGACGTGAGGGTCATGGTGGCCGCGGTGCCGTCCTGGGTGGCGGTGAGGGTGCCCTCGCCGCCGCCGAAGCTGCCGCAGTCGGCGGTGAGGGTCGCCGACTCCGGCGTGACGGCCAGGGCCGTGGGTGCGAGGAGGACTCCGGTCACCGCGACGGCGCCGATCGTCAGTGCCGCACCGGACGCAATGCGCTTGCCTCTCATGGGGGCTCCCTTCCCGGGTGGGGAATGCCATGTGGGGGGATGGGCGGGAGGTGCACCGGCGGACCACCCGCACCGCGGGGTGCGGACACGCGAGCGGGACAGGATCTGACGGTCCGTCGGAACTTACGATTCCATTGATACGCCGGAGGCGCACGGCGGCAAGGCGTGATTCCGGCCTTCGACGAGAGGCCCTGGGCCCCCTCAGCTCGCGGGCACGGTCAGCCGTACGGTCCCGTCGAGTCCGGCGACGAGCACCGGCGTCCCCGGGCCGCCCAGGTCCCGCACGGCCGCCAGGTCCTCCGCGGACGCGGACGCGGCCTCCGTGACGACCGCCGCCGCCTCCAGCGACCTGGCGCCCGACGCCACCGCCATGGCCACGGCGGTCCGCAGGGCGCTGAGGCTCAGCGAATCCAGGTCGACGGTCCCGGCGACATACGTACGCCCCGTCTCGTCCCGTACGGCGGCACCCTCCGGGACGCCGTTGCGGGCCCGGGCCGAGCGGGCCAGGGTGACGATCTTGCGGTCCTCGGGATCCAGCGCGTTGCTCTCGGTCATGTCCCGAGCATACGGAGGCCGGCGGCCGGGTTCAGGGGCGGTCCAGGCGCAGCCGCTCGGCCCGCGGCAGGCCCGCCACCACCAGGTCGTAGGAGTCCTCGACCAGCTCCCGGACCAGCCGGCGGGGCAGCGAGCCGTCCACCGTGACGGTGTTCCAGTGCCGCTTGTTCATGTGCCAGCCGGGAGCGATCAGACCGGGATGGTCGGCGCGCAGGCGCACCGCGTCCTCGGGGTCGCACTTGAGGTTCACCGTCAGCGGGCGGGCGTCCAGGGAGCTCAGCGCGAACATCCTGCCCGCCACCTTGAACACCGAGGCCTCCGGTCCGAACGGGAACTCCTCGACGGCGGCGTCGAACGTCAGGCACAGGGCGCGCAGCTCCTGGGGCGTCACTCCGGCTTCGCCTCCTGCGGTGGATCCGCTGCGGCCACCGGCTCCACGAGCACGGTCACGATCTTGTTCCGGCGGCCGGCGGCGGCCTCGGCGGTGAGCCGCAGCAGCCGGCCGTCCGGCAGTTCGACCACGGACGTGGCCCCGGCGATCGGGACCCGGCCCAGCGCCTTCGCCAGCAGCCCCCCGACCGTCTCCACGTCCTCGTCGTCGTACGCCTCCAGCCCGTACAGCTCGCCGAGGTCGCCGATGTCGAGGCGGGCGGTGACGCGGTGGCGGTCCTCGCCGAGCGGCTCCACGGGCGGCAGCTCGCGGTCGTACTCGTCGGTGATCTCGCCGACGATCTCCTCCAGGATGTCCTCGATGGTGACGATCCCGGCCGTGCCGCCGTACTCGTCGATGACGACGGCGACGTGGTTGCGCTCCTTCTGCATCTCGCGCAGCAGGTCACCGGCGTTCTTGGTGTCCGGCACGAAGACGGCGGGCCGCATGGCCGTCGACACCAGCTCGGTCTCGGCCTCCCGGCTGATGTGCGTCTTGCGGACCAGGTCCTTCAGATACACGATGCCGACGATGTCGTCCTCGCTCTCCCCGGTCACCGGGATGCGCGAGAAACCGGACCTGAGGGCGAGGGTCAGGGCCTGGCGGATGGTCTTGTAGCGCTCGATGACGACGAGGTCGGTGCGCGGGACCATCACTTCGCGTACGAGGGTGTCGCCGAGCTCGAAGACCGAGTGCACCATGCGGCGCTCGTCGTCCTCGATCAGGGACTCCGCCTCGGCGAGGTCGACCAGGGCGCGCAGCTCCGCCTCCGAGGCGAACGGTCCGCGCCGGAAGCCCTTGCCGGGGGTGAGGGCGTTGCCGATGAGGATCAGCAGGGACGGGATCGGGCCCATGATCCGGGCCAGCGGGACCAGGACGTAGGCCGCCGCGGTCGCCGTGTTCAGCGGGTGCTGGCGGCCGATGGTGCGCGGGGAGACACCGACCGCGACGTAACTGACGAGGACCATGACCGCGATGGCGATCAGGAGCGCCTCGGTGGTGCTGCTGAACTCGTTCAGGCAGGCGTAGGTGACAAGCGCCGCGGCGGCCATCTCGCAGGCGACGCGGACCAGCAGCGCCACGTTGAGATAGCGGGTGGGGTCGGCGGCGACCTGGGCGAGCTTCGCGCCCCCGCGCCGGCCGGAGCGGACCGCCTCCTCGGCACGGAAGCTGGAGACGCGGGCGAGGCCCGCCTCCGCGCAGGCGGCGAGCCAGGCGACGACGACCAGTGCGACGGCGCCGGTGACCAGCGGGAGGCTCATGACACGGTGGGCGCCGGGGAGGGGCCGGTGAGGCCCTTCTCCGCACGCCAGCCGTCCACGATGGCCGCCTGCAGGCCGAACATCTCGGCCTTCTCGTCGGGCTCCTCGTGGTCGTACCCGAGCAGGTGCAGCACCCCGTGGACGGTGAGCAGCTGGAGCTCCTCGTCCATGGAGTGCTGCGTCGGGGCCTCGGCCCCCTGCTTGGCGGCGACCTCCGGGCACAGCACGATGTCGCCGAGCAGACCGTTCGGCGGCTCGTCGTCGTCCTTCGCCGGCGGGCGCAGCTCGTCCATGGGGAAGGACATGACGTCGGTCGGACCGGGCAGGTCCATCCACTGGATGTGCAGCTGCTCCATGGCGTCGGCGTCCACGACGATCACCGAGAGCTCGGAGAGCGGGTGGATGCGCATCCGTGCGAGCGCGTAGCGGGCGATGTCGAGGATCGCCTGCTCGTCGACCTCGGTTCCGGACTCGTTGTTGACGTCGATCGACATGGTCGTGCTGGTCTACTTCCCCTTGGTGCCCTTGGCGCCGGTCCTGCCACGGCCCTGGTGCGTGCCGTTCTCCGTGCCGTTCAGGCTGTCGAACTTCTCGTACGCGTCGACGATACGGCCCACCAGCTTGTGCCGGACGACATCGTGGGACGACAGCCGGGAGAAGTGGACGTCCTCGACGCCCTCCAGGATCTCCTGCACCTGGCGCAGACCGGACTTGGTGCCGCCGGGCAGGTCGACCTGGGTCACGTCACCCGTGATCACGATCTTCGACTCGAAGCCGAGACGGGTGAGGAACATCTTCATCTGCTCGGGGCTCGTGTTCTGGGCCTCGTCCAGGATGATGAAGGCGTCGTTGAGCGTGCGGCCGCGCATGTAGGCGAGCGGCGCGACCTCGATCGTCCCGGCGGCCATCAGACGGGGGATGGAGTCCGGGTCGATCATGTCGTGCAGCGCGTCGTAGAGCGGGCGCAGATAGGGGTCGATCTTCTCGTAGAGCGTGCCGGGGAGGAAGCCGAGGCGCTCTCCGGCCTCGACCGCCGGGCGGGTCAGGATGATGCGGTTGACCTGCTTGGACTGCAGGGCCTGCACCGCCTTGGCCATGGCGAGGTAGGTCTTGCCGGTGCCGGCGGGGCCGATGCCGAAGACGATCGTGTGCTTGTCGATCGCGTCGACGTACCGCTTCTGGTTGAGGGTCTTGGGGCGGATCGTGCGGCCGCGCGAGGACAGGATGTTCTGGGTGAGCACCTGCGCCGGCGTCTCTTCCGCGCCCTCACCGTTCTCCGTCGCGCGGAGCATGGCGATCGAGCGTTCCACTGCGTCCTCCGTCATCGGCTGCCCGGTGCGGAGCACCAGCATCATCTCGTCGAACAGGCGCTGGATGAGGGCGACTTCCGCCGCGGGCCCGAGCGCGCTGATCTCATTGCCCCGGACGTGGATGTCGGCCGCCGGGAAGGCCTTCTCGATCACGCGCAACAGGGAGTCGCCGGACCCCAGGACGGTGACCATGGGGTGCTGGGCGGGGACGGTGAACTGTGCTCTCGCCTGCCCCTGCGCGGGGGTGTGAGCTGTGGGTGTCTGAGTCATGGGCCGGCGCTTAAGGCCTGCTCGTCCTCCTCGATACGACTCGCCTGCCACAAGGGCGGCCTGGCGAGTTCCAGGGTACGCCGCGGGACTGACATCGCCGTAGGGCTTTTCGCTACACCGTGCGAACACACGGGGCCGCGGGAGGCCGGGTCAGGCGGAGCGGCCGAAGCCGATCGTGGGGACCGCGCGGCGCAGGGGCCAGGGCCGGGCGGTGGCGGGGATCAGGTCCTCCAGGAAGGAGTACCGGCGCAGGGCCGCCGGGTCCTGGTCCTCGTAGGACTGCACCCTGCGCCACCACGCCGCGATCTCGGACCAGCCGGGGGCCGAGAGGGAGCCGCCGAACTCCTGGACTGACAGCGCGGCCGTGAGGCCGGCGAAGGCGACCCGGTCGGCGAGGGGCCAGCCGGCCAGGGTGCCGGTGACGAAGCCGGCGACGAAGACGTCCCCCGCGCCGGTGGGATCCAGGGCCTCCACGGCGATCGCCGGGACGGCGGCGCTCTCGCCGGTGCGGCGGTCCACGGCGTACGCGCCGTCGGCGCCGAGGGTGACCACGGCGAGCGGCACGTGTTCGGTGAGGGCGTGCGCGGCGGCGCGGGGGCAGGTGGTGCCGGTGTAGCGCATCGCCTCCTCGGCGTTGGGCAGGAACGCCTCGCAGTGTTCGAGGTCGGCGAGGCCGGCCAGGTCCCAGACGCCGGTGTCGTCCCAGCCGACGTCGGCGAAGACGCGGGTGCCGTTGCGCGCGGCCTGCGCGATCCAGGGGGCGCGCTCGCCCGGGGTGAGCGAGGCGACGGCGGCACGCGCGCGGGGCGGGCAGTCGGGGGCCGGCTCCTCGGGGGGCGGCTCGTGGCCGTGGGAGACCATGGTGCGCTCGCCCTCGTAGGCCATGGAGACGGTGACCGACGAGTGCCAGCCGGGCACCGTGCGCGACGGGGCGAGGTCGATGCCCTCGCCCTGCTCCAGGGCGTCCCAGCAGTAGTCGCCGTAGTGGTCGTCGCCGAAGGCCGCCGCGAGGGACGTCCTCAGGCCGAGGCGGGAGAGCGCGGTGGCCATGTTGGCGACGCCGCCGGGGCTCGATCCCATCCCGCGTGCCCAGGACTCCGTCCCGCGCACCGGGGCGGAGTCGAGCCCGGTGAAGATGATGTCGAGGAAGACGGTGCCGGTGAGGTACACGTCCCAGGGTGGCTCGCCCGGGCCGCGCAGGGCGGCCAGGGGATCGACATGGGCGTGGCAGTACCGACCCTCCCGCATGGTCGGCATCGCCCTGGCGGCGGGCAGCGGCCCCTCTCCGTCGGACCCGATCACAATGCGCTCCCTGACGTGGTGCGGACCCGGCCAGTCTGCACCACGCCACCGACAACGCCCCGTCGCCCAGCCGCGGAGCAACCCGGCGCCCACCGCACGAGGGAGGCGCACGAGCGCCCCCACGCACCCACCCGCGAACCCAGGGGGTCCCCCGGGCCTGCACCCGCAAGCACCACGGCGGGCGGGGTGGGGCCGAGGTCACCAGCGGGGCATCGTGGGGGTGGTCCAGTGCGGGTCGGTGGTGCGCATCGCCGCCGCGTCGTCGCGGTCGCGCAGCGCGCCGTCGTCGTCCAGCCAGCGCCGGTGCAGCCGGGCGAGCCGGTCCCGGTCGAGCTCGACGCCCAGACCGGGGGCGTCCGGGACCCGTACGGAGCCGTTCTCGAAGACCAGCCGTTCGGTGAGCACGTCCTCCGACTGCCAGGGGTAGTGGGAGTCGCAGGCGTGGTGGAGACCGGGGACGGTGGCCGCCACATGGGTCATCGCGGCCAGGCTGATCCCGAGGTGGGTGTTGGAGTGCATGGACACCCCGACGCCGAAGGTCCGGCAGACCGCGGCGAGCTGCTGGGTGTTGCGCAGCCCGCCCCAGTAGTGGTGGTCGGAGAGGACGACCTGGACGGCCCCCCGGGTGAACGCCTCCCCGATCTCGGCGAACGTCGTCACGCACATGTTGGTGGCGAGCGGTACACCGGTCCGCGCGGCGACCTCGGCCATGGCGGGCGTGCCGAGCGCCGGGTCCTCCAGGTACTCCAGGAGGTCACCGACTTCCTCGGCCACCTTGACCGACGTCTGAACGGACCAGGCGCCGTTGGGGTCGAGTCGCAGCGGATGCCCGGGGAAGGCCTCGGCCAGCGCGCGCACGGCCGCGATCTCCTCCTCGGGCGGGAAGACGCCCCCCTTGAGCTTGAACGAGGAGAACCCGTACCGCTCCTTGAACTTCCGCGCCTGCTCCACGACCCCGGCCGGATCGAGCGCGGCACCCCAGTCGTCCCGCTCGCTCGGCACGCCGGCCGGGTGCTCGGCCCACTTGTAGAACAGGTACGCGCTGTACTCGACCGCGTCCCGCACCTTGCCGCCGAGCAGCGCGTGCACCGGCAGCCCGAGCGACTTGCCGAGCGCGTCCAGGCAGGCCACCTCGAAGCCGGAGACGACGGACAGCCGCAGCTTGTCCGCGGTCTGCACGCCACGCAGTCCGCCGACGTCGACCGCCTCGGAGACCCGTGAGGCGTCCACGGACACCTCGTCGGCCACGGCGAACAGCCCGTTCAGGTCGCTGACCCGCCGTCCCTTCAACTTCCGCGCGAACGGCCGCGCCAGCTCCAGGTACTTGGTGTCCCCGTACGTCTCCCCGACGCCGATCACCCCGTCCGCCGTCACCACCTCCACGATCAGCCGGGGCGTGTACGGCTGGTGGACGCCCTGCGTGTTCAGCAGCGGCGGGTCGGCGACCAGGATCGGGGTCAGGGTGACGTCCGTGACGGTGAGGTTCACAGGGTGGCTCCTACGAGGTCCAGTCCGGAGGCGAGCAGGGTCCTCAGCTCGGCGAGGTCGGACGCCGAGGGGTCGGTCAGCGGGGCGCGCACCGGTCCGGCCGGCCGCCCGCGCAGCCGGGCCGCGGCCTTGACCAGCGACACGGCGTAGCCGGGCGTCCGGTCGCGCAGTTCCACGAGCGGCACGTAGAAGTCCCGCAGCAGCTTCTCCACCAGGGCGTCGTCCTCACGCAGGGCGGTGAAGAAGGCGACGGCGATCTCGGGCGCGAAGGCGTGCACGGCGGAGGAGTAGGCGGGGACGCCGACGGCGGCGTAGGCGCGGGCCTGGATCTCGGCGGTGGCGGCGCCGTTGAAGAACAGGAAGTCCTCCGGGGCGGCGAGGGTGAGGCGCCGGAGCCTGTCGAGGTCGCTGTGGCCGTCCTTGAGACCGATGACGCCGGGGATGCGGGTGATCCGGCGGAACGCCTCGGTGCCGAAGGCGACCTGGCCGCGCTGGTAGGCGACGAGCGGCAGCCGGGTGCGGGCGGCGAGCTGCTCCAGCTGCCCGACCAGCCCCTCCTGGGGCGCGCTGACGAGGTAGTGCGGCAGCACGAGCAGGGCGTCCGCGCCCGCCTCCTCGGCGATGCGCGCGAACCGTACGGCCTGCGCCCAGCCGTAGCCGACCCCGGCCACGACCGGCACACGCCCCGCCGTCTCCTGGACGGCGACGGTGACGACCTGCCGGTACTCGTCCTCGTCCAGCGAGAAGAACTCGCCGGTGCCGCAGGCCGGAAAGAGCGCGCCGGGCCCGGCGGCGAGCTGCCCGGCGAGGTGGGCCCGGAACCCGTCGAGGTCGAGGGAGCCGTCGTCGTGGAAGGCGGTGAGCGGGAAGGAGAGCACGCCGCGCGCCATCCCCGCCCGCAGGCTCGCCGTCACGTCGGTGTCGAGACCCACGTCGCCTTCTCCCCAGCGGACTTCGTCCGCCTGCTCATCCACGCGCTCGTTCACGCGCTCGTTCATGCGCTCATCCATGCGCGCATCCATACGCGCATCCATGCGTTCATCCACGTATGAGAACGGAGATTAGATAGGTGAACAGCCGCCGTCAATGGGGCCGTGTCACGCCGACCGGAAGCGGCCACCGAACCCGCCGGTGGGCCGCCGGAAGCCCGCGAGAAGGCCCACGTTTACCCGGCCGACCCGAGCCCAAACCGAAGGTGATCCAGATCACCCACCCCGGCCTCCCGTCGCGCTCCCCCCAGTTGATACAAATTGCCCGCGCGTTCCTGTCCGTCGACGGTCGTCGCCCAATCCCCCTTCCTGTGCCGTCCTTTCGCATGCCCTGGGAACGCCCGTGTTCGCCCCCCGCTCCACCACGCCCTGGCCCCTCGTCGCCCTTTTCACGGCCGGGTACCTCGCCCCCTACCTGCTCCCGACCGTCGTCGGCAGGCTGGACTCCGGTCTCCCCGTCTCCGCCACCCAGGCGGGCGCCATCGGCAGTGCCCTGCTGCTGAGTTCGGCGGCCGCCGGGTTCCTGCTCGCCTCCCACGTCGACCGGATCGGCCCGCGCGCTCTGGCCCGCGCAGGACTGGCGCTCGCCGTCCTCGGCTACGGCGGCGCCACCCTCACGACCACCGTCCCCGCCGTCGTCGTCGGCGCGATGGCCGGCGGCTTCGGCTCCGGTACGGCGACCGCGGTCGCCGCCACCGGGATCGCCGCCCAGCGCGATCCGCACCGGGTCACCACGCTCGGCCTGCTCAGCGTCTCCGCGCTGGCCGGTGCCGTCTACCTGACCGTCCCGCACCTCGGTCCCGGCCACGGACTCCCGCTGGCCGCGATCGCCCTCACCGCGCTCGCCGTCTGGCCGCTCACCGGCAGGCTCCACGCCCGGGCGGCCGCGCCCGCCGTGCGCCGCCCGCGCGAGCCGCTCCCCCACCTGCGCGCCGGGCTGCTCCTGGCGGCCATGATGCCCTGCTGGTCGATGGCGCAGAACGCCCTCTGGGGCGTCAGCGGCAGGATCGGCCTCACCCAGGCGCACCTGAGCGAGGCGACCGTCGGTCTGGTCTTCGCCGTCGCCCTCGGCGCGGGACTGCTGGGCGTCGTCGGCGCCGGGGCCCTCGGCCCCCGGCTCGGGCACGCCGCACCCATCGGCGTCGGCACCGGCCTGATCGCGGGCTGCATCGTGGTCAGCGCGTCCGCGACGGGACTGACGACCTTCGCGGCGGGCGAGGTCGCCTGGAACACGCTCTACCCGATCGTCCTGTCGTACGTCATCGGCCTCGCCGCCTCCCTCGACCCGCGGGGCCGCTGGGCGGTGCTGGTCGGCTCGGCGTCCTCGCTCGGCACGGCGGCGGGTCCGCTGACCGGCAGTCTCCTGTCGGCGCAGGCCGGGTTCCCGGCGATGGGCGCGGTCCTGGCCGCCGGACTCCTGGTGATCGCCGTGCCGATGACCCTGGTGGCGGTGCGCGCGTCCCGGCGGCCCACGCACGTCGTCGACGTGCTGGAGATCCCCGTGGACGCCCTGTCGGCCATGCCCGCCCAGCAGCACGCCTACGGCACCGCGGGACCCCGGCAGGCAGCGGCCGCGCCCGGGGCGGCGACCGCCTGAGCCCTACGGGAACTCGTACGCCTCGACCTCCGCGAGGTACCGCGCCCGCCGCTCCTCGTCGTGCTCCAGGAAGGACGCGACGAAGGAGTTGCGGGCCAGCTCGCGCAGCCGCTCCTCGCCCAGCCCGAGGGCCGCGCGCACGGCGTCGAAGTTGTCCCCCGCGTACCCGCCGAAGTAGGCCGGGTCGTCGGAGTTGACGGTGCACAGCAGCCCGGCGTCGAGCATGGCGGGCAGCGGGTGGTCGGCGAGGGTGTCGACGGCGCGCAGCCGCACGTTGGACAGCGGGCACAGCGTCAGCGGGATCCGGTCCCGCACCAGCCGCTCCACCAGCGCCGGATCCTCCATGCACCGCAGCCCGTGGTCGACGCGCTCCACGCCGAGCACGTCGAGGGCCTCGGTGATGTACTCCGGCGGCCCCTCCTCACCGGCGTGCGCGACCCGCCGCAGCCCCAGGGCGGCGGCGGCCTCGTACACCTCGCGGAACTTGGCCGGCGGATGCCCGACCTCGGCGGAGTCCAGTCCGATCCCGGTGATCCGGTCCAGATACGGCTTCGCCGCCTCCAGCGTCGCCAGCGCCGACCCGGCGGACTCGTCGCGCAGCAAACACATGATCAGCCGGGTGGAGACGCCGTGCTCGGACTCGCTGTGCTCCAGCGCCCGCCACAGGCCCTCCACGACCGTGCCCATGCCGACCCCCCGCGCGAGGTGCGCCTGCGGGTCGAAGAAGATCTCCGCGTGCCGCACCCCCTGCGCGGCGGCCCGGGCGAGGTAGGCGTTCGCGAGGTCCGCGAAGTCCTGCTCGGTGCGCAGCACGGCCATGAGCTCGTAGTACAGGTTCAGGAAGGACTGGAGATCGTCGAAGCGGTAGGCCTCGCGCAGTGCGTCGGTGTTCGCGTAAGGCAGTGTCACACCGCCCCGCGCGGCGAGTGCGAAGGCGAGCTCCGGCTCCAGGGTGCCTTCTATATGAAGGTGCAGTTCGGCTTTCGGGAGGGGCATCAGTTCATCGTACGGGCGTTTCACCTGCGCTTCGGAACCGGCACTCTCAGTAGATCGTGCGCCACGCTCAGCTCGCCGTCGAAGCCGGCCGCCCGCGCCTGCCGCTCGAACTCCTCCGGCTCGGAGTAGCGCTGGCTGAAGTGCGTGAGCACGAGATGGCGCACCCCGCTCTCCACGGCCACCCGTGCCGCCTGACCTGCCGTCAGATGACCGTGTTCGACGGCGAGTTCCTCGTCCTCGTCGAGGAACGTCGATTCGATCACCAGCATGTCGCAGCCCTCGGCGAGCGCGTAGACGCCGTCGCACAGCCGGGTGTCCATGACGAACGCGAACCGCTGGCCGCGCCGCACCTCGCTGACGTCGTGGAGCGAGACCCCGCCGAGCGCCCCCGCACGCTGGATGCGGCCCACGTCGGGCCCCTTGATGCCGTGCGCGGCCAGCCGCTCGGGCAGCATGCGGCGCCCGTCGGGCTCGACCAGGCGATAGCCGTACGCCTCGACCGGGTGGGAGAGCCTGCGCGCCTCGAGGCTGTAGGACGCCGAGGAGGCGAGGACCCCGTCCCGGTCGACCGGCGCCTCGGTGATCCCGACGGTCTCGCGGTAGGCGGTGGCGTACCGCAGCCGGTCGAAGAAGCGCTGCCCTGAGCGGGGGTAGTGCGCGGTGACCGGGTGGGGCACCTGATCGAGGTTGATGCGCTGGAGGACACCCGCGAGGCCCAGCGAGTGGTCCCCGTGGAAGTGCGTGACGCAGATCCGGTTCAGGTCGTGGGCGGCGACGCCGGCACGCAGCATCTGGCGCTGCGTGCCCTCGCCGGGGTCGAAGAGGAGGCCCTCACCGTCCCAGCGCAGCAGGTAGCCGTTGTGGTTGCGGTGCCGGGTCGGGACCTGGCTGGCGGTGCCGAGGACCACCAGTTCACGTACGGACACGACGACTTACCCGGGGGGCCATTCCAGTCCGCGACCGCCCAGGACGTGGGCGTGCGCGTGCCAGACGGTCTGGCCCGCTCCGCTTCCCGTGTTGAAGACGACGCGGTAGCTCTCCAGCTTCTCGTCGTCGGCGACCGCCTGCGTCTCGCGCAGGACGTCGGCGGCGATCGCCGGTTCGGCGGCGGCGAGGGCCGCGGCGTCCCGGTGGTGCACCTTGGGGATCACCAGGACGTGGGTGGGCGCCTGGGGGTTGATGTCCCGGAACGCGACGGTGGTCCCGGTCTCGCGCACGATCGTCGCCGGGATCCGGCCCGCGACGATCTTGCAGAACAAGCAGTCGTCCTGCGGCTCCCCTGCCATGGTCCCTCCGGGGGTCGAACGGGTCGATCGTGTGGGGGCATCGTACGTCGTCGGAGCGCCGGAGTTACGGCCGCTCCCACCCACGCGACCGCAACACGGGACCAGGGCCTGTCGTTCGGATCCCGCCGCGGACGCGGGGTCCGGCCCGCGCTCCCCCGAGGGGACCCACCCGCGTTGTCGTCGGCTGCCGATGCTCCGCCTCGACGCCCTCCTGCGCCTCGCTGCTGTACGCACCAGACCCCGCTCACCGGCGCCGACGAGACACCGTCGATCCTCCGCGGCCTGATCCCAACGGCAGGCCCTAGGCGGGCAGGGCCGGTGGTGTCTTCGCGGGGGTGGTCTCCAGCGCCTCCAGCGCGAGCCTTATCGCCTCGTCGAGCTGGGGGTCGCGCCCCGCCGCGTGGTCCTGCGGGCGCTGCACGACCTCCACGTCCGGGTCCACGCCGTGGTTCTCGACGCCCCACTCGTAACCCTCAAGCCAGAAGGCGTACTTCGGCTGGGTGATCAGCGTGCCGTCCACCAGCCGGTAGCGGCTGTCGATACCGATCACGCCGCCCCAGGTGCGCACCCCGACGACCGGCCCGAGCCCGAGCGCCTTGATCGCCGCGTTGACGATGTCGCCGTCCGACCCGGAGAACTCGTTGGCGACGGCGACGACGGGCCCGCGCGGCGCGTCCTGCGGATAGCTGTAGGGATGCATGCCGCGCGGCACCGCCCAGCCGACGATCCGCCGGGCCAGCTTCTCCACCACCAGCTGGGAGGTGTGCCCGCCCCGGTTCTCCCGGACGTCCACGACGAGCCCCTCGCGGCCCACCTCCACCCGCAGGTCCCGGTGGATCTGCGCCCAGCCGGGCGCCTGCATGTCCGGCACGTGCAGATAGCCGAGCCTGCCGCCGGACCGCTCGTGCACGTACGCCCGCCGGTCCGCGACCCACGCGTGGTAGCGCAGCGGCTCCTCGTCGGCGATCGGCACGACGACGGCGTGCCGCGCCTCGCCCCCGCCGGACGGCGACACGGTCAGCTCGACCGCCTTGTCCGCCGTACCGACCAGCAGCGGCCCCGGGCCGGTCACCGGATCCACCGCGCGGCCGGCCACCGCCACGATCGCGTCCCCGGCGCGCACCGCGACGCCGGGCGCGGCCAGCGGGGAGCGGGCCTCGGGGTCGGAGGTCTCCGAGGGCAGGATGCGGTCGATGCGCCAGCTGCCGTCCGGATGGCGGGAGATGTCCGCGCCGAGCAGCCCCTGGCGGGCGCCGTCGCCGTGCCCGCCGCGCGGGACGACGTAGGCGTGCGAGGTGCCCAGCTCGCCCTGCACCTCCCACAGCAGGTCCACCAGGTCGTCGTGGGTGGCGACCCGTTCCAGCACGGGCCGGTAGCGGTCGAGGACGCCGTCCCAGTCGACACCGCTCATGTCCGGCCGCCAGAAGTGGTCGCGCATGATGCGGCCGGTCTCTTCGTACATCTGCCGCCACTCGGCCGCCGGTTCGACGGTCTGGCGGACGCGGGTGAGGTCGACGGTGACGTTGGTGTCGCTGTCGTCGTCGCCCGAGGCGCGCCGGTCGCTCGGTACGACCTTCAGCCGGCCGTCGGTCCACAGCAGCACCCGCTTGCCGTCCCCGCTGACCGCGAAGTGGTCGGCGTCGGCCGCGAGGTGCTCCAGACGCTGCTGGGCGAGGTCGTAGCGCTCCAGCTCGGTCTTGGGGTCGGGGTCGTCCGGGGTGGCCCGCGCTGAGCCGAGGACGCCCTGCACGGGGTGGCGCAGCCACAGCACACCGTCCTTCGCCGCGCGCAGGTTGGAGTAACGCCCGGCCTCGACCGGGAACGGCACGATCCGGTCGGCGAGGCCTTCGAGGTCGATCCGCGTCGTCGGCGTGCCCTCGCTGTCCGGCGTCTCGTCCTTGTCCGGCGTCTCGAAGGGCCGGCCGTGCCGCTGCGGTCCGAACGGCGAGGGCGTGGTCGCCGACAGCGTGATCAGGTGCGGCCGGTCGCCGACCACGAACGCCAGGTCGAAGACGTGCTCGTCGTAGACCGGGTCGAAGGCGCGGTTGGACAGGAACGCGAGGTGCTTGCCGTCGGGGGTGAAGGCCGGCGCGTAGTCCTGGAAGCGCAGCGGGGTCGCCTCGGTGACCGACAGGTCGGTGGTGTTGGCGAGCTTCAGCTGGCTGAGCGGGCGCGGTCCGGGGTGGGACCAGGCGAGCCAATTCGAGTCGGGCGAGAAGACCACACCGCGCACGTCGCCGTTCTCGCTGCGGTCGACCTCGCGGACCTCGCCGGTCTCCCGCTCGACGAGCAGCAGCCGTCCGTCGTGCGAGGCGACGGCGGCCCGGCTGCCGTCGGGGGCCATGGCGAGCCCGAGGACCCGGCCGAGCCGGCCCCCGGCGAGCCGGCGCGGGGTCGAGCCCGGCGCCAGCCCGGAGGCGGGCGCGAACTCCAGGGCGTCCTCGCCCTCGGCGTCCGTCACCCACACCACCCACTCCTCGCCCTCGGCGCGGAAGGTGCGGGGCAGCCGGGCCCGGACACCGGGTTCGACCGCGAGCGCGCGGGCGGGCCCGGAGCGGTGGGTCACCCAGTGCACGCCGCCGCGCACGGCGACCGCGCTGCCGCGCGCGGTGTGGTCGGGGGCGGCCGAGCCGAACCAGCGGGAGGCGTTCACCGGGTAGGGCTGGCGGTCGGTGCGCTGGCCGCCGATCCGGATGTCCAACCGGCGGGGCTCGGCCCCGTCGAGGTCGTCCAGCAGCCACAGCTCACCGGCGGAGGTGTACACGACGCGGGTGCCGTCCCCCGCCGCGTGCCGGGCGTAGAAGCCCCCGAGGGGGGTGTGCCGGCGCAGGTCGGAGCCGTCGGCGAGGGAGGAGTACAGCGCGCCGGTGCCCTCGTGGTCGCAGAGGAAGGCGATCCGGTCGCCGGCCCAGACCGGGAACTCGATGTTCCCGTCGAGGTCCGCGTGCAGCCGTACGAACTCCCCCTCGCCCTCGGGGTCGATCCACAGCTTGCCCGCCGTGCCGCCCCGGTAGCGCTTCCAGGCGGCGGCCTCGCGGCCCATCGGCGCGGACAGCAGCACGGTGTGCGGGCCGTGGGCGACCTCGCCGACCGGGCCGTACGGCAGCCGCTCGGCCGGTCCGCCGTCGAGCGGGACGGCGTGCGCCCAGGTGCGGCGGAGGGTGGCCTGGCCGTGGGTCGTGAGGGCGAGGACCCGCCCGTCGGGGGTCCATCCGCGCACCCGGGTCGTCCAACTGCCCCAGTACGTCAGGCGCTTGGCGGGGCCACCGTCGACGGGCGCGACATGCACCTCGGGGGCGCCGTCGCGGGTGGAGGTCCAGGCGACGGTGGTGCCGTCGGGGGAGATACGCGGCAGGGTCACCGGCACGTTGTCGGCGCTGACCCGCCAGGCGCGCCCCCCGTCGAGCGGCGCGAGCCAGACGTCGTCCTCGGCGGTGAAGGCCACCAACTCGCCCTGGACATGCGGAAACCGGAGATACGCGGGCACTGCGGACTGGGTCACCAGGTCACCCTACGCAGGCACCGGGGTCCGCGCACAGGGGTTTGGATCACTTGCGTCACCTGCTATTTGCCCTCGGGCCAGCACGTGGGTGCGCTGCGGCAGTAGACGGTCTTGGTGACGGTGACCGTCGTGGTCGGGCCACCGGCCGGCGGTGCGCCGCCCACCGGCGGGGCGGAGGTGGCGTCGCAGTCCCCCAGCCCGGTGAACCGGAACCGCTGCTTGCCGTCGACCTCCACGGTGAGGTCTCCGCGCACGCAGGCGCCGCCGACCGCGCGGGTCACCTCCCCGGTGACGGTGATGTCCCGGCCGTCGGTGGTCCGGCCCTCGCAGTCGACGTCGGCGACGTTGCGCACGCTCGCCGAGGGCGTCGCCGACGCGCTCGTGTCCCCGAGTTGCGCCGTGCAGGTGAGCCACTGCACCGCGACCTCGCGCCGCTCCAGCTCCCGCGTCACCAGCTCGTCCGTCGTCCAGGCCACGGTCGCCGAACTCATCGTCCCCGGCTCGCAGGCGACCAGCGCGCCCGCGCCTGCCACGAACGCCACCACCACACCGGCAGCCCGCGTCCGGCGCCGGCTTCGAGTCACTCGCAAGGCCCCCATGCACGGCAGCGTCCCACCCTCCCGTCCGTCGCGACAGAGCGCGTACGGCCATCCCGCGTCAGACGTTCAGGAGCTGCCACTCCTGGAGTTCCACCAGGTTGCCCTCGGGGTCCTTGAGGTGGGCGGTGCGCATGCGGTCCGCCGTGGCGGCCGGGCCGTGCAGCAGGGTCGCGCCGCGGGAGATGACGCGGTCGCAGGTGGCGTCGAGGTCGTCCACCCGCAGGACGACGAGGGAACGGTGGCCCGAGACGGTGTCGTTCACCTCGCCGAGCAGGCCCGCCATCGTCGCGCGGTCCTGGAGGACGATGCCGGCGGCACCGGTCGTGGGACTGAACTTCTCGTAGGGGCCCTCGGCGGCGCCGGACTGCGGCTTGAGGCCGAGGACCTCGGCGTAGAAGCGGTAGCAGGCGGCGAAGTCGCTGACCAGGAGCCTGACGTGGGCGAGTTCCATGACGTCCTCCCGGGTGGGGATCAGGACCAGCGTCCGGTACGGCCGAGCAGCAGGGCCGCCGCCGCGGTACCGGCCGTCGAGGTGCGCAACACGGACGGCCCGAGGCGCAAGGCGGGTGCCCCGGCCTCGGCGAATAGGGACAACTCCTCGGGGGCCACGCCCCCTTCGGGGCCGACGACCAGCACGATCTCGCCCTCGGTGGGCAGTTCGGCCGCGGCCAGCGGCTCCTCACCGCTCTCGTGCAGTACGGCGGCGAAGCCGGCCTTCGCCAGCAGTGCGGCGACCTGCTTGCTCGTCGCCGCGTCCGTAACCTCGGGGAAGCGCACCCGCCGGGACTGCTTGCCCGCCTCGCGCGCGGTGGCCCGCCACTTGGCCAGGGCCTTGGCGCCACGGTCGCCCTTCCACTGCGTGATGCAGCGCGACGCGGCCCAGGGCACGATCGCGTCGACCCCGACCTCGGTCATGGTCTCCACGGCCAGTTCGCCCCGGTCGCCCTTGGGCAGGGCCTGCACGATCGTGACGCGCGGCTGCGCGACCGGTTCCTCGGCCACCGAGTCCATGTGGACGATCAGCCGGTCCTTGCCCTCGGTGTCCACGACCACGCACTCCGCCCAGCGCCCGGCCCCGTCGGTGAGGACCACGTCCTCACCGGCCCGCAGCCGCTTCACGGAGACCGCGTGCCGGCCCTCGGGCCCGTCCAGGACGTACCGCCCGCCGCCGCCCGCGTCGAAGTGGGCGACGACGAACACCGGCGCCGTCATCCGGCACCGCCCCGGCCGGACAACGCTGTCCCGGCCGCCGCCAGCTCGGCCGCCAGCACCTCCACCAGCTGCCCGGCCGGCAGCTCACGCGCCATCCGGTGCCCCTGCCCCGCCCACAGCGCCATGCCCTGCGCGTCGCCCGCCTTCGCGGCGGCCTTGCGGATCGGGGAGGTCAGGTGGTGGATCTCGGGGTAGGCGGCGGGAGCGTAGGGGCCGTGCTCGCGCAGGAAGCGGTTGACCAGGCCGCGGGCGGGGCGGCCGGAGAAGGCGCGGGTGAGCGCCGTCCGCACGAACAGCGGGTTGGTGAGCGCCTGCTTGTGCACGGCGTTGGCGCCGGACTCGGCGGTGGCGAGGAAGGCCGTGCCGAGCTGCGCCGCGCTCGCGCCGGCCGCCAGCACGGCGGCGATCTGGCTGCCGCGCATGATGCCGCCGGCGGCGATCAGCGGCAGGCCCACCGCCTCGCGGACCTGGCCCAGCAGGGAGAGCAGACCGACGGCCGAGCCGTCGTTCTCGGGGGTGTCCCGGTGGGTGCCCTGGTGGCCGCCGGCCTCGGCGCCCTGCACGATCACGGCGTCCGCGCCCGCCTGCTCGACGGCCCGGGCCTCGTCGGCGGTGGTGGCGGTGACCAGGGTGAACGTTCCGGCCCGGCGCAGCGCGTCGAGGACCTCGCGGGAGGGGACGCCGAAGTGGAAGGAGACCACCGGCACCGGGTTGTCCAGCAGCACCGCGAGCTTGGCCTCGTAGCCGTCGTCACGGCCGCTGTCGGGGTCCCCGAGCTCGGTCTCGTACCAGGCGGCCTCGCCGGCCAGCTGGTGCGCGTAGACGTCGACGGCGGCGGGCTCGGCGTACTCGGACTGCGGCATGAAGAGGTTCACGCCGAAGGGGAGGCCCGTGAGCCCCCGCACCTGTTTGATCTCCTGGTACATGCCGTCGGCCGTCTTGTAGCCGGCCGCGAGGAAACCCAGCCCGCCGGCCTCGGACACGGCCGCGACGAGCTGCGGTACGGAGACGCCGCCCGCCATGGGGGCCTGCACGATCGGAAGCGGGACGAGATCGGTCAGTGCGGAGGACATGACGGCATGTTGTCACGTCCTCCGAACAAGTCCGAATCGACCCTGCCGCCCGGCAGGGCCCGACAGCGGCCCGCGCGCCCCATGCCCCGGGCACCCGCGCCGCTCGACCCCTCAGCGCCCGTTGAACGCGTCCTTCAACCGCGAGAACAGACCCTGCCGGCCCGGCTGACTGTGCCTGCCCGGGGGACGACCCCCGGACCCCCGGCCGGCCTCGGCGCCCGCGCCGCGCGCGTTCTCAGCGCCCGTTGAACGCGTCCTTCAACCGCGAGAACAGACCCTGCTGGCCCGGCTGACTGTGCCTGCCCGGGGGACGACCCCCGGACCCCCGGCCGGCCTCGGCGCCCGCGCCGCGCGCATTCTCAGCGCCCGTTGAACGCGTCCTTCAACCGCGAGAACAGACCCTGCTGACCCGGCTGGAACTGGCCCGTGGGCCGTTCCTCGCCGCGCAGCTTGGCCAGCTCGCGCAGGAGGCGCTCCTGCTCCACGTCCAGCTTGGTCGGGGTCTGGACCTCGACGTGCACGATGAGGTCGCCGCGACCGCCGCCGCGCAGGTGCGTGACGCCCCGGCCGTGCAGCGGGATCGACTGGCCGGACTGGGTGCCCGGGCGGATGTCGACCTCCTCCATGCCGTCCAGGGTCTCCAGCGGCACCTTGGTGCCTAGGGACGCCGCCGTCATCGGGATCGTGACCGTGCAGTGCAGGTCGTCACCGCGACGCTGGAAGGTCGCGTGCGGCAGCTCGTGGATCTCGACGTAGAGGTCGCCGGCGGGACCGCCGCCGGGCCCGACCTCGCCCTCGCCGGCGAGCTGGATACGCGTGCCGTTGTCGACGCCGGCCGGGATCTTGACCGTCAGGGTGCGGCGGGAGCGCACCCGGCCGTCGCCCGCGCACTCCGGGCACGGGTTCGGGACCACGGTGCCGAAGCCCTGGCACTGCGGGCAGGGGCGCGAGGTCATGACCTGGCCCAGGAAGGACCGGGTGACCTGCGACACCTCGCCACGGCCGCGGCACATGTCGCAGGTCTGCGCCGCCGTACCCGGCGCCGCTCCCTCACCGCTGCACGTGGAGCAGACGATGGCCGTGTCGACCTGGATGTCCTTCGTCGTGCCGAAGGCCGCCTCGTCCAGCTCGATCTCGATACGGATCATCGCGTCCTGGCCCCGGCGGGTGCGCGAGCGCGGCCCGCGCTGCGACGCCGTACCGAAGAACGCGTCCATGATGTCCGAGAAGTTCCCGAAGCCACCCGCGCCGAAGCCGCCCGCGCCACCCGCGGCGCCGGCCTGCGAGAGGGGGTCGCCGCCGAGGTCGTAGACCTGCTTCTTCTGCGGGTCCGAGAGCACCTCGTAGGCGGCGTTGATCTCCTTGAACCGCTCCTGGGTCTTCGGATCCGGGTTGACGTCCGGATGCAGCTCGCGTGCGAGCCGCCGGAAGGCCTTCTTGATCTCTTCCTGCGACGCGTCGCGGCGCACGCCGAGGACGGCGTAGTAGTCCGTGGCCACTTACGACTCCGCCAGGATCTGTCCGACGTACCGTGCCACTGCGCGTACCGCTCCCATCGTTCCCGGGTAATCCATGCGGGTCGGTCCGACCACGCCGAGCTTGGCAACCGCCTCGCCGCCCGAACCGTAGCCCACCGACACCACCGAGGTGGAGTTGAGTCCCTCATGGGCGTTCTCGTGCCCGATGCGCACGGTCATGCCCGAATCCTTCGCCTCGCCAAGCAACTTGAGGAGCACGACCTGCTCCTCCAGTGCCTCCAGCACCGGCCGGATGGTGAGGGGGAAGTCATGTCCGAAGCGGGTGAGATTGGCCGTCCCGCCGATCACCAGCCGCTCCTCCGTCTCCTCGACCAGTGTCTCCAGCAGCGTGGCGAGCACCGTCTGGACCGTGCCGCGGTCCTCCGCCTCGAAGGCCTCGGGCAGATCCTGCACCAGTTGCGGCACATCCGTGAAACGGCGGCCCGCGACCCGGCTGTTCAGCCGCGCCCGCAGATCGGCCAGCGACGCCTCGCCGAAGGGGGCCGGGCAGTCGACCATCCGCTGCTCGACCCGCCCGGTGTCGGTGATCAGCACCAGCATCACGCGTGCGGGCGCCATCGACAGCAGCTCCACGTGCCGCACGGTGGAGCGGGTCAGCGACGGGTACTGCACGACGGCGACCTGCCGGGTGAGCTGCGCGAGCAGCCGCACGGTCCGGGTGACCACGTCGTCCAGGTCGACGGCGCCGTCGAGGAAGTTCTGGATCGCGCGCCGCTCCGGCGCCGTCAGCGGCTTGACCTCGGCGAGCTTGTCCACGAAGAGCCGGTAGCCCTTGTCGGTCGGGATCCGCCCGGCGCTGGTGTGCGGCTGGGCGATGAACCCCTCGTCCTCCAGCGCCGCCATGTCGTTGCGGACCGTCGCCGGGGAGACGCCGAGACTGTGCCGTTCGGTGAGCGCCTTGGAACCGACCGGCTCCTCCGTACCCACGTAGTCCTGGACGATCGCGCGCAGTACCTGCAGCCGTCGTTCACTGAGCATCCGCGCGCACCTCCAGTACGTCGTCCCCTGGGCGCTCCCCCTGGCACTCGACAGACGCGAGTGCCAGCCTTACCGGCCCAGTGTACGGCCGTCGGGTACGCCCCGGGCAAGGCCCGTCCTGCCAGGTCGTGCCGGACGGGGGCGGACGGCGGGCCCGTCGGGCCTGTCGCCCCTGCCACCGTGCTCCCGATTCCGGACCTTCGCCGCCGGGCGGGCGCGAACACCGCGACAGGGCCTAGCGTCGCCGTATGAGCGTGACTTGGGAAGAGGTGGGCTGGGAGCGGCTCGCCGGCGGTGTCGGGCGGTGCCGGCTGCCGGGGTGGGACTGCACGGTGGGGCTGGTGACCGGCCGGGGCGCGGCGCTGCTGATCGACGCGGGGTCGAGCCTCGCGGAGGGTGCGGCGCTGCGGGCGCGGGCGGAGGCCCTCGCCGGGCGGCGTGTGACCCATCTCGCGCTCACGCACCCCCACTTCGACCACGTCCTCGGCGCCGCGGCGTTCGCCGGCGCGGAGGTCTTCGGCGCGGTCGGCGCCGAGACCGTGCTCGGGGGGCGGCGCGGCCGGGAGGAGCTGCGCGCGGACGCCGTCCGCCACGGCCTGGACGCCGCGGCCGCCCAGGAGGCGACGGACACGCTGGTCGCGCCCCGCCATCTCGTCAGCGGCGAGTGGACCCTCGACCTGGATCCCGGCCGCCAGGTCCTGCTCGCCAACGTGGGCCCCGCGCACACGGCCCACGACCTCGTGGTGCTGGTCCCCGGGCACGGCGCGGGCGACCCCGAGGTGGTCTTCTGCGGCGACCTCGTCGAGGAGTCCGGCGAGCCGCAGGCGGGCCCCGACGCCGTACCGTCCCACTGGCCCGCCGCCCTCGACCGGCTGCTGCGCCTCGGCGGCGAGGACGCGCTGTACGTGCCCGGTCACGGTGCGGTCGTGGACGCCGCGTTCGTGCGGCGCCAGCGCGACGCGCTGGCCGCGCGGTTCGGCGTGTCGCTCGAATGACCCGGCGAGCTGTCCATATCGTCATGCGAATGCGCCAGTACTCTCCGGACCTGACACCGCCGTGGAAGAAGCCCCGACCCGTGCCGGAGGTCGCCGCGGAGCCAGGTCTGGTGGTCGAGGAGCCCGGCACCGGCTTCTGCGGCGCGGTGATCCGCTGCGAGGCGGGCACGGTGACCCTGGAGGACCGCTTCGGCAAGCACCGGGTGTTCCCCCTGGAGCCCCGGGGCTTTCTGCTGGAGGGCCGCGTGGTGACCCTGGTGCGGCCCGCCACCGGTCCGGAACGGCCCACCCGCACCGCCTCCGGTTCGGTCGCCGTTCCCGGCGCACGCGCGCGCGTGGCCCAGGCCGGCCGCATCTACGTCGAGGGCCGGCACGACGCCGAGCTCGTCGAGAAGGTCTGGGGCGACGACCTGCGCGTCGAGGGCGTGGTCGTGGAGTACCTGGAGGGCGTGGACGACCTGCCGGCGATCGTGCGGTCCTTCGCGCCGGGCCCGGACGCCCGGCTGGGCGTGCTGGTGGACCACCTGGTGCCCGGCACGAAGGAATGGCGTATCGCCGAGTCGGTGACGAGCGAGCACGCCCTGGTGGTGGGCCACCCGTACATCGACCTGTGGGAGGCGGTGAAGCCGTCGGCACTGGGCATCCCCGCGTGGCCGTCCGTGCCGCGGGGGCAGGACTGGAAGACGGGCGTGTGCCGGGCCCTGGGCTGGCCGTCGGAGAACACGGGGGCCGTGTGGCAGGCGATCCTGAAGCGGGTGGGGTCCTACAAGGACCTGGAGCCGGAGCTGCTGGGCCGCGTGGAGGAACTGATCGACTTCGTCACGGCGCAGCCCTGAGCGAGGTCCCGCGCGGCGGCCGTACCAGGACCGCGTGTCCGCCGCGCTACCCCGAGGACGGGACGCCCACGAGCCGTTCGGAGAGCTGCCGGACCCGCTCGGCCTCTTCGGTGCCGCGCAGCCGGCTGTACAGCTTCTGCTCCCCCGGAGGGCCTCCCATGCGCCCGGGCCAGCTGCTCTCCGTCATCGGAACGCAGCCGCTGCGCTGATCCGCCCTGGTCCGCGCCGACCGGCGCGATCAGTCGACGAGGTCCCGCACCACGGCGTCCGCCAGGAGGCGGCCCCGCAGGGTGAGCACGGCACGCCCCTCGGCGTACGGCGCCTCCTGGAGGAGGCCGTCCGCCAGGGCGCGCCCGGCGGCCGCACGGCCCTGTTCCCGCAGCAGCGACAGCGGCACGCCCTCGCGCAGGCGCAGCTCCAGCAGGACGCGCTCCACGCGGCGGTCCTCCTCGGTGAGCACCTCGCGGCCCGCGCCCGGGGAGCGGCCCTCCGCGAGCGCGGCGGCGTAGGCGCCGGGGTGCTTCACGTTCCACCAGCGCACGCCACCCGCGTGGCTGTGGGCGCCCGGTCCCGCGCCCCACCAGTCGGCGCCCCGCCAGTACAGCTCGTTGTGCAGACAGCGCGCGGCCTCGGAGGTGGCCCAGTTGGACACCTCGTACCACGCGAACCCGGCCGCGGACAGCCGGTCCTCCGCGATCAGGTACCGGTCGGCGTGCACGTCGTCGTCCGTCATCGGCACCTCGCCCCGCCGGATCCGGCGGGCGAGCTGGGTGCCCTCCTCGACGATCAGCGCGTACGCGCTGATGTGGTCAGGCCCGGCGGCGAGCGCCGCGTCGAGCGACGCCCGCCAGTCGTCGTCGGACTCCCCCGGGGTGCCGTAGATCAGGTCCAGGTTCACATGCTCGAACCCGGCCGCCCGGGCCTCCGCGACGCACGCCTCGGGCCGGCCGGGGGTGTGCGTGCGGTCCAGGACCTTCAGCACGTGCTGCTTCGCGCTCTGCATCCCGAACGACACCCGGTTGTAGCCCCCCTCGCGCAGGGCCGCGAGATATGCCGGGTCGACCGACTCCGGATTCGCCTCGGTCGTGATCTCGGCGTCCGGTGCCAGCCCGAACTCCTCCCGGACCGCTCCCAGCATCCGGACGAGGTCGTCCGCGGCCAGCAGGGTCGGCGTACCGCCGCCGACGAAGACCGTACGGACCTCGCGGGGGTCGTCGCCGAGCACCTTGCGGGCGAGCCGGATCTCGTCGATCAGGGTGTCGGCGTAGTTGTCGCGCGAGGCGAGCACGCCGCCCGTGCCGCGCAGCTCGGTGGCCGTGTAGGTGTTGAAGTCGCAGTAGCCGCAGCGGGTGGCGCAGTACGGGACGTGCAGATAGAACCCGAGGGGTCGGTCCGCCGCCCCGGCGAGCGCGGCCGGGGGCAGCGCGCCGTCGTGCGGGACGGGCTCGCCGTCGGGAAGTGCGGAAGGCATGTCCTCCATTGTCCCGTACGCCGGGCGTCACTCCGCCTGGAGCACCAGCAGCGCCAGATCGTCCTCCGGCGGGCGTCCGCCGAACTCGTGGACCAGGTGCCGGATCCGCTCGGCGATCAGCTCCGCGCTCATCCCCGCGCACCCCGCCAGCGCCGCCGCCAGGCCGTCCCCGTCGTCGAACTGGCGCGAGCCGCTGCGGCGCTCGGTCACCCCGTCCGTGACGCACAGCAGCGTGTCGCCGGGCCGCAGCTCGAAGGTCTCGCTGACGTACGTCTCGTCCTCCACGACGCCGAGCAGGGTCTGGGGCCGCGCCGCCGTGCGGACGTCGCCGCCGGGCCCGAGGAGCAGCGGCAGCGGGTGCCCGGCGGAGGCGACGGTGCAGCGGACGCCGCCGTCGAAGGGGGCGAGCTCGCCGTACAGGAGCGAGAGGAAGCGGGTCTGCGGCCCCTCGCCGGGGCCGGCGGGCCCGACCAGGGCGCGGGCGGCCGCGTCGGCGGCCTCCGTGGCGTCGTCGAGCAGGAGCTGGTTGAGGCGGTCGAGGACGTCGGCGACGCGGTAGCCCTCGCGGGCCAGCAGCCGCAGCCAGGGGCGGGCCAGCCCGATCACGACGGCCGCCTCGGGCCCCTTGCCCTGCACGTCCCCGATGGCGAAGCACCAGCGCCCGTCGCCGGCCGGGAAGAGGTCGTAGAAGTCGCCGCTGGGGCCGCCCTTGTCGCAGGGCTCGTGGACCAGGGCGCTGCGCACGCCGGGGATCTGCGCCACCGCTCCGGGCAGCAGGCCACGCTGGAGCACGGCGCTGATGGTGGCCTGCCGGGCGTACTGCCGGGCCGCGCCGATGGCCAGCGCCACCCGTCGGCTCAGGTCCTCGACGAGCCCGGTGATCTCGTCCGGGAAGCCGAGGAGGCCGGCCCGCCCGATGACCAAGGTCCCGAGCGGCCGCCCCCCGGCGACGAGCCGGTAGGCCAAGGCACTGCCGCCGTGGTCCGTCCCGCCCGGACGGGAGACCCCGGCACCGGAGGAAACACCGGGTGCACGGATCGCCGCACCGGCCCCGGTCGGACCGCCCGTGCCGTCGGCCCCGTCACCGGGCACCGCGGGGACACCGGGGCCGCGCGGCGTACCGGCGGCGGCCGGGGACGCTCCGGGGCCGGGAGCCGTGCGGGCCGCGCGAGAAGGCCCGGTGGCGGGGGCCGTGCCCGTCGGCGTGCCCCCGGGCAGGATGCCGTCGCCCCGTGGCTCGCTGGGCCAGGGATCCGCGGGCCATGGGTCGGACGGCCACGGGTAGGGAGTCGGGCCCGACGGTGTGAGGCCCTCGGCGGGGCGCGGTGGCTCCTTCTCCAGACAGCGGCGGAGTTCCTCGATCCGCTCCTCGCTGGTGTGCCACACGCGCGCCAGGCGCGGTGCGCCCGCCCCGCCGCCCAGGGCCTCGTCCTCCAGCCAGACCGCGCACCAGTCGGCGAGCCGGGGCACGATCAGCTGTCCGGTGAGCGCGGCGACCAGATCCTCGTCGAGCTGCCCGGCGAGCAGGTCGGAGGCCTCGGCGAGGAAGGACAGCGCGCCCCGCCCGAGCCAGTCCCGGTCCCGCTCGGCCCGCTGCGGCGCGGGCGCGAGCAGCTCGGCACCGAAGAACCCCGTCTCCTCGGGGTCGTACCCCTCGGCGTCCGGGCACACGTCGGCGGACATCCGCGCCCACACCGACTTGGCGCCCCGCCGGTACGTCACGCCCCAGGACTCGGAGAGCGCGGCGACCAGCCGCAGCCCGCGGCCGTACTCGGGCGGGTCGCACGCCGCCGTGCCGTCCCCGTCCCGGGGCGGCCGGGAGGGATGGTGGTCGCAGACCTCGACGACGACGGCACCGGTGTCCGGTTCCAGCCGGCAGACCAGCTCGACATCGGTGCCTGCGTGCACGACGGCGTTCGTCACCAGCTCGCTGAGGACGACCATGGCGTCATGGGCGAGCCGGTCGGTGAGCCGTTCGACGCCGGGCAGCCCGAGGGCGGTCCACTCCTGGAACGCCGCGCGCAGCAGCCCCCGCGCGGTGCCCGGCGCGAGCGGGCTTCCGCCCAGCGCGGCGCGCACCTGTGCGCCGGGGCGCACGGCGGCGAGGGACCCGGACTCCCTCTGCGCCGGAACGGCCCCCATCTACGGCTCCCTGAGCGGCTCGGACCCATACGCCTCGATCACGTCCGACAGGGTGACAGACAGGCCCCGCACATCAGCACGGAGTTACCGAAGTGGCCAATCTCGACCAGAAAACGCCAGTCGTGCTTCCGTGTGGGGCGCAAACCAGCCCCCGGGGCACGGGGCTCGGTCCATATGACGCATCACCGCGGACGCGCGACCGGCCCAGCATCGGCCGACCGCGCGTGCGCCCCTCAGCGCCCCCTACGCCTCGCGCGCCCCCTCGTACATCTCCTCCAGCAGATGCTGGTACTCGCGCTCCACCACGGGCCGCTTCAGCTTCAGGCTCGGCGTGATCTCCCCGTGCTCCACGTCGAGGTCCCGGGGCAGCAGCCGGAACTTCTTGATCGTCTGCCAGCGCTGCAGCCCGGCGTTGAGCTGCTGGACATACCCCTCGACCATCGCCACGGTCGCCGGCGCGGCCACCACCTCGGCGTACGGCTTGCCTCCCAGCCCGTTCTCCTGGGCCCACTGCGTGATCGACGCCTCGTCGAGCGCGATCAGCGCGGTGCAGAAGTTCCGGTCGGCGCCGTGCACCAGGATGTTGGACACGTACGGGCACACCGACTTGAACGCGCCCTCGATCTCGGTCGGCGCGACGTACTTCCCGCCCGAGGTCTTGAACAGGTCCTTCTTGCGGTCGGTGATCCGCAGGTACCCGTCGGGCGACAGCTCCCCGATGTCCCCGGTGTGGAACCAGCCGTCCGGCTCCAGCACCTCCGCGGTCTTCTCCGGCAGCCCGTGGTAGCCCTCCATGATCCCGGGCCCGCGCAGCAGGATCTCGCCGTCCTCGGCGATCCGCACCTCGGTACCGGGCAGCGGCTTGCCGACCGTGCCGGTCCGGTACGCCTCACCCGGGTTCACGAAGGACGCCGCCGAGGACTCGGTCAGGCCGTACCCCTCCAGGATGTGGATGCCGGCACCGGCGAAGAAGTAGCCGATCTCGGGCGCCAGCGCCACCGACCCGGACACGCACGCCCGCAGCCGCCCGCCGAAGGCCTCGCGCAGCTTGGAGTAGACGAGCGCGTCGGCGACCTTGTGCTTCGACGCCAGCGCGAACGGCGCCGACGCGGTCCCGGTGCGCCGGAAGTTGTCCTGGGTGACCTTGGCGTACTCGCGCGCGACGCCCGCCGCCCACTGGAAGATCTTGTACTTGGCGGCACCACCGGCACGGGCCTTCGCCGCGACGCCGTTGTAGACCTTCTCGAAGATCCGCGGCACGGCCGCCATGTACGTCGGCTGCACCACCGGCAGATTCTCGATGATCTTGTCGACCCGGCCGTCGACGGCGGTGATGTGCCCGACCTCGATGTGCCCGGAGGTCAGCACCTTGCCGAAGACGTGCGCGAGCGGCAGCCACAGGTACTGCACGTCGTCCGGCCCGAGCAGCCCGGTCGAGGCGATCGCCTTCGCCATGTACGACCAGTTGTCGTGCGGGAGCCGTACACCCTTGGGCCTGCCGGTCGTACCGGAGGTGTAGATCAGGGTGGCCAGCTGGTCCTTGGTGATCGCGCCGACCCGCTCCTTGACCAGGCTGGGCTCCTTCTGGAGCCGGGCCGCGCCCCGCGCCTCCAGGTCGGCCAGGCTGAGCACCCGGTCGTCGCTCTCCACGCCCTTCGCGTCGACCACCACGATGTGCGTGAGCTCGGGCAGCTCGGCGCGCTTCTGCTGCACCTTGGCCAGCTGCTCGGCGTTCTCCGCGATCAGTACCCGGCTGCCGGAGTCCGCGAGGATGTACGCCGACTCCTCGGCGTTGGTCTGCGGGTAGATCGTGGTGGTGGCCGCGCCGGCGCACATGATGCCGAAGTCGGCGAGGATCCACTCGATGCGGGTGGCGGAGGCCAGCGCGACCCGCTGCTCCGGCTCGACGCCCAGCTCGATCAGTCCCGCCGCGATCGCGTACACCCGCTCGGCGGCCTGCCCCCAGCTCAGCGACTTCCAGTCGTCCGGCCCCTGCCCCGAGGCCGACGGCACCGGATAGCGGTACGCCTCGGCGTCCGGGGTGGCCGAAACGCGCTCCAGGAAGAGGCCCGCGACGGACGGCGGACGGTTCTCGATCAAGGTCTGTGTGTCGCTCACGACATCCTCCGGGGCCCGCGACGGTGCGGCTGGCTCAGGGCGTCTTGCGCCTTCAATGCGGCAGTTTTCACTCGCGAGCCGTTGTTTAACTCGCGAGTAACTATCGAGCAGGCATCAGGTTAGATGCCTACCGGCCACTGCGTAAGAGTCCGCGCTTTGTCACTTCCTCCAGAAGGACGGTCGTACACACGCCGAAGGGGCCCGCCGTGGCGTACGGCAGGCCCCTGTTCGCGTGAATTGTGAGGTAAACCCTCGTTGACGGAGGGCGGCGGCGGTTACTTCTTGCTCTTGCCCGACGCCGCGCTGTCATCGCTGGACAGCACCGCGATGAAGGCCTCCTGCGGAACCTCCACAGAACCGACCATCTTCATCCGCTTCTTGCCCTCCTTCTGCTTCTCCAGCAGCTTCCGCTTACGGGAGATGTCACCGCCGTAGCACTTGGCGAGGACGTCCTTGCGGATGGCACGGATGGTCTCGCGGGCGATCACCCGGGAGCCGACGGCCGCCTGGATGGGCACCTCGAAGGCCTGGCGCGGGATCAGCTCGCGCAGCTTGGCGACGAGCCGCACCCCGTAGGCGTACGCGGCGTCCTTGTGCGTGATCGCCGAGAAGGCGTCGACCTTGTCGCCGTGCAGCAGGATGTCGACCTTGACCAGGCTGGAGGTCTGCTCGCCGGTGGGCTCGTAGTCCAGGGAGGCGTAGCCGCGGGTCTTGGACTTCAGCTGGTCGAAGAAGTCGAAGACGATCTCCGCGAGGGGGAGCGTGTAACGGATCTCGACGCGGTCCTCGGAGAGGTAGTCCATGCCGAGCAGGGTGCCGCGCCGGGTCTGGCACAGCTCCATGATCGACCCGATGAACTCGGTCGGCGCCAGGATGGTGGCCCGGACCACCGGCTCGTAGACCTCGCTGATCTTGCCTTCGGGGAACTCGCTCGGGTTGGTGACGACGTGCTCGGTGCGGTCCTCCATCACCACGCGGTAGACCACGTTCGGCGCGGTGGCGATGAGGTCGAGGCCGAACTCGCGCTCCAGCCGCTCCCGGATCACGTCGAGGTGCAGCAGCCCGAGGAAGCCGACGCGGAAACCGAAGCCGAGCGCGGCGGAGGTCTCCGGCTCGTACACCAGCGCGGCGTCGTTGAGCTGGAGCTTGTCGAGGGCCTCGCGCAGCTCGGGGTAGTCCGAGCCGTCCAGCGGATACAGACCGGAGAAGACCATCGGCTTGGGGTCCTTGTACCCGCCGAGGGCCTCGGTCGCGCCCTTCGCCTGGCTGGTGACGGTGTCGCCGACCTTGGACTGGCGGACGTCCTTCACCCCGGTGATGAGGTAGCCCACCTCGCCGACGCCGAGGCCGTCTGCCCCCAGCATCTCGGGCGAGTTGGTGCCGATCTCCAGCAGCTCGTGGGTGGCGCCCGTGGACATCATCCGGATGCGCTCGCGCTTGTTGAGCTGGCCGTCGATGACCCGGACATAGGTGACGACGCCCCGGTAGGAGTCGTAGACCGAGTCGAAGATCATGGCGCGCGCGGGGGCGTCCTTGACACCGACCGGCGCCGGGACCTCCCGCACCACCCGGTCCAGCAGCGCGTCCACGCCCAGACCGGTCTTGGCGGAGACCCGCAGCACGTCGTCGGGCTCGCAGCCGACCAGGTTCGCCAGTTCCTCGGCGAACTTCTCCGGCTGCGCGGCCGGCAGGTCGATCTTGTTCAGCACCGGGATGATGGTGAGGTCGTTCTCCATCGCCAGGTACAGGTTGGCGAGGGTCTGGGCCTCGATGCCCTGGGCGGCGTCGACCAGGAGGACGGTCCCCTCGCAGGCGGCGAGCGACCGCGAGACCTCGTAGGTGAAGTCGACGTGCCCCGGGGTGTCGATCATGTTGAGGATGTGCGTGCTGCCCGGGTCCTGGGAGGGGGCCCAGGGCAGGCGCACGGCCTGGGACTTGATCGTGATGCCGCGCTCGCGCTCGATGTCCATCCGGTCGAGGTACTGAGCACGCATCTGCCGCTGCTCGACCACACCGGTGAGCTGAAGCATCCGGTCGGCGAGAGTGGACTTGCCGTGGTCGATGTGCGCGATGATGCAGAAATTGCGGATCAGAGCCGGGTCGGTACGGCTCGGCTCGGGCACATGGTTAGGGGTCGCGGGCACGCAGGGTCCTGTCTCTTGAGGCGCCTTATGCCTCGGGTCGGATCGTTACGTAGCCTCCATGGTCCCATGGGCGGCGACCGGGGACCGGTTTGGGCCACCGAGGGCGCCACTGATACCGTGGGTCGCTGTGCCTCATGCCCTCTCAGCGCGAGGCGCGACCCAAGAAATCACCTGGCACGGGTCCCGGCGTCAGTCCGGTCCCGCGCCTGAACCTGAAAAGGCTCATTCGTGGCGAACATCAAGTCCCAGATCAAGCGGATCAAGACCAACGAGAAGGCCCGGCTGCGCAACAAGGCCGTCAAGTCCTCCCTGAAGACCGCGATCCGCAAGGCCCGTGAGGCTGCTGCCGCGGGTGACGTCGAGAAGGCCACCGAGTACCAGCGCGCTGCCGCGCGTCAGCTCGACAAGGCCGTCTCCAAGGGCGTCATCCACAAGAACCAGGCCGCCAACAAGAAGTCGGCGCTTGCTTCGAAGGTCACCGCGCTCAAGGGCTGAACCCCTGCACTGATCTGATCGTGCACTGATCTGAATCGCCGGCAGGACCCAGGGCGGGCCCTCTCTCATCCGCCCCCTCCCGGCACCCCGGATTCGCGCGCGGCCTGCGTTCGCCACGCGGGCGCGAATCCAGCAGCTCGAGTCGAAGGCCCCGGCGTCCGCTCTTCCCCGGAGCGGCCACCGGGGCCTTCGCCTGTCCGGCATGGCGACGCGCTCGGTCGTGCCGGCCCCCTTGCCGTACGACAGGCCGGCCCGGGGGGTGGCTAGCCGCGCCCCCGCGACCGCGCCGCCCGTGCGATCGTCACGACCGCCTTCTCCAAGGCGTACTCCGGGTCGTCGCCGCCCCCCTTCACACCCGCGTCGGCCTCGGCGACCGCGCGCAGGGCCGTCGCCACCCCGTCCGGCGTCCATCCCCGCATCTGCTGCCGCACCCGGTCGATCTTCCACGGCGGCATCCCCAGCTCGCGAGCCAGATCGGCGGGACGCCCGCCCCGCGCGGACGACAGCTTCCCGATCGCCCGCACGCCCTGCGCCAGCGCACTGGTGATCAGCACCGGCGCCACCCCGGTCGCCAGCGACCACCGCAGCGCCTCCAGCGCCTCCGCCGCCCGTCCCTCGACGGCCCGGTCGGCCACCGTGAAGCTCGACGCCTCGGCCCGCCCCGTGTAGTATCGCCCGACGACCGCCTCGTCGATCGTGCCCTCCACGTCCGCGCACAACTGGGACACGGCGGCCGCCAGCTCGCGCAGATCGCTGCCGATGGAGTCGCAGAGCGCCTGGCAGGCCTCCGGCGTCGCCGACCGCCCCAGACCGCGGAACTCTCCCCGGACGAACGCCAGCCGGTCCGCCGGCTTCGTCATCTTCGGGCAGGCCACCTCCCGCGCCCCCGCCTTGCGCGCGGCGTCCAGCAGCCCCTTGCCCTTGGCCCCGCCGGCGTGCAGCAGCACCAGCGTGATCTCCTCGGCCGGCGCCCCCAGATACGCCTTCACGTCCTTGATCGTGTCGGCCGACAGATCCTGCGCGTTGCGCACGACGACGACCTTGCGCTCCGCGAACAGCGACGGACTGGTCAGCTCCGCGAGCGTGCCCGGCTGGAGCTGGTCAGGCGTCAGGTCCCGCACGTCCGTGTCGGCGTCGGCGGCCCGCGCGGCGGCCACCACCTCCTGCACGGCACGGTCGAGCAGGAGGTCCTCCTGGCCCACGGCGAGCGTCACGGGGGCGAGAGGGTCGTCTTGAGCAGTCTTCCTGGCCATCCCGCACAGCATCCCACGCGCCACCGACAACGACGCCGCCCGCAGCCACAGCCACGGTCACGCCACAGCCACAGCCACAGCCACAGCCACAGCCACGTCACGGTCACAGCCACGACCGATCGTCGCGACCGGCCTGCCGCCTACGGCTCCTCCCGCCACCCTTCCCACTCCGCCGCGAACTCGTCCAGCTCCCCGGCGTCCAGCCGCCCGTCCTCGTCCCGCAGGACGACCAGCCACTGCGCGTCCTCGGCGTCGTCCTCCCCCGCCAGCGCGTCCCGCACCAGCAGCGGCTCCTCACGCAGCCCGAACCGCTCCCCGAGCGCCTCCGCCACCTCCTGCGCGGCATCGCGGTCGGGCAGCACCAGCACATGTCTCACATCACTCACGCAAGCCATCTTCCGGTACCGCCCCGCCCCGCGAGCACGCAGGTCAGCTCGCCCCGCCCCCACCCCCGCTCCCCCGCACCACCGGCACCCGGTCCAGCACGATCCCGAACCGCTCCCGGTACACCGCCAGCACCTCCTCGTCCGTCTCCAGCTCCCGTGCGTCCCGCGTCCCGTCCGGCGCCGTCACCTTCAACTGCCGCCCGCTGAGCGTGATCCGCCCGCCGTCCTCCGTCAGCCGGGAGCACACCAGCGACTGCACGAAGTGCGACTGGGGCGAGGTGGTGTGCCACCAGGCCCCGGCCACGAAGTCCCCGAGCGCCCGCGGCCGCGTCTCCAGCCGGTACACGGGACGGCCGTCCCTCACCAGGTCCACGTCGGGAGTCCCGGGACCCCGCGTGCCGGGCGGTTCCGGCCGCACCTGGATGATCCTGAACGCGCCCCCCGGGTCCTCCTGTTCATGCCCCTCCTCGAAGACCAGCGGGTAGTGGCTGAGCGCGCCGAACCCGACGTCGGCCAGCCACTCGCCCGCGTCCACCGTGCGCACCCGCAGCGCCAGGTGGTCGTAGGGGATCCCGAGTCGCCCCTCCTCCGTGTGGCCCCGGCCCGCCAGCAGGGAGACGTCGTACCCGAGCGCGGCGAGCAGCGCCCCGAAGGCCCCGTTCAGTTCGTAGCAGAACCCGCCCCGGCGCGCGCCCACCACCTTGTCCAGCAGTCGCTTCTCCTCCAGCACGATCTCCTCCCCGAGATGGATCGCCAGGTTCTCGAAGGGGACCGTCTGCAGATGCCGCAGTTGCAGTTCACGCAGGACGTCGATGGTGGGCCATGCCGGGGGCCGGACCCCGAGGCGGCTGAGGTAGGCGTCGACCTGTGCGGAATTCATGCCCTCAGTCTCGCGCCACGCGCAACCCCGGTCCCGCACCCACGACCGCCATCGCGCCGTCGACATCCGTCCGCAGCACCGTCGCGCCCCGGTCGCGCAGCGCCGCGACCGTGCTGGGAGCCGGGTGGCCGTATGGGTTGTCCGCGCCGCAGGAGATGAGCGCGAGCCGCGGCGCGGCGCGGCGTATCAGCTCCGGGTCCTGGTAGGCGGAGCCGTGATGAGCGACCTTCAGCACATCGACGCCTTCCATCAGCGCCGCCCCCGGTGTCCGCAAGAGCGCCTGCTGGGCCGGGGGTTCGAGATCCCCGAGCAGCAGCATCCGCAGGCCCGCCGACCGGACGAGCATCGCGACGCTGGCGTCGTTCGCACCCTCCGGCGCCCGTGACGGTCCCGGCGGCCACAGCACCTGCCAGGACAGGTCCCCGGTGCGGCGCTGTTCTCCGGCCAGGGCGCGGGTGACCGGGATCCCCCGCGTCGCCGCCTGCCTGTGGACGAACTCCGCCTGGTCCACCGGTTCCTCGAAGCCGGTCGTCTCGATCGCCCCCACGGCCCGCCCCCGCAGCACGCCCGGGAGCCCGGCCACGTGGTCGGCGTGGAAGTGGGTGAGGACCACCAGCGGGACGCGAGTGATGCCGAGGTCGCGCAGGCACCGGTCGACCAGTCCCGGGTCGGGACCGGCATCGACGACGACCCCCGCGCCCTGCCCGGCCGCGAGCACGGTCGCGTCGCCCTGGCCCACGTCGCACATCGCCAGCCGCCAACCCCGGGGCGGCCAGCCCGTGACCACGGAGGCCAGTGGTGGCGGCTGCACCACCGCCAGCACCAGCAGCACCCCGCAGCCCGCGCACAACCAGGGGTGCCGCAGCAGCCGCCGGCCGACGACCATGACGGCCACCGTGACGAGGGCGAGCAGCGCCGCCCCGCCCCAGCCACCCGGCCAGTCCACCCCGGCGCCGGGCAGTGCCGCCCCGGTCCGGGCGACGTCCGCGATCCACCCGGCCGGCCAACTCGCGCACCAGGCCAGCGCCTTGGCCACCGGCATCGCCAGCGGCGCCACCGCCAGGGCCGCGAAGCCCAGCACGGTGGCCGGCGCGACCGCGAACTCCACGAGCAAATTGCACGGCACCGCCACCAGGCTCACCCGCGCCGACAGCACCACCACCACCGGCGCGCACAGCGCCTGCGCCGCCCCCGCCGCCGCCAGCGCCTCCGCCGCCCGCGGCGGCACCCCGCGCCCGCGCAGCGCGGCGCTCCACCGAGGCGCCACCGTGAGCAGCGCGCCCGTGGCCAGCACGGAGAGCAGGAAACCGTAGCTGCGGGCCAGCCATGGGTCGAGGAGCACCAGCAGCAGCACCGCCGTCGCCAGTGCCGGGATCAGCGACTTGCGGCGGCCGGTCGCGAGGGCCAGCAACGCCACGGCCCCACAGGCCGCGGCCCGCAGCACGCTCGGGTCCGGTCTGCACACGACGACGAACGCCAAGGTGAGGGCTCCGCCGCACACCGCGGTCGTCCGCAGTGAGATGCCGAGCCGGGGAGCGAGGCCACGCCGTTCACTGCGCTGCGCGAGACCGGGCGGTCCGAGCAGCAGCGCGAGGATGATCGTGAGGTTGCTCCCGGAGACGGCGAGCGTATGGGCGAGATCGGTCTCCTTGAAGGCCTCGTCCAGCTCCGGGGTGATCCGCGCGGTGTCCCCGACGACCAGGCCGGGCAGCAGCGCCCGCGCGTCCGCCGGCAGTCCGTCCGTGGCCTCGCGCAGGCCCGCCCGCAACCGTCCCGCGAACCGCTGTGTCCGCGACGGCTCCCCCACCACCTCCGGCCCGAACCGGTCCTGTACCCGGAGCACGGCCGCGATCCGGTCCCCGCCCACCAGGGCGGGTGCCAGCCGCCCGGTGACCCGGACCCGTGTGGAGGGCAGCAGCCCGAGCCACTCACGCCGCCCGGCCGCCCCCGCCTCGACGATCACCAGCACGGGCGTCCGCGTCACCGCCCTCGCCCCGCCGGTCTCCTCAACGCCCCGGACCTCCGCCTTCGCCAGCACGGACACCGGAGCCAGGTGGTTCCCGGTGACCCTGGGCCGCGTGAGCCGGGGGTCGGAGGTGACCGTGACCTCCGCGGTCACCGTGGCGTGCCGAGCCGCGAGCCCCGGCACCGGTCCCCGGCGCAGATCGGCTCCGTGCGTACCGGCCGAGACGGCGGCCGCGGCGACGCAGAGCAGCACGGCGGCGACGGGGGCACGCGGCCGGGCGGCCACCGCCCCGGGCACGGCGCCGAGCAGCAGTCCGCACGCCACGACCAGGCAGGTGGCGGCCACGGCGAGGAGCAGCGCCGGTGAGGCGTCCAGCGCCGTCGCCGCCGTCGCCCAGGCGGCCAGAGCCGGTGGCACGAGCCGCAGGTCCGCCGGGCCTTCCTGCCGGGGGTGGGCCACGCCGAGGCGGCCCGGGGCGGGCGGGTGCGCCGAGGGGCGCACGCCCTGGAGACCCTGGGAGCGCCTCATGGCCGTACCAGGTCCCGTAGGTCGGCGAACCGCCGTTCACCGATACCGTCGACCTCACGCAGCTCGTCCACCGAGCGGAAACCGCCGTGCCGGGTGCGGTGGTCGATGATGTGCTGCGCCAGCACGGGGCCCACGCCGGGGAGGGTGTCGAGCTGCTCCGCGGTGGCGGTGTTGAGGGAGACGGGAGCCGCCGGCGCGCCCGCCCCGCCGGCCGGCACTCCCCCGCCCGGGACCGCCGGGGCCGCCGGGACGGCTGCGGTCGCCGGGGCACCGACGACCACCTGCTCGCCGTCGACCAGGAACCGTGCCCGGTTCAGACCCTCGACGTCCGTGCCGGGCCGCACCCCGCCGGCCGCCTTCAGCGCGTCGGCGACCCGTGAACCGGCCGGCAGCCGATGGATCCCGGGTTCGCGCACCTTCCCGCTGACGTCCACGACGATCTCGGCGACCGGTGAGCCAGTGGTGGCGGAGGGATCCGCCACGGCGTCCGCGGCGGACGGCGGCGCGCCCTCCGGCCGCGCGAACGGCGCCGCCGCCCTGACCACCTCCGGCGCCCGCACGGACTGCGTCCGCCCGGCCCAGAAGTGCTGCACGGCGAACCCCGCGACGAGGACGAGCAGCACGCCGAGCGCCACCACGCTCCTGCGCTCAAGACCGCACCGCGCCTGCAACCAGACCGGCATCCGCTCCCGCACGGCGAGCGCGACCCGGTCCCGCCGGCCCTCCGCCACGAAAGACACGTCCGTGACAGCAGGCGCCCGCGCGCCGCTCTCGGCCCCCGCGCCGCCGTCCGCCCGCACAGCTTCCGAAAACCCCGTGTCCTTCGGAAGACCCGCGTCATGCGGCAGCCTTGTGTCCTTCGGAGTACCCGCGTCCTGCGAAAGCCCCGTGCGCTTCGGAATACCCGCGTCCTGCGGCAGCCCCGCCTCCGTCTGAGTCCCCGCCTCCCCCGGAAGCCGCACGTCCTCCGGAGGCCCCGCTCCCGACTCCCGCCACTCCTCCGTGCGTTCGCCGAAGAGCGCCTCGGCGCGGCGCCGGAGGTCCTGCGCCGCGGCGTGCCGGTGCCGGGCTCGGGTCAGGGACGGAGTGCGGCGCCGACGATGTGCCGTACGGCCGTCGGAGGCGGGTCCGCGGCCGGGTCCGCTCGTCACGGATGCCGCGCGTGTGCGTGATCGAAGTGCCATGCGACGAGGATGCGGCGACCTCGCGCCCTCCCGATGATCATGCTCAATTCCCGGGGAATACCGCCCGGTTGTGGAAAACTCCGCCACCCGCACGGGTGAGGCGACTCAAGAAGCGAGTCGCCTCACCGCACCGACACCACAACACCCAGCAACCCCGGCCCCGTATGCGCCCCGATCACGGCCCCCACCTCACTCACATGCAGGTCCGCCAGCCCCGGCACCCGCCCCCGCACCCGGTCCGCCAGCGCCGACGCACGATCTGCCGCGGCCAGATGGTGCACCGCGATGTCCACCGCCGCACCCCCGGCCCGGTCGGCCACGATCTCCTCCAGCCGGGCGATCGCCTTCGACGCCGTGCGGACCTTCTCCAGGAGTTCGATCCGGCCGCCGTCCAGCTGCAGCAGCGGCTTCACGGCGAGCGCGGACCCGAAGAACGCCTGGGCGGTGCCGATCCGGCCGCCGCGCCGCAGATAGTCGAGGGTGTCCACGTAGAAGAAGGCCGAGGTGCCGGAGGCCCGCTTCTCCGCCGCGGTGACCGCCTCGTCGACCGTGCCGCCCGACCGCGCCACCTCCGCCGCGGCCAGCGCGCAGAAGCCCAGGGCCATCGCGATCATGCCGGTGTCCACCACCCGTACCGGCACCGGCGCCTCGCGGGCCGCGAGGAGAGCCGCGTCGTACGTCCCCGACAACTCGGCCGACAGGTGCAGGGAGACGATGTCCGTGGCGCCCGCCTCGGCGGCCTTGCGGTAGGTCTCGGCGAACAGCTGAGGGCTGGGCCGCGAGGTCGTGACAGGGCGTCGTTTCTGCAGCGCCTGGGCCAGCGAGCGCGTCGAGATCTCGGTGCCCTCCTCCAGCGCGCGGTCGCCGAGGACCACCGTCAGGGGAACCGCTGTGATGCCGTGGCGCTCCATCGTCCGGGGCGGCAGGTAGGCCGTTGAATCGGTGACGATCGCGACATGGCGGGACATGAGCTGGAGGTTACCTGCCGTAGCGTCCGGGCGGCAGCCCGGGCCTCTCCCCTGCCCGGTACATCCGCGAGCATGTCACGCCAGGCCCGCGCGCACCGCACGGGCCGCCGGTCCGGCGCCGCCTGCTCAGGTCGTGCTCTCGGGGCGGGGCTTCTTCTGCCACGGGTAGGTCGGGCGCGGTCCCGGCGGCGTGATGGCGGGCCGCGTCGGCTCCTCGGCCGTGCGCGACTGCGGTGTGTCCGTCCAGGTCTGCTGCGTGCCGGGGGCGTCGGCGGGCGGGGCCTCGGGCCACGGCGGCGGAGGGGTCGCGGAGTCCTTGCGCGCGGAGTCCGTCGCGGGGGAGGGCGTGGCCGTCGGGTCCGTCGTCGTCCAGTGCCGCAGCGCCCCGCTCTCCACGTCGATCTGCGCGCTCAGCGCGTCCAGGTCGTCGTCGGCGAAGCGGCCGGCGCGGTCCCGGGCGGCCCAGCGCAGCGACTCCGCCGAGTGTGTGATGCGCTCGGTGCGGTCGCGCAGCTCGGGCAGCCGCCCGGTCAGCGTCGCGCGGTCCGGCTCGGACTCCAGGCGCCTGAACTCGGCGTCCAGTTCGTGTCCGTGGGCGCTGAGGCGCTGGAACAGGCCGAGCGCCTCCTTGAGGGACTCGTCCTCGGCGGCGCCCGCCTGGAGCGTGTCCTGCGTGGCCCGCATCGACGTACGCAGCTTCAGCCGGAGCTGGGCGATCTCACCGACGGGGCCGGGCTGGGTGAAGGACTTGGCCCGGAGTGTGTGGTCCTCGACGGTGCGCCGGGCCTGCGTGAGGGTGCGGTCCACACCGCGTCTGGCCGCGCCGACCACCTTGACCGTGGCGTACGCGCCCAGGCCCAGGAAGAGCACGAAGAGCAGGGCGAACACCATGATCACTGCTTCCACGACGCTCCTCCTCCGAACCGGCCGCGGCACACGCCGCGCTCCTCTTCAACGGTAAACGCAACGGGCAGGCCCGGAGTTCCGGAGGAACCCCGAACCTGCCCGCACAGCACCCCGAACCGTCCCGTAGGGGACGCCCGGCAGCAGGAGCCGCATCGCCCCCCGGACATCAGCCCGCAAGGAACGCAGCCCCCACCCGGAAGGCACCCCGCACCCGCGAGGGACCGCACACCCGGAAGGCACCGCAGGTCCCCGCAAGCAAGCCGCCGCAGGTCCCCGCAAGCCACCGCAGGTCCCCGCAAGGCACCGCCCTTACGCCGGAACGATGTTCACCAGCTTCGGCGCCCGCACGATCACCTTGCGGATCCCGGCCCCGCCCAGCGCCGCGACCACCTTGTCGTCGGCCAGCGCGACCTTCTCCAGCTCCTCGTCGGAGATCGACGGCGGCACCTCCAGCCGCGCCTTGACCTTGCCCTTGACCTGCACCACACAGGTCACGGTCTCGTCCACGACGTAGGCGGGGTCGGCCACGGGGAAGTCCACATGGACCACCGAGCCGGTGTGCCCCAGCCGACGCCACAGCTCCTCGGCGATGTGCGGTGCCAGCGGCGCGACCATCAGGACCAGCGCCTCGGCGACCTGCCGGGACACCGCGCCGCCCGCCTTGGTCAGCGTGTTGTTCAGCTCGGTGACCTTGGCGATCGCGGTGTTGAACCGCATGCCCTCCAGGTCGCCGCGGACACCGTCGACGGCCTTGTGCAGGGCGCGCAGCGTGTCCTCGTCGGGCTCCGTGTCCACCACGGTCACGTCGCCGCTGTCCTCGTCGACGATGTTGCGCCACAGCCGCTGCAGCAGCCGGTACTGGCCCACCACCGCACGCGTGTCCCACGGCCGCGACACGTCCAGCGGGCCCATGGCCATCTCGTACAGCCGCAGTGTGTCGGCGCCGTACTCGGCGCAGATCTCGTCCGGAGTGACGGCGTTCTTCAGGGACTTGCCCATCTTGCCCAGCAGCCGGGTGACCTGCTCGCCCTCGTACCAGTACGCGCCGTCGCGCTCCTCCACCTCGGCGGCCGGCACCGCGATGCCGCGGCCGTCCCGGTAGACGTAGGCCTGGATCATGCCCTGGTTGAACAGCCGGTGGAACGGCTCGGCGGACGAGACGTGGCCCAGGTCGTACAGCACCTTGGACCAGAAGCGGGCGTACAGCAGGTGCAGCACGGCGTGCTCTGCGCCGCCCACGTACAGGTCGACGCCACCGTGCGGCTGGCCCTCGCGCGGGCCCATCCAGTACTGCTCGATCTCGGGGTCGACCAGCCGCTCGCTGTTGTGCGGGTCCAGGTAGCGCAGCTCGTACCAGCAGGAACCGGCCCAGTTGGGCATGGTGTTGGTCTCGCGGCGGTACTTCTTCGGACCGTCGCCCAGGTCCAGGGTGACGTTGACCCAGTCCTCGTTGCGCGACAGCGGCGTCTCGGGCTGGGTGTCGGCGTCGTCCGGGTCGAAGGTGCGCGGCGAGTAGTCCTCGACCTCCGGCAGCTCCAGCGGCAGCATCGACTCGGGCAGGGCGTGCGCGATGCCCTCCTCGTCGTAGACGATGGGGAAGGGCTCGCCCCAGTAGCGCTGGCGGCTGAACAGCCAGTCGCGCAGCCGGAAGTTGACGGTGCCCTCGCCGATGCCCTCGCGCTCCAGCCACTCGGTGATGCGCGCCTTGGCGTCGACGACTCCCAGCCCGTCCAGGGAGACGTGCGCGCCGGACGAGTTGACGATCTTCGCGTCGTACGAGGCGAAGGCGTCCTCCCACGTCGAGGCGTCGGTCCCGCGGTCGTCGGAGGGCTCGACGACGCATCGCATCGGCAGCTCGAAGGCGCGGGCGAAGGCGAAGTCGCGGCTGTCGTGCGCCGGGACGGCCATGATCGCGCCGGTGCCGTAGCCCATCAGCACGTAGTCGGCGATGAAGACCGGGACGCGCTCGCCGTTGACCGGGTTGGTCGCGAAGGCGCCCGTGAAGACGCCGGTCTTGTCCTTGGCCTCGGCCTGCCGCTCGACGTCGGACTTGGAGGCGGCCTGCGCCCGGTAGGCGGCGACCGCCTCGGCCGGGGTCCGGTGGCCGCCGGTCCACATCTGGTGGGTGCCCTCGGGCCACTGGTCCGGGGTGAACTTCTCGACCAGCGGGTGCTCGGGCGCCAGCACCATGTAGGTCGCGCCGAACAGGGTGTCCTGACGCGTGGTGAAGACCGTGATGTGCTCGCCGTCGATCGGGAAGTCGACGCGGGCGCCCTCGGAGCGGCCGATCCAGTTGCGCTGCTGCAGCTTGATGGCCTCGGGCCAGTCCAGCGCCTCCAGGTCGTCCAGCAGCCGGTCGGCGTAGGCGGTGATCCGCATGTTCCACTGGCGCAGCTTGGCCTTGAAGACCGGGAAGTTGCCGCGCTCGGAGCGGCCGTCGGCGGTCACTTCCTCGTTGGCCAGCACGGTGCCCAGGCCGGGGCACCAGTTGACCGGCGCGTCCGAGGCGTACGCCAGGCGGTACTCGCCCAGCACGTCGGCGCGCTCGCCGGCGCTCAGCTCGTTCCAGGAGCGCCCGCCGGGCAGCGCGCGCTCACCGCTCTCGAACTGCGCGACCAGCTCCGCGATCGGGCGGGCCTTGTCCGCCTCGTCGTCGTACCACGAGTTGAAGATCTGCAGGAAGATCCACTGGGTCCACTTGTAGTAGTCCGGGTCGATCGTGGCGAACGACCGGCGCTTGTCGTGGCCCAGGCCCAGCCGGCGCAGCTGGACCTTCATGTTCTCCATGTTGGCCTCGGTGGACACCCGCGGGTGCGTGCCGGTCTGCACGGCGTACTGCTCGGCCGGCAGGCCGAAGGCGTCGAAGCCCAGGGTGTGCAGCACGTTGTGGCCGGTCATGCGCTGGAAGCGCGCGAAGACGTCGGTGGCGATGTAGCCCAGGGGGTGGCCGACGTGCAGGCCCGCACCCGAGGGGTACGGGAACATGTCCATGATGAACTTCTTGGGTCGCGCGACGACCTCGGGGTCGCCCGCCAGGTCACCCTTGGGGTTCGGCGCGGCGTAGGTGCCCTCGGCGTCCCAGAAGTCCTGCCAGCGTGCCTCGATCTCGGCTGCCATGGCGGCCGTGTAGCGGTGCGGCGCGGCATCCGCCGGCATGCCAGTGGCGGCTGCGGGGTTCGTCTCGCTCATGATCCTCAAAGCTCCATCGATCGTCTCTGCCAGCGGCTGTGATTCCTCGGAAACGAAAAATCCCCTCACACAGGAGGGGACGCCGCGCCGACTCCGGCCACTCGACTCACCCGGTGGCCGGGACTGATCAGCGCGGCCCGCTAAGCAGAAGGCGTACGGCACGCATGGCGTCAGGGTACCGCAGCCGCCGACCTGGCCGCGACGGAGTTGAACGCCGGTCAAAAATTACTCCGCGTAACGGCCACTAAGGGGCAGAACTGCAAGTGCATTGTCGTTTGATAACAACGCAATAACTCAAACCTCGTACCGATCGGTTTGGGCGCGACTTAGAGTGCGGCGCGGGACCGCTTTCCCGAATCCGCTCGGAGTTGCCCCCATGAACCCTCGACGTAGTACCAGCTCGCTCCCCCAGCCGGGCCGATCGGCCTATGGGGTGGCGACCGCTGTCGCCCTTGTGCTCATACCCGTGGCCGTGCTGGTCGGAGGTGATCAGTTCCGCCAGTTCCTGGACTTCGGCGCGGGCGTCCTGACCCTCGTGACCCTCACCGGCTCGGTGCTGTGGGGCCTCTTCGCCCAGGACCGGATCCTGCTCAACGCGCGTCAGCGCATCCTCGGACAGGCGGTGCACCGGACGTTGGCGGTCGCCTCGATCGCGTTCCTGCTGCTGCACATCACGACCAAGCTCGCCCTCGATCACGTCGGCTTCCTCGCCGTGATCATCCCGTTCTCACTCGGTGTCACCGGCAGTGCCGGGCTGCTCGGCCTCGGCTCCGCGGCCGGCCTGTTGATGATCTTCGTCGGCATCACCGGAGCCCTGCGCGGCGCCTTCGCCTCCCCGGCGCCGGTCGCCTCGCGCTGGCGGGCGATGCACAACCTGGCCTACCCGGCCTGGTGCGCGGCCCTGGTCCACGGGCTGTTCGCGGGCCGCGAGGCGAAGCCGGTCTTCGTGATCCTCTACGGCCTGTCCCTGGTCGCCGTGATGGCCGCCCTCGCCCTGCGCTCGGCACCCCGCTCGGTCAAGCGCCAGATCGCCGACCGGCTGGGCGACCTCCTCGGCGAGCGGCGACTGCCGGGCCGCGAGGAACTGGACGCGAGCCGCGCGCGGGCGGCCGGCGAGTCCGCCCTGCCGGGCTACGAGAACGCCCTGCCCGGTTACGAGAGGCAGCGCGCGACCGGCGGCGCGACCCCGTCGTACGCCCCGTTCGAGGCCTCCGCCCGCCCGTCCGCCGCGGAGACCACCGGTGGTTTCGCGGCCGCCTACCGGGCCGTCGGCAACACCCCGCGACCCCAGCAGTCGTTCGCCGACCGGACCGCCCGCATGGAGGTCCCGGACCAGCTGCCCACGGAGGCCTTCCCGCGCCTGGAGAGCCCCTCCGGCTCGTGGCCGATCCCGTCCCCGCCGCCGGTCGGAGAGGCGCCCCCGTCGGCCTACGACCCGCTACAGGACACGGGATACAACATCCCGACCTACGACAATTCGGGCGCGGCAGGCTACGGATCGAGTGACGTGTACGACACCGGTGAGATGAACGCGGCCTTCGGCACGTATTACCCGGACGACACGTACAACAACAGCGGTCCCGCCACTGAAACACTGCCCGGTGCGTCCTACGACTTCGACGCACCGGGTTCGGGCGAACCTTGGAACACGCCTTCCGGAGGCTTTAAGTGAACGAGGCCCTGCCCGACGTCCCAGAAGTCCGCGTGGTCGGACTTCCTCAGCTCACGTCGGGCTTCGACCTTGTGGAACGACTCGATCTGCCCATGCACCTCAAGGTGCACGGGCCGCTCGAACCGCTGGGCGGCGAGCAGCTCGCGCAGCTCGCCGAGCGCATCAACCTCAGGGGCCGCGGCGGCGCGGGCTTCCCCTTCCACAAGAAGCTGCGCTCGGTCGCCGAAACGGCGATCAAGCGCGGCGTCCGGCCGGTCGTCGTCGTCAACGGCAGCGAGGACGAACCGGCCTGCCGCAAGGACACCGTGCTGATCAACCGCGCTCCGCACCTGATCCTGGACGGTGCCCTGCTGTGCGCCGAGGCGATGGGTGCCCGCACGCTCGTGGTGGGGGTCACCCGTGAGTCCACGCAGCGCTCCATGGAGGCCGCGCTCGCCGAACGCGGCCTCAGCAACGGCCGCCGGTCGGCGCTGCGCGTCCGCGTGCAGCGCAACCCGGTCCGCATGGTCACCGGTGCCGCCGCCTCCCTGATCCGCTCGATCGACGGCGGCCCGGCGATCCCGCCCGGCCGCAAGATCAGCGCCTCGCAGAGCGGCGTCGGCGGCGCGCCCACCCTGCTCTCCAACGCCGAGACGTTCGCCCAGCTGGCGATCGCCGCCCGCATCGGCCCGGAGCGCTACGGCAACACCGGCCTGTATGACGAGCCGGGCACCGTCATGCTGACGGTCTCCGGCGCCGTCGCCCGCCCCATGGTCATCGAGGTGCCCACAGGAGTGCCCCTCCGTTACGTCCTCCAGCTCGCCGGCGCCCCGCCGGTCCCGCAGGGCGTGCTGACCGGCGGCTACCACGGCAAGTGGATCGACGCGGCGACGGTCAACGAGGCGATCGTCTCCCGCAACTCGCTGGACGCGGTGGGCGGTTCGCTGGGCGCCGGCGCGATCCTGCCGATCACGCAGGAGACCTGCCCGCTGGGCGAGTCCCTGCGGGTCGCCCAGTGGCTGGCGGAGGAGAGCGCGGGCCAGTGCGGCCCCTGCTACCTCGGTCTGCCCGCCGCCGCGCGCGGCCTGGAGGACATCCTCAACGGCGGCGGCCCCGCGGCTCTGGAGGCGGTCAAGCAGGTCGCCAAGAACGTCAAGCGACGCGGCGCCTGCTCCCATCCCGACGGCTCCGCGATGTTCCTCGAATCCACCGTCAAGGCCTTCACGGACGACCTGGCGGCCCATGTCCTCGGCAACGGCTGCGGACGGCCCGTGCAGGGCGTGCTGCCCCTCTTCGAGGGCGGCCAGACCCCGACGGGCATCCCGGGGGGCGGGGGCGGCGAGAACGGCCCCAGCCGCCAGAAGATCTTCGTCGACTGGACGCTGTGCCGGGGGCACGGCCTGTGCGCCGACATCCTCCCGGAGGTCTTCGAACTCGGCGCCGACGGCTTCCCGACCGTCGCCCAGGCCCAGGTGCCGCGCCGCGCCGAGGAGAAGGCGCTGCGCGCGGTCCGCCGCTGTCCGGCCCTCGCCCTGCGCATCGAGGAGCAGGCGGAGCGGGCACCGGCCCGCAACAACCTCCCGGTCCTCTCCCAGGGCCGGGGCCGCCGCGCCCTCGGCCGCTGACGTACGGACGACGGGCCGCCTGACATCAGGCGGCCCAACTCCCTTTGCCGCCTTCTCTCCTGCGTCCTCGGGGAAAGAAGAAATCCCACCCGGTCGTCTCGACCAGGTGGGATCCATGTGTGGAGCTAAGGAGAATTGAACTCCTGACCTCCTGCATGCCATGCAGGCGCTCTACCAACTGAGCTATAGCCCCTTGCGTTGTTCCGGCGGGTCTCCCCGGCGGCGACGCCAACATTACACGGTCGACCGGGCACTCCACCAAATCGTTTCCCGTCTGCGCCGATACAACCGATACGACCGATATCGTCGGCCCTCGTGTCCGTGATCACGTCCACCGCAGTCCACCGCCGGACGCCCGTCGCCCTGGGTGCCTGCCTGCTGTCCTTCGTGGCCTTCTGGGCGGCCCAGCGGGCCGCGCACGTCTCGATGATCGACCTGATGGTGTACCGGGCCGAGGGCGCGGCCGTGCTCGCAGGCGGCGACCTGTACGGCCTGCGCGCGACCGCCGCCCAACTGCCCGCCACCTACCCGCCCTTCGCCGCCCTGCTGTTCACCCCGCTGACGCTTCTCGACACGGGCTCCCTGCGCACGCCGGCCACCGCCGGGAACCTCGCCCTGCTCGTGGCGTTCGTGCACCTCTCCCTGCGGCTCGTGGGGCACGCGCGCGTGGAGACCGTCTGGTGGGCCTCGGCGGTGGCGGTGTGGTGCGAGCCGGTCTGGACGACCCTGCGCTACGGCCAGGTCAACCTGCTGCTCGCGGTGCTCGTCCTGTGGGACCTCACCCGGCGGCCGGGCGACCGCTGGGCGGGCGTCGGCATCGGTGTCGCGGCCGCAGTGAAACTGACGCCGGCGCTCTTCGCGGTCCTCCTGCTCGCCACCGCCGTCGTGGCGCACCGGGGCCACCGCGCAGGCCCCTGGCTGCGGCACGGCGGGCGCGCCGTCGGCAGCTTCCTGTCGGCGACCCTCCTCGCGGCGGCGCTCCTGCCACGCGACTCCTGGCGGTTCTGGACCGACGTGGTGTTCCGGGCGGACCGTGCCGGGCACGCCGAGGAGACCGCCAACCAGGCCCTGCGCGGCGTTGCGGCCCGGCTGCTGCACACTCCCGACCCGGGGGCCCCGTGGGCCGTCGTGGCGGCTCTCGTGGCCGTGGCCGGGCTGGCGGTGGCGGTGCGGGCGGAGTTGCGCGGCGAGCGGGCCTGGGCGGTGGTCTGCTGCGGCGTGACGGCGCTGCTCGTCAGCCCGGTGTCGTGGTCGCACCACTGGGTCTGGTGCGTGCCGCTGGTCCTGCTCCTCGCGGCCCGTGACCGCCGCGCGGCCGCCGCGGCCACGCTCCTGGTCTTCTGCTCGTACGCCCTGTGGTGGGTGCCGCACACCCCCGGCCGGCCCGAACTGCAGCAGAACCCGGGCGAGTTCGCCCTGTCGGGCCTCTACGCCGCCACCGGCTGCCTGGTTCTGGTGATCGCCGCCGCCACCACCCGAAAGGGTCAGGCCGTCACGAAGGAGTAGAACCGCTTGAGCGTGCAGTGCTCCTCGAGGAGCCGTCCGTAGATCGGCTCACCCTCCAGTTCGCGGTAGGTCTCGATCGGGTCGCCTTTTATGATCAGCGCCCGTGCGCATTCCTCGCACCAGTACTGGTAGTCGGAATTCACCGGTTCCATGTCGCGGACGATCGGTGTACCGCTGCCACACCAGTCGCACTTCCGCCTGTGTGCACCCATCGATCAGCTCCAGCTGTGGCCGCAGGCCGTGCACACGTAGGAGATCCCGCCGTTGTCGCCGAGGACCTGGGCGACATGCGCGGAGCCGCAGGAAGGGCAGCTGAGCCGGGTGGTCGTGTCCCGTATCAACGCCGCTTCGCCAAGGAGGTGGCCGACCTCCCCGAGGATGCTCGCAGGCATCGCTACTCCCTCCCGTCGGGCCGCGCCCCCTTCCGGCCGTTTGATTCTGCCACGGCCGGACCAATACGGTCAGCGACGCCTGGGTACCAGTCCGGCCACGGGCGGCCCGGGTCGCCTCCACAGAGGTATACGCCTGCCGGGCCGGTCCTGCTCAAACGCCTGAAGACGAAAAATCCCGCCCCCCGAAGGGGACGGGATTCGTCCGTGGAGCTAAGGAGAATTGAACTCCTGACCTCCTGCATGCCATGCAGGCGCTCTACCAACTGAGCTATAGCCCCTGGCCCCCACGCGGCTCGGCCGCATGGTGTTTCGCCCCGCTCGGCGGGGCGAACAAGAAGAACTTTAGCCTGCGACCTGCCGGAAAGTGAAATCCGGATGCCCGCCGCGTCCGCACCCGCTCAGTCGTCGTCGCCGAGGACGGGCTCCGGGAGCGTGCCGGCGTTGTGCTCCAGCAGCCGCCAGCCGCGGGCACCCTCGCCGAGGACGGACCAGCAGCAGTTGGAGAGGCCGCCGAGGCTCTCCCAGTGGTGGGGCTCCAGGCCGAGCAGCCGGCCGATGGTCGTGCGGATCGTGCCGCCGTGGCTGACGACCACCAGGGTGCCGTCGTCGGGCAGCTTCTCGGCGTGCCCGACCACGACGGGGGCGGCGCGGTCGGCCACCTCGGACTCCAGCTCGCCGCCGCCGCGGCGCACCGCCTCACCGCGCTTCCACGCGGCGTACTCCTCGCCGTGGCGGGAGATGATCTCGTCGTGCGTCAGGCCCTGCCAGACGCCCGCGTAGGTCTCGCGCAGCGCCTCGTCGCGGTGGACCTCCAGGCCGGTGAGCGTGGCCAGCTCGGCGGCCGTGTGCGTGGCGCGCACGAGGTCGGAGGCGATGATCGCGTCCGGCTTGAGGGAGGCGAGCAGGCGGGCGGCGCGGCGGGCCTGGGCGACGCCGGCCTCGGTGAGCTCGACGTCCGTGGAGCCCTGGAAGCGGCGCTCCACGTTCCAGGAGGTCTGGCCGTGCCGCCACAGGATGATCCGGCGGCCTCTGCCGGGCCGCCCGGCGCCGACCTCACCGGTGGTGCTCACCGCCAGTCACCGTCCGTCTCGGCGGCCTCCTCGGCGGCCTTCAGCCGGGCGTGCTCGGCGGCCTTGCCCCGGGTGGCCTCGGCGTCGGAGGGCAGCTCCAGCTCGGGGCAGTCCTTCCACAGCCGCTCCAGGGCGTAGAAGACGCGCTCCTCGCTGTGCTGCACGTGCACGACGATGTCGACGTAGTCGAGCAGGATCCAGCGGGAGTCCCGGTCACCCTCGCGGCGCACCGGCTTGGCGCCCAGCTCCTTCTGGAGCCGCTCCTCGATCTCGTCCACGATCGACTTGACCTGGCGGTCGTTGGGCGCGGACGCGAGCAGGAAGGCGTCCGTGATCGACAGCACGTCGCTCACGTCGTAGGCGATGACGTCGTGCGCGAGCTTGTCGGCGGCCGCCTGGGCGGCGGTGTTGATGAGATCGAGGGAACGGTCTGTCGCGGTCACTGCATGGCTTTCCGTCGGCGGTCACTTGACCTCAAGGGTCTCACGGACCACCGACGGCGCCTCACGCATTACCCGGCGGGGGCCGGCTCGTAGTCCTGGCCGAGGACCACGGAGACGTTCGCGTTGGACGAGACCTCACCCTTGGTGACCGCGCTGTCGGGCAGGCCGAGGGTCTTGGCGACCTCGACGGCGTCCTGCTTGTCGGCGGCGTCCGCGTAGGTGACCTCGGACGTGGACCGGGCGGTGCTCGCCGCGCCGGCCTCCAGGAAGGTGAAGCCGCCGTTCAGGAGCACCACGCGGGCCTTCTCCGCGTTGTCCTTCACTCCGGTGGCGTTCTGCACCGAGACCCGGACGGCCGCGCCCTGGTCGGGGCTCTTCGCGGTGCCGCCGAGGACGTCCTTGACGACGTTGTCGCTCGCCTCGGCGCTGAGCGTGCCGTCGCTCTGCACGGGCAGCACGGCGGTCTTGAAGTCGCCGCTCTTGGCGAGGTCGGAGAGCTTGGCGAGGAAGGTGCCGAGGTCCTTGTCGGTGAGCGACGGGTCGAGGATCTGCGCCAGCGTCTGCACGGTGGTCGTGGCGGCCTGGGTGTCGGACGACACCTTGCGCAGCACCCCGTGCATGACCTGCCCGAACCGCTCCAGCTGCGCGTTCGCCGGCTCCCCCGGGGCGCGGTAGGTGGCGTAGGCGACGGCCATCTTGCCGCTGAGGGTCTGGCCCTCGCCCTTGTTGACCAGCGGCGCCTCGCCCTTCTTCTCGGCGGCCGGGTCGGGCACGTCGGCGTCGGTGTCCACCTCGACGTTGCCGACGAGGTCGACGAGGTTCTGCAGGTAGGGGGTGTCCAGGCGCCAGGTGCCCTGGATGGAGGTGCCGAGGACGGTGTCGAGGGCCTCGCGGGTGCCGGAGGACCCGTCGTCCTCGACCGACTTCGCCAGCGTCGTGGTGCCGTCGTCGCCGGACAGGGCGAGCGAGTTGGGCAGCAGGACGGTGGTGCCCTGCTTGGTGGTGGCGTTGTCGACGAGCAGCGCCGTTGCGGTGCCGCCCTTCTTGGTGTCGTGCAGGTGCACGACGATCACGTCGCGCTTCTGCGCCGCGACGGAGGTCGTACCGCCCTTCTTGTCCGCGGGCGCGGACAGGCCGGGCAGCTTCCCGGCGTACCAGAGGTAGCCCACTCCGCCGGCCGCGACCAGGGCCAGCACGACGACCAGGGCGGTCAGGCGGCTGCGGGCGCGGCGCTTGGCCTCCTCGCGGCGCTCGGTGCGGTTCTCGGTGAACGCCAGCCAGTCGATGACGTCCTCGGAGTCCTGGTCGGGCTCCTCGACGAAGGCGAACTGCTCCGTCCGGTAGTCCCGGTCATCGCCGTCGTCGTGACCGGGATACCCGCCCCCGGGGCCGGGGGCGCCCGGCCCCGGGTCCTGGCGCTGTCCGTGGTCGGCCGGCCGGGCCTGCTGCGGGATGTACGCCGTCTGCTCGGCGACGCGCGGCTGCTGCCCGCTGGTGGCGGTCTGCCCGTAGGGGTCGTACCCGTCGTAGGTGTCGTACGGGGTCACGGGCGGCTGCTGGCCGGTGCCGAAGTCGTACGGCGGCACCGGCTGCTGCTGTCCGGTGGCGTACGGGTCGTAGCCGTAGCCCTGCTGCTGCGCGTAGGGGTCGTACTGCTGCGGTGCCTGCCGCTGGGCCGGCACCTGCCGGTAGACGGGCCGGCCGTACTCGTCGTAGCCGACGAGTTCGTACTGCTCGTCCCCGTACCCCGCGTCGTATCGGTCGTTCACCGGTGCCCCTCTCGGCTCACTCGCCGCGGTACAGCTGTCGCTTTGCGATGTAGCGCACGACTCCGTCGGGCACCAGATACCAGACAGGATCGCCCTTGGCGACTCTCGCACGGCAGTCCGTGGAGGAGATGGCGAGGGCGGGAACCTCGACCAACGAGACGCCGCCCTCCGGGAGCCCGGCGTCGGTCAGGACGTGCCCCGGCCGCGTGACCCCGATGAAGTGCGCGAGGGAGAACAGCTCCTCGCTGTCGCGCCAGGTCAGGATCTGGGCGAGGGCGTCCGCGCCGGTGATGAAGAACAGGTCCGTGTCGGGATTGAGGGAGCGCAGGTCACGCAGGGTGTCCACGGTGTACGTGGGGCCCCCGCGGTCGAGGTCGATACGGCTCACCGAGAACTGCGGGTTCTCGGCGGTCGCGATGACCGTCATCAGATAGCGGTCCTCGGCCGGGGAGACACTGCGGTCGGTCTTCTGCCACGGCTGCCCGGTCGGTACGAACACCACCTCGTCGAGGTGGAACTGCGCGGCCACCTCACTGGCCGCGACCAGGTGCCCGTGGTGGATCGGGTCGAACGTCCCGCCCATGACGCCGAGGCGGCGCTTGGCCGGGGTCGACGGGCCGGTAGGCATGTCCTGCTCTCCCATGCGTGCAGACCCTACCGGCCCGGTCCGTGGAGTCAGCGGTCGCGGTTGAAGCGCGTGGTGATCCACAGCAGCAGCAACAGGGCGATGAACGCGCCACCGCCGGTGAGCAAAGGGCTGAGGCTCTCGTGGTTGCCGCCGTGCTCCTCGCCCTCGGCGGCGAGAGTGACCAACTGGGCAGCGGCGCTGTGGAAGCTCATCTTCGGCAGAACCTATCGCGTGTGGGCGGGATAAAGACGGTCGGCTCATCGTAAGCGGGCGCCTCGGCCACGCTCACGCCGACTCCGCCGTCGGGCAACCTTCCCGGGCGCTCAGTCGTCCTTCCGCCTGTAGCCCCGAAGCAGGAACCACCCCGTCAGCACACAGCCGACGACCATCACGATCAGTACGACCCGGAGGAGATTCCCCGCCCCTTGTTCCTGAGCGGCGCTGAACCAGTCGGTCGCGGCGATGTACTGCATGGTGCGGACTCCTTCGTCGTACTGCCCGACCACGGTATCTCCGCCTAGGCTGGAGCTTGCTTCGGGGGCGTACGGCAACACGGCGCACACACCAGGGCACACCGACGCACATGGGGGACCACATGTCCGACGACGGCAGTCAGCAGGGCGGCTTCGAGAAGGTGCCGAGCAGGCAGCGCAGGCGCTTCCCGGACATCTCCTCGCGCGCGTACGAGCACCCGGCGGACCGCTCCGCCCTGGTCGCGCTGCGCAAGCTGAGCGGCTTCGACACGGTCTTCAAGGCGCTCAGCGGCCTGCTGCCCGAGCGGAGTCTGAGGCTGCTGTTCCTGTCGGACTCGGTGCGGGTCTCGGACCGCCAGTTCGCCCATCTCCACGACATGCTGCGGGACGCCTGCTACATCCTGGACCTGAAGAAGGTCCCGCCGATGTACGTCAACCAGGACCCGCTGCCCAACGCGATGTGCATCGGTCTCGACGAGCCGATCATCGTCGTGACCACGGGGCTCGTCGAGCTGCTCGACGAGGAGGAGATGCGGGCGGTCGTCGGCCACGAGGTGGGCCACGCCCTGTCCGGCCACTCCGTGTACCGCACGGTGCTGCTGTTCCTGACCAACCTCGCCCTGCGGGTCGCCTGGATACCGCTCGGCAACGTCGCGGTCATGGCCATCGTGACCGCGCTGCGCGAGTGGTTCCGCAAGTCGGAGCTGTCCGCCGACCGGGCCGGGCTGCTGGTCGGGCAGGACCTCCAGGCGTCGATGCGCGGCCTGATGAAGCTCGCCGGCGGCAACCATCTGCACGAGATGAACGTGGACGCCTTCCTGGAGCAGGCCGATGAGTACGAGGCGGGCGGCGACCTGCGCGACTCCGTGCTGAAGATCCTCAACGTACTGCCCCGCTCCCACCCGTTCGCCACGATCCGCGCGGCCGAGCTGAAGAAGTGGGCGGCCTCCCGCGACTTCCAGCGGATCATGGACGGTCACTACCCCCGGCGCGGCGAGGACAAGGACACCTCGGTCACCGACTCCTTCCGCGAGTCGGCGGCCAGCTACGCCGGGCAGGTGCGCGACAGCAAGGACCCGCTGATGAAGCTGGTCACGGACATCGCGGGCGGCGCCGGCGACCTCGGCAGCAGGGTGCGACGGGGCTTCGGCGGGTTCGCGGGCTCCTCCGGCGCGTCGGGCTCCCCGGGCGCGGGCGGCTCCAACGGCTCCTCGGGGTCCGGCGGGCCGGCCGGCCCCTCGTCGAAGGAACCGCCCCGCGACGAGGACTGACCCCCTCGCGGCCCGCTACGTCCGGGGCTGCGCGCTGTCCGCCAGCGTCCCGCACAGTGCCACGGCCCCCCGGGGCGCGTACGGATCGGTGCCCGCCGGGCCGCCCGCCTCGGCGGTGCGGCCCGCGAGCAGCGGACGCAGGTGGTTGGTGGCGTCGTCGGCGCAGGACAGCGGACCGGCCTGGAGGATCGAGGCGACCACCTCGGCCTGGTGCAGCCGCAGGTCCTCGCGGTCGAAGCGGAAGCGCAGCTCGCGCCGGACGGTGAACAGCGACGCCTCGGCCCCGTCCCCGGCCCCGGCCGGTCGCAGCGCGTACACGAACGTGTGGTCCGTGCTGACTTCGAGGGTGGACGGGTCGGCCTCGGTGGCCTCCAGCGAGCCCCGCACCCGGATCTTGCGGTCGGCGAGCTCGGCCCGGGCCGGGTCGAAGCGCACCAGCCAGCCGAGCGGGGCGTGCCGGCCGTCGGCGGTCGGCAGCGCGAAGCTCTGGTCGAACTGCTCCAGCTGATCCGGGTCGAGCAGCACCCGCACCGGTCTGGTCTGCCCGCCGGTGAGCACGTCGGGATAGAGCGAGGAGCGGACGAGGTAGTCCTTCGCCGTCGTCAGGGCGGTGACGACCTGGGAGTCGGAGAAGTTCGCGGTGCGCCGTGCGGCCGGGAGCGCGATGCCGTCGGCGCCGACGCGGAGCTGGGCGGCGGGACTGTTGGCGTACAACTGTTCGGGATCGGTGGCGCCCGGGACCCTGCCGCGCGGGGAGAGCGGGATGACGGTCATCCGCAGCGGTTCGGCGGGCCGACCGCTCCCCGAGCTCTGGTACGGATGCCGTACGCCCAGGTAGATGGCGGTACCGAAGGCCACCGCGATCAGCAGCACCAGGATCAGGGCCTGTCGGGGCAGGCCCCGGCTCCTCGTCCGGCGCAGGGGCGGGCGGCGGCGCACGGCGGGCGCGTGGTCGCCCACGCGTTCTTGGGCCGAGGACTCCTGGAGGCGGGCAGCGCGGACGAACGACTCGTCGAACACCACGGATCGGTATTCGTCGTCCGCTCCGTTGGAGGCGCCGTCGGGTGTCCCCTCAGGTGGTTCTCCGGGCCCGCCCATATCTTCAGAGTAGGTCTCCGCAAGCCCCGGTAAACGCCGCGCCCCGCGACAACTTCTGACAGGTACTCACCAGGTCTGCGGACCGCTGTCCGGGCCTGCGCCGAAGCCCCGCGGCCGGGCCTCGCGAACCGGCCGCTCAGGGGGTGCGCGGCACCGCGGAGACGGCCGGCCGGGAGTGGCCGGCGGACGCGGAGGGCGCCGCCGACGTGCCGTGCTCCAGGCCGGTCGAGGCAGGCGGCGGGACCGGGTCCTGACGCTGCGACGAGGCGCCCCGGTAGACCGCGGCGAAGGCCAGCACGACCATGCCGACACCCATCACGAACGCGAGCAGCCAGGCGACGGGGCGATGCCAGCGGACCTGTTTCCCGTAGGGCCCCGCGGGGCCGTCGGGGCCGTCGGGGTCGTCGAGGACCTCGTCGAAGTCGTCCAGGTCGTCGAAGTCCGGGTCGTGGCCGAGACCGCGGGGGTCGGGGTCGTACCCGTCGTCGTAGCGCTCGCCCCGGCCGTGTGCCCTGCGGGCCTCCGCCTCGGACGCCTCGGCCCTTGCCTGCGCCGCGGCCAGCAGGCGTTCGACGGCGGTCGGCTCGTGCACCGCGGCCGCCCGTACGAAGGCCTCGTCGAAGACCACGGAGGCGAACTCTTCGTCCGACACCCCGCGGTCGTGGTCGTCGTCGGGCTCCCAGCCGTCAGGGAACGGCGTGCCCCCCACGTCCTCCGGCACGTATCCAGAGTAGACCTGGGGGGTCAATTTGGGCAGACGGTATGGAAATTCATCCGGCCGCCGGGACCTCTCCCGGCCGCGTGCGCCGGGGTCGCGCGCCTCAGCGCCGTACGTGGCCGTCCCCGGTCACGATGTACTTGGTGCTGGTCAGCTCCGGCAGCCCCATCGGCCCTCGGGCGTGCAGCTTCTGCGTGGAGATGCCGATCTCGGCGCCGAAGCCGAACTGGCCCCCGTCGGTGAAACGGGTGGAGGCGTTGACCGCGACGGTGGTGGAGTCCACCAGCTGGGTGAAGCGGCGGGCGGCCTGCTGGGAGGTGGTCACGATGGCCTCGGTGTGGCCGGAGGTCCACAGCCGGATGTGCTCGACGGCCTTGTCCAGGGAGTCCACGACCGCCGCGGCGATGTCGTACGACAGGTACTCGGTCTCCCAGTCCTCGGCGGTCGCCTCGACGACGGTCGCCTTGCTGTCCTTCGCGTACGCCATCACCCGCTCGTCGGCGTGCACGGTCACCCCGGCCTCGGCGAGGGCTTCCAGGGCCAGCGGCACGAACCGGTCGGCGATGTCCCGGTGCACCAGCAGCGTCTCGGCGGCGTTGCAGACGCTCACCCGCTGCGCCTTGGAGTTGATCAGGATCTCCACGGCCGTGTCGAGGTCGGCGTCGGCGTCGACGTAGACGTGGCAGTTGCCGGTGCCGGTCTCGATCACGGGGACGGTGGAATCCTGGACGACCGTGCGGATCAGTGAGGCCCCGCCGCGCGGGATCAGCACGTCGACCAGGCCGCGCGCCCGCATCAGCTCGCGCACGCTCTCGCGGCTCTCTCCGGGCACCAGCTGCACCGCGTCGGCGGGCAGCCCGGCGCCGCCCACGGCGTCGCGCAGCACCCGTACGAGGGCGGTGTTCGACTCGTAGGCGGAGGCCGAGCCGCGCAGCAGGACGGCGTTGCCGGACTTCAGGCAGAGCGCGGCGGCGTCCACGGTGACGTTCGGGCGGGCCTCGTAGATGATCCCGACGACGCCCAGCGGCACCCGCACCTGGCGCAGGTCGATGCCGTTGGGCAGGGTCGAGCCCCGAACCACCTCGCCGACCGGGTCGGGCAGCGCGACCACGTCCCGGACGTCGGAGGCGATGGCCCGCACGCGCTCCGGGGTGAGGGTCAGCCGGTCCACGACGGCCTCACTGGTGCCGGCCTCGCGCGCCTTGGCCACGTCCTTGGCGTTGGCCTCGACGATCTCGTTCGTACGGACCTCCAGGGCGTCCGCCACCGCGAGCAGCGCGTCGTCCTTCACGGCCCGCGGCAGCGGCGCGAGGTCGGCGGCGGCGGCCTTGGCGCGGTAGGCGGCCCGGGTGACCGGGGACATGGAGTCGTACGGCGAAAGCGTGGTCATGAGGGAAGCGTAGTGCGCCGCACCGGCCGGTCCGGGGGTCATCCCAAACCCCGAGACACGCCCGCAAGGTCGTCAAAAGGGATGTACGCCCACGGGTGACGCGGGCAGCGGTCCGTAGCCCTCGGAGATGCGCTGGTGGTAGGTGACCCGGTCGATGACCTCCAGGCCGACGATCTCCCACGCCGGCAGCCCGGCGGTCTGGCGGTGCTCGCCCCACAGGCGCAGGGCGACGGCGGCCGCGTCGTGCAGGTCGCGGGCCTCCTCCCAGTACCGGATCTCCGCGTGGTCGTCGGCGTATCTGCTGGTCAGCAGGAAGGGGTGGTCGTGGGCGAGCTGTTCCAGGGCGCGCCGGAGCTCCGGCAGCGGGGCCGCCTCGCCGGAGACGCTGAGGGTGACGTGCCACAGCCGGGGCACGTCCTCCGGCTCCTCGCCCGGGTAGCGGTCACCGGCGGCGACGCTCGTGAGGGCCCGCTCCTCGCCCACGGGGCGGGAGGAGGCTCCACCGGCACCGCCGCGGGACGCTGTCCCAGGGCGCACTCGTCTCACGACGGCCTCCTTTACACGATGGTCGAGCAGGGGTCGAGCCATGCCCGTGCGGAATCTGCCTCTGAGACAAAGTTGAGCAGGCCCCACGGGATCGCGGGGCGGTTTTGCGGAACGTCCACCTCAGAGCGGCGGCTTTTGCGGGGCGTTCCCCCCGTTTTCGGCTGCGCGCCGGGCCGCGTCAGTGGTGCAGGATCACCAGGTCGTCGCGGTGGACGACCTCCCGCTCGTACGCGGGGCCCAGGTCGCGCGCCAGCTCCCGGGTGGAGCGGCCGATCAGCAGGGGGATCTCCTTGGCGTCGAAGTTGACCAGCCCCCGCGCCACCGCGCGCCCGCCGGTGTCCCGCAGTTCGACCGGGTCGCCCGCGCTGAACTCGCCCTCGACGGCGGCGATCCCGGCCGGCAGCAGCGAGGTGCGGCGCTCGACGACCGCGCGCACGGCGCCGTCGTCCAGCGTCAGCGCTCCCTGCGGTGCGGAGGCGTGCTGGAGCCACAGCAGCCGGTCGGCGGAGCGCTTGCCGGTGGGGTGGAAGAACGTGCCGGTGTCCTGGCCGTTCAGCGCGTCGGCGGCGTGGATCGCGCTGGTGAGGACCACGGGGATGCCCGCCGCGGCGGCGATCCGGGCGGCCTCGACCTTGGTGACCATGCCGCCGGTGCCGACGCCGGCCTTGCCGGTGCTGCCGATCTCCACACCGGCGAGGTCCGCCGGGCCGCGCACCTCCGCCAGCCGCGAGGTGCCGGGCCTGGCGGGGTCGCCGTCGTAGACCCCGTCCACGTCGGAGAGCAGGACCAGCAGATCGGCGTGGACCAGATGGGCGACGAGCGCCGCGAGCCGGTCGTTGTCGCCGAAGCGGATCTCGTCGGTGGCGACGGTGTCGTTCTCGTTGACGACGGGCAGGGCGCCCATCGCGAGGAGCTTGTCCAACGTGCGCGAGGCGTTGCGGTGGTGGGCGCGGCGGCTCATGTCGTCGGAGGTGAGCAGCACCTGGCCGACGCGGACGGCGTAGCGGGCGCAGGAGGCGGTGTAGCGGGCGACGAGCAGTCCCTGGCCGACGCTGGCGGCGGCCTGCTGGCGGGCCAGGTCCCGGGGACGGCGGCGCAGGCCCAGCGGGGCGAGCCCGGCGGCGATGGCACCCGAGGAGACCAGCACGATCTCCCGCTCACCACCGCTGCGGACCTTGGCGAGGACATCGACGAGGGCGTCGACCCGGTCCGCGTCCAGCCCGCCGGAGGCGGTGGTCAGTGACGAGGAACCCACCTTGACGACGATCCTGCGGGCCTCGTGCACGGCCTGCCTTGCCCCTGCCACCTTGCTCCGGGCCCCCTCGGTCGGTACGTGTGCCCCGGCCTCGCAATCTACGCGAAGCGGATCGCCCTGCGCGCATCGGTCCAGCGTCCGGACAGCGGGAGCGGCCCTAGACGGCCGGCTGTCCGGCGTCCTCCGGCTCGACCTCCTCCACGGCCCCGGCCGCGGCGCGCGACTCCTGGCCGAGATTGCGGGTCAGCGCCTTCAGCGCCAGGTCTCCCACCGCCGTGTTGAACTGGTCGATCGACTTCGGCTCGTCGGGCCCCAGCAGATACCGCTTCAGCTCCTTGCGGTCCTCGGCCAGTACGTCGGCCGCCGGGTCGCGGGCCGCCGCCAGCAGCGCGTCCAGCCCGGCGGCGTCGTTCGTGAGGATCACCGCGGCGCGCACGGCGGTGTTCTGCCGCCTGAACTCCTCGGCGCCCAGCCCGGCCGAGTCCGTCACCGCGTACGGCTTGCCGCTCGCGAGGAAGTCGGAGACCACGCTGGAGATGTCGGAGACCATCGCGTCGCAGACGTTGAAGCAGTCGTACAGACGCGGCTCGGCGCCCGTCACGACACGGTGCTCGTACGACGGGAAGGAGCGCCAGTAGGCCTCGTTCCGCTCGGCGCGCAGCCGGGCGACCTCCTGGTGCCGCGCGAGGTCGGTCATCCCCTCACGCGTGGCCTCGGCCTCGTCGCCCCGTGTCCTGCCGGTCCCGGCGGACAGTGCGGCGAGCCGGGCGTCGATGCGGGCGAGTTCGGCCCGGGCGGCGTTGCGCTCCGCGATGCCGGCGGTGTCGGTGAAGGCCGGGTCGGCGGCGCGCAGCGCGGATGCCTCCGCGACCAGCGCGGTGATCCGCCGGTGGGCCGCCTTGGCCTCGGCGCTGCGGGTGCCCGTGAAGGGGTGCGGCTTGTACAGCACGCGCACCGGGGGGTCGGCGGTGACCAGCCGCCGCACGATGTTCTCGCCCGCGCGCAGGAGCGAGGTGTTGCCCGGGTTGTCGTCCCAGCCCTCCCAGGTCGGGGCGTACAGCACGGTGGGCACGCGGTCCTCGTGCACGCCCTCCCAGGTCCGGATCGGCGCCAGCTGCGGGCGGCCCACCTCCACGACGTCCTCGTCGCGGACACCGACGTCGGCGAGCGCGTAACGGTCGCGGCCCGCGCGGCCGGCGGTCCACACCTCGTCGTACACCTTGCTGAACGGGTTGACGCTGGCCAGCTTGTCGCTGTCGCCGTGGCCGATGAAGACGTGCTTCATGGTCGGGACACGCAGCATGTGGATGTTCTTGCCGACGTTCGCCGCGTAGAGCGTGACCCGCACGGTGGACAGGTCCATGTTCATCAGATGCACGCCGCCGGGCACGCAGATCACGGGGACCGTGGTGGGCGCGAGGTTCTGCAGGATGACCCGCTCCCGCAGGATGACCAGCGGCCTGGTCTCCAGCCGCTCCATCGTCTCCAGCCACATGTTGACCTGGTACGCCGAGTCCTTGGAGCCGGAGAAGTACAGCACCGTCTCCGGCCGGTGGGCGCGCAGCCAGTCGTCGACGGCGGCCAGCACGGCGTCCGGGCGGTCCGGCACCCGCCGCCCGCGCACGTAGGGCATCAGCGCGAGGACGTAGCCGCAGCCCAGGATTAGCGTGACGCCGATGCCCACGAAGCCGGCCACGGCCGAGTCGGCGGCCGCGGAGATCAGCACGCCGACGAACGCGGCGAGGTCGAGGTGCAGCATCTTCTCCGCCGAGCGGTGCAGCAGGCGGCGCGGCGGGGCGTCGGGGACGCGGACCCGTGAGCCGAGATCGACGTTGCGGGTGGCGACCGGCAGCCGGCGGCGGTTGCGGATCAGGGTGACCAGGGCGCCGTGCGGGGCCTGGAGACCGTAGAAGCCGATGAAGCAGCCGACCGCGCCGTAGAAGAGCAGGTTGTCGGAGAGGGAGAGCCGGGCCAGCAGCAGGACCAGCAGCAGCTGCCGGATCAGGAAGCGGATCGACAGTCCGGCCCGGACCTTGCTGAGCCGGTTGACCAGGTAGCTGCCCCGGCGGTGCAGATAGTGGTCGGCCAGGTAGGTCACGGCGGCCGCGACGGCGAAGGCGGGGACGCTCGGCGCGAGCGCGGCCAGCATGAGGCAGGGGTAGCCGAGGAGCACGAGGGCCGCCGCGGCCAGCTCGGCCGTGCTGCCCACCCGGGCGACGCGTATAGCGGTGGAGATCACGAAGAACCTGCTCTGTCGAAAGGGGCCGGTCTTGGTCGACGTTCCGTACGGCTGCGCGTTCCGTACGGCTACCGGTGGGCGATCACGCCACGTCGTCCTGGCGGTCCAGGACCGTGGCCAGCGCCTGCTCGAACCCGGAGGCCGTGACGGCGCCGGCCGTCGGGTCCTGCTGGCGGACGTCGATGACGTGGCCGGTCAGCTCGGACAGCAGCACGTCGAGCGAGGTGCGCGCCACCGTCTCGGAGGTGAGCAGGGAGTGCGCGGGCTCGTCGCCGAAGGCCTTGGTGCGCATCGGGGTGGCGGTGCGCTCCGGGTTGACGCAGTTGACGCGGATGCCGTCGGCGGCCCACTCGTCGGACAGCGCCTGGGTGAGATTCACCATGGCCGCCTTGGTCGAGGAGTAGAGGGAGTACTCGGCGCGGCCGCGGGTGTAGCTGCTGGAGGTGTAGAGGAGCAACTGCCCCTCGGTCTCGGCCAGGTACTTGTACGCCGCCCGCGCGATCTGCACCGGCGCCAGGTAGTTGACCTTCAGCGCCTCCTCGATGGCGGCGTTCTCGGTCTCGGCCAGCTTGCCGATGCGCAGCACACCGGCGGTGTTCACGACGTAGTCGATGCGCCCGGTCTCGGCGTAGGCCCGGGACAGCGCGTCGTCGACCTCCTGCGGGTTCTCGACGTGCGTGCCGGTGGTGGAGCGGCCGAGGGCGTACACGTGCGCGCCGTAGGACTCGGCGAGTTCGGCGATGTCCTTGCCGATGCCGTACGAGCCGCCGAAGACGACGACGGTCCTGCCGGTGAGCAGTTCGCGGTAGTCGTCCGCGCCGATCTGCTCGGGCGCTGCGGTGGTGCCCAGCTGGAACAGCTTGTCGGCGATGAAGACGTCCACGGGCTGGGTGACCTTCATGTTGTACTCGTCACCCGCGACGACATGGATCGGCACGTCCGGCAGATAGCGCAGCACGACCGAGCAGTCGTCCGTGGCCTGGAAGTTGGGGTCGCCCGCCGCGACCTCGTAGGCGCGCCTGATCGTGGACAGTCTGAAGGCCTGCGGGGTCTGGCCGCGGCGCAGCCGGGCGCGGTCCGGGATCTCGGTGATGAACTCGCCGTCCTCGCCGTGCGTCCGCGTCACGATGATGGTGTCGGCGGACGGGATGGCGACGTCCACGGCCTGGTAGCGGTCGAGCGCGCCCACGCAGTCGTCGATGACGCGCCGCGACAGCAGCGGGCGCACCGCGTCGTGGAACAGGACGTTGAGGTCCTCGCCCTCGGCCAGGCCCTCGCCCAGCGCCGCGATGGCGCGCTCGGTCGTCTCGTTGCGAGAGGAGCCGCCCTCGATGACACGGGAGACCTTCCTGAACCCGGCCCTGGCGACGATCTTCTCGACGTCGGGCACGTAGCCCGGTGTCATCAGCACGATGACGTCGTCGATGGAGTCGGCCTTCTCGAAGGTGGTCAGGGTGTGCTCGATGACTGCCTTGCCGGCGATCTTCAGCAGCTGCTTGGGGATCGACAGACCCACGCGCTGACCGGTACCACCGGCCAGGATCACGGCGGTGGTTCGGGGCTTGGCTATGTGCTGTGACACAGGTGACCTACCTCGTGGCGACTGGGAACTCGCAAAGGGTCGCACTTGCGGTAACCGCTGTGCAAGGCGAGGGACGGCGGCCGAAAATGTACACGCAACCTGCCATTCACCTTGCACTTCCCGTGCCCCGCGCGACGTTCCCCGAATATGCGTGCAAATGTTGTGAGTAACTCCACAAGGAGTTGCGATCTTCGGGTGACGCGCGAGTTCCGCGCACGTTCACCGCAAGGAACGCGGGGAACTTCACCAATTCCCGGCGAGAAGTCCGGGAAACCGGACGCGACATGGCGGTGCCGCGGTACCGCACCCGCACCCCGGCCGCGCCGGACGGGAGAGATGGCTCACTCGGCGGGTGCGGCCGGTGCCGATCTTCACAGCCCGCGGAGAAGGAGTGCACGCGTTCTTCATATGCGTCACGGCTTCCTTGCGGGAGATCCAGGAATACAGCTCGCCGTGCGGTCCATTGGCCCGCAATTCACTGCCGGGGATTGCGGGGCATTTCGGTCCCGGCGAGCAGATGTGAGCGATTCGCCGTATCCGCGACGGAGTGGAGCGACTTCTCCGCAAGGCCGAGGAGTGTCTCGAACATGCCCATCGGGCCGATCTCGTCAGGGTCGTTCACAATCACAACGACAACCCGCTCCGAGCCCGGCCCTCGGGCCCGTTCCCCGGCCCCGGAAGGCGTCAGACCACCCGCACTCCGGGACGTCCGGCGTCCACCCGCAGCCGCGCCAGCGTGCTCGGCGTCGCCCGGGGGCCGAGCACGGTGTCCACGATCCGCACCTGAGCGTCGATGCCGTGGCGGCCGATGTCGAACAGGTGGTAACCGCGATGGGCGTGAAGTAGCCGTGCTGCCGGTTCTGGCACGACGCCAGGGCCAGGCGCAGGGTGCCGGCGGAGCTCAGGGGGTGGGGCGCGGTACGGGTGCGGCCGACGGGCGAGATCCTGCCGCCGGCGCGGAAGCGGTACCAGTACGGGCGGCCCGGGCGCAGCCCTCGTACGTCCACGTGGACGCTGTGCCCGTACTCGGGCCGGGCCTGCGCCACCCCGCTCCGCAGGGGCCGCCCGAACCGCTCGCTCTCGCCGATCTCCCACTCCACCGGCACGGCGCGGTCGGGCATGCCGTCGCCGTTGAGCGGGTCCGGTGCGAGCCGGGTCCACAGCACGACGCCGTCGGGGAGCGGGTCGCCGGAGGCCACACCCAGAGCGAACACGTTCTCGGGCAGCGGGGTCCCGGCGGCTCGCGCGGCGGACGGCCGCCACAGGGGCGGAGGCGGCGGCCCCGACCGTCCCGGCCGACGCCGCGACGAAGCGGCGCCGGTCGGGTGACACGGGTCCGGTCTGTGCGGTCGTCCTGCGGAACTCCCTTGGGGCGACGGCCTCTTGGACCCTTCGGAAGCTCCACGTCCGGTTGGTCCGCCCGCTGAACCCAGGGAAGCTCGTGCATGACAAGTGGGCAGACGGAAAGGGGCCCGTTGCGGCAAGGCGACGGCGCGTGAAAACGCCACCTTGCCGCAACGGGCCCTCGGACCTTCTGGAGCCCCCCGCGGGGCCGGCCGTCTAGAACGGCTCGAAGTCGTCGAACTCCTTCTGCAGCTCGTCCCGTTCGGCCTGCCGGTCGCGGCGCCGCTGCACGGCCGGGCGCTGCTCCTCCAACCGGTGGTCCTCGCCACGGCGGCCCAGCATCTCCGCACCGGCCATGACGGTCGGCTCCCAGTCGAAGACCACGGCGTTGTCCTCGGGGCCGATGGCCACACCGTCTCCGGACCGGGCGCCGGCCTTGACCAGCTGCTCCTCCACGCCGAGCCGGTTGAGCCGGTCGGCGAGGTAGCCGACCGCCTCGTCGTTGTTGAAGTCCGTCTGCCGCACCCAGCGCTCCGGCTTCTCGCCCCGCACCCGGTACAGCCCGTCCTCCTCGCGCACCACGGTGAAGCCCGCGTCGTCCACGGCCTTGGGCCGGATGACGATCCGCGTCGACTCCTCCTTGGGCCGGGCGGCACGCGCCTGCGCCACCAACTCCGCCAGCGCGTAGGACAGTTCCTTCAGCCCGGTCCGGGCCACCGCCGACACCGTGAAGACACGGTAGCCGCGCGCCTCCAGATCCGGCCGCACCATCTCGGCGAGGTCCTTGCCGTCCGGTACGTCGATCTTGTTCAGGACGACGATCCGCGGCCGGTTGTCGAGGCCGCCGTACTCGCGCAGCTCCGCCTCGATGACGTCGAGGTCGGAGACCGGGTCGCGGTCGGATTCCAGCGTCGCGGTGTCCAGCACGTGCACCAGCACACTGCACCGCTCCACGTGCCGCAGGAACTCCAGGCCCAGCCCCTTGCCCTGGCTCGCGCCCGGGATCAGGCCGGGCACGTCGGCGATGGTGTAGACGGTCGAACCGGCCGTCACCACACCGAGGTTCGGCACCAGCGTGGTGAAGGGGTAGTCGGCGATCTTCGGCTTGGCGGCGCTGAGCACCGAGATCAGCGAGGACTTGCCGGCGCTCGGGTACCCCACCAGCGCCACGTCGGCGACGGTCTTGAGCTCCAGCACGACGTCCTGGAGGTCGCCCGGCTCACCGAGGAGCGCGAAACCGGGCGCCTTGCGCCGGGCGGAGGCCAGCGCGGCGTTGCCGAGCCCGCCCCGGCCGCCCTGCGCCGCGACGAACGCGGTGCCGTGTCCGACCAGGTCGGCGAGGACGTTGCCCGCCTTGTCGAGCACCACGGTGCCGTCCGGCACCGGCAGCACCAGGTCCTGACCGTCCTTGCCCGAGCGGTTGCCGCCCTCGCCCGGCTTGCCGTTGGTGGCCTTGCGGTGCGGCGAGTGGTGGTAGTCGAGCAGCGTGGTGATCGACTGGTCGACGGTGAGGATCACATCACCGCCGCGCCCGCCGTTGCCGCCGTCGGGTCCGCCGAGCGGCTTGAACTTCTCACGGTGGACGGAGGCACAGCCGTGGCCCCCGTTACCCGCGGCGACATGCAGTTCGACGCGGTCCACGAAGGTGGTCATGGTGCGGTGCCTCCAGTTACATACGGGAATGTCTCTTGTACAACACGCGAAAGGCGGACCCGCTTCCCCGGAGGGAAGTGAGGCCCGCCTCGCGAAAGCTTCCGATCAGGCGACCGGAACGATGTTCACGACCTTGCGGCCACGGTGGGTACCGAACTCCACCGAACCGGCCTGCAGCGCGAACAGCGTGTCGTCGCCGCCACGGCCCACACCGGCGCCGGGGTGGAAGTGCGTGCCACGCTGGCGGACCAGGATCTCGCCCGCGCTGACGACCTGACCGCCGAAGCGCTTCACGCCGAGGCGCTGAGCGTTGGAGTCACGACCGTTACGGGTGGACGATGCGCCCTTCTTGTGTGCCATCTCTCCTCAGTCCCTTACTTCGCAGCCGCGGGGATCTCAGTGACCTTGATCGCCGTGTACTGCTGGCGGTGGCCCTGACGACGGCGGTAGCCGGTCTTGTTCTTGTAGCGCAGAATGTCGATCTTCTGGCCCTTGTGGTGGTCCACGACCTCGGCCTGGACCTTGATGCCGGCCAGCACCCACGGGTCGCTGGTCACAGCGTCGCCGTCGACAACGAGCAGGGTCGAGAGCTCGACCGTGTCGCCAACCTGGGCGGTGGAAATCTTGTCAACCTCAACGATGTCGCCGACAGCAACCTTGTGCTGGCGACCACCGCTGCGCACGATGGCGTACACGCGGATCTCACTCTCTCGCTCGGGAACGGCACCCCCGCAGTCCAGCCACCGACATACCGACCGGCAGCCTCTCCCGACCAACCGAGTGCCCGGGAGGAAGAGGGTTTACGGGGATGTGGCGTGTTCGATGGACACGCCGACGGTCAAGGTTACGGGGCGGTGGCCGAGGGGGTCAAACCGGGCCCCGTCGGGTGGGGTGTGCGGCCGGTCACCCGGACGCCCACCCCACCCACGGCGTCAGCCCTCGTCGGTCGAGACCGACACGGTCGGCTGGGACTGCTCGGCCGCCGCCGTCTTCTTCGACGTCGCCTTGGTGGCCTTGGCGGCGGTCGACTTGGCGGTGGACTTCGCCGCCGCCTTCTTGGCCGTCGCCTTCTTCGCGACCGTCTTCTTGGCCGCAGTCTTCTTGGTGGCGGCCTTCTTGGCCGTCGCCTTCTTCGCCGTCTTGCGCGCGGCCGTCTTCCTGGCCGGGGCGGACTCGTCGCCCTCGGTCCCGGCGACGGCCTCGGCGGCGGCCTCCCTGGCCTCCACGAGGGCCTGCTCGGCCTCGTGGGCGGCCTGCTGCGCGACCGGCTCCTGCGTCTCCGCCGACGGGACGACCAGCACGGCCGTCTCCTCCGACGCGGTCGGCGCGGTGGCCTTGCGGACCGCACGGCGGCGCGGACGGGCCGGGGCGGCCGCCTCGGCGGGCGTCCCGTCCTCCTCCGGCTGCGCCACGTCCGCCACCGGCGCGGCCTCCGGCTCGGGCGACGGCACGGTCTCGGCGGCCGTCACCACCGTCTCCGCCGACGCCGAAGCCGACGCCGAAGCGGGCGAACCGGCCGGTGCGCTCACCTTGCGGGTGGCGCGACGGCGCGTACGGCCCTTGGGCGCGGCCTCCTCGGCGAGGACCGGGGCGGCCTCGACCACCGGGTCCTCGACCGCCATCGGCTCGGCGTGCGCCGCGGCGGCCGGCTCCGGCCGCACCGGGCGCGCGACCTCCTCCTCGGCCGTCACGTCCTGGGCCGTGGGCACCTCCACGCCGGTCTCGCTCTTCGGCGCGGGCGCGCCCGCCGGAGCGGACGCCCGGCGGCTCGAACGACGGCGCGAACGACCGCGCGACGCGGCGGCCTCGGCCTCGGCGACGCTGCTGTACAGCTCCTCGTCCGGCGCGAACTCCGGCGACGCCAGCGCCAACGGCTCGGCGACCTCGGCGGCGACCTCGGACTCGGTCTCCGCCTCCTCCTCGACGGTCCCGCCCGCCACCGCCTCGTGCGTGTGCTCCGGGTGCTCGCCGCCGGCCCGGGCGCGCTTCTTGCGCTTGCCGCCGCCGGCGCTCGCCGTCGGCTGGTCCAGGTGCACGATGACGCCGCGCCCGTTGCAGTGGACGCAGGTCTCGGAGAACGACTCCAACAGGCCCTGCCCGACCCGCTTCCGGGTCATCTGGACCAGGCCCAGCGAGGTCACCTCGGCGACCTGGTGCTTCGTCCGGTCCCGGCCCAGGCACTCCAGCAGACGCCGCAGCACCAGGTCCCGGTTGGACTCCAGCACCATGTCGATGAAGTCGATGACGATGATGCCGCCGAGGTCGCGCAGCCGCAGCTGACGCACGATCTCCTCGGCCGCCTCCAGGTTGTTCCTGGTGACCGTCTCCTCCAGGTTGCCGCCCTGGCCGGTGAACTTGCCGGTGTTGACGTCGACGACGACCATCGCCTCGGTCCGGTCGATCACCAGCGAACCGCCGCTGGGCAGCCAGACCTTGCGGTCCAGCGCCTTGGCGAGCTGCTCGTCGATCCGGTAGGTGGCGAAGACGTCGACCTCGGAGGTCCACTTCGACAGCCGCTCGGCCAGGTCGGGCGCGACGTGCGCGACGTAGCCGTGGATGGTGCTCCAGGCGTCCTCGCCGCTGACGACGACCTTGGAGAAGTCCTCGTTGAAGATGTCGCGCACGACGCGGACGGTCATGTCCGGCTCGCCGTACAGCAGAGTCGGCGCGTTGCCGCTCTTCGCCTTCTTCTGGATCTCCTCCCACTGCGCCTGGAGCCGCTCGACGTCACGGCGCAGTTCGTCCTCGCTCGCGCCCTCGGCCGCGGTGCGCACGATGACGCCCGCGTCCTCGGGGACGATCTTCTTGAGGATCGTCTTCAGCCGGGACCGCTCGGTGTCGGGCAGCTTGCGGCTGATACCGGTCATCGAGCCCTCGGGCACGTACACGAGGTAACGGCCCGGGAGGGAGACCTGGCTGGTCAGACGCGCGCCCTTGTGGCCGATCGGGTCCTTGGTGACCTGCACGAGGACCGACTGGCCGGACTTCAGGGCGGACTCGATGCGGCGCGGCCCGTTGGCCATGCCCAGCGCCTCGAAGTTGACCTCGCCGGCGTACAGCACGGCGTTGCGGCCCTTGCCGATGTCGATGAAGGCGGCCTCCATCGACGGCAGCACGTTCTGCACCTTGCCGAGGTAGACGTTGCCGACGTACGAGGTCGACTGCTCCTTGTTGACGTAGTGCTCGACGAGCACGCCGTCCTCCAGGACGCCGATCTGCGTACGGTCGCCGTGCTGACGCACGACCATCACGCGCTCGACGGCCTCGCGGCGGGCCAGGAACTCGGCCTCGGTGATGATCGGCACCCGGCGGCGGCCCTGCTCACGGCCCTCGCGGCGGCGCTGCTTCTTGGCCTCAAGGCGCGTGGAGCCCTTGATGGACTGCACCTCGTCGGAGGGCTCGCCCTTCTCCCGCGCGGGGCGCGGCTCACGGACCTTGACGACCGTGCGCTCCGGGTCGTCGGCGGACGGCTCGGCGTCCGGACCGCTGTCACCGGCGCGGCGGCGACGACGACGGCGACGACGGCTGCTGGAGGACGAACCCCCGTCACCGGCGGACCTGTCGTCCTCGTCGGCGTCCTCCTCGAGCTGCTCGGCGGTGTCCTCGGCGTCCTGCGCCGCCTGCTCGGCGGCGAGTTCGTCGCCGTCACCGTCGGCGAAGTCACCGGACTCGCCCCGGCGGCGGCGCCGGCCACCCCGGCGACGACGGCGACGGGAGCCGGTCTCCTCGCCCTCGTCGTCCTCGACGGCGTTCTCGGCGTCGCCCTCCTCGGGCTCCTCCGTCTCGTCGTCCACGACGGTCTCGGCGGTCTGCGTCTCGGGCTCCTCCGCGGGCCCGGCACCCCGGCGCCGGCGGCGACGCCGCGACCCGGTCGGCTCCTCGGGGAACTCCTCGGCCTCGGGGGCCTCGTCCGCCGCCTCGGCGGCGGCCTCGGCGGCCGCACGCTCGGGCGTCTGGAACCTCGGCTCGGTGAACACCGGCGGCTGGAACACCGCGACCGCGGGGCGCGCCGGCGGACGCAGCGCGTCTCCCTCGCCGGCCCCCGACTGCGCGGGTGCGGCGAAGCCGGTGGCCGCCTTGCGCACCACCCGCCGCCGCGCACGACGCGTGGCACCGCCCTGGTCGGCGGCCTCGGCCTCGCCGCCCTCGGCGGACCGGAGGGACTCCGCGGGCGTGGGCTCGGGGGCTTCGGCGGCGGCTTCCCGGCGGCGGCGCGTACGACGCGGCGCGGCGGCCTCGTCGGCCTGCTCACCTTCGGTCCCGGTGCCCTGCTCACCGGTGGCCTCGACGGCCTCGGCCGTCTCGACGGGCTCGTCGGCGGAGTCGCCGGCCGGCTCGGCGGGCGCCGTCACGCGGCGCGTGGCCCGGCGACGGGTGCGGCGCGGAGCGGCCTCGTCGGTCGTCGCGGACTCCTGCGCGCCGGTCGCGGCCGGGGCCTCGACGGCGGGTGCGACGTCGTCCTGCGGCAGCGTCTCGGCGACGGCTGCGACGCCGTCCTCCTGAGGCACGGTCTCGGCGGCGGCCGGTGCGTCGGCGGGCGCGGAGACGCGGCGGCTCGCCCGGCGGCGCGTGCGTCCGGCGGGGGCGGGCTCCTCGACGGGCGCGGACTCCCCGGCGGCGGTCGCGGCAGGTGCGGTGGACTCGGTGGGCTCGGCGCCCTCGACGGTCACCGGGGCACCGGCGGGCGCGGACGCCCGGCGGGTGGCACGGCGGCGCCGCGGCGCCGCGGGCTCGTCGACGACGTGCGCGACCGCGCTCTCGTCCACCGTCTCGGCGGGCGCGGTGGTCGGCACCACGGTCTCGGCGGCCTCCGCGGTCACGGGCGTACCGGCGGGCGCGGACGCCCGGCGCGTGGCGCGACGACGCGGACGTCCGGCGGGCGCTGCCTCCTCGGGAGCCTCGGGCTGTGTGGTGGCCGCCTCGGCACCGGCCTCCTCTGTCTCGGAGGCCTCCAGTGCCTCCTCGACGTCTCCTGCCTCCTCGGAAGCCGCGGAGGAGAGATCGGTCGAGGCGAGTGCGTCGGCCTCGGCGGAGGGCAGGTCGCCCGAGGCGAGCTCGGCGGCCTCGGCGGCCGGTATGGCCGGCTCCACCGTCTCCGCGGGCGTCCCGGAGGTGTCGACCGGCGGGCCCGCCGGTCGGGAAGCGGCCCGGCGCCGACGACGCGGCGGCAGGGTGTCGCTGGGTGTATTGAGTTCGGAACCCTCGGCGGGTTCGATCGGCTCGAGCATGCGGGCGTTTCTCCCGTCAGGCTCCCGGGCGCCGCACCTGGTCCGGCAGTGGTGCCGGTGACGTCCGCGGCTCGCGCGATGCGCGACTGCCGCCGTCCGGGGCGCGGGCGCCGCACGGGAGCTCTCTGTTGTCCTGTCTCGCCGGTTCCGTACGCCGTGTTGCGTACGGCCTGGCGAAAGTCTTCTGGTCGGTGCGCCGCCCGACCCAGGTGGCTCCCGAGTACGAGGGCTGCGCTACGACGTCCGTCCTACGCGGGACCCGCCTCGCGGTCAGGCGCGAGCGGGTCTGTCACCGTGCCGGTCTCTTCATCGAACAGCCCCTGCGCCAGCCTGGTCACCGCTGCGGGGACCGGCGGCGCCAGGTCGGCCACGGCGCGGAGACCGGACAGGACGTCGTCGGGTCGTACGGCAGGCGTCACGTGCCGAACAACCAGCCGCAGTATCGCACAGGGCTGGTCGGTCGGCCTATCAGCCTGCGAAAGCTGCGTTTCCGAAGCCGTACCGCCGTCACCGCTCTCGAGGCTCACGACGGCCGGCCGGGCGTCGAAGGTACGGACGCCGTTCTTGGTCATCCGCTGCACCTCGACGGCCTCGGCCGCGTTGAACGCGGCCACGGCGCGCGCGGCCTCGGCCGGGTCCACACCGATCAGGCGCAGCTCCCAGACGGAGGCCGTCAGCCGGTCGGCGAGGCCCGGCGTACGGGCCTCGACCGCGTCGACGATGTCGAGCCCGGTGGGCAGCGACTCGTCGAGCAGGATCCTGAGCTTGTCCGGATCGCGCGGCGCGGTGAGCGCGATCTCCAGGTACTCCGCCTCACTGCCCGTGCCGGTGGGTGCGGCATTGGCGTACGACACCTTCGGGTGCGGGGTGAACCCCGCCGAGTACGCCATGGGCACCTCGGCGCGGCGCAGCGCACGCTCGAAGGCGCGCTGGAAGTCACGGTGGCTGGTGAACCGGAGGCGGCCGCGCTTGGTGTAGCGCAGTCGGACGCGCTGCACCGCGGGTGCCGGCGGCGGGCCTTCGGGCTGTCGCTTGCCCAGTGTCTCAATCCTTCGTGAGAGCGGTCGTACTGCTACCAAGAGTACGTGTCTCGGCGGCCACAGGTTCCCGCCGGGCCACCGTCCGCGGCTGCCGGGCCCCCTCCTGCGGCTGCCTGGCCGCCTCCCGCGGCCGCCGGGGCTCGCCGAGGAGCATCCGCCGCAGGTCGGCCCGCGCCTGCCGCACGCTCGCCCGCGCCGACGCCAGGGCCTGCCGGGAGGCCCGTGCCGCGGCGCGCAGCGCCTCGCCCACCGGCCGCAGGACCGCGTCCCGCACGAGATGACCGGCGGGCGTGAGCACACGCGCGTACACCCAGCGCGCCGGATCCACGAGGATCCACCGCAGGAGCGTCCCGAGGAACCGGCCCACGGCGCGCGAGACATGCCCGGCCACCCGCCAGGCATGCCCCAGGGCGGCCCCGACCTCCCGCCCGACGACCGCGAGCACGTGCCCGACGGGCACCAGGACCCAGCGCCACACCGCGAGCGCGGGCAGCACGAACAGGATCCGGCAGATCCAGTACAGGGCCATTCCGACGCCCGTGAACAGCATGCCCACGAGCCGTACGAGCCCCGTCAGGCACCACACGATCGCCCGCCCCACCGGCGCGAGCACCCACGTGTACAGCAGGACGGCGGGCGCGACCAGGAGGTGGCGCACCAGCCACGCCACGGCGGTGAACACCCCGGCACCCACGGCGGCGAGCACGGCCCCGACGCCCCTGAGGACCCACATGGCCCCGTGTCCGAGGGGCGTGAGCACGCGCGCGTACACCCATGCACACCCGGCGGCGAAAACCCGGCCGACGGGGGTCAGGACGTATCGGTACAGCCATCCGCACGGCACGACGACGAGCACGTTCGCGAGCCAGGCGAGCGCCCGGCCCGCGGGCACCAGGACCCAGCGCCACAGCGCGACGAACGGCCACACGAACACCGCCCGCCCCAGCCACAGCAAGGCCCGCCCCACCGGCCTGAGCACCGTGTCGTTCAGGAACCGCCCCGCGACGACCAGCACGTCCCAGACCATGCGCACCGGCAGGACGAGGACGAGCATCACGATCCGCACCGGCACGCGGATCGCGACCGCGAGGCACCCGTCGGGCGGCGGCTGAGCTGGCGGTTTTTCCGGATCCATACCTCTGTGGACGCCACCGGACGGCCTTCGGATGCGTCGCGCCCCGAAAACCTGCTGACCGGAGCGATACAGGTGGAGGTTTTGGGAGACACGGGTGATTGACGATGGTTGGTGATGATATGCCCGACAACGAGCCCGGGACCGAGAGAGTCCCGGCACCGGAAGCGATGCGGCAGGCGTCCGAGCAACTCGCGGAGCTGCTCGGCCGGCGACCCGAGTCCGTCTCCGCGCTGAAGCCCACGGACGACGGCTGGGAGGCCGAGGTCGAGGTCCTCGAACTGGAGCGCATCCCCGAGACGACGAGCGTGATGGCCAGCTACGAGGTGGCGATGGACCCGGCCGGCCGGCTGCTGGCCTACAAGCGCAGGCGGCGCTACACGCGCGCCCAGCTCGACCGCAACGAAGGGAGCAGATCGTGACTGTGACGCCGGGCGGCGGTGCGGTGCCCGCCCCCAGTTCGGGCTCCGGGAACCTCTACGACGTACTGGAGTTGGTCCTGGACCGCGGTCTGGTGATCGACGCGTTCGTCCGGGTCTCCCTGGTCGGCATCGAGATAGCCAAGATCGACGCCCGTATCGTCGTGGCCAGCGTGGACACGTATCTGCGCTTCGCCGAGGCATGCAACCGACTGGACCTGGAAGCGGGCCGCAAGGCCCCGGCCCAGCTGCCCGACGTGATGGAGCGCGTCACCGAGGGCGGCGCCAAGGGCAAGAGCAAGGGCGCGCTGACCGGCGCCGTCGAAGCCTTCACGGAGTCCCTGCAGGGCGGCCGCGACGAGATCGAGAGCGGCGAACGACCCCGGCGCGGCAGGAGTGAGCGGCGGGAGCGGGAACGCGAACCGGTCGAGCGGAGCGAGCGCCGTTCCTCCAAGGACCGCGAGGAGTGAGCGATGTCCCTGTACGTCTACGCCATCACCAAGACGTCGCACCCCCTGCGCCTCGACGGCCTCAAGGGCGTCGGCGAGGGAGCCTCCGAACTGCGGGTGGTGCGCGGCGACTCGCTGTGCGCCGTGGTCAGTGAGGCCCCCGCGGACCTGTCGGTGGCCCGCCGGAACCTGGAGGCGCACCACACGGTGCAGGAGCGGCTGTGGTCCGACGGCGTCTCGCTGCCGTTGGGCTTCGGGTTCGTCGCCCAGGACGACGACGCGGTACGTGTCGTCCTGGAGCAGGGCGCCGACCAGTACACCCAGCGGATGGCGGAACTCGCCGACCGGGTGGAGTTCAACGTCAAGGGCGTGCAGGACGAGGACGCGCTGCTGCGGCGGATCATCGAGGAATCCGACCGGATAAGGGAGTTGAACGAGGCGACCCGCGAGGGCGGGCGTCCCGAGGAGCGGATGGAACTCGGCCAGCTCGTGGCCCAGGAGGTCCAGGCCCGCGAGGAGGCGCTCGCCACCCAGGTCGTCACCGCGCTGCGGCCCTTGGCGCAGGCGGAGAGCCTGTCCCCGTCCTCGGAGCAGTACTTCGTCAACGCCTCGTTCCTGGTGGACGACGAGAGCTCCGACGACTTCACCGAGGCCTGCGGGGAGCTCGCCGGGCAACTGCCCGAAGGGGCCGAGCTACGGCTGCGCGGTCCTCTGCCGCCCTACAGCTTCGCCTGACACCCGACGACGGCACTTGCCGCACGACACAAGGAGGCACCGTGGGACTGGTCTTCGAGGTCCTGGCACTGCCCTTCGCACCGGTGCGAGGCGTGGGCTGGGTGCTCGACAAGGTCGTTCAGGCCGCGGAGAACGAGTACTACGACCCCACCCCCATCCAGGCGGCACTCGCCGACCTGGAGCGGGCGCGCACGGAGGGCCGTATCGACGAGGAGGACTTCGCGGCACGCGAGGAGGAACTGCTGGGGCGGCTGGAGGAGATCAGGCTGTACCAGCTCGGAAGGTCGGCATCATGAGCAACGCCAAGATCGGAGCCGCCCTCGTCGGCGGCTACCTGCTGGGCCGTAACAAGAACGCCAAGGCCGCCCTGGGGCTCGCCATGGCCATCGCCGTGAAACGGGCGAAGGCCGGAGACCTCGCCGAGGTCATCGCACCCGTGCTCGGCAACCTCAACCAGCAGGCCCGCAATGAACTGGCCGGTGCCACCAAGGCCGCGGTGGGCTCCGTACTGAACGCCCAGGCAGGCCACCTGGCCGACGCCCTGCACCAGCGCACGGCAGGACTGCAGGGGCTGGCGGAGCAGACGGGGCAGACGGGGCAGAAGGGCAAGCGGAGCCAGGACGCGGACGAGGACCGCGACGACGAGCGCGACGAGCAGGACACGCACGACGAGCAGGACGAGCACGACACGCACGACGAACGGGACGACGAGGAACCGCGCGAGGAGGAGCGGCGGCCGCGGCCCAAGGCCAAGAAGACGGCACGCCGGCCCTCGTCGCAGTCGAAGTCCGGCAGCGGGGCGCCGCGCAGGACGTCCTCACGGTCCGGCGGTTCCTCGAGAGCGAGGGAGTCCGACGATGACTGACGGCAAGACGTCCGGACGTGGCTCGCAGGGCGGTACGGGACTTCTGAAGAGCCCCGGCGGCAACAAGCTGGTCGAGGAACTCGGCAACTACGCCGAGGCCCGTCTGGAACACACCCTGACCGGCGTGGGGCACAAGATGGGCGCCGCGGCGACCCGGATCGGCTCCGCCCACGTGGGGCCCGGCCCGCTGGTCCACGCCCTCGGCAAGGGCGGCAAGCTGCTCGGCGGGCAGGTGGCGTCCCAGGCCAAGGACACCGCCACGCACGCCAAGGACGCCGTGACGGACAAGCTCAAGGAGGCGACCGGGCACAAGCACGGGGCCTCGCACGGCGGCGGCGGCAAGAGCATCACCATCATCGAGGACATCGACGTCGGCGTCCCGGTGCGCGAGGCGTACGACCAGTGGACGCAGTTCACGGAGTTCGGCCGGTTCACCAAGGGCGTGGTCAGCGTCGAGCAGAAGGACGACACCACCACCCAGTGGCAGGTCAAGATCGCCAAGGCGAGCCGGGCGTGGACCGGGACGATCACCGAGCAGGTGCCCGACGAGCGGATCGCCTGGACCTCCGAGGGGGCCAAGGGCACCACACGGGGCGTGGTCACCTTCCATCCGGTGGCCGAGAACCTGACCAAGGTCCTGCTGGTCCTCGACTACTACCCCAAGGGCCTCGTCGAGAAGACCGCCAACGTCTGGCGGGCCCAGGGCCGCCGTACCCGGCTCGACCTGAAGCTGTTCCGCAAGTTCGTGATGCTGCGCGGAGAGGCCACGGGCGGCTGGCGCGGAGAGATCCGCGAGGGCGAGGTGGTCCGGGGCCCGGACGAGGAGGCCGAGGGCGAGGAGCGCGACGACCGCGAGGCCCGGGGCGAGGACGAGGAAGACGAGGAGGACGAGGAGGACGGCGAGGACGAGGCACAGCCGGAGGACCGCTACGACGTGCGGGACGAGGACGAAGAGCAGGACGAGGACGAAGAGCGCGACGAGGACGAGGAAGACGACGAGGACCGGGCGTCGTACGACGACTACGACGACGTGGACGACTTCGAGGAGGAGGACGAAGAGCCCGAGGACCGCGACGAAGAGGAACCCCCGGCCGAGAGCCGTCGGCGGAGCAGGTAGCCGGCGCGCCGAGCCGCTTCCAGGAACGAGGTCGAGGACACCGTGACCGAGCCCCCAGCTGCCGGCCCCTCCCCTGCGCGGACGCTGCAGCCGTACAACCAGGGAACGAGTGCCAACCTCGCCGACATCCTCGAGCGCGTGCTCGACAAGGGCATCGTCATCGTCGGCGACATCAAGATCGACCTGCTCGACATCGAGCTGCTCACCATCCGGCTCCGCCTGCTGGTCACCTCGGTGGACAAGGCCAAGGAGATCGGCATCGACTGGTGGGAGCGCGACCCGGCCCTGTCCTCGCGCGCCGACGGCACCCGCGACCTGGAGGAACAGAACGCCCGCCTGCGCGACGAGGTCAAGGAGTTGCGCAGGCAGATGGCGGAGTCCCAGGGCGAACTGGCGGAGGGCGCCGGCGCCTCCGGCGGACGCCGCCGCACCCGCGAGCGCGACCGCGATCAGGACCGTGAGCGAAGCCGTGACCGCGATCAGGACCGTGAGCGAAGCCGTGACCGCGATCAGGACCGTGAGCGAAGCCGTGATCGGGAGCGTGACCGGGATCCCGATCGGGAGCGTGATCCCGACGCCGAGCCCCGGCGCAGGCGGCGCAGGAGCGCCGAGGACGACGACGGCCGGAGTTGACCCATGGACGACCGACTCAGCTACGTGTACGGCGTGCTGCGCCCGGACGCCGCCTCCCCCGAGGACGCCGTGCCCCCCGGCGTCCGCGGCGTCGAGGACGCGCCCGTCGCGCTGGTGCGGCACGGCGGCATGGCGGCGGCGGTCAGCCACGTCGCGAAGTCGGACTTCTCCGAGGCGGCCCTCAAGGCCCATCTGGAGGACCTGGACTGGCTGGAGGGCGTCGCCAGGGCCCACGACGAGGTCGTGGCCGCGCTGGGAGCGCGCACCACGGTGCTTCCCCTGCGCCTCGCGACGGTCTACCTGGACGACAGCCGGGTCCGCGACATGCTGGAGGAGCGCGAACGGACCCTGACCGAGCTCCTGGACCGCCTCGCCGGCCAGGTCGAGTGGGGCGTGAAGGTCTACGCCGACACCTCCCCCGCCGCCGCCCGGCCGCAGGCGCCCTCCGGCGCCCCCGAGCCGCCCGATTCCGGCCGCGCCTACCTGCGGCAACGCCGGCAGCAGCGGCACGCGCGGGAGGACGCCTGGTCGTCCGCCGCCGAAGCCGTACGCCGGGTCGAGGCGCAGGCCGGCAGTCTCGCCGTGGCGCACGCGCGGCACCGGCCGCAACAGGGCCGGCTGGCCGGCGGCACCGGGGAGAACGTCGCCAACGACGCCTATCTCGTCCCGCGCGACCGCGCCGAGGAGTTCCGCGAGCGGGTCCAGGGGGCCGCCGAGGGGCTCGACGGCGTCCGCGTGGAGGTCACGGGGCCCTGGGTGCCGTACTCGTTCGCCCAGGTGCCGCATGACCCGGCCCCGGAGGAGGCGGGACAGCGGTGACCGCGTACGACGACCCCCCGCTCGCCCGGCGTCAGGTGGCCCTGATCGACCTGCTCGACCGGCTGCTGAGCGGCGGCGTGGTGCTCACCGGCGACATCATCCTGTCGATCGCGGACATCGACCTGGTCAGGGTCTCGCTGCGCGCGGTGATCGTCGCCGTGCAGGAGCAGCAGTGGGACGTCGCGCTTCCCGCGGAGGGCGCTGCGGCGCTGCCGGGAGCGGCGCCCGTCGAGGACGGCGGCCATGACGGGTTCCGCTGACCACCGGCCCTTCGATCCGCACTCCGGGGGCCCGCCCTCCGCGAGCGAGCCCTCCGAGGACCCGCGCTCCGGTCGCTTCGACGAGGTCGCCGACGCGGCCGCGCGTGCCTTCGCGCTGCTGCCCGCGCGGCCGGACGAGGTGCCGCCGCTGAGCGAGGACGCGGGGTCCTCGGTGGCCCGGCGCCTGAACACCGACCCGGAGTCGGTGGAACGCGACCTGGTGAAGCTCGTGCTCACGATCGTCGAACTGCTCCGCCAGCTGATGGAACGCCAGGCGCTGCGCCGTGTCGACCAGGGCGGGCTCAGCGAGCAGCAGGAGGAGCGGCTGGGCCTGACGCTGATGATCCTCCACGACCGTATGACGGAACTGTGCCGCCGCTACGACCTCACCATGGACGACCTCAACCTCGACCTGGGCCCCCTCGGCCCCCTCCTGCCGCCGCCCTGATCGCTAGGGCCGGATCTCGCTGGTCAGGCGCCCGGTCCAGGGGCACCAGTACAGGCCGGGCAGGAAGGGTCCGCCGGCCTCGTCCAGGTGGTCCTCGACGTAGGGGATCGTCGCGTCGCAGACCTCGATGGCCATGTCCGCGAAGCTGACGGTGTCCGGGTTGTAGTGGTAGCTCCACCGCCAGTTGTACGCGGCCTGCTGCTTCACGATGCGGCCGATGACGATCTTGCGCTCGCCGTTGGCGACGATCTCGCGGGCCTCGCTGATCCGCTGCGGATCGGTCAGCTTGATGACGAAGTCGGAGCCGGTGATGTCGCGCAGATTGAAGTACGCGGCTTCCGCCGCGGCGCTCGGGGCCCGCGTCGGCGGCCCGTCCGCCTGTGCGGCCGCGGTGCCGGTGAGGGTGAGCAGCGCTGCCGCCGCGAGGGCTCCGAACCTGCCGATGAAACGTCGCATGAGGCACAACTCCGTCCACTTCGGGCCGTGTTCGTCACGACCGCCCACCACTGAAAGTAGTCGTTCGACTACTTTCAGTGGTGGGCCGGCGGGCATATTCCTCCGGGATGATGGCGCGGAGCGACGGCGGGGACGCCTGATTCGCGCGTCCCGCTCGACTCTCGCGCACATGTACACGAAGCGACCGACCACACCGCCCTACGGCGCGCCTCCGGACACCAGCGGTGCGGGCCGAGGCGCCAGCAGGCCGGGCAGCAGGCGCACGGCGTCGACCGCGGTCAGGGCCTGCGCCGCGGACAACGCGGCGACATCGGCGGGCAGTTCCGCCCCGGCGCGGGGCACGGCGAGAACGGCCATCCCGGCGGCCGCGGCCGAGAGGATGCCGGCGGGAGAGTCCTCGACCGCCAGACACCGCTCCGGTGGAACGCCCAGTTCGGCGGCGGCACGCAGATACGGGTCCGGCGCGGGCTTGACCCGGACCACGTCCTCCCCGCACACGACGGCGCTCATCTCCCCGGCCAGACCGAGCCCTTGGAGCGCCGCGAGCACGAAGCGGCGAGGACTGGCGGTGGCCACACCCACGCGCCCGTGCCGCGCCGCCTCGCGCACCAGCTCCACCGCCCCGGGCAGCGCCCGCACCCGCCCGGCGGCGCAGTCGTCGACCATCGCGCCGGTGCAGACCTCCACCACCTCGGCACCGCTCACCGAGCCGCGGCACAACCCCGCCACATACGACGCCCATTCGCCGTTGCCATGGATCGCCACGTCGTCCTCGGCCCGCCACCGGTGCCCGTGACGGGCGGTGAAGGCGGCGCACACGCGCCCCCACGCCGCACCGCTGTCGATCAGGGTGTCGTCCAGGTCGAAGACCGTCGCCCGCCGTTCGGCCCTCACACCGAGGCCTCGTCCGGACGCCGCGGCAGCGCCCCCGAAAGCTCTTCGATCGACACCAGCGCCAGCGCGTGCTCGTCCGCGAACGCCCGCAGCCGATCGGACCGGGCCACCGAACCGTCGTCCTCACAGACCTCGCTGATCACTGCCACCGGGGACAGCCCGGCGAGGCGCATGAGGTCGACACTCGCCTCCGTGTGCCCCCGCCGCTCCCCGATCCCCCCGGGGCGGGCACGCAGCGGGAACACATGCCCAGGGCGCGTCAACCGGTCCGGGAGGCAGCCGGGTTCGGCGAGCGTCCGGACGGTCAGCGCCCGGTCCGCGGCCGAGATCCCGGAACCGACGCCGACCGCGTCCACGGAGACGGTGTACGCGGTCGCCTCCACACCGTCGGCGGCCGGGACCATCAGCGGCAAGTCCAGCCGGTCGGCGACCTCGGACGCCATCGGTACGCAGATCAGGCCACTGGTCCAGCGCACGAAGAAGGCCAGGGCCTCGGCGGTCGCGAACTGCGCCGCCATGACGAGATCGCCCTCGTCCTCACGATCCGCGTCGTCCACCACGATCACGGGCCGGCCGGCCCGCAACTCCTCGATGGCGACCGCCACCGTGCCGAAGCCCGCATCCGGACGCGGCACCGAAACTGACGTCACAGGAACCAGCCTTTCTTGAATCACCGTTCCTGCCCCATGGATCGGTGACCGCACCGGCGAGCTTGAGGCATCCCACAACGGCGCACGAATCACTACCGCCCCACAAAATCACCCCTCCCCCACGCCGGGCGCACACCCCCACGACGTACTGCTTCGCTCGGCCGCGCCGCCCTCGCCGCCCCGATCCGCTGCCGCCCCCTGCTGAATCCGCGGGACGCTCCGGCCCACCCCGCTGACCGGACAGCAGTGAGCCCCTCTGAAGTCAGAGGGGCTCATCATCGCCGTGCGGATCGCTCACTCAGTGCGTGTGACCGCTCGCCGCCGGCGCCGCGTTCTTCACCGTCAAGGGCAGCAGCTTCTTGCCCGTCGGGCCGATCTGGATCTGGGTGTCCATCTGAGGACACACCCCGCAATCGAAGCACGGAGTCCACCGGCAGTCCTCGACCTCGGTCTCGTCGAGGGAGTCCTGCCAGTCCTCCCAGAGCCAGTCCTTGTCGAGGCCGGAGTCCAGGTGGTCCCAGGGCAGGACCTCCTCGTACGTCCGCTCGCGGGTGGTGTACCAGTCGACGTCGACGCCGAACTGCGGCAGCGCCTTGTCCGCGCAGTCCATCCAGCGGTCGTAGGAGAAGTGCTCGCGCCAGCCGTCGAAGCGGCCGCCGTCCTCGTAGACCGCGCGGATGACCGCGCCGATGCGGCGGTCGCCGCGGGAGAGCAGGCCCTCGACGATGCCGGGCTTGCCGTCGTGGTAGCGGAAGCCGATGGAACGGCCGTACTTCTTGTCGCCGCGGATCTTGTCCCGGAGCTTTTCGAGACGGGCGTCCGTCTCCTCGGCCGACAGCTGCGGCGCCCACTGGAACGGGGTGTGCGGCTTGGGCACGAAGCCGCCGATCGACACCGTGCAGCGGATGTCGTTCGCGCCGGAGACCTCACGGCCCTTCTGGATCACGCGCGTGGCCATGTCGGCGATCTGGAGGACGTCGTCGTCGGTCTCGGTGGGCAGGCCGCACATGAAGTACAGCTTCACCTGCCGCCAGCCGTTGCCGTACGCCGTCGCGACGGTGCGGATCAGGTCGTCCTCGGAGACCATCTTGTTGATGACCTTGCGGATGCGCTCGCTGCCGCCCTCCGGCGCGAAGGTGAGGCCGGACCGGCGGCCGTTCCTGGTCAGCTCGTTGGCCAGGTCGATGTTGAAGGCGTCCACGCGGGTCGACGGCAGCGACAGTCCGATCTTGTCGTCCGTGTAGCGGTCGGCGAGGCCCTTGGCGATGTCGCCGATCTCGCTGTGGTCGGCCGACGACAGCGACAGCAGGCCGACCTCCTCGAAACCGGTCGCGTTCAGCCCCTTCTCGACCATGTCGCCGATGCCGGTGATCGAGCGCTCCCGCACCGGGCGGGTGATCATACCGGCCTGGCAGAAACGGCAGCCGCGCGTGCAGCCGCGGAAGATCTCGACGGACATCCGCTCGTGGACCGTCTCCGCCAGCGGCACCAGGGGCTGCTTGGGGTAGGGCCACTCGTCGAGGTCCATCACGGTGTGCTTGGACACCCGCCACGGCACACCCGACCTGTTCGGTACGACGCGCCCGATGCGCCCGTCCGGCAGGTACTCCACGTCGTAGAAGCCGGGCACGTACACGCCGCCGGTGCGCGCCAGGCGGAACAGCAGTTCCTCGCGCCCGCCCGGGCGGCCCTCCGCCTTCCAGGCCCGGATGATGTCCGTCATCTCCAGGACGGCCTGCTCGCCGTCACCGATCACCGCGCAGTCGATGAAGTCGGCGATCGGCTCGGGGTTGAAGGCCGCGTGGCCGCCGGCCACGACGATCGGGTCGTCGAGGGTGCGGTCCTTGGCCTCCAGCGGGATCCCCGACAGGTCCAGCGCGGTCAGCAGGTTCGTGTAGCCCAGCTCCGTGGAGAAGCTGACGCCGAGCACGTCGAAGGCCTTGACGGGGCGGTGGCCGTCCACCGTGAACTGCGGGACGCCGTGCTCCCGCATCAGCGCCTCCAGGTCCGGCCACACGCTGTACGTCCGCTCGGCGAGGACGCCCGCACGCTCGTTGAGGACCTCGTAGAGGATCATGACGCCCTGGTTGGGCAGACCCACCTCGTACGCGTCGGGGTACATGAGCGCCCAGCGGACATCACAGGCGTCCCAGTCCTTGACGGTGGAGTTGAGCTCTCCACCGACGTACTGGATCGGCTTCTGCACATGCGGGAGCAGGGCTTCGAGCTGCGGGAAAACCGACTCGGCAGACATCGTGGGACTTTCGTGAGCTGACTGGGGGCATCCCCCGGCCGGAGGCTGGGGGCGGGTGACCATCAAGCCTAACGCGACCGGGGCACCCCTCCGCACGCTCAGATCCCCGCCGTCCCCCTCGTCGCCTTCCAGACGCCCGGCAGTTCCTCCTCCACCTCGGTGGCCCGCCGCGCTTCCGCCGTGTGGAGCACGCCGTACGTGAACGAGTGCTCACCGGCCGCGTGCGCCTGCTCGGCCAGCTCCTTCAGGGTCTCCCGGCTCATCACGCTGTCCTGGTGCTCGCCGAGCAGCTTCTGCAGGTCCTTCACCGACGACACCAGCTTGGAGGCCGGCTTGCCGAGCGCGGGAGCCGCCAGCTCCGCCGCGTAGCGGACCCGCTTGGCCTTCTTGCGTGCCTCGTGCAGTGCCAGGTCGCGGTCGGTGCCGGGCGGGGTGACCAGGGCGTGCTCGACCAGTCCGGCGAGCACGTCGTACGACTTGTGCACGGCCTTGGCCAGCTCGGTCGACGGTTTCCCGGACGCCGCCGCGCGCAGCGGGGGGTCCGCGAGGAACGCGTCCAGGGAGTCGAGGAGCGCGAGGTAGCGGGGCCCGTTGAGCACGTCGACGATCTCACGCTTCGCGTCTCCGGCCCGCGCCGTGGACCAGGTCCGCATCCGGTTGCGGACCGGCCCCACGACCAGGGCGGGGGGCAGCTTCGCCACGGCCTCGCGGAGCCGCTCGGCCAGTACCTCGTGGTCCCGGCTGCCGCCCAGCTCGCCCGCCAGCCACTTCAGCTCGGCCCCGATCGGGTCGGTGACGGCCCGGTCGAGGATCTTGCTGTACGACCTGAAGGTGCTGCGCGTCCGGCGGGTGGCGACCCGCATCTGGTGCACCGAGTCCTCGACGTCCCGGCGGACGGCGGGATCCAGCTCGACGATCACGTCCCGCTGGGCCCGGACGTACGCGAGCACATGGTCACCGGCGGTGACCGGCTCGGCCCGGTCCTCCTTGCGGGGCTTTCCCTTGCCGCCGGTCTCGGCCAGTGCCTTGGCCAGCTTCGACGGGGCCGCGGAGGGGCGTACGCCGGCCTTGCGCAGCCGTTTGTCGACCTTGTCGAGGAACGCCGGGTCGCCGCCGTCGGCGAGCTCGACCTCGATCTCGGTCCACTCGGCCTTCCCGCCGCTGCCGGTGAGCCGCTCGGCTCGTACGGCGTCCAGGGCGACCTCGGCGAGCAGTTGCCCGTCGGCGTCCACGAGGTGGCGTACGTCACGGGTCGAGCGCAGCCGGACCACGGGGGCCAGCTCGTGGTCGCGTACCCGGGAGCGGACGAGGGCACCGAGGGTGGACGGCACGTGGTCCGCGAGCGGCGCGTGGATCTCGTCGCGGACGCCGGTGGCGACCGGGAGCTTCAGATGCCATCCGGCGTCCGAGCCGCCGGTGCGGCGCCGCAGGGTGATCGAGGCGTCCGCCAGTCGTTCGTCGAGGGTGTCGTAGTAGGTGGCGTCCAGTTCGGCGACGCCCTGGTCGAGGACGGCGCTCACGCCGGCGACGCCGGTCAGGTCCGGCAGCCCGCTGTCGTCGGACTCGTACTTGCGCTCGATCTCACGCTTCGTATCCGCCATGCCCCGAATCTAATGCGCGTCGGGGCACAACGGCAGGTGACCAGAGGGTTGAATCGGGAGAAACTTCGCGCGGCCCCCGGTTCGACGGGCACCTGGGGCTACGCGGACATGGGTCTCTGGACCCGGATGGACTGGAGCAGTCCGACCGCCACCCAGATCGCGAACATCGACGATCCTCCGTAGGAGACGAACGGGAGCGGCAGGCCGGTGACCGGCATGATCCCCAGGGTCATCCCGATGTTCTCGAAGGCCTGGAAGGCGAACCAGGCCACGATCCCGGCGGCGACGATGGTGCCGTACAGCTCGGTCGTCTCCAGCGCGATCCGACAGGCCCGCCAGAGCACCACACCCAGCAGAAGGATTATCAGGCCGCCGCCGAGGAAGCCGAGCTCCTCGCCCGCGACGGTGAACACGAAGTCCGTCTGCTGCTCCGGCACGAACTGTCCGGTGGTCTGCGAGCCCTGGAACAGGCCCGAGCCGGTCAGGCCGCCGGAACCGATGGCGATGCGCGCCTGGTTCGTGTTGTAGCCGACGCCCGCCGGGTCGAGGTCGGGGTTGGCGAACGCCGCGAAGCGGTTGATCTGGTAGTCGTCGAGGATGTGCAGCTGCCAGACCGCGATGGCGCCCATCGCGCCGGCGCCGAGCAGTCCGAACACCCACCGGTTGGACGCGCCGGACGCCAGCAGGACGCCCAGCACGATCACCACCATGACCATGACCGACCCGAGGTCGGGCATCAGCATCACGATCATCATCGGAACCGCGGCCAGGCCGAGCGCCTGAAGGACCGTGCGATGGTCGGGGTACGTCTTGTCGCCCGCGTCCACCCGGGCCGCCAGCAGCATCGCCATGCCGAGGATGATCGTGACCTTCACGAACTCGGACGGCTGGAGGGAGAAGCCGCCGCCGACCGCGATCCACGAGTGGGCGCCGTTGACCGTGGTGCCGAGCGGGGTCAGGACGAGCAGGACCAGGAAGACCGACGCCCCGTACAGGACCGGCACCGCGCCGCGCAGGGTGCGGTGGCCGAGCCAGACCGTGCCGATCATCAGGGCGAAGCCGATGCCGGTGTTGAGCAGGTGCCGCACCAGGAAGTAGTACGGGTCGCCCTGGTTGATCTCGGTGCGGTTGCGGGTCGCCGAGTACACCAGCATCGCGCCGATCAGCGACAGCGTCAGCGCCGACAGCAGTATCGGCCAGTCGAGCCGCCGGGCGAGCGAGTCACGGGCGAACAGCCGGGTCCAGCCCGCGCGCTCGGGTCCGTAACCGGAGACCTGGAAGCTGTTCGCGCCCGTCATGTGAGCATCCTTCGGCTGAGCGCCCCACGGCGGTTGCGGGGGCCCCGGCGGCCCTGCCGTCGGGTGTTGCGGTTGCCCTCGGGCGAGGACGGCAGGGTCGCCGCCGTCTGTACCTGCCCGCCCTCGTCCACCGGCGCCTTCTGGCTGGCCTGCTGGTCCTTGGCCGGGTCCTTGGAGACCTTCGGCGCGATGATCGAGCCGTCGGGCTGGATCTTCGGCAGGTTCTTCTGCGGGGTGGGCAGCAGGGCGTTCTTCTGGTTGATGGCGCCGTCGTCGGCGACGCCGTACAGCGCGTCGTAGATGTTGCGCACGGCCGGGCCCGAGGCGCCGGAACCCGTACCACCCTGGGAGATGGTCATCACGATCGCGTAGTCGTCGGTGTAGGTCGCGAACCACGAGGTGGTCTGCTTGCCGTAGACCTCCGCCGTACCGGTCTTGGCGTGCATCGGGATCTTGTCCTGCGGCCAGCCGCCGAACCGCCAGGCCGCCGTGCCCCGGGTGGCCACGCCCTCCAGTGCCTCGTCCATCTGGGCCAGCGTCTGCTGGGTGACCGGCAGCTTCCCGTGCGACCTTGGCTTGATCTCCGAGACGCGCTTGCCGTCGGGGCTGATGATCGCCTTGCCGACGGAGGGGTCGTAGAGCGTGCCGCCGTTGGCGATGGCCGCGTAGATCGTCGCCATCTGAATCGGCGTCACCAGCGTGTCGCCCTGGCCGATGGAGTAGTTGATCTCGTCACCGGCGCGCATCTTGTTGCCTTCGAGGCAGTTCTCGTAGGAGATGCGCTGGACGTAGTCGCCGTCCTTCTTGCCGGTCTTGCACCAGGCGTCCTTGTTGGCCTCCCAGTACTGCTGCTTCCACTGGCGGTCGGGGACGCGGCCGGTGACCTCGTTGGGCAGGTCGATGCCGGTCTCCTTGCCGAGGCCGAACTGGTGGGCGGCCTTGTAGAAGTGGTCCTTGGGCTGGCCCTTCTTGGGGTTGATGCCGCCGTCCTTCTTCCACTCGTTGTGCGCGAGCTGGTAGAAGACCGTGTCGCAGGAGACCTCCAGGGCGCGGCCCAGGCTGATCGGGCCGTGGTTCTGCGATTCGAAGTTCTTGAAGACCTGGCCGCCGACCGAGTAGGCGCTGGAGCAGTTGTAGCGGCCGTCGAAGGCGTAGCCGGCCTGGACCGCGGCCGCGGTGGAGACCACCTTGAAGATGGAGCCCGGCGCCGCCTGACCCTGTATGGCCCTGTTGAGCAGCGGGTAGTTGGACTTCTTGCCGGTGAGCTGGGCGTAGTCCTTGGCGGAGATGCCGCCGACCCAGGCGTTCGGGTCGTAGGCCGGGTTGGAGGCCATGGCGACGACCCGGCCGGTCTTGGCCTCCATCACCACCACCGCGCCGGAGTCGGCCTTGTAGCGCTCGTTGGTGTTGCGGTCCCACTCCTTGCGGGCGGTCTTCATCGCCTCGTTCAGCTCGAACTCGGCGACCCGCTGGACGCGGGCGTCGATGCTGGTGACGAGGTTGGAGCCGGGCTCGGCGGCGTCCGCCTCGGCCTGGCCGATGACGCGGCCGAGGTTGTCCACCTCGTAGCGGGTGACGCCGGCCTTGCCGCGCAGCTCCTTGTCGTACGTCCGCTCCAGGCCGCTGCGGCCGACCTGGTCGGAGCGCAGATAGGGCGAGTCGGTGTCCTGGGCCTGCTGGATCTCCTGGTCGGTGACCGGGGAGAGGTAGCCGAGCACCTGGGCGCTGTTGGCCGCGCCGGGGCTCGCGTACCGGCGGACGGCCTGCGGCTCGGCGGTGATGCCGGGGAAGTCCTCGGCACGCTCACGGATCTGCAGGGCCTGGCGCGCGGTGGCCTCGTCGGTGATGGGGATCGGCTGGTAGGGCGAGCCGTTCCAGCACGGTTGCGGCGTCTGGGAGTCGCACAGCCGCACCTTGGCCATGACGTCCTTGGGCGCCATGCCGAGCACGGCCGCCAGCTTGGTGAGGACGGCCTTGCCGTCGTCCTTCATCTTCAGCAGCTCGGTGCGGGAGGCGGAGACCACCAGCCGGGTCTCGTTGTCGGCGAGGGCCACTCCGCGGGCGTCCAGGATCGAGCCGCGCACCGCGGGCTCGACCACCTGCTGGACGTGGTTGCCCGAGGCCTCCTTGGCGTAGGCCTCGCCCTCACGGATCTGGAGATACCACAGCCGGCCTCCGAGGGTGGCCAGGAGGGAGAGGACGAGGATCTGGATCACGACGAGCCGGGTCTGGACCCGTGGGGTCCGTCCGGTCTCGGGAATGTTGGTCACTGCGGCTGCCTCCCCCTCTCAGAGCGCGTACGCGTGTGCGGGTACGAGTGATGAACGGCCGACCCGCGAGGCCGGGTTCCTCCTGAGCTCCCCCGTTCGGGTGAACTGACCTGCCCTCACAGCCGCTTGACCCCCTTGATGCGCCCGGCCCGGGCCACCCGCGCTCGGGCCGCCTTCACCTTCAGGCCCCCGAATCCGCCGCGCTGGCCTCCGATGCGCAGGCCGGTCCCGGAGGAGAGCCAGCCGGAGGAGATGTCGGTCGCCTTGGCCGACGAGCCGGCCTCCAGCGGGTTGTTGTCCGCGCGGCGGGCGAGCGCCATCAGTCCTGGGACGACGAAGGGGGCGAGCAGCAGGTCGTACAGGGCGGCCGTGAACAGCAGTCCGGGCAGGCCGACGTGGCGGGCGGCGGTGTCGCCGACGAGTGCGCCCACCCCGGCGTACAGCAGGGTGCTGCCGACCGCGGCGGCGACGACCACGGCCATCGGGCCGGTCGCCGACTTGAGCTGGCCGTTCTCCGGCTTGACCAGGCCCGCGAGGTAGCCGATGACGCAGAGCACCAGCGCGTAGCGGCCGGCGGCGTGGTCGGCGGGCGGGGCCAGGTCGGCGAGGAGTCCGGCGCCGAAGCCGATCAGGGCGCCGCCGACGTGTCCGTAGACCAGGGCGAGGGCCAGCACGGTGAGCAGTACCAGGTCGGGGACGGCGCCCGGGAGGTGCAGCCGGGCCAGCACGCTCACCTGGAGCACCAGGGCGACGACGACCAGTGCGGAGGAGAGCAGAATCCTGTTGAAGCGCATGGGTACAGCTCCCCCTACTGGTCTTCCTCTTGCTGGGACTGGCCGTCGTCGGGTGACGGGTCGTCGGTGGCCGAGTCGCTGTCGGTCGCCGCGTCGCCGTCCGTGACCGCGTCATCGTCGGCGGACGCGTCGGCGTTCTCCGCGCCCGGGGTCACGGTCACCGTGACGGTGGGCGTCGGCGTGGGCTTGGGCTTGGCCGGCAGCACCGTGTCGCGCGGGTCCCGCTCAGGCGTCTGGACGACCACGCCGACGATGTCGAGCTTGCTGAAGCCGACGAACGGGGTGACGTACAGGGTGCGGGTCAGGCCGCCGCCGGAGGGGTCGACGCGGGAGACCACCCCGACCGGGACGCCGGGCACGAACGGCTTGTCGGCCTGCGAGCCGAAGGTGACCAGGCGGTCGCCCTTCTTGATCTGGGCCTTGCCGTTGAGGAGTTCGACGCGCAGCGGGCGGTCGCCCTGGCCGGAGGCGAAGCCGAGTTCGTCGCTGCCTTCCATACGGGTGCCGACGGTGAAGTCGGGGTCGCTGGCGAGCAGCACGGTCGCGGTGTTCGGGCCGACGGTGGTGACGCGGCCGACGAGGCCGTCGCCGTTGAGGACGGTCATGTCGCGCTTGATGCCGTCGTCGGCGCCGATGTCGATGGTGATGGTCCAGGAGAAGCCCTGGGCCGCTCCTATGGCGATGACCTCGGCGCCCTTGATGCCGTACTGGCCCTGACCGGCGATCTTCAGCATCTTGTCGAGCTGCTTCAGGCGGCTGCGGTTGCGGTCGTCGCTGCCGAGCTTCGCCTTCAGATCGGCGTTCTGCCGCTCCAGTTCGGCGAGTCGGTCGTGCCGCTCGCCGGAGTCGCGGATCGCTGCGATCGCGTTGCCCACCGGGTCGACCGCGGACGACACGCCGTTCTCGACCGGGCCGAAGGCGGCGGCCGCGGCACCACGGGCACCGTCGACCGGTGAATCCTCCCCGCCGCGAATGTCCACCGTGATCAGCGCGAACGCGATGGCGACCAGCAGCACCAGAAGCAGCCGGCTCTCTCGTGTGTCCCTCACGTGCGGCGGCCGTGCCCTTCCTCATAGGAATCCGGGAAATCGGGTGGCCCGCCGGGAATCCGAACGGCTGATTCCCACGGGCTGTTTGTGGCAGCTTATGCCTCTATATCAACGATCCGCCGTACGAGAGGCGATGGTCTCGTACGGCGGAATCGAAGAGTTACCTCATCTGCGCGGCTGGGCGTCCAGAACCTGCTGGAGCGCCTCGAACTCCTCGACGCACTTGCCGGACCCGAGCGCCACGCTGTCCAGCGGGTCCTCGGCGATGTGGATCGGCATTCCGGTCTCCCGGCGCAACCGCTCGTCCAGGCCGCGCAGCATCGCGCCGCCGCCGGTCAGAACGATTCCGCGGTCCATGATGTCGCCGGACAGCTCGGGCGGGCACTTGTCGAGCGTCGTCTTCACCGCGTCCACGATGGCGTTGACAGGTTCCTCGATCGCCTTGCGGACTTCGGCGGCCGAGATGACGACGGTCTTGGGCAGCCCGGAGACGAGGTCCCGGCCGCGGATTTCGGTGTGCTCGTCGGAGTCGAGGTCGTACGCCGAACCGATCGTGATCTTGATCTGCTCGGCCGTGCGCTCACCCAGCAGGAGCGAGTACTCCTTCTTGATGTGCTGGATGATCGCGTTGTCCAGCTCGTCGCCCGCGACCCGGATGGACTGGGCGGTGACGATGCCGCCGAGGGAGATGACCGCGACCTCCGTGGTGCCGCCGCCGATGTCCACCACCATGTTGCCCGTGGCCTCGTGGACCGGCAGGCCGGAGCCGATGGCCGCGGCCATGGGCTCCTCGATGATGTGCACCTGACGGGCGCCGGCCTGGGACGACGCCTCGATGACGGCGCGGCGCTCGACACCCGTGATGCCCGAGGGCACACAGACGACGACCCGCGGACGAGCCAGATAACGCCGCTTGTGGATCTTCAGGATGAAGTAGCGGAGCATCCGCTCGGTGATCTCGAAGTCGGCGATCACGCCGTCCTTCAGCGGACGGACGGCAACGATGTTGCCGGGCGTGCGCCCGATCATCTTCTTCGCTTCGGCACCGACCGCGAGGATGCCACCGGTGTTGGTGTTGATCGCGACGACGGACGGCTCGTTGAGTACGATCCCGCGACCCCTGACGTACACCAGCGTGTTGGCGGTCCCGAGGTCGACAGCCATGTCACGGCCGATGAACGACATTGAGTTCCCCATCAGGATTCGTCTGGCCTTCCCACGGAGCTTTTGAGGGCTTTTCAGGTCGGCGAGGTGGGTGCTGTGACGTGAAGGCTTCCATCGTAGACGCGCCTTCGCGAACACTGCGCGAGGGTCTTCGCCATTGTCATCAGATGGCGCGTCGCCTCGCTTGTGGAGACGGGCCATCGGGGGCACTCGTTCCCCCGATCGGCACGGATATGCGGCGGGACGGCCGGAAATGCGCGGCCGCCCCAGGTCAGACGGTTTGAAAAGGTGACGGTCCCTCAGAAGGACGCGCGGTGAATTCGTTCCGCTTCCGCGGCGGCGTGTCAGGCGCGACCGGGGAAGAAGATCTTCACCTCACGTTCGGCCGACTCCTCGGAGTCGGACGCGTGGATCAGGTTCTCCCGGACGATGACGCCGTAGTCGCCGCGGATCGAGCCGGGCGCGGCGGCGATCGGGTCGGTCGGGCCGGCCAGCGCGCGCACCCCCTCGATGACCCGCTCGCCCTCGACGATCAGCGCCACGACCGGACCGGACGCCATGAACGCGACCAGCGGCTCGTAGAAGGGCTTGCCCTTGTGCTCGCCGTAGTGCAGCTCCAGGGTCTCCTGGTCCAGGGTGCGCAGCTCCAGCGCCGTGATCCGCCAGTCCGCCTTGCGCTCGATGCGGCTGATGATCTCGCCGGTCAGGCCACGACGTACGGCGTCGGGCTTGAGCAGGACGAGGGTGCGCTGGGTCACGACGGGGCTCCTTCTGGGATCACGCGATGTGCGGGGTGATGAGGCTACAGGGCCCGACCGGGCCTTCGTCACGCAGTGTCAGCCTGGGCGGCGAATCGGGCCTTGGCCTCGTCGATCTTCCTGCCGTAGTGGACGGAAGCCCACCACAGCGCGGCGAACATCGCCCCCAGAAAGAACATCGTGGGGACGAAGAATCCGGAAGCAATGAGTCCGAGCTGGAGCGCCCAGCCCATGGCCACCCCGCCCGGCCGGGTCACCAGGCCGCACAGCACCAGGCACAGGAACATCGCGATGCCGCTGACCGTCCAGACCGTCGACATGGCCAGATCGGGGTCCTTCATCGCGACCAGACCGGCGAAGCCGATGACGAAGACCTCGCCGATGAGGGTGGAGGCGCAGAGCGTACGCATCGAGGGTCAGCCCCTTCCCAGCAGCAGTCGGGCCTCGCCGACGGTGATGACGGATCCGGTGACGAGGACGCCGCCGCCCGCGAACTCGCCCTCCTCCTCGGCCAAGGTGATCGCGGCCTCCAGCGCGTCCGGCAGCCGCGGCTCCACCTGGACCCGGTCCTCGCCGAACACCTCGACGGCGACGCCCGCCAACTCGTCGGCGTCCATCGCGCGGTGGCTGGAGTTCTGGGTGACGACGACCTCCGCGAACACGGGCTCGAAGGCCTCCAGCAGCCCGCGTACGTCCTTGTCGCCGCTGGCTCCGACGACCCCGATGAGCCGGCTGAACTGGAAGGCCTCACCGACCGCCTCGGCGACGGCGCGGGCGCCCGCCGGGTTGTGCGCGGCGTCGAGGACGACGGTGGGCGAGCGCCGGACGACCTCCAGGCGGCCCGGCGAGGCGACGGCGGCGAAGGCCTTGCGCACGGTGTCGATGTTCAGCGGCTCGGGCCGCTGCGCGCCGACGCCGAAGAACGCCTCCACCGCGGCCAGCGCGACGGCGGCGTTGTGCGCCTGGTGCGCGCCGTGCAGCGGCAGGAACACCTCGGGGTACTCGCCGCCGAGCCCGCGCAGCGTCAGCAGCTGGCCGCCGACGGCGACCTGCCGCGACACGACGCCGAACTCCAGCCCCTCACGGGCCACGGTCGCGTCGACGTCCACGGACTTCTTCAGCAGCACCTGCGCGGCGTCGACCGGCTGCTGGGCCATGATCACGGTGGCGCCGGACTTGATGATCCCGGCCTTCTCACCGGCGATCTCGCCGGGCGTGCCGCCGAGCCGGTCGGTGTGGTCGAGGTCGATCGGCGTCACGACAGCGACGTCGGAGTCGATGACGTTGGTGGCGTCCCAGCTCCCGCCCATGCCCACCTCGACCACGGCGACGTCCACCGGCGCGTCGGCGAAGGCGGCGTACGCCATGCCGGTCAGCACCTCGAAGAACGACAGCCGGTAGTCCTGCTGGGCGTCGACCATCTCGACGTACGGCTTGATGTCCTGGTACGTCTCGATGAAGCGTTCGGCTGCGATCGGCGCTCCGTCGAGGCTGATCCGCTCGGTGACGGACTGCACGTGGGGTGAGGTGTACCGCCCGGTCCGCAGCTCGAAGGCGCCCAGCAGGGCCTCGATCATGCGTGCGGTGGAGGTCTTGCCGTTGGTGCCCGTGATGTGGATCGAGGGGTACGCACGCTGCGGCTCGCCGAGCACGTCCATCAGCGCGGTGATGCGCGTGACGGACGGCTCCAGCTTGGTCTCGCCCCAGCGGGTCGCGAGCTCCGCCTCGACCTCACGCAGCGCCTTGTCCGTCTCGGGGTCCTCGGGGCGCGCCGGTACATCGGGCTCCGGCGGGCCGTCCTGCGTGCGCAGGGTGCGGCTGCCTGCCTCGATGACGGCGAGGTCGGGGTCGCGCTCGGTCTCGGCGGCGATGATCTCGTCGAACGACTCGCCGGGGTCGGACTGGTCGCCGCTGTCGTGCGGGGGGAACTCACTCACGGGGACCAGTCTACGGAGGGGGGCCGACAGCGCGTGCGGTGGCTTCTCGGTGGTGCGGGGCCGCGGGGTGGGTGGCCGGGTTCGTCGCCGGGTGCGGGGCGGTACGTGGTCGCTCGCGCGGTTCCCCGCGCCCCTTGGTGGCGTACACGTTCCGTGCGTCGGTCAGGGGTCGGGGTCCCCGGTGCCGTGCAGGCACCGGGGCCCCGTACGCAGGGGGTGTCGTCAGGACTGCGGCAGACGCTCCAGCTGGGACTGGATGCGGGCGATGTCCTCGTCCGCCTTGGCCAGCCGCGTGCGGATCTTGTCCACGACCGCGTCCGGCGCCTTGGCGAGGAACGCCTCGTTGCCGAGCTTCGCCGTGGCCTGGGCCTTCTCCTTCTCGGCGGCGGCGAGGTCCTTGGCGAGCCGCTTGCGCTCCGCCGCGACATCGATCACGCCGGAGAGGTCCAGCGCGACCTCGACCCCCGCCACCGGCAGCGTCGCCGTCGCCGCGAAGCTCTCGCCCTCGGGCTGGAGCCGCAGCAGCTGGCGGATGGCCGGCTCGTGCGGAGCCAGCGCCGTACCGCCGAGGCCAAGGCGCGCCGGCACCCGCTGGCCGGGCTGGAGGCCCTGGTCGGCGCGGAAGCGGCGGACCTCGGTGATGACCGACTGGAGCGTCTCGATCTCCCGCTCCGCGTCCGCGTCACGGAAGCCGCTGTCCGTGGGCCACTCGGCCACGACGACCGACTCGCCGCCGGTCAGCGTGGTCCACAGCGTCTCCGTGACGAACGGGACGACCGGGTGGAGCAGCCGCAGGGTGACGTCCAGGACCTCGCCGAGGACCCGCTTGCTGACCTCGGCCGCCTCGCCGCCCGCCTGGAAGGTGGTCTTGGACAGCTCGACGTACCAGTCGAAGACCTCGTCCCACGCGAAGTGGAACAGGGCGTCGGACAGCTTCGCGAACTGGTAGTCCTCGTAGTACGCGTCCACCTCGGCGACGACCGAGTTGAGGCGCGAGAGGATCCAGCGGTCGGTCGGGGACATCCTCGACGCGTCCGGCAGCGGGCCGTCCACCGTCGCGCCGTTCATCAGCGCGAAGCGCGTGGCGTTCCAGATCTTGTTGGCGAAGTTGCGCGACCCCTGGACCCAGTCCTCGCCGATCGGGACGTCGACACCGGGGTTGGCGCCGCGGGCCAGCGTGAAGCGCAGGGCGTCGCTGCCGTACTTGTCCATCCAGTCCAGCGGATTGACCACGTTCCCGAAGGACTTGGACATCTTCTTGCCGTTCTGGTCACGGACCATGCCGTGCAGCGCGATGGTGTGGAACGGCGGGGTGCCGTCCATCGCGTACAGCCCGAACATCATCATCCGGGCGACCCAGAAGAAGAGGATGTCGTAGCCGGTGACCAGGACGGAGTTCGGGTAGAACTTCGCGAGCGACTCGGTCCGCTCGGGCCAGCCCAGCGTGGAGAAGGGCCACAGGCCGGAGGAGAACCAGGTGTCGAGGACGTCGGAGTCCTGACGCCAGCCTTCACCGCTCGGCGGCTCCTCGTCGGGGCCGACGCAGACGACCTCGCCCTGCGGGCCGTACCAGACCGGGATGCGGTGGCCCCACCACAACTGCCGCGAGATGCACCAGTCGTGGAGGTTGTCGACCCAGTCGAAGTACCGCTTCTCCATCTCCTGCGGGTGGATCTTGACCTTGCCCTCGCGGACCGCGTCACCGGCGGCCTTGGCGAGCGGGCCGACCTTGACCCACCACTGCATGGACAGGCGCGGCTCGACGGTGGTCTTGCAGCGCGAGCAGTGGCCGACGGAGTGGACGTAGGGGCGCTTCTCGGCGACGATCCGGCCCTCGGCGCGCAGCGCGGCGACGATGGCGGAGCGGGCCTCCAGCCGGTCCAGGCCCTGGAAGGGGCCGTGGGCGGTGATGACGGCGTGCTCGTCCATGACCGTGATGGCGGGCAGGTCGTGACGCCGGCCGATCTCGAAGTCGTTCGGGTCGTGCGCCGGGGTCACCTTGACGGCGCCCGTGCCGAACTCGGGGTCGACGTGCTCGTCCGCGACGACCGGGATGGAACGGTCGGTCAGCGGCAGCTTGATGAGCTTGCCGACCAGGTGCCGGTAGCGCTCGTCGTCGGGGTGGACGGCGACGGCGGTGTCACCGAGCATCGTCTCGGCGCGGGTGGTGGCGACGACGATGGTCTCGTCCCCGTCGCCGTACTTCATGGAGACGAGCTCGCCGTCGTCGTCCTGGTACTCGACCTCGATGTCCGAGATGGCCGTCAGACAGCGGGGGCACCAGTTGATGATGCGCTCGGCGCGGTAGATCAGCTCGTCGTCGTAGAGCCGCTTGAAGATGGTCTGGACGGCCTTCGAGAGGCCCTCGTCCATGGTGAAGCGCTCACGCGACCAGGCGACGGCGTCACCGAGGCGGCGCATCTGCCCGGAGATCTGCCCGCCGGACTCGGCCTTCCACTGCCAGACGCGCTCGACGAACGCCTCACGGCCGAGGTCGTGCCGGGACTTGCCCTCCTTGGCCAGCTCCCGCTCGACGACGTTCTGCGTGGCGATGCCGGCGTGGTCCATGCCGGGCTGCCACAGCGTCTCGTACCCCTGCATCCGCTTGCGGCGGGTCAGGGCGTCGATGAGGGTGTGCTCGAAGGCGTGCCCGAGGTGCAGGCTGCCCGTGACGTTCGGCGGCGGGATGACGACGGTGAACGGCGGCTTGTCGCTCTTCGCGTCCGCCTCGAAGTAACCCCGCTCCACCCAGCGCTCGTACAGCGGCCCCTCTACGTCGGCCGGCGCGTACTGGGTCGGCAGTTCGGTGTGGGGCGCTGGTGGCTGCTGCTGAGCGTTCTCGGTCACCCGCTCAGTTTAGGGGTGTCACCGGGTGGTCCCGAAACACGATTCTTGTGTAACGGTGATGCCCCCGATGCGGTGCGTTTCCTGTGACTGCGCCAGGATGTCGTGAACACATAAGCATCTGGAGGGGAACCCAGGAATGAGCTACAACCAGCCGGGCCCGTACGGCGGGCAGCCCCAGCAGCCCGGTCCGTACGGCCAGCCGGGTCCGTACGGCCAGCAGCCGCAGGCCCCCCAGCCCGGCTACGGCTACCCCCAGCAGCCCGGCCAGCCGCAGCAGCCGGGATACGGCTACCCGCAGCAGCCTCCGCAGGGCGTCCCGCCCCAGACCCCGCCGTACGGCCAGCCGCCTTACGGCCAGGCCCCCTACGGCGCCCCGATGCCGCCGGCCCCGGGTGGCGGCAAGAAGAAGACCGGCCTCATCATCGGCGCGGTCGCGGTCGTGGCGGCGATCGCGGTGGGCGCGTACTTCGTGATCGGCGGGGGCGGCGGCGCGGGCGTCGAGGACGACGGCGCGCACAAGGTGGCGACCCCGGAGACCGTGCTCACCGACTACAAGCGGGTCTCCGACGACGGCGCGAGCGCCGGCGACGACTCGGTGGCCGAGCTGGAGAAGAGCGGCGTCAAGAACGCCAAGACGGTGCTCGGCATCTACTCGACCGCGGACCTGACGGGTTACGACCCCTCCGACCCGAGCACCGCGCCCGACCCGAGCGAACTCGCCAACGCCAAGGGCCTCACGTTCGCCGGCGCCTACGGCGACATCGCGGACCCGGAGCAGGCCCTCGACACGTTCTTCGCCAACTTCAAGAAGTCGGCCGAGGAGGACACCTCCAGCGACCCGAGCACCCCGAAGACCGAACTGGTCGGGGAGCCCGAGGAGGCCGACCTGGACGGCGCCTACATGAAGTGCCAGGCGGCCAAAGGCACCGACCCGGCCACCAAGAAGGAGAAGACCGACTGGTTCTGCGCCTGGGCTGACTACAGCACCATCGTCATGGTCTCCCCCGGTGACACCACCAAGGGCGTGACGAAGGACGTCGCGATCGACCTCACCTCCAAGCTTCGCCCCGAGATCCGCGTCAAGGCCTGACGTCGCAGCGACCGAGAAGGGGCCCCGGTCGGTTGACCGGGGCCCCTTCTCGTGTGTCGTGCTCCGCGGGCTACGCGGACTTCTGCTCGCCCGGGCCCCGCCCCCGCGCGTCACGCGGGATCAGGGTCGGGTTGACGTTGGAGTGGACGACGTCCGCCGTGACGACGACGCGGGCGACGTCCTTGCGGGACGGCACCTCGTACATCACGGACATCAGGACTTCCTCCATGATGGCGCGCAGGCCGCGGGCGCCGGTCTGGCGGAGGATGGCCTGGTCGGCGATGGCCTCCAGGGCCTCGCGCTCGAAGTCCAGCTCCACGCCGTCGAGTTCGAAGAGGCGCTGGTACTGCTTCACCAGGGCGTTGCGCGGCTCGACCAGGATCTGGAGCAGGGCCTCGCGGTCGAGGTTGTGGACCGAGGTGATGACGGGCAGACGGCCGATGAACTCGGGGATCATGCCGAACTTGACCAGGTCCTCCGGCATGACGTCCTGGAACTGGTCCTTGGCCTCCAGCTCGCGCTTGGAGCGGATCGTCGCGCCGAAGCCGATGCCCTTCGCGCCGGCCCGGGACTCGATGATCTTCTCCAGTCCGGCGAAGGCACCGCCCACGATGAACAGCACGTTCGTCGTGTCGATCTGGATGAACTCCTGGTGCGGGTGCTTGCGTCCGCCCTGCGGCGGCACGGAGGCGGTGGTCCCCTCCAGGATCTTCAGCAGGGCCTGCTGCACGCCCTCGCCGCTCACGTCCCGGGTGATGGACGGGTTTTCACTCTTCCGCGCGACCTTGTCGATCTCGTCGATGTAGATGATCCCGGTCTCGGCCTTCTTGACGTCGTAGTCGGCCGCCTGGATCAGCTTCAGCAGGATGTTCTCGACGTCCTCGCCGACGTAGCCCGCCTCCGTGAGCGCCGTCGCGTCGGCGATGGCGAACGGGACGTTCAGCATCCGCGCCAGGGTCTGGGCGAGGAGGGTCTTGCCGGAGCCCGTCGGGCCCAGCAGCAGGATGTTCGACTTCGCCAACTCGATGGCGTCGTCGCGGCCTTGGGCGCCGCCGTTCTCCCCGGCCTGGACGCGCTTGTAGTGGTTGTAGACGGCGACGGAGAGGGCCTTCTTCGCCGCCTCCTGGCCGACCACGTACCCCTCGAGGAACTCGTAGATCTCACGGGGCTTGGGCAGCTCCTCCCAGCGCACCTCGCTGGTCTCCGCGAGTTCTTCCTCGATGATCTCGTTGCAGAGATCGATGCACTCGTCGCAGATGTACACACCGGGGCCTGCGATGAGCTTCTTGACCTGCTTCTGGCTCTTGCCGCAGAACGAGCACTTGAGCAGATCGCCGCCGTCACCGATGCGTGCCACGGTGTGCTTCCCCTTCGCCTGGGAGACGACTGGACACCTGGTCCAGCGTCTCCTGGTGCTGCCTTATGTCCGACGGTACCTTGCCGAGCCCCCCGTTCGGGCCCCCCTTGGCACGGTTCACTTTGACGTGCACCTTGCCACGCACAGTGTCACACCGTGCCAAGGAGCGGCGTACATTACCCGATCCGCGTCAGCGGACCGTCGAGTTGTTCATCTTGCGCGTCGAGATGATCTGGTCGATCAGGCCGTACTCCAGCGCGTCCTCGGCGGTGAGGATCTTGTCGCGCTCGATGTCCTCACGGATCTTCTCGATCGACTGGGTGGAGTGCTTGGACAGCATCTCCTCCAGCTGCGAGCGCATCCGCAGGATCTCGTTCGCGGCGATCTCCAGGTCGGAGACCTGGCCACGGCCGGTCTCGCTGTACGGCTGGTGGATCAGGACGCGCGCGTTCGGCAGCGCCATGCGCTTGCCGGGCGTACCGGCGGCCAGCAGCACGGCCGCGGCGGAGGCCGCCTGGCCCATGCAGACCGTCTGGACGTCCGGCTTCACGAACTGCATCGTGTCGTAGATCGCCGTCAGCGCGGTGAAGGAACCGCCGGGGCTGTTGATGTAGACCGAGATGTCCCGGTCGGGGTCCATCGACTCCAGGCACAGCAGCTGTGCCATGACGTCGTTGGCGGAGGCGTCGTCGATCTGGACGCCGAGGAAGATCACGCGCTCCTCGAAGAGCTTCGCGTACGGGTCGTACTCGCGAATGCCCTGGGAGGTGCGCTCCACGAAGCGCGGGATGACGTAGCGGGACTCGGCCTGCGGGCCGGTGTACTCGGCGCGCGTACGGTCGTAGAGGCCGCTGCCGGGGAAGTCGTTCACGGTGTCTCCTGAAAGGGGCTGGGGCGGTGGCTGGGGCGCTGGGCGGCTCACGGGGCCCTGGAGGGGCCCCGGAGGCCGCTAGGCCGCCCCGGTGCCGCCGCCGCCCGGCATGCCGGCAGCCGTGGGGATGACGTCGTCGATGAGGCCGTACTCCTTGGCCTCGAAGGCGTCGAACCAGCGGTCGCGGTCCGAGTCGCGGGTGATCTGCTCGACCGACTGGCCGGTGTGCTGGGAGGTCAGCTCGGCCATGCGCTTCTTGGTGTGCAGCAGCCGCTCAGCGTGGATCTTGATGTCCGAGGCCGAGCCGGCGAGTCCGGCGGACGGCTGGTGGATCAGGATCTCGGCGTTCGGCAGCGCGAAGCGCTTGCCGGGCGTGCCCGCGCTGAGCAGGAACTGCCCCATCGAGGCCGCGAGGCCCATGGCGATGGTCACCACGTCGTTCTTGATGAACTGCATGGTGTCGTAGATCGCCATACCGGCCGTGATCGAGCCGCCGGGGCTGTTGATGTAGAGGTAGATGTCCTTGTCCGGGTCGGCGGCAAGGAGCAGCAGCTGTGCGGTGATCTTGTTGGCGATGTCGTCGTCGACCGGCTGGCCGAGGAAGATGATCCGCTCGCCGAGCAGCCGGTTGTAGACCTGGTCGCCGAGGCCGCCACCGATGGAGGGCTCGCCGGCGGCGGAGGGCATCAGATTCGTCACGTATCCACCTGCTCGTCTTGCGACGGCGCGGGGCCGTCTCACGTGTCGTATTCATGGACCCTAACGCGCGGGTCCCTTCGGGGAATCCCGGAGACGGGAGTGTTCGCCGGGGGCGTAGCGACGTGCGTCGGGGGTGTGGCGACGCGGGCCGGGGGGCGGCCGTACGGCAAAGGGCCCCGGGCATGATCGTCCCGGGGCCCTCGCTACGGCTGCTTACGCCTCGTCGTCCTTCTTGTCACCCTCGGTGACCTCGGCGGACTCGGACTCGGCGGCCTCGGCGGTCTCGCCGGCCTCGTCCTCCTCGTCGTCCAGGTCGACGATCTCGCCGTTGGTGTCCTTGACCGTGGCGGACTCGACGACGACCGCGAGGGCCTTGCCGCGCGCGACCTCGCCGACCAGGAGCGGAACCTGGCCCTGCTCGACGACGGCCTGGGCGAACTGGTCGGGGGACATGCCCGAGGAGGCGGCCCGGCGCATCAGGTGCTCGGTGAGCTCGTCCTGGCTGACGTTGAGCTTCTCCTGCTTGACCAGCTCGTCGAGGACGAACTGGGTCTTGATGCCCTTGACCGCGGCTTCGCGGGTCTCGGTCTCGAACTCCTCGGCGGTCTTGCCCTGGATCTCCAGGTACTTGTCGAGGTCGAGGCCCATCTGGCCGAGCTGGTGGTGCTCCAGGTTGTGCTTGCGGGTGTTGATCTCGTCCTCGAGGAGCTTCTCGGGGACGGGCACCTCGACGAGCTCCAGCAGCTTCTCCAGCACGCGCTCCTGGGCCTGCGTGGCCTGGTCGAACTGCTTCATGTTCTCCAGCCGCTTGCGGCTGTCGGCCTTCAGCTCGTCCAGCGTGTCGAACTCGGAGGCGAGCTGCGCGAACTCGTCGTCCAGCTCGGGCAGTTCACGCTTGGCGACCTGGGTGACCTTGACGGTGACCTCGGCCTCCTGGCCGGCCGCGGAGCCGCCCTTGAGCTCGGAGGTGAAGGTGGCCTCGCCACCGGCCTCCACGCCCGTCACGGCCTCGTCGATGCCGTCCAGCAGCTCGCCGGAGCCGATGGTGTAGGAGACACCGTTCGCGATGCCGTCCTCCAGGACCTCGCCGCCGACCTTGGCCTCCAGGTCGATGGTGACGACGTCGCCGTCCTCGGCGGCGCGCTCCACCGGGGTGGTGGAGGCGAAGCGCTCACGCAGCTGCTCGACCGACTTGTCGATGTCCTCTTCGGTGACCTCGACGGCGTCGACCTCGACCTCGATGCCGGAGTAGTCCGGGATCTCGATGGCCGGGCGGACGTCCACCTCGGCGGTGAAGGACAGCAGCTCGTTGTCCTTCAGCTCGGTGATGTCGACCTCGGGCTGGCCCAGCACGTTGAGCTCGGCCTCGTTGACCGCCTCCGTGTAGAACTTCGGAAGCGCGTCGTTGACGGCCTCCTCCAGCACGGCACCGCGGCCGAACCGCTGGTCGATGACCCGGGCGGGGATCTTGCCCTTGCGGAAGCCCTTCACCGTGACCTGCTGGTTGATCTTCTTGTACGCCGCGTCGAGGCTGTCCTTGAGCTCCTCGAAGGGCACCTCGACAGTGAGCCGAACCCGGGTCGGGTTCAGGTTCTCCACGGCGCTCTTCACGGTTCGGTCTCCTTGTGGCTGACTTCTCGGGGTTCTGCCGGCGCCCGACGGGCCCGGCGGATGTGGCCGCCCGGAGGACTATCAGTGGACCATCAGTGATGAGACACACGGGCGTGCAGCTTGCATAGTAACGGCAGCGGCTACACGGCCCAAAAGGCGATCACGTGTGGTGATCGGGTGAGTGGTCGGGGTGGCGGGATTTGAACCCACGGCCTTCCGCTCCCAAAGCGGACGCGCTACCAAGCTGCGCCACACCCCGTCTGGTGCGACACGTAGGGTACATGCCCGCAGGCAGCGGAGCTGCCGCATTTCCCGAGCACGGTGCGATGTCGGCGTCCGGGCGGAGCGGGGTGTGCGGCGAGGGGGGCCGACCCGCTAGGATGCCTCCAGTGCCGCGGTCCACTGACCTGCGGCGCGTTGTGCGCGGGCGTAGCTCAATGGTAGAGCCCCAGTCTTCCAAACTGGCTACGCGGGTTCGATTCCCGTCGCCCGCTCTGTCGGCTCAGGGCCCGGCAGGAGGTTCACCCTCCTGCCGGGCCCTGAGGCGTTCCCGGACCGCTCCTCGACCACCGGTCGACGTCAGAAGTTGATCGAGTTGATCGTCTCCGCTATCGAGTCGAGAAAGCGGTTGATCGACGGGGCCATCCCGGTCGAGGCGAGGAAGAAGCCGAAGAGGATCGCCACTACGGCGGGTCCCGCCTTGATCGAGCCCCCTCGCATCATCACCACCAGGATGATCGCCAACAGCAGCACCACTGACAGTGAAATGGCCACAACTGATCACACCCTCGGTCGGTCCGCTCTCCCGGCCGGGGCCACGTGCCCGCGCAACCCCCGCCAGAACCATCGTGCCACCAACAGGCCTCCCCTATGCGGCGCGTGACGTAACGCAGACCACAGCCGCGCCGCACCCCGGCGTGTTCCGCCATGCCCCGCACGCCCACCGCGTGCGCCCCGTAAGGGAATTGACAAGCCGCCGTCGCGGGAATTCAACCTGATCGTTTCCACACCCACACAACGTCGCCCACAACGCGCACGCACTTATTTCCAATTGCCCGATTTCTCGTTTTTCCGAGGTATCTCAGCACCTAAACGAAGGTGACCGGGGACTGAACCCGGAATGACGTGGAGAGTTTTACGGCAGCCCTGGGGCGGGGCTAGGGTGCCTCAGATGTCTCAGGCACAGGTCACACAGCGCGATGCCTTCTTCGACAACGCCAAATACCTGGCGATCGTCCTGGTGGCGGTGGCTCACTCGTGGGAGCCGCTGAAGGAGGACAGCCGCATCCTGGAGGGCGTGTACCACGTGGTGTACGCCTTCCACATGCCGGCGTTCATCATCATCTCCGGCTACTTCTCGCGCAGTTTCGACATGCGCCCCGACCGGTTGAAAAGACTGGTCACCGGCGTCGCCGTGCCCTATGTCATCTTCGAGACCGCTTATCCGCTCTTCAAGCGGGTCATGGACGACGATCCGGGTCAGGACATCAGTCTGCTGGACCCCTGGTATCTGACCTGGTTCCTGGTCGCGCTGTTCGTCTGGCGGCTCACCACTCCCCTGTGGAATCTGGTGCGTTGGCCGCTTCCCCTCGCGCTCGGCATCGCCATGCTGGCCTCCCTCTCCCCGTCGATCGGGGAGGACCTCGACCTCCAGCGGGTGCTCCAGTTCCTGCCGTACTTCGTGCTGGGCCTGTGCATGAAGCCCGAGCACTTCCGGCTCGTGCGTCGGCGGTCCATGCGGATCCTGGCGGTGCCGGTGTTCGCGGCCGCCCTGGCGGTCGGCTGGTGGACGGTGCCGCGGATGGGCACCGGATGGTTCTTCCACCGGGACGCCGCCCAGCAGATGGGCGCGCCGTGGTGGGTCGGTCCGGTGATGGTGCTCGCGATGTTCGGCTGCTCGCTGCTGCTGACCGCCTGCTTCTTCGCCTGGGTGCCGGGCCGGCGGATGTGGTTCACGGCACTGGGCGCGGGCACCCTGTACGGCTATCTGCTGCACGGCTTCCTGGTGAAGGCCGGTGAGTACCGCGGCTGGTTCGAGCCCGAGTGGCTGCACCGGCCGTCCGGCCAGATCCTCGTCAGCGCGCTCGCGGCGGTCGCCGTCACGCTGCTGTGCACCGGGCCGGTGCAGCGCGCCTTCCGGTTCGCGATGGAGCCGAAGATGGCCTGGGCGTTCCGGCAGGACCCGGCCCAGGGGGCACGGGAGCGGGAGAAGGCGGCGCGCGAGGCGGCGGAGAAGTCCCCGGCCGGCCGCGCGGAGAAGGGGCGGGAGAAGTCCCCGGTGGGATGAGGACGCAGGGCCGGGAGAAGTCCTCGACGGGATGAAGTCGCTGGGCCGGGAGAAGTCCTCGACGGGATGAAGTCGCAGGGCCGGGCCGCCACCACGGTACGCGTGGGGCGGCCCGGCCCTGCGCTCAGGAACCGGCTTCAGGAACCCGCGCGGTTCAGGACGCGCCCTTCAGGTGCCGCATGAGGCGTTCGAAGTCCTGCCAGCCCGACAGGTCCGAGGGGTCGCCGGGCAGCGGGTAGTAAAGCGCCGGGCGGGTGCGTGGGCCGAGTTCCCGCGGACGTTCCGGCAGCGGGGTGCGCCGGGCCCGGTCGCCGGGCATCGTGCGGACCTCCTCGGCGCCCAGCACGAACGCGTACGGCACGCCCGGGCCCTCGAACCGGGGCGGCACCGAGAGGTCGCGGCGGGCCCGGCGGATCTGCACCAGCATGGACTGCAGGTCGTGCCGGGTGGCGAGCTCCTCCGCGGCGGCGGGCACGGCGTCGTGCGGCACCTGCTCGTGCGCGCCGTAGCCGAACGCCAGGGTGACGTCCTCCTCGACACCGGCCTTGGTGCGGGTGACGCGCACGGTCGCGAGGCCGGGCCGCTCGGGCGTGCCGACGACCACCAGCCAGGTCGACGCGGGCGTCCGCTCGTGGGCCACGTCGGTCAGCTGCCGCAGCGACCAGGGCAGGTTGGCGGGTTCCTCGGTGCCCCAGCCGGCCGGCGGCTCGCCGGTGACCGCCCGCCACACGGCCTCCACGGCGCCGCCGAGCACCAGGCGGTCGTCGGCCGGGTGGACGGTGCGGAAGGAGATCGCCAGTTGGCGTTCGCCGGTGTCCTCGACGCCCTCCCCGAAGGTGCGGGCGACGGGCGTGCGCGGGTCCGCGGGGGTCGCCTCCGGCGAGTCGACGGTGACGAAGAGACCGTTGTCCCAGCGCAGGACGGCCCCGGACAGCCCGTCGTAGTAACCGTCCCGCTCGTCCTGCACCACCCAGCGCGAGGGCCAGCCCGGCAGGGCGTTCCGCACCGCCGGGGACATACGGGTGCCCGCGGGGGTGACGATCTGCAGGCCGCGTCCGGCCTCGCCGGCGGCGCGGAAGGCGTCCGCGAGCCACGCCGTCATCGCCACGACGGGGCGGTCCTGGATGACGACGGCGACCTTGTCGGTGAGGACGTCGACGGCGGGCTGTGCGGCGGCCTGGGCCGGCACGACGCTGATGCCGTCCGTGCGGACCAGGGCCATCGAGCGCGCGGCCTCCCGGGGCCAGGCGGTGCCGCCGACGAGCGTGGCCAGCCGGGCGGCGAACGTCCCGGCGAGGTCCTCGGCCTCCTTGACGCCGGTCGTGGCGCGGGCCTCGGTCCACCAGTACGGCGTCTCCGGCTCCCGCGCCCCGAGCAGCCGCTCGGCCTCGCCCCGGACCTGCACGAGCAGGGGCGCCTCGACGGAGACCAGCGGACGGCCCTGTTCGTCGCAGAGCCGCACCACCGCTCCGTCGCCCTCGGCGCCCACCAGCTTGTCGGGGCCGCCGGAGAGCAGGCCCGCGAGCACGCTCAGCGGGTCGGGCATCTTCTTCGTGAGGGCGATGACGTCCTTGGTCATGGGTTCACCTGGTCCCCGCGTAGACGGTCTGGATGAGGCGGGTGGCCTCGCCGCGGCGGAGCAGGGTGCCCCGGCCCGGCGGCTGCTGGCTCGCGTACACGCCCGGGAAGAGCTGGCCCTCGCTGCGGTCGCCGGCCATCACCAGCGCCGAGGCGCCGGACTCGCGCAGGCTCTGCAGCATCGGCTCGTACAGGCCGCGGGAGGCGCCTGCGACCCGCCGGGTCAGGACGAAGTGCAGGCCGATGTCGACGGCGGAGGGGATGTACGGCACGAAGGGCGCCAGCGGCTGCTGGCCGGCGGTGGTCAGGACGTCGTAGTCGTCGACGAGGATCACGATCCGCGGTCCCGAGAAGCTGCCGGGCTCCAGGTCGGCGCCGTCGGCGCCCTCGTCGGGCAGCCGCTTCTCCAGTTCGGAGGCGATGCCGGCGGCGAGGCCCGCGCACAGCTTGGCGTTGTAGGCGTAACCGCCCCGGTACTCCTCGGGGATGGCGCCGCGCAGGCCGCGGCGGGGGTCGAAGACGCCGAAGACCAGCTCGTCGTCGCTGTAGCGCTCCATCAGCCCCTGGGTGATCACCTTGAGCAGGTTGGTCTTGCCGCACTCGCTGTCGCCCATGATCAGCAGGTGCTGGTCGTGGTGGAACAGGTCCAGCAGGACCGGGGCGAGCTGCGTCTGGTCCAGGCCGATGGGGACGCGGCGCGGCTCGGCCGCCGGGGTGGGCAGCTGCTGGGGTTCCAGGACGTGCGGCAGCACCCGCACCGGCTGGGCGACCTCACCGGTCCAGGTGGCGCGGACCGTACGGGCGGTGCGCTCCAGGACGGCGCCGAGGTCGGCGGTGTCGGCGAGGGAGTCGGTGCGGGGCAGGGCGACCTGGGCGAACAGCTTGCCGTCGGTGAGGACGCGGCCCTTCTCCTCGGGCGAGAGGGTCTGGGCGAGCTTGCGTTCGATGCTGGACTCGCTGGGGTCGTTCAGGCGCAGCTCGACGCGGGTGCCGAACTGGGACTGGGTGGCGATGCGCACGTCGTTCCAGCGGAGCATGCCGGCGACGACGTGGATGCCGTAGCCGCTGCCGCGCTTGAGGATGTCGGCGACCGCGTCGTCCAGTTCCTCGAAGTCGTCGCGCAGCGCGCCGAATCCGTCGATGAGCAGCACGATCTCCGTGGAGGCCAGCTCGGTGACCCGGCCCGCGGCGCGCAGGGTGCGCAGCTGTTCGAGCGAGTCGACGGAGTGGACGCGGAAGAGCTCCTCGCGCTGGTCGAGCATGGCCCGCACCGAGTCGATGGTGCGGGCGGCCCGCTCCCGGTCGGCGCGGCCTGCGATGCCGCCGACGTGCGGCAGCCCGGACAGTGCCTGCAGACCGCCGCCGACCAGGTCGAGGCCGTAGACGCCGACCTCCTGCGGGGTGTGGGTCAGCGCCAGGGAGAGGGCGAGGGTGCGCAGCAGGGTGGTCTTGCCGGACGCGGGGCCGCCGATGACGGCCGCGTGGCCGCCGGCCAGCGTGAGGTCCAGGTACCACTGGCCCTGCCACTGCTTGGTGGGGTCGTCGAGCACGCCGAGCGGCACCCGCAGCGGACCGCTCCGCTTGGCCAGCTGCATGCCGCGCGGGCCGACCTCGACGGGGCCGGCGACCTTGTCCAGGGCGACGGCGGCCGGCAGCGGCGGCAGCCAGATCTGCCGCACCGGGCGGGCGCCGGCGCCTTCGAGCTGGTCGATCATCACGCCCATCTCGGTGGGCCCGGTCTCCCTGCGCCGCATCTGCGGCTGCTCCACGGGAGCGGCGGCGGACTCCTCGCCGAGCGAGTTGTACGCGTCGTAGGCCAGGGCGAGCGGGCCGGTGTCCTCGCTCTCGCGCTGCACGGGGCCGCTGTAGCCGCCGGAGACGTAGCTCGCCTTGAACCGCTCGTAGTGGCTGGTGTCGACCTTGAGGTAGCCGAAGCCGGGCAGCGGCGGCAGGTGGAAGGCGTCCGTGGTGTCCAGCACGGTGCGGGACTCGTCGGCGGAGAAGGTGCGCAGGCCCAGCCGGTACGACAGGTAGGTGTCCAGGCCCTTGAGCTTGCCGCCCTCGATGCGCTGGCTGGACAGCAGCAGGTGCACGCCGATGGAGCGGCCGATCCGGCCGATGGAGAGGAACAGGTCGATGAAGTCCGGCTTGGCGGTGAGCAGTTCACCGAACTCGTCGATCACCACGAACAGGTGCGGCAGCGGCTCCAGGTCGGGGCGCTTCTCGGCGCGCAGCGCGGCGTAGTGGCCGATGTCGGCGACGTTGCCGGCGTTCTTGAGCACCTGCTGGCGGCGCTTGACCTCGCCGGCCAGGGAGGAGTGGACGCGTTCGACGAGGCCGGCCTGGTTCTCCAGGTTGGTGATGACGCCGGCCACGTGCGGCAGGTCGGCGAAGGGGGCGAAGGTGGCGCCGCCCTTGTAGTCGACGAGGACGAGGGCGAGGTCCTCCGGCGGATGGGTGGCGACCAGCGCGAGCACCAGGGTGCGCAGCAGCTCCGACTTGCCGGAGCCGGTGGCGCCGACGCACAGGCCGTGCGGGCCCATGCCCAGCTCGGAGGACTCCTTCAGGTCGAGCAGGACGGGCTCGCGGGAGTCGCTGATGCCGATCGGCACGCGCAGGAACGCCCGTTCGCCGCGCGGCGCCCACAGCCGGTCCAGGTCCAGGCGGGCCACGTCGTCGATGCCGATCAGCTCGGCGAAGTCGACGGGGCCGGTCAGCGGGGCGTCGGCGCCCATGGAGTCGGCGGACAGCCTGAGCGGGGCCAGCATCCGGGCCAGTCCCTCGGCGAAGGCGGTGCCGACCTCGTCGACGGTGCCGTGGGCGCTGATCGGCTCGCTCTCGCGCAGGTCCTCGATGACGACGCGTTCGCCCTCGACGGTGATGCGGACGCCGACGCTGCCGGGTTCCTGCACCCGCTCGTCGAGCAGGTGGAGCACGCTGACGCCCATGTCGCGCAGGCCGACCGCGTCGTCGGGGCGGGGCAGGTCCACGGCGTCGTCGCCGTGCGCGTCGGCGACGACGATCAGCCGGGAGGACATGGCGAGCGCGTCGCGGCCGGACAGACCGCGGCGCACCTCGGCGGCGTAGGAGGCGCGGCGGCGCAGCTCGGGGCCGATCTGCCGGGCCAGCTGGGGCATGGAGGGGGCGATCCGGCGGGCGGCGACAGGCCCGTCGAACTGCTCGCCGTCGAGCAGGTGGGGCAGCCACTTGGCCCACTCCCAGTCGCCGATGCGCTCGCCCGGCGCGGCCAGCGCCATGGCCACGTCGTCGGGCGCGTGGGTGGCGGCGGCCTGCGCGAGCAGGGCGCGGGCGACCCGGAGGGTGTCCTCGCGGCGGCCGATGACGCTGATGTTGCCGACCCGGTCGAGCGGGACGGTGAGCGGCAGTTCGGTGCCGGTGCCGAAGCGGGAGACCAGCGCGGAGGCCTCGTTCAGCATGAACTGGTCGGGCGGGGTGAGCACGGAGGAGCCCTGGTCGCCGATCTTCAGGTCGCGTACCGGCATCTCGCCGGTGCCGACCCGCACGCGCAGGAAGTCGCCGTCCATGCGGCGCCGTTCCCACAGCCGGGCGGGGTCGCGCACGATGTCGTACAGGGCGTCCGGCGGCGGGTTGAGGACCTGGGCGCGTTCCCGGCGTTCGCGCTCCTCCGTGGACAGTTCCTCCCGCAGGTCCTCCAGGTAGGCGAGGTAGGCCTCGCGCTGGGTGCGGCGGGTGCGCTGGGCCTTGCCGCGCTGGGAGAACACCAGGATCAGCGAGCCGATGATGGTGACGACGAGGATGATCGCGCCCAGCGCCGCGAACTGGCTGTTGCGCACGACGGTCATCATCACGACGGACGACATCACACCGGCGACGGGCAGCAGCGAGGTCGCGATCGAACCCGTCTTGCCGTCGGGCAGGTTGGGCGGTGCCTCTATGGTGCGCGACGCGGGGGCGGCCGGGGGACGGGTGGTCCGGGCCGGGCGGTGGATCAGTCGGGTGCTCATCGTCGGTGCCTCTGCGGGTTCCCTTCCGGGGAGCTCAACGGCGCTTCTGGGACAGCTGGAAGACCTCCGCGGCGAGGCCGGCGGCGGCCTGCCGGGTGGCCCGCGCGAGCAGGTCGGTGCGGATGGCGCCGCCCGCCGCGAGATGCCGGTCGTACGGCAGGATCCGCACGCTCGCGCCGGTCGCCTTCAGCGGTTCGGCGGCCTTGGCGAGGTCGACGCCGGCGTGCGGGACCGTCTCGGTGAGCACGACGACCGTCGAGGTGGTGATGTCCCGGGGCAGTCCGCGCATCCACTGGAGCACGGCGTGGGTGCTGGCGACGCCCTCCAGCGTGGCGGGCACGGTCAGCACCCGCGCCTGGGCGGCCGACAGCGCGGTACGGGCCACCTCGGCGGGCAGCGTCTCGCAGTCGACGACGGTCACCCCGAAGTAGCGGCGCAGCGACACCATGACGCGCTCGTAGGCCTTGGTGTCGAGCATGGCGCCGACCTGGCCCTGGCTGCCGGGCAGCAGCCAGGCGTTGTCGGGCAGTTGGACGAGGTAGCCGGTGACGTCGAGCAGCGACATCTGCGGCTCGACGACGTCGGCGAGGTCGCCCGTGGTCCAGCGCAGGTTCTCCGCACCGAGCCGCAGCGGCAGGGAGCCGAGCGCCGGGTCGGCCTCGATGACGAGGACCGGGTCCTGCCGGTAGTGCGCGTAGGTGGTGCCGAGCAGGGCGGCGACCGTCGTCTTTCCTGAGCCGCCGCGGATGGAGGTGACCGCGATCTGCCGGCCGGTGGTGACGGCCTGCTGGAGCACCTCGGCGGTGGCGGTCGTCTCGGCGACCTCGCGCGCGGCGGAGGAGGAGACGGTACGGCGTACCGCGCGCAGGGCGCGGGCGGCGAACGGTTCGCCGCGGCGGGGCTTGAGGCCGGTGTCCGCGATCCGCCTCTCGACGGCCGGGCGGGAGTCCGGGGTGGCGCGGGAGGCCGGGGCGCGGCGGGCGGGCGCGGGCCGTGCGGGGGCGGGCGCCGGGGCCTGCTGCTGGGGGTGGGCGGCGTAGGCCTGGCCCTGGTCGGGGTACTGCTGTGCCGGGTCGGGGTACTGCGCCGGGACGGCGGACTGCCCGCCGTGGCCGGGGTGTCCCTGCTGCGGGTGGTGGGCGGCCTGCGGCGGGTGGCCGTGCGGCGACTGCTGCTGCGGGTGGCCGTGCGGCGACTGCTGCTGCGGGACGTCCGGGGTGGGCTGCTGCGGGTAGCCGTAGGCGGGGCCGGGACCGGGCTGGGAGGCCTGGGCCTGGGGGTAGCCGTACGCCGGGGCGGGGCCGGGCTGCGGGCCCGGCTGCCCCGCGGACCCCTGCTGCGGTTGCTCCTGTGGTGGGTGCGCCTGGTCCGGCTGCGCGCCGGGCTGTTCCCCGGACCGGGCGCCCGGCTGCGCGGCACGCGCTCCGCCCGCGCCGGCCCTCAGGTCGCGCAGGACGTCGCCCTGCCAGTTGTCCCCGCTCGGCATGTCGCCCTTTCCCTCCCGCGGCGCTCCCGCTTCGTCGTCCCGCCCGGAGCGACGCGCGTCGGCGTCTGGTATTCGAAGCCTCAGAACTTGTTGAGCAGTTGCCCGTAGATGCCGAACACCCCGACGGCGAGCGGGAAGAGCCCGATCACACCGAGGGACTCGATCAGGTCGGCCACGCGCCGCAGCCGCACCCGCACGTGCTCCGGCGGCTCGATCGCGAGGACGAGCAGCGGCAGCAGCGCCGCGGCGGCCAGCAGGACGAGCGCGCCTGCACCGCCCGCGTGGTCCAGCCACAGCACCGCGAGCCGTACGACGAGCAGCGCCGCGGCGCCGAACAGCGCCACGACCTCGGCGACCAGCGGGAAGGCCCGCGCCCGGGACAGCAGGACCACCGCGGTGAGCGAGGCCAGGACCACCGACCACGCGGCCGGGTCCTCACCGGTGGTCAGCAGCCAGCCGCCGGCGGCGGCCGAGGCGGCGGTGACCACGGTGGCGAGCGCGAGGCCGCGATGGGTGGCCGCGAGCGCGTTGCCCACCTCGTGCCGGCTGACCGAAGTGCCCGTCGAGCGGCGGTCGTCGAGCCCGGTGAGCCCGGAGGCCATCAGCGCGAGCCGGGGCAGCAGGCCGAGCAGCACCACGGAGAAGACCGCCATCACGGCGCCGAGCCGCTCCGGCCGGTCCTGCACGGCGGCGACGGCCTCCCACACGACGGTGATCAGGGCGGCCGCGCCGGCCCCGATGAGTCCGCCGCGGCCCAGCGGCGAGAAGAAGGCCAGCAGGACCAGCGTGACCACCAGGGCGGCGACGACCCCGGCCAGCCGGGCGGTGCCCGGCCAGTCGTAGGCGTCGGCCGTCGTCCAGGCGGCGAGCACGCCGAGTCCGCCGGACGCCATCAACAGGGCGCTGGCGAGCGCCACGTTGCCGCCGCCGGTCTTCGCCGCCACCGCGCCGGCGATCAGGAAGACGGCGGTCACGGCGAGCAGAGCGGTCGCGACGGACTCCGGCCCGAACTCCCGGCGGGCCAGCACCGCCGCGGCCACGGCGAAGGCGAAGGTGGCCACCCCGGCGCTGGCCCGGCGCGCGGCCGGACGCCAGCGCCAGGCGCGCAGGTCGAGGTCGTCGGCGACCTGGTCGGTGACGTCGTGCACGACCGGGGCGGGAGGAGCGGCGTGGGCGCGCACCAGGCGCAGTACGGCGCCGTCCGGGACCTCGGCCGAGGACAGCGTGGCCTCGTGCGGGAGCACCGAGCCGTCGGTGCTGATGAGTTGCCGTGTGGTCGGCCGGGTGGCGGCCCGGTCGTCGAGCAACTGCAGTATGTCGGGGAGCAGTTGGCCGATCGGCGTGTCCGAGGGCAGAACGATGTCGGCGCGTCGCCGCTCACCGACCAGGGTGACCCGGCTCAGTTGAGTCCGGGACGTCGTTGATGTGCTCACCACTCACCGGAACCTATCATCGCGTCGTTTCGGCCATCGTCGTCGGCCGACGTGCTCACGTCAGTCACGCACACCGGGTTCACTGCTTCTCCCCACCGTCGGCGGCGGACCTGCCGGGCGACGGGTTGTACATCTGCTCCTGCTGCTGGCGCTGCTTCTCCTGCTCGGCCCGCTGCTTGGCGAGGGTGGACTGGACGAAGGACCAGCCGATGCAGCCGGCGCACAGGACGGCGGCGATGGCGATGCCCGCGAAGATCTTGCCGAGCCGCTCGTCGGCCGTGCGCCGGGCGCGCTGCGCGCCGAACAGCAGCGCGTCGCGCATCCGGCGCCGGCGCACCGCCACCGACTCCAGCAGTTGGCTGTCGTAGTCCCGTGCCATTCAGTCGTCGTCCCGTGCCGTAGAGGTCGTCGTCGTCGTTCGTTCGTCGTCGTTCGTTCGTTCGTCAAGCGTGCGTCGTCGGTCGGCGCGTTGCCGTCCGGTGCGTGGGTGCGCGCGCCGGGGGCGCGTCAGTCGTCGGGGGTGAGACCGAGGAGGCCGCGCATGGTGGCGTACTTCTGCGTCAGCCGCCGCGCCGTGTGCTCGTCGAGCACGGCGAGACGGTCCGGGTCCGCGTTGTGCGCGAGGTCGGCGGCCTTGACGAGCCGGGCCCCCGGGGTGGTGAGAATCCGGCGCGCGTACGCCTGCGGCTCCTCATCCGGCTGTTTGGTCACGGCCCTGACGACGTCCTTGGTGCGCTGCGGCAGCGCGGCGTGCGTCAGCCACTCCTCGCCGAGCGCCCCGTCCTCGACCGCGTCGTGCAGCCAGGCGGCGGCGACGAGGTCGTCCTCCCCGCCCCGTGCGCGCACCCCTTCGGCGACGGCCGACAGGTGCTCGGCGTAAGGCCGTCCGGCCTTGTCCGTCTGCCCGGCGTGCGCGGTGCGGGCGACGGCCTCGACCTCGGTGAGACTCATCTCCTGCGGCATGCGGTTCCCCCTGACTTCGCTTCCGCAACATAAGACATGGACGCGCCATGCGTACAGCCGGGGTGCGACGGCCTCTCGCGGCTTTTCACACCCCTCCCGACAGCCCTGTGACGATCATGAAGAGCACCCACAGGGCCGGGACGAGGGCGACGTACGCGCGCGGGCGCCGGCGTACCGGCACGCCCGGGTCGCGACGCGGGCCGAGGGTCCCCGGGCCCGGGGCGGGCAGCCGCTTCACCCGGCGCACCGCGAGGACGTTGCGGACCAGCGTCAACGGCGCGAAGACGAACAGCGAGAGGGGGCTCCACCAGCCGACGCAGAGGGTGTGGGTGGTGTAGGCCCGGTACACGGCCAGCCCGCAGGTCATGCACAAGGGCCCGGCCGTCTTCTTGAACCCCATGAGGACGACGAGCCCGCGGTGGGCCCGGAAGGCGACGTCCACGGCGGGGGAACCTCCGCAGAACCTGCACATGAGGAGGGAACCCTCGCGGTCGCCGGCGGGTTCCGGCCGGTCCTGCGAGGCCTCGTCGCCGGCTTGGTCGAGGGGGCGCCGCTCGTGGTCCGGTGCGGCGGGGCGTCGGGCCATGTCCTCGATCGCGGCGACATCAGGGGCCTGCGCGACCGGGCCGATGCCGGGTTCACGGCTGAGCAGGCTGAGGACGCCGCGCGGGGCCAGGCCACGTCCGTGCAGTTCCCGCGCCCTCTCGTGCCACTCCGCTCCCGCGAGGCCGTCCACCGGGCGCTGCACCCAGCCGACGCCGGCGGCATCGCCCCAGAGGTACCCGGCGGTTTCGCCGCCGGGAGCGGTGACGGTGACGTAGTGCACGGGGTCGGGTGTGCTGGTCGGGCCCTGCGGCACGGATCAGCCTCCCGCAGCCAGTTCCTTGAGCGCGGCCAGGGACGGGGCCTCGGTGCGGGAGCCCGGCACGACGTGGCTGTGCTCGTTGTCGTTCCCGCCCTGCGCGAGCTCGGTGAGCAGCGCGGTCGGCGCCAGCTCACGGGCCCGCCCACCCCGCAACGCCCGCACCCACCGCCCACCGGCGTTGACGGCCTGCGGCGAAAGGCCCTGCGGCACCACCCAGCCGGCCGCGCCGTCCTTGTCGTTCGCCCACACGTACCCGATGACGGTCCCGGCCCGGTCGGCGACCTCCAGGTACGCGACCGGTCCGTCGGTGTTCCGGTTGTACGTCGCGGGACCTGCCACCTGCTTCATCTGCAGGTCTTCCGCGAAACGCGAGTTGAGTGGTTGCTCGCTGCTCATGATGTCCACATTCCTGTATGTCTGCGCGATCCGCAAAGACGGCCCCGTCACCCTCGTCAAGGGCCGATCAGTGCGACCTCGGCAGGACCTCCCCGTACGCGTGCCACTTGCCCGCCGAGTCCATGAAGACGCGTGTCACCTTGTACTGCGTGCCGCGCGCCAGCAGCAGCTCCCGCTCACCCTTGTTGGCGGAGATGTAGTCGATCCACAGAGCGGGCGTGCCCTTGGGCACACGCCAGTGCATGACCACCGGCTGGTGCTCGAAGGCCGGGTCCTTGCCGAGCGACGTGGAAGTGTAGCCGTCGTCGCCGTAGGTCCCGCCCTGCATGTCGAGCGGCGAGTCCAGTTCCAGGTGGTCGATCCGGGTACCGCGGACGACCATGATGTCCTCCGGTACGGGGCGGGTGCCCATCACCCGGTCCATGTTGTCGACGATGTCGGTGACCGGCGGCCGTACGGTGCCGTCCCGCAGCTGGCCGTTGATCTGCGTGTAGTAGAAGTCGCTGTACTTGTTCAGCGCATCCTTGGCGGCGGGGTCGAGCTGGTCGATGTAGTTGTTCCAGTACGCGTCGCCGTACTCCTGTCCGGCACGGTTGCTGGAGCTCGGGTACGGGTTCGTCCCCCGCTCCAGCTCCGCCGTCGCCACCGCGTGCCGCTCCGCGTCGGTGGCCAAGTTGTCGAAGTCGTCCGCCGACATGACGGGCTTGTACTCGAAGGGCTCTGCCGTGCCGCTGCCCGGGAGGTCCGTGCCCTGGTGGGGCGGGGTGCCCGGGGCGTCGGTGCCGTGGTGTGCGGCGCCGTCCACGACGTCGTCCCCGAGGCCCGTGTGGTCGCCGAGGTCGGTGTGGTCGCCGGTGTGCGCCGCGTCGTCCCCGTGATCGGCGCCGTGAGCGGCGTCGTCGGCGTGACCGCCGCCGGGGAGGTCGTGACCCGGTCCGTGCGGGGCGTCCGGGGTGTGGCCGCCCGGGCCGGGGGTGTCGGTGTGCGGCGTGGCCGGGAAGTCGTGCACCGGGTTGGCCCCGGCGGTCTGGTGGTACCAGGGGGTGCCGCCGGGGTGACCACCGCCGGTGTGCGGTGCGGTGGTCGGCGTCTGGTCGTACGCCGACGGCGACGGCGCGTGGTCGTAGGCCGACGGTGACGGCACGTGGCCGTACGGCGTCGACGTGGGCGGCGGTCCGAACTGGCCGCCGGGAGCGTTGTGGTGCGCGGCGTTGTCGACCGTGTGCGGCACGCCGTCCCCCGCGTGCACGCCCGCGTACACCGGCGGCTGGCCGGCGCCCTGGATCGTCCAGTGGGCCGGAAGCGTCGGGGTGGTCGTGCCGTGCGGAACCGTCGGCCCGGTCTCGTGCGGGACCGGCGTGGTGTCGATGACGCCGTTCGGCGTCACGAGGTTGCCGTTCGGGTCCATCAGACGGCCGTCGGGCAACTGGACGGAGCCGTCCGGGAGGGTGGGGATGTCGATGTTGCCGACACCCTTGAGGCTTGTGGCGATGTCGCCGATCTTGGACAGGCCGGCGCCTGCGCCCTTGGCGATGTACGTCATCGGGTCGATGACCTTCGCCGTGGTGCCCAGCACCTTCGCGACCGCGCC